>JBGSSA010000116.1:0-187967 GCA_041737295.1 Bacteroidales bacterium | reverse complement strand
GGGTGGATTCAACCTGGGTAATATCAGTATCCTTGAACACATTCCTACTTCGGTAACCGGCATACCAGCTGATAATCTGGTTGTATACCCGGTTCCGGTAAAGGATATTCTGCATATTAATTGTCCGGACGGTACACGCTTGGTGACAGTCTCAGACCTTTCGGGCCGGGTGTTGTACAGCAACCAGCCGAAATCCTTCACGGGGAATATACTATCAGTTAATTTTGACAGTTTTCCGGCGGGGATGTATGTGGTTGCTCTCACAGACAGAAAGAATCACACTGTAATTTCAAAGGTTGTGAAATGAAAAATCCCGCTAGGGATTGACTATCGGTAGAACGGGAATCACATCCACCCCCTGCCCCCGCCAGCGGGGGACACCGTCTCGGCGCTTGGATTTTTTTTCTACCGACAGATTATCCCTGACGGGATATTATTCCTGAATTTAGACTAATTTTATCTTTCATTCGATTCCAAACTATTAACTCAAATATTCTGTCATGAAAACAGCACATTCAAGAAGGGATTTTTTACGTGTTACTGCTGCCGGCGCATTGGGGGCATTTGCTCTGAACAGGTTATCCGGACAATCTTCCAGTGCAGCTCATTCCGCCATGCTTGATGACCTCAAGCGTTTTGGTGTAGGTTTGCAATTGTATACCATACGTGATGATATGGATAAAGACGTTGCCGGATCATTGAAAAGAGTCTCCGACCTGGGATACAAAAACCTTGAACTGGCTAAATATGCGGATGGTAAATTTTATGGTTTTGCTCCCAAGGAATTCAAAAAAATGGTAAATGACCTGGGCATGGAAATTATCAGCAGCCATACACAGGTTGAAGCAGCAGGTATCACACTCGACAATGCCAAAAAAATGGCAGAAGATCATGCCAAACTGGGTGTGAAATATTGTGTTCAGCCCTGGGTTGTTGAAGAAGCCAGAACCACGGTGGACAGCTACAAAAAAATGGTCGCCGAATGGAATAAGGTCGGAAAGATCATGAAACAAAACGGCATCCAGTTTGGATACCATAACCATAATTTCGAATTCGATACAGTAGAGGGCAAGGTACCTTATTTTGATATCTTTTTGCCTGAACTCGACAAGGATCTCGTCACCATGGAGATTGATATTTTCTGGACAACCAAGGCAGGACATAATCCCGTTGACTTATTCAAGAAATATCCCGGCCGTTTCCAACTGTTCCACATGAAGGATATGTTTACCAATGAAGCTCCGTTCTACCAGGTTAAAACCACTGACTTCGCCCCTGTAGGTGCAGGTTTGATTAATTTTAAGGAAATTCTGGCGGCAAAGGATATTGCAGGTATGAAATATTTCTTTGTAGAACAGGATAGTACCAAGGATGGCAAGCCGTTTGATTCCATTTCAACCAGTATAAAGAACCTTACGACCAAACTTTTGGTGTAACTAAAATTAAAAACAGGTTTTCTTTTAATTACCATCGAACAAGTGCTCCGGCACTTGTTCGATTTTTTTACTCCCTACTCCCTACTCCCCTCTCACCTCTTCTTCACTGTTCTCGCTTTCCGCGACAAAAACTTAATCAGCGGCTTCAGTTCTGCAGTTACCTGCTGCTCATAAATTGAAATTGTATGCTTCTGTTTGGATGTTTCAACTGATATTCTGTACAACAGCTGATCAGGCATTCCCTGGCCCGCAGTATCTGTTTGAAGTTCAAAAAAATCCGCCTGTTCGATCAGGATGTGAACATGTTCAGATTCATCCTTACTTAACATTTCCTCCTTCAGCACAAGGCTGATTGTCATCCCCATGAATCCGCCGGATTGCTCAAAATATATGGTGATTGTATTTTTCATGGTTGAAATAGTGTAGCGACGGGTTTTAAACCCGTCGCTACATGATTTTCTCCTGAATTGATTATTATTTCCTGGTTTTTGCAGAAGCATCAGCTACATTAATTCCGACCCCTTTCCAACCGTTTCTCACGGCTTTCTGCTCCGGACTGTTCTTCCCATAGAGCTTACCGGCCACCGCAAAGGTCATCCTGGCTGCATCCCTGAAATCGGAATCAGGTTTTAGTTTATCCCGAAGGGTAACATACCAGATTCTCCCGGCCTTTTCCCAGGCATATCCCCCAATTTCCACGGCTGTAAGATAGAATGCCCGGTTTGGTATTCCTGAATTGATATGAACTCCCCCGTTATCGGCAGTAGTTTTTACATACTTTTTCATGTGCCCGGGCTGGGGGTCTTTGCCCAGTACAGGATCGTCATACGCGCTTCCGGGATCCTTCATGGAGCGTATTGCTTTACCGGAAACATTGGAGGTAAATAACCCTTCTCCGATAAGCCAATCCGCGTCATCAGCCGTTTGAGCCCGTATTCTCTGTTTTACCAGGCTTCCGAATACATCTGAAAAAGACTCATTCAGTGCACCGGATTGTTCATAGTAAATGAGCTTTGCCTCAAACTGCGTTACCCCATGTGTCAATTCATGGCCGATTACATCAATCGCCGCGGTAAAACGGTTGAATAACCGCTCATCAACAGGAAGGTCCTCATCTCCGTCTCCATACACCATCTGTTCTCCATTCCAGAAGGCATTATCATATCCCTGCTGATAATGCACCGTGGACACGAGGTGCATTCCGTCCCCATCGATCGAATTCCGTCCATATTCCTCTAAAAACAGGTCAAACGTGAAACCTGCCCCATCGTATGCCTCATCGGTTGCAGCATCACCGGACGGGGGACCACCTTCCCCGCGCTTCAGTATTCCCGGAAGATCCGATCCGAATCCACTGCTATATACATACCTTTCTTTTCCGGCCTGCAAAGCATGCGGAAATGGGAATTTTATCCGCCTGAGTGCCTGCCTCCGTCCTCGCATTTGTCCTGACAGGATAAGCGCCTGCAACGCTCTTTGACGCTGATGGGCTGATCCTGATTCCATGATACTTTCCAGCATATGGGGCGGGATAAAACAAAGCAGACAGGATGTGTGTGCTTTCATATGCATGATGTTTGTGATAGTATAAATCTACGCCATCCCATGCAAAAATGCAACAAAAAGCAACCTGAACTGATCTAATTGCCTTTATTGTAGAGATCTATAAACCGTATCAGGCTGTTTTCGGTTCCATCGGGTTTGAAATGGTTGGATTTAAATATTGCTTTCATCTTTGTCTCGTCAATTTCCGGAACCTTTCCCAACTGTCTTTTTCCGGCATCAACAAAATATGATTTACCATTGGTGAATAACAGATAACGTGTGTCCTCAATCAATCTGTAATCATTGGCAGATTGTTTAACCTTTCTGTAGGCAAATAATTCAAGTCGGCCCTTTACAAGAACCTGGAGAAAGGTTTCGGAAGAATCAGACTTATAGGGCAGTTTTACCCCGCGCCGGACAAACTCGGCAAGGATTTCCTTCTGTTGATTATAAAGAACAAAGCTCCGGACGTCACCCCTCGGCAGAACACCGGTTTTAAAGTCGGTATCCCTTAACCACAGCACTTCATCCATGAACTGGTCATACCTGAGAAAGATATTTGAGATCACATCGCCATTTTCAAGATTTACATCTCCTTTAGTCCAGGAATTAAAATACTGATTCCCCTTATATCGTTCGGCGCTGTTTCGGTATTCGAATCCCATCAGCCCTACGCGAAGTGTGCTATCATACAGTTCGGATGCCGGTGCCTGTGAATACACCGGAATACCCGCCGGGATTAAGAAAAAGAATAATAACAGGTTCTTCATATGACTCTCGGTTATTTTACTTCGAATGAAGTTTTGCCACTTACTACAGTGCCCTTATGAGTAATTCCGTTTACTACAATGTCATAAGTTCCGGTGAGCAAAGAAACAGGAAACCGGATCACCAGCTTCTGACTGCCTGTAATTTCCCTGTCCGGATCCCATAATAAAATCGTCCGGAAGTCGGGATCATGTGAAACAGCTGCGCTGCTGCCGCCTTGAACAATATGCCCGGCAGGTTTATCTGAAGGGGCTACAGTATTCTGAAAAATATAACTCCTGTTTTTCAGATAGGATTCAGGTATTTTATGATTATGGGTGTATATTGAGACAAGTCCTTCAAGCGTGAGGTCCCCCAGGAGGTAATTCCGGGATATTACTTCAATGCGGCTGATATCCTTGGTTCCCAGGGTAGCTATGAAATTCATGTCATAAAAAGGCACACCGTTCAGGAGGATCATATCAGACTCGGGCCATTGACCGGTTTTCACATTGAATATCTGTAAAGCATATGTATTGCTCTTTCCCACAAACCGCACACCGGGCAGTATATTTTCGGTTATTTCCTTTAAGTTCACCAGATCGGAATAATCAGCAGGTTTAACCAGCATATCGGGCGGGCCGAAATAGTTGGTCCCCGGCGGAAGGACCCCGGCCTGCATGGCAGGATCGGGGTTTCCATATACGGATTCAATCAGCCTGCTTTCATTCAGCATTGTAAAAGAGTTGATTTCACTCTTTTGCACAGCATAGGGAACATATGGCCTGCCCGGGATACTGGGTTTTTTTCTATCAATATCCCACACAATTCCTCCTTCAACGGCGGCCCCACCGTTTTGAAGGATGAGTTCCCTGTTGTCAAACCACCTGTCAAGAAAAAAGACAAATTTTCCGGTAGAATCTGTCCGGGAATACCTGATATGAGGAAACAGGCTATCAGCCACTGCCAGTATAATCCTGCCATCAGAAACAGGGGCATTGCTGATTCTGCTTTTAACGGTACCTGAAAGCATAAAGCTTTTATTCTCCTCAGGATATACCTGACCTGTAACCGCGCTAGCAGAATCCTCATTGCCGGTATTGTTCCTTTTGAGCTGTAACAGGCTGTCATTCATAACCGCATTTGATACCGGGGGGGACAGGAATACTGAAACAGACAGGCTGGCTGTATCGCCTGCCGATCCTTTATTCATGCTGATGATTGCTTCCGCCATGTCTCCAGCATTGTAAGCACTGCCGGTTTCCACAGTGAGATCCTGTCCTGCTTCCCTGAAAAACCGGCCGAACGCTTGTTTACCCGCCAGTACAGGTATATACAATGTATCCGGAAATTCCTGCGCCAGGTTGGATAGGATGATATTCTGCGAATTAAGGTTCCCGTCACGATAGTTTCTCATCCGGCTTGTATATGCTGTCAGCGTATATACACCTCCTGGCAATTCCGCCGGCAATTTGTATGATCCCACAATATTTTCTTTTCGCAGGTTGATCCTCCACTGAAGGGCTGCATTTCCCTTATAATCTGCAAGTACAAAATAAAGTATCCTGCTTGAGAGCACCCGTTCGTGGGTTGTATTATTAAATGTATAAACCCTGTATTTCAGCATCTCCCCTGCAACATAAAACGGTTTGCTAAGGTGTACAAGCACTTTCTCGTCCCCGCTGCCGGTGGGTTGTCCGTTCAAATTAAATGACCGGCCCGTCATACCCGGAAAGTACAGGACAAGGAACAGGAAAATAAGTTTTTTTCTGCAAGCCCGGGATTTCATTAATCTGGATGTTTCGGTGTGGCTCATTATCTTACTTAAAAACTAACCCAGAAACTGGGTGGGAAATAAAGTTTCGTTCCATTCTGAATATCGGCAGGAAATGACCCGAGGTTGACATATTCATAGGAATCCAGGTCAATCCAACGAAATGCTTTATAATATGTGCTGCTTGAAGTTGCCTCAAATAACCCGATAACCGCTTGTTCCGGATTGGTAGTACAACGCATATTGCTTTTAACCTGCGACGGTACGGGGGCAAACATCTGATCTCCTGAGTTCAGCTGGGCTCCCACTGATTGGTAATAATAGTACACATCCGATGAAATAGCATATACTTTAAAGGTAATTACCCATCCGGTGATTACCGGAGCAGAATACTTGGGTGTTGCCTGTGTCGGATCATAAAAATAACGGAGAAAACCGATCGGATGTTCGGGTCGAACCTGCCTGCTGCCATCTTTTACTGTGTAATCAACCGAATAAATGTAATCCAGGGTATACCTCTCCCAGATAAACATGGGCGTGGCACTTACCGTTCCCGGATCTTTTATGCAGGTAGATTCTTTCAAAACCGTTGTATTAAACCTGTAAAACAGGGTAGAATCGCCATTTGCACCCAGGCTGGATGATATATGCAGCCCTTCATGAGTAACAGAATACGGGTTACCATACTGATTGTAACCGGTTGATTTTTTGGTACCCGGTTCAGCATACAGGCTATCCATTATAGGTCTTCCGGGCATGGTTACTATCGAAGAGGCATATTCCTCCCCTTCCTCCATTTTTACAAGTAACTTATATTCAGTGCCAATGATGCCGAAAATCTCTCTTACGGCGTCCACATAGTGACCTGGAGTAATTTCCGTAAGGGTAACCGAATTCCCCCTGTTGTCAGATACGATTACCTCAGCTCCGCTTATATAGTCGGGCGTTGAGCTTTCATAATCCATTGCCCTTGAAATAACCACTTCAGGGGATTCGTCCTCGGCGATCTGCCCGTGGATTATCGGAATTGCCTTGCCCGAGTTCAGCTCATCGGGATAATATACCTCCCTGCATGAAAACAAAACCAGCGCCACTAGCGGAAAAATGAATATTGTATTGGATTTCTTACCCATCATCGCATTTTTAGAAAATAAAGGAATAAGAAAGTGTTGGTACAGGCTGGCCGATCAGGTATAACTTATACAGACTATACCGGTTGTAATCATTGGCATGACTTGGTTCTTCCTTTTTATAAAATACGGTATAGGCATTTCTTCTTCCGTATACATTCAGCAAAGAAAAGCTCCAGCTACCTTTCCACTTTTTCCTGATCCTGAGGCTTTCATCCAGCGTAATGGTGAGATCAAGCCGGTGATATGGCGGAATGCGGTAGGCATTCTTATCTGAAAAAAACACAACTACCTCATTTCCTTCGAGATACTTAAACTCCGGTAGTGTAATAGGTCTTCCGGTACAGTAGGTAAAATTCGCCGAGAACTGCAGCCGCTTATTCGCATGAAAATTCACCACGGTGTTGAAATCATTTGGCCGGTCATAAGAAGACGGAAAATAGGTATTGTTGTTGATCGCCTCACCATTGTAAACTCCATCCGTTTTCCGTAATGATCGTGAATACGTATAGCTTATCCATCCGTCCAGTTTTCCGCTGTTTTTCTTTAACAGGAACTCAACCCCGTAATTTTTACCCGAGGCATCCAGCAGAACGCTTTCAAGGTTTGGATTCATTTCAAGGTACGCCCCGTCTTTATATTCGATCACATGACGAAGCCTTTTGTAATAGACTTCCACAGATGTTTCGATGCTGTTGTTTAAAAAATTATGATAATAGCCTACTGCGACCTGATCCGCGGTCAGTGGTTTCACATAGGGATCGGCAAGTTTCCAGATATCGGCAGGAGTGCTGACGGCCGAATATGAAATCAGTGAAAGATACTGGATATTCCGGTTGTAGCTTATCTTAACGGAACTATGCTCGCTTACATGTAACCGGGCAGAAAGTCGCGGCTCAAACCCAAAATAGGCCTGCACCGGCTCATTGACGTCATACTGGTCATACCCGGTAATTGAAGAAGTATCCAGGGCCATGCCGGGGGAATAACGGGCAATACTTGCAGGACCTGTTTTCAAATATCCCGAAAAACGAAGGCCTGCGTTCACAATAAGGAAATCGTTTATAACATATTCATCATTAACAAAGAATGCACCTTCATATGCCTGCTCTGCCTGGTTTGCTGCTTCATTCACAAACGATACTTCATTGAGCGGACCGATCTTGCCGGGCTGTATGTCATATTTTATCAGGCTGAAGCCTGCATCCATTGTATGCCCTCGGATTCCGCTATATTTCATGCGGTATTTCAATCCGTAATAGTCTATTTCGGATTCAAAACGGCTTTGCATCACCTTATCACTGATATCATCCTTTTCAACATCATAATGACTATATGAAAGCGTAAGATAGGAGGCCAGGTTGGAATTGAACATATAGTTCCAGTTCAGTGAACCGAGCAAACTGCCGTAATGATACTTAACCTCTGACGCGAATTGGAAAACATCATTGCTTCCATATCCCGAAAGCGAAATACGGCTTTTGCCCAGGTTCACATGCAGGGTTCCGTTCAAATCGTAAAATGATGCCAGGCTGTTTCGAAGGTTAATATCATTTGTTGTCTTCAGTATCCAGTCGGAATAACTTGTCCTGCCACCAATATCAAGAAATATTTTGTCCCTGTATATCGGAATATCTGCCATCAGGCGGCTGTCATAGGTTCCTATGCCGCCCTTGATGCGTGTCCGGGAAGGTGCCGTTTCTGTAGTGCGAATATCAACCACCGATGAAACCCGTTCGCCAAAGGCAGCCGGAATATGACCCTTGTAAAGGGAGAGCTTTTCAACCGCATCAGGATTGATTACGGAAAAAAGGCCAAATACATGGGATGTATTAAACAAAGGGGTTCCGTTAATCAGATAAAGATTCTGGTCTTCACCCCCACCCCTCACATTAATGCCAGAACTGAATTCACCGATTGATTTCACACCCGGCATGGTGGTCAGCCCTTTTAATATATCCCTGCCTCCCGCAACAGAAGGAAGTTGCCTGATCGACTTTGAATCAAGTTCAACAAGGCTCATCTGGTGGCTGCTTACATTCCGGTCCACACGCTGGCCATATATTATAATGTCATCAAGGGCAATGGATTTGTCGAATAATTCAAAATTCATCTCACCATGGCTTACAATTTTAAGATTGTAAAGTGCTTTTTCATACCCCACGCTTGAAACATTTACAGTGTATAAGCCCGGGGGCAGAGCCAGTTTAAAGTTGCCCTGCACATTCGTAACCACGCCCTGTGGCAGATTATTCACCTGGATTACGGCGCCAATTACCGGTTCCCCGGTTTTTCCATCGGAGACTTTTCCGGTTACCGTGGCCATCTTCAGCTTACCCGATTCTTCAGTTTTCCCGACGAGGGTAAAGGATTCATCCTGTGCAGGGTTGTCACTGTAATTATGCATATTCCCCATAAGTACCGAAACCTGGTCATTGGGAAGGAATACAATGTGATTTCCCTGGATGATCCTGAAGGTATACCGCTTTCCGTACATTACAAGGTTAATGGCATCCCTGAGGGGTTTATTTGAAAAAGTAACCGTTATTGAATCATATTTAAACCAATCCGGTTTATAGTAAAATTTTACCGGGTAATCGGCCTCAATTTTATTGAAGAAGGAAATCAGGGGAATCTTATTGAACTTTCCGGAAAGCAATACTGCAGATCGATCCTGTGAATAGACTCTGCAGGTAAAAAGCATGATCAGCAGGAAGATTTGAAATACCTGCACTATTTTATTTAGCATGTAAAGGACGAATAATGGAATTACTGTTAATGATCCGGGGGTTTTCTAAACTATACCCTCAAAATTAACTATAATCCGTAGCCTTCCAAATAAAATAGATAAACACGTGAAAGTTATCGCTGAATCGGGTTGCTTCCGGTTCAGTTAACCAGAATAGGCAGATCCTGAAATCAGATCGGTATACGTCTTTTCGATATACAAATTGTAGTCAATGCTCTGGAAAGTTTTACAAACAGCATCCGAAACCCCTGTGTCTGTAGTGATACAGAAATCAAGCACTGTATGCATATTGGCAGCGATTCTCTCCCCTGATAGCCTGTTTAACAACAGGTCCTGTTTATCCGTATCCGCTTCCTTCTGCATGATCATACCCATAAGCGGCAACCTGGATATTCCGGACTTTCCTGATATCCATACTTTTGTTAACCTGTCAAGCATCATTTTGGTGATGACTGTCAGGAAACCTTGCTCAAGCGGACTGGCTATAATCAGAAGATCAGTTTCATCAAGGCTGTTGAGAATATAGCGGAAATCATCTGCAACCTCTTGATTATCTGAAGGATTTAGCATATTCTGCGACCGCAGATCCGCAATTCTCATATCCCTCAGCATGAATGACCTGACATAATGCCCGGTATTATGCATTTTCACCCTGTATAAATCGAGATACCTGTCAAACTCCTGATTTCGCCTTTCGGGATTGCCATTAAGGATGGTGATATTCATTGCCGGTCTGTTTATATTTATTCAAAGGTAATCTCTGTAACAGGTACCTGCACATGAAAATCGGCAAATGGAGGTATTTTAAGGATGAAATACGACCAAACATACCTGAAATACATTTTAAGAACCAGCAGACATCAGGATATAATCCACCATCAGGGGAATGTCAAATTGCTGAATACCATGAACAGTCAGGTATTTGCTATCCTCCATCAGTGCCTTTGCAAACCATTCATGATCCATATGAGCCGCCTGCAGGCTTTTTCCGTAATTGTCAATCGCCTTTTGCCTGTCATGCAGACACCAATAAATATGTCCGAGGTTCAGGTAGTCATTTTTCGTAGTTTCCTTCCCAAGCGATTTTTCCAGGTATTTCTTTGCATTTTCCATGTTATCCAGCATGAACGAACACCAGGATATGGGTCGTTGAACCTTATGGTTTTCCGGCTGCAGGTATTCAACCTTGAAATAATACTTCAATGCCTCCGCATAATTTTCCATATCCATAAACGTATGGCCAAGCCAGGCCTGAACCTGCAGATTTTCGGGTTCAAGTTTCTCGGCTTCATAATAATAAGCTACAGCCTTATCATTCTTTCCGGTCTTCCTGTAACACCAGGCTATGCGTGTCAGAAGCCACACCCTTTTCCTGTCAAGCAATTCAGCCCTGTGGTAATATTCAAGGGCTTCATCATAATTGCCGTTTTGCTGATGGCAATATGCAATTTTTTCGAACAGTTCATAATTCTGATTTTTACCTGTAATCTGCATAAAGATCGTGCAGGCATCCGTATAATGATTTTTTTCAAAATAGAATTCCCCAATATTTCTGAGCATGTTGATGTCATCAATCCAATTTTTGAAGAACCGGGCCTCATGGATACGCACGGGCAGATTGAACACATCGTCGAACTCGTTCTTCAGGGGATGAAGCTTATAGAACCGGTACAGATCGTGAAAATACTGTGTTATGATCACACGCGTCCTGGCATCTGTATGGATCAGGTCGTCATCCTGGGCCATTTCATTCATAGCCTTCAACTCCATATTAAACAATTCCATTACGGTGGATTTCTGAAATGCAGGCATATGCCTCACATTCAGACAGAAAGAATATTTATCGGAATTACATAAAAAGGTGCTGCGCTCAATGCCCTCTGCAAACTGACCTACATCAAATCCATCGCCAACATCGCTAAATGTGCGGGAAACATATTCATTTTCCTTGTAAAACGGAGTGAACCAGTTTCTGAACTCATCGAAAAAATCAAATTGTTTCAGCATGGCAAAGGCCCCCAGAAAAACATCGGCTCCTTCAAGCTGCAGGTTGGTAAACTCTTCCAGCTTATTATATACATCGGGCGATTCCTTAAAAAATGTTTCCCATTCAGGGTTTTTTTCTTCGGGATTGACTGAGGACAGCAGATTTTCAAGGTCAAGTTTTTCCTCCAGCCTCGATTTCATGCGGATCATCTCAGGAAGTATATCCTGCTGTATCTTTCGCGTTATACGTTCCGTCTCCCTGGCTTTTATAAACTGAAAGGTTATGATCTCAACGCTTTTATCAGCAGGTCGTATTCCCTGCAGGGCCTTTAAACGCGAAAGGATCTCCGGGTAATACTGTATTCTCCTGTCAAAAAATGTCAGTCCGAGAACCAATCCAACCAATGCCCTCTGCCATATCTGCATTTCCCCGTTTTCATAAAAATTGAAAAGCATATCAATTTTGCTACTGTCAAAATGGCGTACTAACGATAAGGTCAGCATACTGACAAGGGTGCATTTGTCATACCAGGCAATTGTGCCGGTCCGGCTTAGTTTTTTGAGGATCGTGATCTCGGTATCTTTCAGCTTGTCAGCATGCCAGATTACCTGGAAAAGCATATTGATCTTTTCCTTGTAATCAGGCGAGTCAAAGGCCTTGCGGACAGCTTCATTTTCTCCCTTTTCCTCATTTGATTCCCTGAGCAGGGACAGGTTGTCCAACATCCTGTTTATTTCCGTAATCACCTGTTCTGACTGGGCTTCGGGAATTGTATTGAGCTTATAGTAACGAAGCAGGTTACCTGACCGTATGATATCCTCCTTCACATCATCCGCCAATCCTATGATGGCTTTTACAAGCCGGTTGTATACAAGTTCCTTTTGCGGATCATCCGATAATTCAAATGAATATTTGAGCATATTCAGGTACGTTTGGGTATGATCGTCCAACCGTGTCCTTAAATCGAGGTTTCGACCGTGATTGCATAGATAACGAAGCGTATCCAGGGCATCTTTGACCCTGCTTTTCCCTATAAAATCAAAAACCTGGTTGTATTTAGTCTTGAGTTCCGCGTATGTCATGATAATCTCATGTTTGTGGAGATTGTATAGCTCAAGATGTATGCCAAATAAACTTCCCTCTGCGCAGGCAACCAACCTGATGTATGCAGATCAGGATGATCATGATGAGAAGAGAATAACTAAAATTGTATTAAAATAAATTGTATTTTTAGTCAGAAACAAAGACCCATTTCAATCAGAATTTCATCTTTCCCTTGTAATAACTTAATAGCTCCATCCATATGAAAAATAAAGTCCTGCTTGTTCTTTCCCTCATAATCGCGGTGATGACTGGAAATTCATCCCTCCTGAACGCCGGGGAAATAAAAACCCTTGAAATCGGGGCATCAGCTCCGGACTTTTCATTGCCGGGTGTGGATGGAAAAACATATACGCTTGAAAGTTTTAAAGAATCGAAAATTTTGATGTTCGTTTTTATGGCCAATCATTGTCCGACGGCACAGGCTTATGAAGACAGGATCATGCAGTTGTATAAGGAATTTTCCGCGCAAGGGGTTGAAATTGTCCTGGTATCATCGAATGACCCCAGGGCCCTTTGCCTTGAAGAAATTGGGTACAGTGATCTTGGTGACACTTTTGATGAAATGAAAATACGGGCAAGGGACAAGAATTTCCCAATGCCTTACCTTTACGATGGTGACAAACAGGAAATGGCAAAAGGGTACGGTCCCACAACGACCCCTCATGTCTTTATATTTGATAACGGGCGCAAGTTACGTTTCTGCGGCCGTATAGATGAAATGGAGAATCCCTATGAAAAGGCAACCCAACACGACTCCCGGAACGCAATTTTGGCTTTGCTCGAAGGGAAACCGGTTCCCGTTGAAAAAACCAAAACCTTCGGTTGCTCTCTTAAATGGTCTGATAAAATTGAATGGAGAAAAAAGCTGGATGAGGAATGGGGTAATAAACCGGTAGATGTCGTGGAAACAGGAATAACCGGGATTAAAGAGATAGTGGCCAACAAAACGGAAAAATACAGGCTTGTAAATTTATGGGCAACCTGGTGCGGACCCTGTGTGATTGAATTTCCTGAATTTATTACTATGCAGCGCATGTATGGGGCCCGTGATTTTGAATTTGTTTCAATCAGCACGGATGGGATAAAGAAAAAAGAAAAAGTACTGGATTTTTTGAAAAACAAGGAGGCTGCTACCAACAACCTTTTATATTCTGAAGAAGATAACTATAAACTCATCGAAGCTGTGAATAAAAACTGGTCGGGTGCCCTGCCTTATACAATGTTAATCGCACCCGGAGGAGAAATTGTTTACACGCACGAGGGAATAATTGACCCATTGGAAGTTAAAAAGGAGATCATTAAAAAGATCGGGCGCTTTTTTGCAGATGATAATAAGTAACAGGCTGGTTCAAAACGCATGACCAGGATTGAAGAAATACAATTTAAATTAAATAGTCATGAATAATAAAATCTCCCGCCGTCGTTTTACCCGCGTCTCACTTACCGGATCCGCTGCATTTGTAACATTAAATCCGTTTGGAATGATCCCGGACATGCGTACCGATTCCCATTGCATACGCCTCGGAGGCCCGGTGTTTGGTAATCACAAGGACCCATATGAGTGGGCTGCTGAAGTGAAAGGCTACGGGTATAGCGCTTCGTATTGCCCTGTTGAACCCGGTACGGATGAGGTTACGGTAAAGGCCTTTGAAAAAGCTGCCGGGGATTCTAATATAATCATTTCCGAAGTTGGCGCGTGGAGTAATCCTATTAGCCGGAATGAACAGGAAAGAAAGGCGGCCCTTAAAAAATGCAAGGATTCTCTAGCCCTTGCTGAGCTTATCGGAGCCGGTTGTTGCGTGAACATCAGCGGCTCACGCGGAGAGAAATGGGACGGTCCGGATCCTGAAAACCTGTCTCAGGAAACCTTCGAACTGATCGTGCAGACCACCCGCGAAATCATCGATGAGGTGAAGCCAGTCCGTACCTTTTTTACCCTGGAAACTATGCCGTGGGCCTTCCCCGACTCACCCGACTCATACCTGGATCTGATAAAGGCCATTGACCGCAAACAATTTGCCGTTCATCTTGATCCGGTGAACATGATCAACTCACCCCGAAGGTATTATGGCAACGGTGCGTTCATTAAAGAATGCTTTGCAAAACTGGGACCTTATATAAAAAATTGCCATGCCAAGGATATCCTCTTGCATTCCGAACTCACCGTTCATTTGGATGAAGTGCTATTGGGCACAGGGGGACTTGATTACCGCATATTTCTGTCCGAATTAAGCAAACTAAAGGATGTTCCCTTAATGCTCGAACATCTCAAAACGAAAGAAGAATATGATCAGGCAGCCGCGAATGTGAAAAAGATAGGCACTTCAATTGGGGCAACGTTTTGCTGAAAAAAATCGCGTGACAATAAAACCTTTTCCGATGTCAGGTTGTGATACTGATATGGATTGACTTAAAATAACATTGATTATCTCATATGAATCAAATTCAAAATACTGCAAACCCCGGACAAAGGCTTCTTTCCCTCGATTTCATGAGAGGACTTATCATGGTTTTCCTCGTGCTTGAGAGTACCCGATTATACGATAGGCTTTTTGAAGTACCGGGGAATGGACTTTTTCATCAATTCATGATCCAGTTTTTCCATCATCCCTGGAACGGATTGCGATTCTGGGACCTGATTCAGCCCGGTTTCATGTTCATTGCAGGTACTGCCCTTGCCTATTCACTGCACAAGCAACAACAGGCCGGTGTGCCCTGGCGCACCTCCTTTATAAAGGTACTAAAACGTTCCTGGTGGCTGTTTTTCTGGGGTGTACTGGATTATGCCGTGGGAGAAGACGGACTGTCGTTCAAACTATGGGATGTACTCACCCAATTGGCTTTTACAACCCTGGTAGCCTTCCTTATATTTAACTGGTCAGGACGGTGGCAGATCGTCTTCAGCCTTGGTCTCCTCCTGCTCACGGAAATGTTGTACCGGTTTACAAATATTCCTTCATTTGACCAGCCGTTCACCGACCAGCATAATTTCGGGAATTTCATGGACCTTGTCCTGATGAACCAAATCAATTCAGGTGGATGGGTTGCCATCAATTGTATTCCCACGGCATGTCACACCATCTGGGGCGCCCTGGCCGGCAAACTGCTGTTCTCCGGCAGGCCTGCGAAACAAAAAGTCGGCTACCTTGTCGCCGGCGGGGCTATTGCCCTGATCCTCGGATTCGGAATGGACCTAACGGTAACGCCAATCATCAAACGGATTGCTACCAGTTCATTTGTGCTGGCTTCAGGCGGTTGGTGCCTGCTTGGCCTTGCCCTGTTCTACTGGTGGATCGATATAAAAAACCACAGGCAGCACCTCCTGTTTTTTACAGTGGTGGGTATGAATTCCCTGTTTATATATCTCTTTATTGAAATCGTCGGAAGCCGTTGGTTCAACGGGTATATCAATACAATTGCCATGAGTGTATTCGGATCGCTCAACATTCCCGCACTTTTGGGAGCCATACTGTCCTCGATCTGCATATTCATTCTGGAATGGTACCTGTGCTGGTTTCTGTATAAGAATAAGATCTTTATTAAGATATGATTGCAATATTTTTTCAAGATTAAACCTTCCGGGCGGGACGGGTTGACTAGGGCATCGGGACTGCTCATTTACCAGACAGGAATGGATATATATCAGGTTCAGCTTCAAAAGTAAAATTCTATGTCCTGGAAATCTTATTTTTCATTCTATACTCAGTAAAAATATAGTATATTCAAAAAAAATCTGCAATGAAAGAAAACAATACTGTTTCAACCTTACAAATATCCACCCTTGTTGTATTGCGGCTGATGATCGGATGGCATATTCTGTTTGAAGGCATATCAAAGCTTTTGAACCCGGCGTGGTCTTCGTTTGGTTTCCTGAGCGAGTCGAAATGGCTGCTCTCGGGTTTTGCGAACTGGATCATTTCAAACAGCGGTGTGCTGAAGGCTGTGGACCTCCTCAATACATGGGGGTTAATTGCCATAGGTGTGGCGCTGATACTGGGACTTCTGACCCGATACGCGGCCTTTGCCGGGGCTTTTCTGCTGCTGTTGTATTTTTTAAATAACCCTCCGCTGATCGGCATGGAATATGCAATGCCTTCCGAGGGTAGTTATTTGATTATCAACAAGACCCTGATAGAAGCGGTTGCCTTGTTTTTTCTGGCAGTGTTTCCGGCCCATACGGCTTTCGGATTGGAGTCACTTTTCAACGGGATGAGATCAAAAAAAAATTAATTCAGGGAGACTGATGGTTATGAAAAAAGATAAAAATCAAATTCCAGAGGCTGAAAACAGCCTTCAGAACAATTCAACATCGCGAAGGACAATGCTTAAAGCGCTGGCAGGTATACCTGTTCTGGGTATCTTTGGGTTTGAAGCGCTGAAATACAGGAATTATACAAGCAAAAAAAACAGCAGCGTCATTAAGTTGCTGGGACTTGAAAAGCTCCAGGTACCAGTTGCCCCAAAAGCAAGTGTAGACTCAAACCCGGAAATTCTGCGCGTAGGGATTATCGGTTTCGGGAGCCGGGCCAATCAGCTTTCCAATGGGTTGGGATACATGCATCCCAATGAAGTTGAAGCCCGTAAAAAGAATGACACCCTGCAGGACTGGCTCATGCAGGAAGACCTGAAGGTAGCCATCACAGGCATATGCGAGGTGTTTGACCTGCGAGCTGAAATGGGAATGGCCACAGCACAAAACGAGGTGAGGGTAGGTGCAGGGAACACGAAGCCTTTACCGGTGAAAAGGTATCTCAGCTACCAGGAAATGCTGGCCGACAAGGACATAGATGCGGTTATTATCGCCACACCGGATCACCACCATGCCAGGATTTCCATGGAAGCCATAAATGCCGGCAAACATGTTTATTGTGAAAAAAGCATTGCCCTTACCGAAGCTGAATTAAATGGCGTTTACAATACTGTAAAAAACAGTGACAGGGTTTTTCAGTTGGGTCACCAGATCACCCAGAATGTAGTATTCCAGCAGGCGAAAGAAATTATTAAAAAAGATATCCTGGGAAAGATCACCCTGGTGGAAACCACAACCAATCGCAACACAGCCAACGGTGCCTGGATCCGGCATATTGATGAAAACGGGAAACCTTACCCGGGCGATGAAAAATCCATAGACTGGAAGCAATGGCTTGGCGACAGGCCTTCCGTACCATTCAGCATTGACCGGTATTACAGCTGGGTAAAATGGTTCGCTTATGACCTGGGCATGATCGGCCAGCTTTTTACCCATGAGTTTGATGCGGTGAACCAGTTGCTCAGGATCGGTATTCCGGCAACTGCTGCTGCCTCGGGGGGTATCTATTACTGGAAGGATAACCGTGAAATTCCCGACGTTCTGCACTGCGTATTCGAATACCCAAACAGGGACCTTACCCTGGTTTACAGTGCCAACCTTGCCTCCAGCAGGGACCGGGGAAGGGTATTCATGGGGCATGATGCTTCCATGGAACTTGGGGAATCTATAAGTATCAAGGCGGACTATAATTCGACGAGATATAAAAAGGAAATCAACGAAGGGATTATTGACACTTCTTCTCCCATGCTGTCCATTCAGCCCGGATCAGGCAAGATTGATGCGATAACCTCCGCTACGGCAAAGTATTATGCTGCCAGGGGACTTACAACCACAAACATTAACGGAAGGGATGTTGACGTTACACACCTTCACCTGAAAGAATGGATCGATTGCATCCGCCATGGCGGAGAACCAAGCTGCAACATTGAAAGGGTATATGAGGAAGGTGTGGCCTGCCTCATGGCTCATAAATCCTATATGGAAAAACGGCAGGTCGCCTGGGATCCGGTGAACCGAAAAATTGTATAATTATGAGGCTGTTGCGAAATATAGTTCCGGGTTTATTGCTTTTATGTTCTGCAGGCTTTTTCTCGGAAAAAGCATCCTTTACATTTGTCGAAACCCCTGAGGGAACAGGATTGTATGAAAACGGAAGGCCTGTTTTCTTTTATCAGCAGAAACCGAAGGTGTCAGACGGCCAGTATACCTGCAATAACTATTTTCACCCGGTATGGGGAATTGAAGGCGACACCCTAACGGAGGAATTCCCGGCAGACCACCCATACCACCGCGGTATATTCTGGGCATGGCACCAGGTTTTTATCGGAAATCAGCGCGTAGCCGACGGATGGATCATGGAAAACCTGGTACAGGATGTAGTCGCGGTAAAGTCAGGTATTGAAAAAAAACTTGCCAGGTTCGACATTGAGGTTAACTGGAAATCGCCGTTATATCAGCAGGGCAGGTCATTTCTAAAGGAAAATACAATAGTAATGGTTCATCCCCTGCAACAGGGGATCCGTCTTATCGACTTCGAGATCAGCCTCAGGGCTCTTGTTCAGGGTGTCAGCATCGGCGGGGCGGAAGATGAGAAAGGATATGGTGGTTTTTGCATCCGCAGCAAACTTCCGCAAGATATGGCATTTACATCCGCCTCAGGAACGGTGATTCCGCAAACCCTGCAGGTAATAGCCGGCCCTTGGATGGATTTCACAGGTTCCTTCGGATCAAAGGGAAATGTAGAGGGATATGCCATCCTGTGTCATCCGGATACTCCAAATTATCCCGCTCCATGGATATTAAGGCGGGAAACCAGCATGCAGAATATTGTTTATCCGGGCAGAAAAAGGGTTGAAATTGCCGTTGACAAACCAGTCGTATTGCGCTACCGGATGGTCATTCACAAGGGGAACGATATTGACCTGCCCCGCCTGCAGGCCGAATACGAAAAATATTCCTATACGTTTAATCCGGGTCAATAATTCAATAAACCTGTCAAATTCTCGCTACAAAGGTGTCATCGCTCAGCTTCCGGCCAGGCTGCTATACATTCTGATTATCTTCAATAATCTTACTATACCTTTTTATATTTACAATAATAGTAACGAAATGTAAGATTTATTCAAATCTAGGAAATTTAATGAAATAGTATTTGGATTTTCACTATTTTTAGATCAAAATTTTAGTAACCCCTTTTTTTATGAAAAATTTACCGCTTGTACTGATATTTCTGGGTGCAGGTTCCTTTGCTGGAATGGCGATAAATCACACGATACCCGGAAAGTTTACAAGGCCAATGGGCCAGGCTGCATTGAAAGATTACAGGCCCCCCCTGTTTTTCAGGGAAGACTGGAAAGAAATCCCGGCGGCCACGCCTGTAACCCAGGAACACGTTGCCAATAAAGACCTTGTATTGTCTCTTTACGGATCTGGCGCAGACAGTATCAAAAAGAGCCATCACTCCATGCCGTCAGATGATCCCTGGTATATATGGTCCGGCACCTGCAAGTCAAACTGGGCGGTTACACTGAAAAGCCGCACGTTATATGCTGATCTCAGCAGCTTTGCCAGAATAGTGTGGAGGTCCAGACAATCAGGTATGCGCCGCCTGCACATCATTCTTAAACTGGCAGACGGAACCTGGCTTGTCAGTGACAAATGTGACGGTGCGTCAAAGGACTGGCGTATGACTGAATTTAACCTGGCGGATATAACCTGGTACGAGCTGAATATTGCAACAGTCGTGGAAGGTTCCCCGGTTGCGAATCCCGACCTTTCAAAGGTGGATGAAATCGGGTTTTCAGACCTGATGCGAGGGGGCCAGAGTATTGCATGTTCTCGGCTTGACTGGATTGAGGTATATGGGAAAGCAGTTCGTAGATAAGAAAAATACTGTTTCCCAAACCGGCCCGAGGATATTAAGGTGCTTGAAAGGGTAGAAAAAACTTAGAAAACCAATTCATGATCCGCGTAAATTATCAGTTGAAACCCACAGATTTCCGCGAGAAACTACGGGTATTCTGGAGTATCTCGGGAGAAAAGATCAGGACCATCCGGCAGCAGGGCAATACAAGCCAAGGTTCACCGGTCTTTACCGTTCAGGGTAAGTATACCCCGAGGGGTTGGACAGATTGGACCCGCGGATTTCAGATCGGTTCGGCCCTATTACAGTTCGATGCCACCGGGGCTTCCGAATTTGCCGACTGGGGAAGGAAAGATACTATCGCGGGAATGGCCGGACATGTAAGCAATACGGGTGTGCATGACCACGGGTTTAACAATATCAGTACATACGGTAACCTGCTTCGCCTCATGCACGAAGGAAAACTGCCCTATAATCAGGATGAGAGGAATTTTTACGAGCTTGCCCTGAAAGTATCCGGGGCCGTTCAGGCAAGCCGCTGGACACGGATCAGGGATGGTGGATTTATCTATTCGTTTAACGGACCCCATTCCTTGTTTATCGATACGATCCGGTCATGCCGTATTCTGATTATCAGTCATTTACTTAATCATGCGCTGAAAATTGATAACGACGTTACCGTCAACCTGCTGCATAGGGCCATGCAGCATCTTTCCACCTCGGCCGCGTGGTCGGTTTTTTATGGTGAAGGACGGGATATATATGATGTCCGGGGCAGGGTGGCCCATGAATCCCTGTTTAATACAAATGACGGCTGCTACCGGTGCCCGGGCACCCAGCAGGGTTATTCGGGCTTTACCACCTGGACGCGAGGACTTGCCTGGGCCATGCTGGGATTTTCGGAACACCTGGAACTCCTTCATGCCATGCCTGCATCAGGTTTGGAGGATGCCGGCGGAAAAGAAAGGCTTGAATCTGTTTTGCTGCAGGCTGCCACCGCCACCTGCGATTTTTACATAAACACCGCAGCTTCTGACGGCATACCGTATTGGGATACAGGTGCCCCGGGCCTGTCGAAACTTGGAGATTATCTGAATACGAAGGCAGATCCCTACAATGACCATGAGCCGGTTGACAGTTCGGCGGCTTCTATTGCCGCCCAGGGATTGCTGCGCCTGGGAAATTTTCTTCACTCGAATCAGCCCGGGAAGGAGGCAGACCGTTACAGGCAGGCAGGACTGACAATTATGGATACGCTGCTTGGAGATCCGTATCTCAGTAAAAAGCCGGATCACCAGGGATTGATCCTGCACTCCGTTTACCACAGGCCGAACGGTTGGGATTATATCCCTGAAGGCAGGAAGATCCCCTGCGGGGAATCATCCATGTGGGGCGATTACCATGCCCGTGAAGCGGCGCTTTACCTTCAACGGCTCATGAATAATGACAGTTACTATACTTTTTTCAGCGGATTAATTTAACTACGCGATGGCGGGCATATTGAAAGATCTATCCAGGCTTTGCGTGCACACAATAACAACCAGGCCCTGGGGAATTGAAGACTGCATCCGGAATTATCATGCCGCCGGGATACAGGGAATCACCCTTTGGCGCAACGTACTTGAAAACAAAAATCTCAGTGAGGTCAGAACCATGCTCGCTGATCATGAAATGCAGGTTGTATCGCTATGCCGGGGCGGTTTTTTCCCTTCCACAGATGCAGTTAAAAGGCAAAAGGCACTGGATGATAACTATGTTGCGGTTGAACAGGCTGTATCTGTCGGAGCGCCACTGATCGTGCTTGTATGTGGTTCCGAAAAAGACCAGTCACTTGAAAAATCGCGTGAACAAATACTGGAAGGTATTCTTCGCCTGAATCCCTTTGCCGAAAAGGCAGGTGTCAGACTGGCCATAGAACCCCTGCATCCCATGTATGCAGGAGATCGTTCTGCAGTTAATACCCTCGCGCAGGCCAATTCGATGGCTGAAGCCATCCATTCCCCAAATGTGGGGGTGGCCCTGGATGTATACCATGTTTGGTGGGATCCTGACCTGGAGCAGGGAATTAAACGGTGTGCCGCCGGGGGCCATTTATTTGCTTTCCATGTATGTGACTGGAAAGTCCCTACAACTGATCTTTTAAACGACAGGGGAATAATGGGTGAAGGTTGTATCAATATTCCCCTCATCAGGGAATGGGTTGAAAATACAGGATATGACGGATTCATTGAAGTAGAGATTTTTTCGGAGTCTCATTGGGCTGAAGATCAGCACCAATACCTCAAAAAAATTAAACATGCCTATTTAACAAAAACTTAGATAATGAACGACAAAAATATAATACACCGTATCGGGATCATCATGAACGGGGTTACCGGCAGAATGGGGACCAACCAGCACCTGATGCGCTCGATCGTTGAAATTATTCGCCAGGGGGGTGTAGATGCGGGAGATGGTGAAGTCATCCTTCCGGTTCCAATACTTGTAGGAAGAAATGAGGAAAAATTGAAAAAACTTGCAGAAAAGTCGGGCATTCAACAATATACAACCGATCTCCGTTCTGTTTTGGAGGATCCTCAGTATCCGGTATATTTTGATGCACAAAAAACAAGCCGGCGCGTGGAATCCATCAAAATGGCCATTCAGGCAGGCAAGCACATATACTGTGAGAAACCCGTGGCAGCAGGCACAGACCAGGCAATGGAACTATACCGCCTGGCAGAAAATGCCGGTATCAGACACGGGGTTGTTCAGGATAAATTATGGCTTCCCGGGATGGTAAAACTTAAAGAACTTATTGCAGGCGGTTTTTTTGGCAGGATACTTTCTGTCAGGGGAGAATTCGGGTATTGGGTCTTTGAAGGATTTACCCGCCAGCCTCAGCGTCCCAGCTGGAATTACAGGAAAGAAGATGAAGGAGGGATTATTCTCGATATGCTCTGCCATTGGAGATACCTTCTCGATAACCTCTTCGGGCCCGTGAAAGGGGTATTTTGCCTCGCGGCGACACATATTCCTGAACGCGTGGATGAATCCGGGAAAGTATACTCCTGTACCGCCGATGATGCTGCCTATACCACATTCCTCCTTGAAGGGGGCGTGGTGGCCAGCTTCAACTCTTCCTGGACAACCCGGGTGCGGCGCGACGACCTGCTGACACTGCAGGTGGACGGGACTAAAGGTTCCGCCGTGGTCGGTTTACGCGAATGCTGGATACAGGAATATGAAAATACCCCGGCCCCGGTCTGGAACCCGGATGTTCCCCAGCCCATCAATTTTTACGAGGATTGGAAAAAGGTGGGGGAAAACCAGCAGTATGAAAATGCCTTTAAGATACAGTGGGAACTATACCTCAAACATATTGTAAAAAACGGACCCTTTCCGTGGAACCTGAAGGAAGGGGCCAAAGGGGTCCAACTGGCTGAAAAGGGACTGGAAAGCTGGGCGAAAAAAACCTGGATGGAAATACCTGAATTATGAAACCAACAGCACTGATTACAGGCGGAACCCGTGGCATAGGGCTCGGAATCGCCAGGGAAATGGCCGGCGCCCAATTCGACCTTGCCTTGAACGGAAGGCGCGACGAATCAGATGTCACCCCGGTATTGAACGAACTTAGGTCCATGGGCAGCCGGGTTATTTATTTACAGGGGGATGTCTCAAAAGAAAGAGACCGTAATCAGATAATCAGCCAGGCGATTGTAGAATTCGGACAATTGAATGTGCTTGTCAACAATGCCGGGATTGCACCTCCTGAAAGACGGGATATCCTGGAAGCGACAGAAGCCAGTTTTGACCTGGTGCTGAATACTAACCTCAAGGGACCGTATTTTCTGACACAACGGGTGGCAGGGCACATGGTAAAACAAAAAGCAACCGATCCTGCAGGTTTTTACTGTATCATCAATGTTTCCTCAGTTTCGGCTTCGGTAGCCTCAGTTAACCGCGGTGAATATTGCATATCAAAAGCGGGCATTGCAATGGCTACCAAGCTCTGGGCTGCAAGGCTCGGGGAATTCGACATTCCCGTGTATGAAATCCAACCCGGTGTAATTGAAACAGACATGACAGCCGGCGTTACGGAAAAATACAACAGGTTGTTTCAACAGGGCCTCGCACCTCAAAAGCGATGGGGTACCCCGGAGGACGTAGGCAAAGTGGCCGCTGCCATGGCAACGGGAAAACTGCCTTATTCAACCGGGCAGGTTGTTTGCGTCGATGGTGGAATGACAATCCAGCGGTTATAGAATACAGGCAGTATCCGGATAAAACTATTTCTCAATATGTGCCTGTGATTTAATTCATACTTTGTCGTCCAAATGTCAATTTAACGCATGATATTTAAAATTTAAGCAAAAATGGATCGATCATCAAATAAATCAACTGTATCAAGACGTGCTAAAATTCTTGATGAACTTGAAACCAAGGGTCAGGTTACTGTAAGTGAACTAAGCGAGATGTTCAGGATCAGTGAGGTGACCATCCGAAATGACCTTTCTCACCTTGAAAAACAGAATATGTTAATCCGTGCCAGGGGAGGTGCAATTATGATTAAGCATTACCGAATGGGGATTAACCCCTTCATTACTGACAACCAGAAGGAATACCTGAAGGAGAAACAACGGATTGCCAATGCAGCTGTCGGTCTTATTGCAGACGGGGATACAATTGTACTTGATTCCGGCACTACCACTACCGAAATCGCCAAAAACCTTAAACATTTACATAACCTGACGATCATTACCAATGCACTTAACATAGCAATTATTCTGTCGGAATATGAAAGTTTTAATATTTTCATGCCCGGAGGTATTCTGAGAAAGAAATCCCTTTCACTTGTCGGCGTGCTGGCAGATGAAAATTTCGGGAAATTCTATTGTGACAAGCTTTTTCTTGGAGTAGACGGCTTTGATACTACGCATGGATTGTCTACTCCGAATTCTGAGGAAGCTCACTTGAACCAGATCATGATTAACATGGCCAAAAAGGTTATTGTAGTTGCAGATTCAAGGAAGTTTTTAAGGCGGCGTTTCGCATTTATAGCTCCTACTAACAGTGTGCATGTTGTAATCACAGATTCTTCTGCGAGGGAAGAGGACATATCGAGACTCGAAAAAAGCGGGATAGAGGTAATTATCACCTGATCTGCTCATCTTCGGTCATGAGTTTTAATTTTTCAATATTTAACAGGATGTCCAACAAAACTTCCATGAGCTATATGCATCCGTAGGAATCAGCCTTGTCAACCGGTGCTTTATCCTTAAATTCCGGGAAACCATTTTACAGCATTTTTGTAATAAATGTTATCGATTACATCCGCCGGCAATTTCAGTCCTTTAAATTCACCGTCTACTTCCCATGAAGTCATAACCTCGTCGCTTGTGAGAAATTTCCAGTCGCGTGTCCATACCTCATGCGTTTTGGCTTTCATCTTTTCCGGATCCGGATCTGCGCCTTCATAGTCCCCTTCATCCGTTCCATAGATAAGCCTGTCCTGGTATTTAATGAAGAAGCCCCGTACCTTATCCCGGTCACTCTGGGCCTGTTTTTGAATATGGCATATCCGTGCGGCTAAATCCACGGTCATATTCGGATACTTGTCAAAATGACTTGCAAGTTCATCAACGCTCCATTCCAGACTGCCCATATGTGCACCCATAAAGCGCAGGGTGGGATGCTTGCTCAACATGCTGTCCCTGGCCCTGATCTGTTCTTCGTAAGAAGGAAATTCAGGATGAAGGAACATATGATACTCCGGGTGCTCTTCAAAATATTTACGGTCATTATTTACAGTCATCTGATCCAGCGGAAGCCAGCAATTTCGGGGTTCTCCAAGGTGACCACAGACCGATTTTCCCATTTTCTCAATGTGTTCAAAGATGGGGTCGAACCGTGCATTGTCGATCATGATAAAATTCCCATCCTTGTCTTTTTCCACCATACCGATATTCTTCCACACCTTTACACCAATGGCTCCCTTTTTAAAGGAACTGTCAAGGCGTGCTATTGTTTTTTCCTGCCAGTCCGGCTGATCCCAGCCTTTTATCGAAAAAGTCGTAAGGTAAGACAACCTGTCAGGATATGCCCTGATCTGGTTTAACGCGAATTGCTCCTGGTCTTCAATGGTGGGATCCTCATACGCATCGGTATTGATTGTAAGAATTCTGAAATTGTCTGCCTTTGCCAGATCCATAAAATCGAGTCTGTCTACAGTGATATGACAATGCATGTCTATCTTTTCTGTTTTTGCAAAATCCTCTGCTGTATAATAACGTTCCACCTTCGGTGCTGCCGTTTTACAACCGCCAAATGTCAGAAGCATACCCGCCATAACATTCAGTATTACATAATTGATGCGTTCCATAAATTAGAATTTTGAAATTGATGATCCTTTAACCAATAAGTGAAACACTGTTGAGCCAAAAATAAGTAAATAAAACTATATAATGTTACAATAGCTTATTATTAATATAATGTTGGAAGCAGGAGGTTAGAGGCCCGCGGTTTTCCGCGGTAACATCGAAACAGTGATAATACCAATAATTCCAAGTATTATTAAAGCCAGGAATCCATTGGTATAATCTCCTCCCCGGTCCCTTAACCAGCCTACCAGCATAGGGGAAAATGCCTCCGCCAGCCCGTCAAAGGTCAGAATTATGCCCATTACACGCCCCATCACCCTCACTCCAAAGAGCTCAGCAGCCATAAGGGGTATGATCATATAATCACCGCCGAGTCCTATTCCGAAAATAAAAGCGAAAACATACACCATACCGGGTTCGGTCGCGAGAAAAAGAAGGGGTATCGAACCGGCTACCATTGTATAAATGATCATCATCACATATTTCTTCGGCATTTTATCGGCCAACCAACCCATCAGAAGGCGTCCAATGATGCTTGCAGCCAGGATCAGCGAAATTACATTGGCGGATTGTTCCTGGGTGTATTTTAAATCGATGCTGAAAAAAAGCTTGAGATTCTGACTTGTCCCGCTCACGGCTCCAATGGAACAAACGCTACCGATCAGCAACAGGTAAAAGGGCCACCCTTTCAAAATGTTGCTAAGTTTTATTTTTTCATGCGGGAGCTTTGCTTCCTGTGATAATTCACCCGGACTGTCCTTTACGAACCAAACCATCGGCAGGGCAATAACAATCATAAGTATCCCAAGTATCATCATTGAAAAATGCCAGTCGAATGAAAGCGTGAGTTTTTTCGCTATCTGGGGAACGAGCATTCCGCCTACACCAATTCCGAGATAGGCTATACCCATAGCCTTCCCGCGGGCACTGCTGAACCACCTGGATATCAGAACCTGGTTTGGCAGCGGACCGCCACACATGTACCCAAGGGCATTGAAAAGATAAAAAAAGTAGTATTGCCAGAGTGAGGTAACCATGCTCAGTCCGATTAATGAGATGCCTCCCATCATGATACCTGCAAGCATCACCCTGCGCGGGCCGAAACGGTCTATGACCCATCCTGCAAAAAAAGCAAATGACCCTATAATAATTTTTCCAAAAGCGTTCCCTGATGTCACTGTTGCCCGTGACCATCCATAATCCTGTACCCAGAAATCATAAAAAAAAGGAAGTCCGTAAAACATAATTCCAACAAGGGAAAACAGGCTAAGAAATCCTGCGGCGGTGACTTTCACCTGACCTGAACTTGGTTTTTCTACTCCCATAGCTTTTTCCTTTTTTTCATTGGTTGGCCGAGACCTTCGAATCTTTATGAAAGATGAAAACGCGATAATCCCGCTTAAACACCATCACTCAAAAATATTAATAATATTTCGAAAAACAAATATTCTTTCATATCGTTTCTAAATCAAATTTTTTGATGATAGTTAATTGGAATTTTTTGATTTTAACGGGAGAATGTAAAAGTTTATGGAATATATTTCTTAAGAGTGGATACATAAAAAATTTAACGCAAAGTGCACGGAGGAATGCGCAAAGTTCGCAAAAATTTATTTTGTGGCGCTTTTTTGAGGTCGCGAAGAAATCTCATTGCATTCGATTAAACGTTACCAGAATTATGTAATTGCTAATCTGCGAAATCTGCGGTAAAAAATCAGCTCCCGGAACACTACTGTAAACTAATCCGGTTCTCAAGCATGCGATTATTATACTGCTGAATAAATGCCTTCATTTTAAGCTTCAGCGTATCCTCAACAGTTGCATCCTTACCTGCCAGGTTATTCTGCAGCAATCTGTCCGTTTTGAAATTATAGACCCCCCTGGTTTCTTTATCATCGGCGATCAGCACATGGTCACCGTAAAGAAGCTGGTAAGTGCCGTTTATGTAATTTACAACTGCGTTATTTCCTTTTTCATGAAGCACATCATTTCCAAACCCGAAATAGGGCTTGTTGTAGTTTAAGTGTCCGAGCACCACGGGCATTATATCGATCTGCTGTACAAGCCGCGGATCTTTGCCGTGCAGGCTGCCATCGGGAGTATAAAAAATTACAGGAACCTCAAAGGATCCCGTGGATGAAAGGTAAACATCCTGCTGGGGTTGCGACTGGCAATGATCGGCTGTAATGACAAAAATTGTATTGTTAAACCAGGGCTGTTTTGAAGCGTTATCAAAAAAGCGGCGGACAGCCATATCCGTATAACCGATGCACCGGTTTATCGGATGGGGACCCTCCGGAAATTTCCCGGTGTATCTTTCCGGTAATACAAAAGGATGATGTGATGTGGCACTAAAAATAGCAGAAATAAACGGCTGTGGAAAGCCGGAAAGCTTGTCCGCAAAAAACTGGAAAAATTCCTCGTCCCAGATAGCCCAATAGCCATCGAAATCATTTTTATTTCCATACTCATTCATTCCAAAATATTGCTGAATGCCGATAAGATTAGAAAAGGCCAGGTATCCCATTGACCCGTTTGGGGCTCCATGGAAAAATGAACTGTTATAGCCTTCCTTATCCAGCAAATAGGGGAGGCTTTGGGTGTTGTTATTGAAACATTCAGTCAGCACATAAGGCTCAATGATAGATGGAAGGCTGACAAATATGGACGGCATAAAATCGATGGATTTCCTGCCGTTTGCATAGCTGTACCGGAAGGTGAGGCTTTTCTCACACAGGCTATCCATAAAAGGGGTATAACTCTTATATTGCCTGCCGGGTTCATCATTAAAAAACCCGATAAATTCCTTTCCAAAACTTTCGAGAACAATAATGACCACATTTTTCCTGTTCATTTCACCCTTCTGAACAGGATAATGTATTACGGGGAACAAGCTGTCCGCTTCAGAAGGGGTAAAATAATCAACCTTCGAAAAAGTCTTGATTCCCACCGTTTTCAGGATGCAGAAAGGCGTATTCAGTACAATACTCACCTCAGCAGGTTCATGTACGTACTGGCCCGCATTGCTTAGGGTAATCGGACGGGTGCTGTGTTTGTAACCACCTCTCACTCCTCCTATGAAAAGGGTATAGGTAAGAAGCATTAAAACAAGAGCATACCCGTAATAATAGAACCCGAATCGGGGGGGCAGGCCGGCCGGTCTGGTTTTTTTTGTGAAATATACAAGGCCTGCAATAATAACGACAAAAATCAGTGTACCATACCAGTAATCAACAAGGAATTTAGTAAACAATGTTCCCAGGTTTGATTCATTTGAGAATTGCCTGAAAACTGAAGCTGTTGTCCGGGCTAACGTAAAAGGATAATAAAACACATCGGTAAGATTGGCAGCCAGGGCAATTGAATTGGTGGTTACAAAAATCACAGACTGTATTCCCTCGTACCATTTTTTATACCTGAACGGCACAGGAATTGTTGCCAGGACGATATACAGAACATTTACATACAGAATCGCTACAGTGTCAAATACAAGTCCCCCCCACAGCCACTGGAATACATGTGCGGGACCGGAAATGGAAAAATACCTGAAATTAAACAATACAAACAGCAGCCTGCACAGTCCAAACAGAACATACATCCCGCCTATCCTGTATATCATCGACAAAAATACCGGTTCGGGCAATAAATTGATCGTCTTTTGCTGCTTGGACATGGTTAATATCAGTTATCAAAAAAATTATTGATAGTGTGCCTTACGGCCGGAAGAATCAAAATACCGGTATATCCCCAGCCCTCCAAGGAATCCGCCGATATGTGCCCAGAATGCTATGCCTGTCGCACTATCTGAAAGCATAAGAGAGGTTGTACCACTGAGCAGCTGGCCCAGAAACCAGATACCGATGAAAATCATCGCCGGAATGGGTAAAAAGAGTGGAATGATAAAAATGGGAATGAAGGAAATGATTGTACTTTTTGGAAACATAATCATATAGGCAGCCATGATCCCTGAGATAGCCCCTGATGCTCCAATGACCGGTATGGGTGAATTGCGGTGCAACAAAAAATGGGTGAGAGTTGCAATCAATCCACATATTATGTAAAAAAGAAAATATCTTACCTTTCCCATCCGGTCCTCAACATTATCCCCAAAAATGAAAAGTATCCACATATTGGCGATCAGGTGCCCCCACCCTCCATGTAAAAACATATTGGTGAAAAAAGGCCTGAAAACAACAGTGCGCAGTTCATGAAGATTCGATAATCCGGCCAGGCGAATATTGTCAGGAACCAGTCCGTAAGTATATATAAATGATTCCGCCTGATAATCCTTCAACATAAATACCTCAAAAATAAAAACAAGGACATTTGTGAAAATCAGTATCCAGTTTACGATGGGAATACTGCGTGATGGAATTGTATCACGTAATGGGATCATCGGCGGTTGCTTCTTTTTTCACAGGGACATGGAACCTGACCCTGCTTGCCCTTTGCCGCATGATGTGAAGATGAACATCCGGTAAAAATTACAAGGAGTGCAAAAAGAAAGGGAAGTATGCTTCTTCCCGCAATTGACCGGGGCTTTTTCATAAAAACACTACTGTTTTGTCGGCTGCAAAGTTAGTCTAAAAATCCATTTCAGCCAGCACGATCTAACCGCCGCATATGAGTAACCTGACTGAAAATAAGTCCTGCCACAACAACCAGTATCCCTGCAATTTTTGTCAGTCCGAATTTTTCATGAATAATGAAATATGACAGAATGGCTGTAAAAACGGGAATGAGATAGACGAACACATTCGTCCTGGCCATACCCAGGTTTTTTATGGAATATACAAACAGCAGAAAGGCGAGTGTTGATGCAAAAACAGCCAGCTTAATGACCGGGAGCAGTGATTCAAAGGTATGCGTCTGATGAATAAAGAGTTTGAAATCAGTGAATGCAAACACAGGTATAAAATATACAAGTCCAAATGTACACTGATAGGTGACAATTGTAAATGAGCTGTAATTTTCAGAAAGCTTACGCACAAAAATTGAATGACAAACCGCCGAAACTGCAGCGACAAGCATCAATAAAACACCCGCAATGGCAGCAGGCTTGGCATCCCGGTCACCTGTCACCACAAGAATCAAGCCTGTCAGCGATATGAACAATCCCACATAATTTGCAACAGAGAATTTCTCCCTGAAAAAATACCTCGCAGGTATAGGTGCCAATAGCGGAATCAGCGAAATAATTATAGCACCCAGGCTGGGTGCTATTAAATTCATACCATAGCATTCTCCCATAAAATAAAGAAAGGGTTCAAAAAAGGCAAGGAGGATGAACCATTTCAGGTGCCTGCGCTGAATACGCTGTAATTTACCCGCTGCAAGAGATAGAATAAATAACAGGGGAATTGCTATAACGAGGCGGAGAACGATAACAGTCACCGGACGGTAATATAAAAAAACCTGCTTATACCAGATAAAACTAAAACTCCATAGAATCATTGCCAATATAACAGGAAGATAAATATAGTAGCGATTACGGGAATTCAATGGCATGTTTTTTGTTTAATTAGATTAAATAAAGTTTTGATATTACCTGAAAATTTTATATTTTCAGGCAAAAGAAAAAAAAGGATTTGAGATTTAGCATTTTTTAAGAATTAAGTTTGCAACAAAACATTCCTTTTTTTGTTATTTAGATAAATTATTCGTTAGCGCTTACTTTAAACGAAAGGTTAATATGAGGCAGTTAAAAATAACAAAGTCCATAACAAACAGAAATAGTGATTCTTTAGAAAAATATCTACACGACATTGGCAAGGAGGAATTAATAACTCCGGAAGAGGAAGTTGAACTGGCGAAAAGAATTAAAATGGGAGACCAGGAAGCCCTCGAAAAACTCACCAAGGCTAATTTAAGATTTGTTGTCTCGGTTGCCAAACAATACCAACACCAGGGATTAAGTTTACCTGATTTGATCAATGAAGGTAATCTCGGACTGATAAAAGCTGCCAAAAAATTTGATGAAACCAAAGGGTTTAAGTTCATTTCGTATGCAGTTTGGTGGATACGGCAGTGTATATTGCAGGCGTTAGCGGAGCAATCCCGGATTGTCCGTCTTCCTTTGAATAAAATCGGTGCCTTGAATAAAATCAACAGGGCTTTTTCAAAACTCGAACAGGAACACGAACGTGAACCTTCCCCAGAAGAAGTTGCCGCAATTTTGGAACTTCCTGAGGTAAAAGTAGCCGGGACCCTGGAATTGTCAGGCAGGCACCTGTCGGTTGATGCCCCGTTTCAGGATGGTGAAGAAAACAGCCTTCTGGATGTATTGCCCAGTCATGATACTCCTTCCACCGACAGCAAATTGATCGAGGAATCCCTTGCCAAAGAAATTGAACGGACACTCAGTACGCTTCCGGAAAAGGAAAGCAATGTAATCCGCGCATTTTATGGCATCGGTACAAAACCCATGTCACTGGAAGAAATTGGCCAAACCATAGGCATTTCGCGGGAGCGCACCCGCCAGATAAAGGAAAAGGCCATTAAACACCTTCGCCAGAAATCGAAGAATAAATTACTTAAGACTTATCTCGGATAGAATTTATTTAATCCTGTAAATATTAATTGCCGTTAGTTAGAACTGACGGCATTTTTTTTGGAGGGCCTTCTGTAATAGTTTTGCAGAAAGGAAGTTCTGCGGTTCTGCGGTTCTGCAGTTCTGCAGTTTATGGGAAGATTTTATGGTATTATCCCTCCGGAGGGAGTAAGTAAAAAAGTCATGCAGTCATGAAGTCATGCAGTCAGATCTCTCTACTTAACAGCCTTCAGCCTTCAGCCTTCAGCGCCTTCAGCGCCTTCATCCTAAACCATCAACAAATCAACAGATCTCTTGCCGCGTCAGCCCAATCAGCAAATCAACATATCAACAAATTAATAAACTGCAGGTGTCGGAATTTTTTTGAATACGATACCCGTCCTGGCGGGGATATACATTCTAAGGAAATGAGGGTCATTTAATTTGCCCCCAACTTGTGCAAAATAGGTGAGTGTCTCATCCACATGTCCCTTTCCCCCGTATTTTTGATTATCTGTGTTCAGAAAGATCCGGTACTTGCCGGGGGGTGCCTGTATGCCATAATCAGTAAATGAGGTGAACGGATTGAAATTAAAAACGAAAATAAAGCTGCCCCGTTCAAATGCCATAACCTGGTCAGGCCGGTTATCTGACAAAAGCCTGCACCAGGGTACATTCAACAGATCATTTTCCTGCAGAAGATGTATCATGTCCTTGTCAAAATCACCCAGCCAGTGATATTTCAGTTCCGTGTTATCCACAAGGTTCCATTGCCTCCGGGCATATTTATAAGACCAGTTATTGCCTTCCCGGGGAAAATCGATCCATTCAGGGTGTCCGAATTCATTGCCCATAAAGTTGAGGTAGCCGCCACCTCCGGTGGATGCAGTAGACAGCCTGATCATTTTATGCAATGCCAGTCCACGGTCAACAATCAGGTTTTGTGAGGCTTTGTCCATGAAATGATACATCTCCTTGTCAAGCAATCTGAATATCAGTGTTTTATCCCCTACCAAGGCCTGATCATGCGATTCCGCGTATGAAATCGTCTTTTCATCGCTGCGCTTACTTGTCAGTTCATGATAAAGTTCAGATACATTCCACGCTTCATCTGGCAATTCCTTAATAATTTTAATCCAGTAATCCGGTACACCCATTGCCATCCTGAAGGTAAATCCATATCCCCCTTCTGTGAAAGGAGATGCAAGGCCGGGCATGCCGCTCATTTCTTCCGCGATAGTGATCGCCATGGGATTGACATGTTTTATCAGCTTGTTGGCCAGGGCTATATATGTTATTGCATCCTCATCTTCCTGGCCATCATAATACATGCCATAATTTGTGAAATTGCGCGATAACCCATGATCATAATATAACATGCTGGTGACGCCATCAAACCGAAAACCGTCGAAACGGTATTCATCCAGCCAGAATTTACAATTCGAAAGTAAAAAATGAAGGACCTCATTTTTCCCGTAATCAAAGCAAAGAGAATCCCAGGCAATATGTTCCCTGCGGGGTCCGGAATGAAAATACTGGTATGGTGTCCCGTCAAAGTTACCAAGTCCTTCCAATTCATTTTTAACCGAATGGGAATGTACCAGGTCCATGATGACCGCTATGTCCATTCCATGGGCCTCATCAATCAGGTGTTTGAGTTCCGAAGGAGTTCCAAAACGGGATGATACGGCAAAGAAATTAGAAACATGGTACCCGAATGAACCATAGTAAGGATGCTCCTGTACGGCCATCAGCTGTATTGTATTATATCCGGCCGCCTTGATGCGGGGAAGTATATTAAGCCTGAATTCATCAAATGATCCGATCTTTTCCTGTTCAGTGCTCATTCCCACATGGGCTTCATAAATGAATGGAGGCCTGCCTGAGGCATTTACCGCCCCATACTTCCATTGATGATCGTCCCGAGGAGCCCAGACCTGGGCATCAAAAATTTTTGTGTCTTCCTGCTGTATCACACGTCTTGCATAAGAAGGCAACCGGTGTCCCCTGCCTCCGTCCCAATGGACCGATATTTTAAAAAGGTCACCCTGTTTCAGCTGATCCCCGTTAAGTTCAATCTCCCAAACGTCATTTTCAAGCCGGTTAAGTTTGTATTCCCCCGAATCCCTCCATCCGTTAAAAGCTCCTACAAGGAACATTTTGGTTGCATTCGGAGCCCATTCACGAAATACCCATCCCTGATCGGTCCGATGTAACCCAAAATACAGGTAGCCCGTAGCAAAATCTGATATGCTCCTGTTATCCCCCGCCAACTCATTTTCTTTTTCGAGTACCTTCATCTGCCTGCGATAAATGATTTCCGCATAGGGAGCAAGCCACGGGTCATTACTAACAATTCCGGGTTGTTTGAATGTCATTTTCAGTGGTATTTTTCAACACATCAATTACGAACTAAATTTATGAATTAATCGCCGTCATTGCTATATCATTTCTCATTGTAATATGCTATTTCCTCAAAATAAAAGACAATCACATGCCAGGCAAGTTCACCCATAAACGCTGGCTGCGTTTATGCCCCGAATTTGGTTATCAATAGCTTGTATATCTCTTCTTAATTGAATGATAAATGTTAACTTTGCCACCCTGTGCAAAATCAAAAGGAATTGAAGGTTTTCAATGATATCAGCCAAATTACGGCACACAATCCGGTAGTCACAATCGGCATATTTGATGGTGTGCATATGGGACATGTGGAAATCCTCCGGCGAATTAAAGAACTCGCCCGGACGTATGAAGGCGAATCCGTTGTTATTACTTTATGGCCTCATCCCCGGTTTGTCTTGCAGCCGGAGAACAGGGAACTGAGGTTGCTGACCTCCCTGGATGAAAAAATCGAACTGATCGGGAAACAGGGGATTGATAAACTGCTCATCCTTCCTTTCACAAAAGAATTGTCCAACATTCCTTATGATCTGTTTATTAAGGACTATATTGTAGGAAAAATCGGCGCCCGGCATGTGGTGATTGGGTTTAACCATCATTTTGGCAAGGACAGGAAAGGTACATTTGAAAGTTTGCAGAAGAGCGCGAAACAATATAATATACAAGCCGAACGCCTTGATCCGGTCATTCAGGATGAAGTACGAATAAGCTCATCCGGCATTCGCCAGATGATTAATGAAGGCAGGGTTGCAGCAGCCAACAAGGCCCTGGGGTATCCCTACTTTTTAAACGGTAAGGTAGTACATGGAAAGAAACTGGGACGTACGTTAGGGTACCCGACTGCCAACATCGAACCGGCAGAACCGCTAAAACTTGTTCCCAGAACCGGAGTATATGCCTCCAGGGTGAAAGTGGAAGGAAAGGAATATCAGGGTATGCTGAGTATTGGTTACAGGCCGACAATTGAAACAGAAAAGCACGAACGCACAATCGAGGTAAATCTATTCGACTTTGATTCTGACATCTATGATATGCCTATCCAGATTATGTTCACAGAATGGCTCAGAAGTGAAATCAAATTCAGTTCGCTGCGGGAGTTGCGCGATCAGATCTCCACAGATAAAATAGAAGTCTTAAAACTTTTCAAAACAAAATCAGGCAATAAATAGTTATATACTAAATCACTCTTCAATACGATATGAAAACAGAAATAGCTGCAGAAACACTTCCCTACAAAGTTAGAGACATTAGTCTGGCTGAATTCGGCCGGAAGGAAATTGAAATTGCTGAAAAGGAAATGCCCGGGTTAATGGCAATCCGCAAAAAATACGCCACGTCAAAACCACTGAATGGTGCCCGTATATCGGGTTCCCTTCACATGACAATACAAACAGCCGTATTGATTGAAACGCTGAAAGAACTTGGTGCTGATGTTCGCTGGGCAAGTTGCAACATTTTTTCTACGCAGGACCATGCAGCCGCTGCCATAGCCGTTGCCGGCATACCGGTTTTTGCCTGGAAAGGAGAAAGCCTTGAAGAATACTGGTGGTGCACGGAACAGGCACTTGCCTTCCCCGGTGGTGAAGGGCCCAACCTGATCGTTGATGACGGCGGTGACGCAACATTGCTTATCCACCTTGGTTTCAAAGCTGAAAATGACGCTTCTGTACTTGATAAGAAACCTTCCAGCAAGGAAGAAGGAATAATCCTCGAATTGCTGAAGCGGATTCTGGCCGAGGACCACGGAAGATGGCACAGGTACGCCAAATCATGGAAAGGTGTTTCTGAAGAAACAACTACAGGCGTTCACCGTCTTTACCAGATGATGGAAAAAGGCGAACTGCTGATCCCTGCCATTAATGTTAATGATTCGGTTACGAAAAGCAAGTTTGATAACCTTTATGGCTGTCGCGAATCCCTCGCGGACGGGATCAAGCGTGCAACCGATGTAATGATTGCCGGTAAGGTGATTGTGGTGCTTGGTTACGGCGACGTAGGCAAAGGCTGTGCCCGTTCCATGCGTTCATATGGCGCCCGGGTGCTGATCACCGAAATAGACCCCATTTGCGCACTGCAGGCAGCCATGGAAGGATTCGAGATTACAACCGTGGAAGAAGCAGTGAAAGAAGGCAATATTTTTGTCACCACAACCGGGAACAAGGATGTTATTACACTGGACCACATGAAACAGATGAAAGACCAGGCTATAGTATGCAATATTGGCCACTTCGATAATGAGATCCAGGTTGACCAGCTTGTTACGATGCCCGGAATTAAGCATGTCAATATCAAACCCCAGGTGGACAAATATACATTCCCGACCGGAAACGCAATTTACCTGCTTGCTGAAGGCCGCCTTGTCAACCTTGGCTGCGCCACCGGCCATCCGTCTTTTGTAATGAGCAATTCATTTACAAATCAGACCCTGGCCCAAATCGACCTGTGGCAAAATAAATATGCTGTCGGAGTATACCGCCTGAGCAAAAAACTCGACGAAGAAGTAGCCCGCCTGCATTTAGCCCAGCTTGGCGTAAAACTCACCACCCTTACCAAGGAGCAGGCTGATTACCTCGGCGTTCCTGCTGAAGGGCCCTACAAGCCCGAACATTACCGGTACTAGTAGGGACCAGGGACGAGGGACAAGTGACGAGTAGGGACAAGTAAGTTTTGCAGTTTTGCAGTTCTGCGGTTCGGCAGGTAAGAAGTCGTGCAGTCGTGCAGTCGTGCAATCGTGCAATCATGCAGTTGTGCAGTCCTTGCGACCCCGAAGGGGTCAGATTTAAATAACCGTGGGTGACAACCCACGGAAATCAACAAATCGACAAATATCCGGTATCCAGTATCCAGTATCTTCTTTCATCACTTTTTTCTATATTTACATATCTCAAATACCTAAACCGTTCCAACATGATCGATCTCAACGGAAACCTTCTCCTTGGCAAGTCAGACATAGACTTATACCTGGTACCCAAAATGTCAAACCGCCATGGACTTGTGGCCGGAGCAACCGGAACAGGAAAAACAGTCACCCTGCAGAGCATGGCTGAAACATTCAGCAGCATCGGGGTGCCGGTTGTAATGTCAGATGTAAAGGGAGATCTATCCGGAATTGCAAAGGCAGGTGGTGGCAATCCGAAAGTTACTGCCCGCATACAGGAGCTGAAGATCGAAGGACACAATCCAATGGCTTTTCCCGTGTGCTTTTGGGATATCTTCGGTGAACTGGGCCATCCTCTCCGCACAACCATTTCAGAAATGGGACCCCTGCTGCTGAGCAGGCTTCTGAACCTTAATGAAGTACAGTCCGGAGTTTTGAATCTTGTGTTTAAAATAGCTGATGACAATGGCTTGCTGTTGCTCGATCTGAAAGATCTCCGGAAAATGCTTGAATTCGTGGGTGAACACCGCGATGAATATACAAATGAATATGGTAATGTCTCATCTGCCAGCGTAGGCTCCATCCAGAGAGGCCTGCTGACCCTGGAAGAACAGGGTGCGGATAAATTCTTTGCTGAACCGGCACTCGACATTATGGATTTTATCCAGACCGATGGCAAAGGAAGAGGTGTGATGAACATCATCGCATCGGAAAAACTGATGCTTTCACCCGGATTATATTCGACCTTCCTGCTCTGGCTGTTGTCGGAATTATTCGAACAATTGCCTGAAGCCGGGGATCTGGACAAGCCAAAACTTGTATTTTTCTTTGATGAGGCCCACCTGCTTTTCAATGAGGCTCCCAGGATATTGCTTGAAAAAATTGAACAGGTTGTCAGGCTGGTCCGTTCAAAAGGAGTAGGTATCTATTTTGTCACCCAAAACCCGATCGATATTCCCGATACCGTGCTGGGCCAGTTGGGAAACAGGGTTCAGCATGCCTTGCGTGCTTTTACCCCAAAAGACCAGAAAGCCGTTCGATCGGCTGCAGAAACATTCAGGGCGAATCCTAAATTCAAGGTTGAAGAAGTTATTACGCAACTGGGAGTGGGCGAAGCCCTTGTTTCATTTCTTGATGAAAAAGGAATTCCGGGCATGGTTGAAAGAGCCAAAATTGTACCCCCCCAGTCACAGATAGGTCCCATACTGCCTGAAGAAAGAAACCACCTGATCCGTTCATCGGTTGTTTACGGCGTTTATGAAAAACAAATTGACCGTGAATCGGCCTTTGAAATATTGCAGAAGAAATTTGCACAGGAAGACGCTGAAGAAAAGGCTGCCGCTGATCAAAAAGAAATGCTGAAACAGCAGAAAATGCAGAAACCTGTCCCGGGCAGTGCAGGCGATATCTTTGGCGACCTGGCCAAAGCTGCAGGCCGTAGCCTGAGCCGACAGGTAGGCAATGAACTTGGCCGCACCCTGGTCAGGGGTGTGCTGGGCTCTATCCTTGCCGGGGCATTTGGATCGAAAAGCAGGAGATAGAATTTCTAAAACCCGTTTAAATCCATTGTTACCGTTGGTATCAGCAACAACAGGCACAGGGTAAACAGGATCAGGATCAATGGCCATACCCATTTAATCCATTTTTCATAGGGTATTTTTGCAACACCAAGCACCCCGATAAGAACTGCAGAAGTGGGTGTGATCATATTGGTAATGCCATCCCCGAACTGGTAAGCCATGATGGTAGCCTGACGGGAAACATTGATCAAATCGGAAAACGGCGCCATGATCGGCATTGTAAGGGCAGCCTTGGCTGAGCCTGATGTTATCACAAGATTTATTAATGTTTGAATGCCGTACATTATGGACACGGATCCGAACTTGCCAACATCCTTCATTGAGCCGGCAATGCTATGCAGCATGGGGTCAATTACCTTCCCGTTCTGAAGTACAACGATGATTCCTCCTGCCAGTCCAACAATAAGTGCTGCATTGAGAATGTCCTTTATGCCCGAAATAAACAATTCGGTGATCCGGTTTGCGCCATAACCCATGGCCAATCCGCATGACAAGCCCATAACCATAAACAGGGTGGCTATCTCGAGCACGTACCATTGGTATCCCATTACTCCAACAATGAGGTAAAGGATTGTAAACAAAAAAATACTCAGAATAAAAAAGTGCACCGATTTACGTAATGTTGCTATACCCGCAATTGCAAAGAGTCCGGATAGTATCGGAATCGCCGGCATGCTTAATTCCGATTGCCCGATTTTTATAACCGACACCGGGTACAAAAATGAATAGACAAGCATGACAATCATGAGCAGTATAAATACCACCCATGCTGAAAAGGGGGTTTCATATTTCACGTTTTCAAGATCCCCGGCAGCCTTATCCCTCCAGACCTGGTCATCTTCATAAACCAATGATCTTCCGGGGACTTTCCTTATCCTGGATGCATATCTCAGGATAAAGGCAATACCTGTGGCCGTAATCACAAACCAGCAAAAGATGCGGAATTCAAGCCCTGAAAACAGGGGAACATCTGAAAGTCCCTGCGCGATCCCTATTGTAAAAGGATTAAAAGTGGCTCCTGCAAAACCCAACCCGGCAGCAACAAAACAAAGGCAAACACCTACAATGGAATCATATCCCATTTTTATTGAAAGAGGAACGAATATGATAATAAATGCAATGGTCTCCTCACTCATTCCGAATATTGAGCCGAATAAACTGAACATGATCATGATAAGCACCATGATAATATTGTTGACCCCCATTTTTCTGATTATCCGGCTCTTTTCAAGATTTTTCGAGAATCTCAAAAACGAAATGATCGCCACATCAATGGCCCGGGTTGCATTTAATATCCAGAAGGCTCCACCGATGATCAATATAAAAACAATGATATCCGCCTTGGATACGAAACCTTCAAACAAGGCTGAAAATATCTGCCAGGTTTGCGGGCTGCCGGGGACATTTTTGAAAGAATCGGGAATAATGATGTTTTTTGTGCTTCCGTCGGGAAGAACCTTTGCCATTCGCTCATACTCTCCTCCTTCAACAAACCAGGAAGCAACGGCTGCAATTACTATAATTGCGAAGACAATAACAAAGGTATGAGGAATTTGCCGCTTGCTGGACATGAAACTACTTGCTAAAAAACGATTTAACCTTACTGAAAAATATCTTTGATTTCATTCGGGAAATTAATTCCGCCCAGTCATCCTCTTCCTTTGTTTTTCGGTTATCTGCTTTTTTATCCTGCTTTAACAGTTCTACAATGCGTTCCTCTTCATGGGCATCCAGGTAAAATCCATCCGAATCCGGACATATTTCTAATTCAAGATCATAAAACCGGTAGTTGATTTTTTTCATATGGATGCCACACACCGGACATTTGAGCGAAGATGGCTGAGTTCCAAGGAATAGGGACCCTTTCTGATCATCTTCTGCCCAGACTGAATCCTCCAGTTCCTGAAGCTCACTGTTGTCAAGCCAGATGCTTTTGCAGTCTGAACAACGATCGATCCCAACGCCCCTGAATTTATCTTTTTTAAATTCCCCGCCACATTTAGTACATTTCATTATCAGTAGTATTTCGGTTTAGAAACAGGTTTAAATCCCTCTCAATTCCATTTATCAAAATTACTAAATTTTAAAAAATCTTTACAATATGATCCTGACCGCTAATTTTAAGTTCCCCTCCGATCATGAGTTCTTTTTCTGGTTCTTTATCATTAACCAACACCTTTTTTGAATTTCTGACATCTATTAAAATAGTCCAGTCTTCCCGGGTTTGCGCGATATGATATTCCATGTGATCCGATTTTCGATGGATGACCAGGCTGAATGAATTATCACCCACTTTAATGTTTTCAAGGGCAACCTCATTCCACTGCGAAGGAAGGCTTGGTGAAACATATATCGTCTTTTCATAGGCCCTGGGCCGAATACCAAAAAAGTGTCCTGTAATTGTCACAGCAACCCCATAAATATTCCATGCCTGGGTCACCATCCCAAAATCTGGTGACACCTCATACATCGATCCCGGCAGGGCATAGCCAAACGATCGATGAAGCATCTCCAGATAACGGAGGGCATCATCGGGTGATCCATAATTTGCTGCAGCAACTGCTTGCACGCCTGTGGGAATTGTCATCACTGCACCAAGGTATGAAAAGGTTTTTTTCCTTGATTCCAATATGATGCTGTCAGGTTCTTCTGATTTGTCGATTCCGGTGACGTAAACGCCAAAAGGATTTTCATATTTTCTGGCTGTGCGAAGTGCAGCCACACCTTTTTCAACATCTGCTATACCTGCTTCAAGGGGTGTGTTGACAACCCAATTATGATAGATCACAAAAGGATGGCGCCGGTCAGGCGCATAATTTATCAGCTGTTTTTCCAGTTTCTTCAATTCCGCAACGGCTTCCTGCTTTTTTAACGTATCAGCCCTTGTCAATGCGTTCTTCAGCAGGGGCCGGGTTTCGGATACGGTTCCCCTGAAATCCCCGTATGATAAACTTAATTCGTTCCACCAATCCTTATTGATCCTGATCCTCATTTCATCTGCCTGTCTTTTGTATGCTGCCGCAGTTTCATTCTCCCCGAGAATCACGGCCATTTCTGATGCTGCCGCAAGCGCCTGTTGTGTGTATACCGCCACATCAATCATTTCCGTATTCAACCCGTGTATCTCCATCATTCCGTTCCCGTCGGGATATCCGTTCCCGTCTATATCCTGTTCTTCCAACCAACTGATTCCTTTTTTTACATCAGGAAAAAGCTGTGCAATTAGTTCCTTATCTCCGGTCCAACGGAAATAAGTCATTAACAGACTGATATATTGAGCTGTCTCATTCACATTGCCCGGATTATAAACCGATCCGTTAGTTGAAACCTCATGAATGATCCGCCCATTACCGTTTTCCCGTTGTGATACCTTATGAAGCAAAAGTATTGTGCTCCGGGCCAGTTCATGATCGCCGGTGGCCAATACCCCTTGCAGGGCATAACAGGCATCGGTGCCGAACCACCATGGATAATCCGGCAATCCTGCCGAAAGGCCCCTGCCCTGCTCCGGAACATTACGAACAAGCCAGTCCGTATTGTATTTCAACCATTCAAACATCTGCTCCATCCCCTTATCGGGAATTGTAAGATGTGAAGCCTTCTTGATTTCTTTGTATCGCTCTGTCTTCCGGGTTATATTGGCCAGGCCGTCTGACTTCAGCAGTCTGAAATTCGCCAGGACCGATTCTTTAGATTGATATGAACCTGCGATGAATAAAGGTATTACCCGTTCTTCATGCGGTTTCAATGCAAATGAAAAGGTCAGGGTGGCATTCGTACCCAATCCATTTCTTTTTACTGTCTGGCACCCGGTCGCCACCTCTGAATAATTTTCCGGCTGCAAAGAGGATCCGAAAACAACATACCAGGGATTGCTTTTGTCTTTTGCGACAGCTGCATATAGTTTCCTGTCAAATGAAATTTCATCTTCCGCATCGATCATATTCGTACGTTCCCCCAACCATGTAGGTCTCAGGTTGGTAAATCCGGTAAATAGAAAGTCGATCTGCTTTTCTTCCGTGCCTTCATTCATGATCCGGTATTCAATTATGGCCCCTTCCACAGTATCCGGAATGAATTGATAACGCCGTATGGTCAGATTATTCTTCTCCCAGGAAAAATGATGGCAATTGCCCATAGGGTAATTAACAAACTGATCCGCCCTGTCGAGGCACAGGGAATCATTGCTGTTCCGGATAGTCATGCTGGCACTGAATCCATCCATCAGTTTAATAGGGTGATCCCATATTCCCCCCATTTCTCCCGTAATATGCCAACCCAGTTCCGGGAAAGACCCATCCTGGAAACCTACCAGATAAACGCGATCCCCTGCGGTGACAAATGGTGAAGCAAGGTACTGCGGCTTTCCCGTTAAGGAAGGAAGATCAGTTAGCTGCTGATAAAAATGGCTGCTATTGTTTCTACCGGATCGGGAACATCCAGGAATAAGCAACACCAATAAGGAGAATAACCATACAATTTTCAACTGCATATTTTAAGATGAAATATATTTTGAATCGGAATCATCATTTTTCTCTTACATACATTTCAATGTTCATGCGGTTCACCCCAGCCTCCTCCACTATTTCAATACCTCTTTGAATAAGAGTATCATTCTTCACCGTAACTACAAAAGTAAAATCATTCCCTTCCCATGCCCTGTCATTGCAGTATTCCAGGTTCTCGGTGTAAATGCTGTCGGTAAGTGAATACTGTCCGCCACCTGCGACAAAAACCGCCGAAGAATCCTTGCCATGGCTGAGATCATGTTGGAGAAAAGCAAAATGCGTATCGTTGATTATTTTAATAAACGACACATTTTTGGTATAACCTGTAATGGTGGTATCCCCGTTTTCAATAAGGGTCCCTGAAATGAGCCTCCAGGTTCCTGAAATGGGAACAGTACTTTCCGATTCCGGACTATTTGCCTTATTCCCGCATGAAGTGAGAAAAATCGGCAAGGCAAGGTATAAAAGCAGCTTTTTCATAGTCGGTTTTATATGATGATGATGATTTGGGGTTGTAAGTTAAGGTTTAATAAATTAACTGCAAAGCGCAATCCTTATAAATACCGACACACCGATTACCGATTACCGATTACTACTCACCGATACCCGAACAGTTCTCAACCAAATCGAAAAAGGGCTGAATCGTTTGCCAGTAAAGGCTTTCGGTAAATCAGGCCATCAACTTGTCAACCCCTTGTTCGGATTCGTACATCATAATAGTATATTACGATACAGGTGAGGATTAAACTACAGGATGAAAATATTACGTATATGTTTGTTATTCATTTTATTACAATGTTTGGCACGGAATGTGATATCTCCTCTATCAAACGATGAAACCTTAAAAACTTAATAAAATGAAAACAAAAATCAACATCAGCAACCTGAAAAAAATAGGAATGACTATTGCAGCAGCAATGGTTTTGACAACCGGAACTTTTGCCAGTTCAACCCCTGCCAATAACGAGGAAATGGTATCGGTCAACAGGCTGGATAACCTGATGCATGCCACCGAACAATCCATAAGGTTTGTGGCTCCTGCAGTTGAAGAATCGGAAGATGTCATTAATGCCCTGGCCGAATTGAACAAGTTGGCTGAACTGACCGAAGCATCTGTTAAATATGTTGCTCCTGCAGTCGAAGAAGCAGTAACCCCGGAAATGGAGAACCTGAACGCCATGGCAGAAACATTAGAGGCTGACATTAAATATGTGGCACCCGTTGTTTACGAAACAGAGGAAGTAGCAAGTGCCCTGGAAGGACTTGATAAACTGGCTGTTGCTACCGAAGCTGAGGTTGCTTTCAAGGCACCCCGTGCAGAGGATTCAATCGAAAGCGATAATACCGGAAATCAAATTGAAAACTTAATGCTGGCCAATGAAACCAAATAAACCAATGCCATGAGTACTCAAATTTTTAATCAGGTCTGAACCTGCTGTCGGCAAAGTGCTACAGCAGGTTTTTTATTTGGTGATTTGTTGTCTGTTGATTTATTGATTGCCGGTCTTCATTCCCTGTACAAAATTCGAAATGGCGGAATCCAGATCCCGGGCTGTTCCGAGCATGTTCACAAAAGCACTTCCCACAATCGCTCCCTTCGCATATTTACAGGCGTTGATGAAGCTTTCATGATTTGAAATCCCAAAGCCAATCAACCTCGGATTTTTCAGATTCATAGCTTGTATTCTTTCAAAATAACCTTGCTGGGCAGGATCAAATCCACTCTTAATGCCTGTTGTGGAAGAGGAGGAAACCATATATAAAAATCCATTGCTGATACGGTCAATTTCCCGGATGCGCTTTTCATGTGTTTGTGGTGAAATGAGAAATACCGCGTGCAAATTGTGTATGGCAAAGAGATCCTGCAAGGACCCTTCTTCCGCCCCCCCCAGCACTTTTCCGGAATCTTCAAGGAATACTTCCAGAGGCAGATCGGGCAGAATAACGCCATCAATTCCCGTTTTTTCACATTCTGCACAGAACTTTTCAATTCCATAATGCATCACCGGGTTTAGGTACCCCATCAGCAACAGCGGAATATCGGTCTCTTTCCGGATATCTTTCAGTTGGTTGAACAGCAGGTTCATGCTCATCCCCTGTTTAAGGGCGACATCACTGCTCTTTTGTATTACAGGTCCATCCGCCATGGGATCGGAAAAAGGCATGCCGATTTCGATCATATCAGCGCCAGATTTTGCCAATGCCTTAATAATTGTAACCGTTGAATGCAGGGAAGGATATCCCGCAGTAAAAAAAACAGAAAGAATATTACCGGGCCTGGTTTGAAAAAGATTATTAATGCGATTCATGAGAAATTTTATTTACTGGTTGTATCGTTGTCGGCATTAAAGGTATCCATATAGCGCATGTAGGTTGACATATCCTTATCTCCGCGTCCTGAAACATTGACAACCACCACATCCTTCGCATTGAACTTTCTCTTTTTCAATACAGCCAGGGCATGGGATGATTCAAGTGCAGGAACAATGCCTTCAAGACGGGTTAGGCGGAATGCCGCCTCCACGGCCTCATCGTCAGTTATATGCTCAAACATTGCTCTCCCGGTTTGATGAAGCCAGGCATGCATCGGACCGATACCCGGATAATCGAGCCCGGCAGAAATGGAGTACGGTTCAGTGATTTGTCCGTCCTCATTCTGCATAAGCATAGTCTTGCTGCCATGGATAATTCCCGGATGTCCAAGTACCATTGTGGCCGCCGATTCACCACTGTCAATTCCCCTTCCGCTCGCTTCTGCAGCAATGAGCTGCACGGCCGGATTATCGAGGTAATGATAAAAGGCACCCGCTGCATTGCTTCCGCCTCCCACGCAGGCAATAATATAATCAGGATCAGAACTTCCCGTTTGTTCTTTCAACTGCCACTGCATTTCCTCGCTGATTACAGACTGCAAACGCGCTACAAGGTCGGGATAGGGATGCGGTCCCACCACCGAACCGATGATATAATGCGTGTCGGACGGATTGTTGATCCAGTCACGGATGGCCTCATTGGTTGCATCCTTCAGGGTCATATTCCCGCTTATTACAGGAATAACATCGGCTCCCAGCATTTTCATCCGCAGTACATTGGGTTCCTGTCGCTCAATATCGAGTTTGCCCATATAAACCAGGCACTTCAGTCCCATTAACGCACAAACTGTAGCAGTTGCCACTCCATGCTGACCCGCTCCTGTTTCAGCAATGATCCTGGTTTTTCCCAATCGTTTGGCAATGAGTATCTGTCCGATTGTGTTATTGATCTTATGTGCCCCGGTGTGATTCAGATCTTCACGTTTAAGGTAAACGCGTGTTCCATGAAAAACTGACAAACGTTTGGCAAAATACAAAGGGGAGGGACGGCCTGCATAATTATCGAGCAGGTAATGAAATTCCGACTGAAATGACCTGTCCTCAAGAATGTTTATGTAGTTTTCACGAAGTTCTTCAATGTTGGGATACATCATTTCGGGAATGAAGGCTCCTCCAAACCCGCCATAGTACCCCCCCGGATCAACGTTGTAGTTCATGTCAGTTGTTTTTGAAATGCTGAATAAATGTTTTCACTGTGTCTATGTCCTTGATGCCGGGAGCCGTTTCGAACCTGCTGTTGATATCCGCCGCAAAAAAACCGGGATGCCTGATATTCCGTACTTTTTGAATATCAAAGGGTCCAATGCCGCCTCCCAGGAAAAACGGGATGCTGAGATTATATTCTTCCAGCCTCTCCCACCGGAACTTTATTCCGCTTCCTCCGTGCAGCATGGTCTGGGTGTCAAACAGAAAAAAATCACAGCTATCCGCATAATCTGTCAGACGGGCAAAATTAAAATCTTCCCCTATACCAAAGGCTTTCATTACCTGTATACCTTTTAATCTCATGTCATGGCAGAATCCGGGCGATTCTGCGCCGTGCAATTGTACCAGGTCAAGCTGATATTTCCCCACTATTTGAAGGATCGTATCCTTGTTCTCATTTACAAAAACACCTACCTTCTTTACGTGGGCCGGAATATTTCGAAACAATTCTGCATCGGGGGCTACTCCGACATACCGCTTGGATAAGGGATAAAAAATAAAACCGGCATAATCTGCACCTGCATCAGCCACCTGCCTCGCATTCAGGGTATCTTTCAACCCGCACACCTTAACCCTGCTCATAATCAAACATGATAAGTTTAACGAAATCGGAAAATGCCACAACCGGATCGGGGGCGCGCATAAAATTCTCACCGATCAGAAAACCCTGGAATCCGGCACTTCTCAGTTTTTTTATAACCAGAGGGGAAGTAATGCCACTTTCAGAGATCCGGACAAATTCCGGCGGTATTTCTCCAACCAGGTCAAGCGATACTTCCATATCCACTTCAAAAGTCTTCAAATCACGGTTATTCACTCCAACCATATCAACAAATTCGCAAAGCCTGTCGAGTTCCGGCCTGCCATGCACCTCAAGCAGCACTTCCATTTCCAGCGACCGGGCAAACCGGGCAAGTTGCAATACCTGGCTTGCCGAAAGCACTGCCGCTATGAGAAGGATAGCATCCGCTCCCATGGCCTTTGCTTCAATGACCTGGTATTCATCGAGGATAAAATCCTTACGCAGGATAGGAATCGAATTGAGTTCCCGGGCCCGGGTGAGGTCTGATTCACTGCCACCGAAATAAGTGTGGTCAGTCAAAATTGAAAGCGCTGATGCTCCCGACCGGAAATAGCCTGTTGTAACTTCTTCAATTGTTGCTTCAGCATTGATGATCCCCCTGGATGGTGATTTCCTCTTGAATTCCGCTATGATTCCGGTTTTTTCGGGACCGACAATAAATTCGGTCATGGACAATATGCGGCGTTTAAAATACTTCCTTTTTTCAAGATCATGTATTGAAGTACGTTCAATGGCAAGGGCCAGTTCTTTTCTTTTGCTGGCGATAATTTCATCCAGAATTGTCATGATTGCAAATCAATTAGTTTTTTAAAACGGGCATATGCTTTCCCTCCGAACAGGGATTCTGATGCCATTTGCCGGCATTCTGCTGCCGGCAGCTGCGGATAATAACAACGCAGCGCCAGTTCTGTATTGGCCAATACTACATTATTCTGCGCGGGAGTTCCGTTGCCTTCCAGGATACCGGAAAAGATTGATGCTGCTTCGGGAATCGACTTTCCTCCGGCTAGTTCATCGGGCAGGAGTTTCTCAAATCCTAATAAACCGGGTGTTCCCATCTGTTCTACCCCGTTCAGAATAAATTTGAAATCGGAAGTGAGCGATATCTCATCATATCCATCCAGGCTGTGCACAATTGCATATTGTATATCCGACTGCTGGTAAAGGTAATTATATAAACGCGCAAGTTCAAGGCTGTAAACCCCTATAAGCTGCTTCTTCGGAAAAGAGGGGTTTACCATGGGTCCAAGCATATTGAAAAAGGTCTTTATTTTCAGCGCTCTTCGAACAGGAGCCACATTTTTCATCGCAGGATTAAACAAGGGAGCATGGAGAAAACAAACCCCTGCCTGTTCCATTTCATTTCTGAGTTTGTCCTGGTCGGTCGAAAACCGGTATCCAAAATATTCAAGGATATTTGAAGACCCGCAGGAAGAAGAAACGCCATAATTGCCATGTTTTGCGACACAGGCACCTGCACCGGCCAGCACAAAAGTACTCAGCGTGGATATATTGAAAGTATCCTTCCCGTCCCCGCCGGTACCGCAAACATCGATCGTATCAAAACCCGACAGGTCTACCCGGATGCATAGGTTGAGCAACGCATCCCTAAACCCCGACAGTTCCTCTACCGTGATGCATCGCATCAGGTAAACCGTAAGAAATGCGGCAATTTCTGATTCCGTGTATGCACCGGTGGCAATGTTGGTAAGTACCTCCTCTGCCTCCTGCCGCTTCAGCGTTTTGCTTTCAAAGAGTTCGTTCAGTATTTTTCTCATTGTCTAAATATTTAGATGTTGTGTACGGACAGGTCGCGACCTGTCCGTACTTGGCCTGTCCGAATTAAATCTCCACCCAGTTCCTCATAATATCAAACCCATGTTCGGTCAGTACGGATTCGGGATGGAACTGCAGCCCCCGCACATCATATTTCCGGTGTGTAAGGCCCATGATCAGCCCGCTCTCGTCGAGAGCAGTAATAGCAAGATCTGAAGGCAGGTCATGCCTGTCCACTACCCATGAATGATATCTACCCCCTTTAATTGTAGCCGGAAGTCCTTTAAAAAGCGGTTCATCCTTCTCCGTTAATAAAACAGGGGTAGAGAGTCCATGATAAACCTGGCTGAGGTTTAGGAGCTTACCTCCAAATGCTTCACCAATAGCCTGAAGGCCAAGACAGATGCCTAGTATGCTCTTAACCGGACTATATCTCCTGATCAGATCAAGGCAGATTCCCGCTTCCACAGGTATACCGGGTCCGGGGGAGAGCAGTATCTTATCATATTCTCCAACAGCCTGCAGGCTGATCTCATCATTCCTGTATACAGCAGGCGCAACCCCGGTAATCTGGCCTATATAATGCACCAGGTTATATGTAAATGAATCGTAATTATCGATAACCAGAATCTTTTTCATAATGATTTGCTTCACAGTTTATACAATATCCTTTGCCATTACAATTGCCTTTTTCAATGCTCCCAGCTTGTTATTCACTTCCTGCAGCTCACTTTCCTCGTCTGAAATGGCCACAATGCCTGCCCCTGCCTGGTAAAACAGTGTATTTCCCTTGCTTAGAAAGGTTCGTATCATGATTGCATGATTGAATTTCCCTTCGAAATCAAGGAATCCGATAGCGCCGCCATAATAACCCCGGTTCTGATTCTCATATAAATCGATCAGCTGCATGGCTTTGAATTTCGGGGCACCTGACAGGGTACCGGCTGGAAAAGTGGCCGTCATCATATCCGTAACAGATGAGTTCTTGTTCAGTTCTCCTGATACCGCTGATACAAGATGTATCACATGGGAGTAAAACTGCACTTCACGGTAGCTTTCCACCTTAACGCTCCGGGCATGCCGGCTGAGGTCATTCCGGGCCAGGTCCACAAGCATTACATGTTCTGCATTTTCCTTCACATCGGTTGAAAGCTGCTGTGCAAGGAGCTTGTCCTTTTCATCATCACCAGTCCTCTTAAAAGTTCCGGCTATCGGGTTAATAAATGCCTTTCCCTTATTAATTTTCAGCTGGGCTTCAGGTGAGGATCCGAAAATCTTGTAATCTCCGTAATCAAAATAAAACAGGTAAGGGGAAGGGTTGATGGAACGCAAGGCCCTGTAAACATTGAATTCATCGCCGTTGAATTGCTGCGAGAACTGACGTGACAACACTATCTGAAAAACATCCCCGCGGTAACAATGCTCCTTGCCATGAGTCACCATCTTCTTGTACTGGTCATCCGTGATATTAGATGTTTCTTCACCTATGGTATTGAAGGGGTATATCGCAAGGTTGCGGCTGTTCAGAAGGGATTCAATCTTTTCCAGCTCACTCGCCTCGCCGTTTACCTGGTTTTCAATTATATGCAGGATATTCTGAAAATGGTTGATGGCAATGATATAGCTGAAAAAATGATATCGCATTTCGGGAATTTTGTGTGCTTCCACTACCCGGGCACTGAATTTCAGCTTTTCAAAATATTGTACTGCATCGTATGATGTATATCCGAATAATCCGTTTACCGGTACCTCATCATTTCCTGCATCATGTCCGAATGCGTTCAGAAACTCGGAAAAGCGGCTTCTGAAGACAGAAGGGCCGGATAATGGGGTAATTACGACATTCCGATCGGGGTATGTCTCCCGGGCCACACCATTATCAATCTCGAAACTGGCAATGGATTTCACACAAATGAACGAGTAACTGTTCTCATTGCCGTGGTAATCCGAACTTTCAAGCAAGAGTGAATTTGGATAAATATCCCGTATCCGCAGATATATGCTCACCGGGGTAATTGTGTCGGCAAGCAGTTTTTTGGTCGTGGTTCTGATTCGATATTTTTTCATGGTTCGCGTATTGGTACTGTTAAAAACAAAGCGGCCCATCGTGAGAACGATAGGCCGCTTTTATATTATTGCTTTACACAATAGGTTGACGGTCTCACGGAGTTATGAGATAATTATTGTGCCACCACCACCAATTTGTATAAATTCTTGTCATTTCTGTATTAATATGTATGCAAATATAAGAACCGTTTTTATAAAAACAAAATATCAGGCTGCTTTCAACCGCTGCATGTTAATCTTTTCTACTTTCGACCGGGCATATTCGCATGAAATTGTCACCTCGCTTTCTTCCGTGGAAGGCAGCTCAAACATCACTTCCATCATGATGGCCTCGCAAATTGACCTGAGGCCGCGGGCTCCGAGTTTAAACTCGACTGCCTTGTCAACAATAAAATCGAGGGCATCATCATCAAATTTAAGGCTGATATTGTCAATTTCAAACAGCTTAACATACTGCTTGATGATTGAATTTTTTGGTTCTGTAAGAATACTGCGAAGGGCCTTTCTGTCGAGCGGGTGAAGGAATGTCAGTATGGGAAGCCTTCCGATGATCTCGGGAATCATACCATAAGCACGAAGATCCTGGGGCGCAATGTATTGCATCAGGTTATCGCGTTCTATCCTGTCTGCATGCCTGGTGGCGCTATATCCCACAACCTTGGTATTGAGGCGATGGGCGATTTTCCGTTCAATCCCTTCAAAGGCCCCACCGCAAATAAAAAGGATATTCCGGGTATCCACAGGGATCATTTTCTGATCAGGATGTTTACGTCCGCCCTGGGGAGGGACATTCACCACGGAACCTTCAAGCAGTTTCAGCAAACCCTGCTGTACACCTTCTCCTGAAACATCTCTTGTAATCGATGGATTGTCGCCTTTACGGGCGATCTTGTCAATCTCATCAATAAAGACGATGCCTTTCTCGGCTGCCTCGGTATTATAATCGGCAACCTGAAGCAGGCGGGTGAGGATACTTTCGATGTCTTCTCCAACGTAACCTGCCTCGGTAAGTACAGTGGCATCAACAATTGTAAAGGGAACATGCAGCAATTTGGCAATGGTACGGGCCAACAATGTTTTCCCGGTACCGGTTTCCCCAACCAGGATTATATTTGACTTTTCAATTTCAACATCATCAGTTGTATCATGCCGGCTGGTTTGCATCAGCCTTTTATAATGATTGTAAACAGATACCGAGATTGTTTTTTTCGCATCTTCCTGCCCGATTACATACAAATCAAGGAATTTCTTAATTTCCTTTGGCTTAAGAAGCTTGATTGCATTTATGTCGAATTGCGAGCCTTTCTTGGTTTCTTCCTTTACGATTTCATAAGCCTGTTCCACGCAATTATCGCAAATATGCCCTGAGATTCCGGCTATCAGAAGGTTTGTATCCCGCTTATCGCGACCACAAAAGGAGCATTTATCCATGAGACAACTTTAAAGTATAACGGAAATTATCCATGCCAAATTTACTAAAAATAAGATTACCCAATTTACTTTTTCCTTGTCCTTTCGAGTACATCATCAATCATACCATATTCAAGAGCTTCTTTGGAGGTCATCCAGTAATCACGGTCAGAATCTTTTTCCACTTTTTCCAACGGATTGCCTGTATGTTCAGCAATGATGCTATACAATTCCGCCCTCAGTTTGAGAATCTCACGTGCAGTGATCTCAATATCAGTAGCCTGGCCCTGAGCACCCCCCATGGGTTGATGGATCATGATCCGTGAATGCTTCAACGCTGAGCGTTTGCCTTTGGCCCCGGCACATAGCAATACGGCTCCCATTGAGGCAGCCATCCCGGTGCAAATTGTGGCAATATCACAGGTGATAAATTGCATGGTATCATAAATTCCCAAACCTGCATGTACAGCACCCCCCGGGGTGTTGAAATAGATCTGGATATCTTTCCCCGGATCAGCAGAATCGAGATAGAGCAATTGCGCCTGGATAACATTGGCCACAAAATCGTCGATCGGAAGGCCGAGAAAGATAATCCTGTCCATCATCAGCCGCGAAAATACGTCCATCTGTGCTACGTTCAACTGCCGTTCCTCGATTATTGTGGGTGATATATAACTGCTGTTTGTAACTGACGCGAACCGGTGCATATCAAGGCTGCTTATGCCCAGATGACGTGTTGCGTATTTATTAAAATCCTTGATTAAATCCATATCCTTTTTAATTGATGATAACCTGGGTTACTTTTCAAACATCTTGTTAAATTCCTGCAAAGTTATCTCTTTGGTGTCAAGTTTTACGGTTTTTTGCATGAATTCAAACACTTTATTTTCCATCAGGCTCTCCATATAACGGTTTCGTTCTTCCTCACGGCCCAGACTTTCCCGGGCGTATTTTTCCAGTGTATCATCCGGAACGTCAGCGATCCCGTAATATTGAATAAACTGTTGCCTGAAAACACCTTTTGTATGGGCAACCAATTCATCTTCATTTATCTTCATTTCATTATCACGGGCAACCTTACCCTTAATAAGCTGCCATTTCAGGTCTGTAACAAAAGCATCGAAGTCCTTTTCGATCTGCTCGATTGTCATTTTACCCTGGTTCGTATAAACAAGCCAGCGTTTCAGAAAAGCAGCGGGTAAATCCTGCTTAAATTTGGCAAGGTAAAATTCTTTTGCATCTATCCTGAACTTGTAATCGCTGTTGCGTTCAAATGCCGCTTTTAATTCTTCTGAAATTTTGACATCAAATTCTTCAAGTGATTTTACCTGCCCGGGGCCATATACCTTGTCGAAGAGCTCGGTGTTGATCGCGGCCTTTTCAAAACGGGATACCGACTTAATAGTAACCCTGAAATTATTTCCTGTTTCGGCAAGCTTTTCCTTTGTAATCTTTAACAGGGCAGCCAGGTCGGTTTCATTTACAAAAGCTTTCTTTACATCGATATCCAGCAAGTCTCCTGCTTTCAGACCCATAAATTTCTGCTTGCTCTCCTCGTCTTTTACAAATTCAAGTGAAATCGAGGCATCTTCAACATGGACACCTTCAACAGGTTCATTGCCTTGACCAAGTTCAACAAGGTCAGCCTTCAGCATTTCATTATCTGAAATCACTTCATCAGTTTCTTTGAATGAACCATATCGTGAACTGATGCGGTCACGCTGCTTGCCTATTTCCTCCTCATCGGCTTTGATAAGGTAATAATCAATTTTGTCCTTTTCCGATACGGCAAAATCAATTTCAGGAGATATGCCTATATCGAAGGAAAACTCGAACTGCGAGTCTGCATCCCAGTCGATTTGAACCGGCTTATCAAGGCTCGGGAGCGGCTCACCAAGAATATTCAATTTTTCATCCACCAGGAATTTACCCAGTGATTCCCCGAGAATTTTATTTATTTCTTCAACCAGCACCGGTTTACGGTACATTTTATTGATAAGACCCTGTGGAACTTTACCAGGCCTGAAACCGTCGATCCGTGCTTTTTTGCGGTAATCTTTAAGCACCTGATCCACTCTTTCTTCATAATCAGACTTTTCAACGGTAATAGTTAACACTGCATTTAACTCATCAAGGTTGTCTTTTTTAATGTTCATCAGATTTGTTTTTAATAATTCATTCAATACTAAAATCCCGCCTGACCTGCCGTTACCTTTCATTCACCAGGAGGGATACCCAAAGGGGCTGTCTCTAAAGAGCTAATCAGGCGCAGTTGCAGACTTTGCCTGGCACTGATGCCAGCAAAGTCTGCAACCCAGCCTGAAGAATGCGAAAATCCGGTTAAACCCGAATTATTTCAACGTGCGGATGAAGGGACTCGAACCCCCACGCCTTTCGGCACAAGATCCTAAGTCTTGCGCGGCTACCAATTACGCCACACCCGCGTTTTAAAATGTGGCGCAAAGATACCACTTTTTAGTTTCCGCGAAAATAATTGATTGTATTTTCCTTACAGCGGTAATCTGGCACCTGATAATCCGTTATCAGACACGGATCAGTTCATACTCCCTGGAACCAAGACCAATTTCTTCGGCATACCCGAGTCCCGCCTCCCAATGTGCATTAGGATGGGCAAGGTGGAATTTATCCTGTCCCTGATGATGATCCTGCGAAGCCGTATCATATATCCTGCTGCCCGGAAGTGACGGTGCTGCTTTTACAAGGTCAGCACAAGCCTGGTCGAGTGCAACCGGATCAAAAGAGGCAGCAATTCCGATATCCGGAACCAGCGGGTAGTCGTTGAAATTCCAGCAGTCACAGTCAGGGGAGACATTCATGATAAAGCTGATATGAAATGCAGGTTTATCCTTTACCACGGCAAACGTATATTCAGCAATTTTTCGGTTAACAAGGTCAGATGCGGCTGCCCATACCACCTGCGCAGAATTATACTGGCATACCGCAACGCACTGACCACAACCCACACAGGTTTCATAGTCAATGTGGGCAATTTTATCGGTACCTACAAGGATAGCATCATGTGCACAGTATCTTTCACAAACCCGGCATCCGGTGCAGTTCTCAGCAATAATCTCCGGCGATGACGTAGAATGAAGTTCAAGTTTGCCACCAACAGCAGCACATCCCATGCCTACATTTTTTAGTGCTCCTCCAAATCCGGTCATTTCATGCCCTTTGAAATGGGTCATTGATATGATTATATCTGCATCCACAATGGCTTTGCCGATCTTAGCCGTTTTACAATGCGCCAGGTTCAGTGGTATTTCAGAATAGTCTGCCCCGCGAAGGCCATCTGCAATGATAACCGGGCAATCTGTAACCAGGGGATTAAAGCCGTTTTCGTAAGCGGATCTTATATGATCTATAGCATTGGACCGATGGCCTGAATAAAGAGTATTGGCATCTGTCAGAAAGGGCCGGGCTCCTTGTTTCTTGAGATATTTAACCAGGGTAGCGGCAAAATTAGGCCGTATATAAGCCAGGTTACCCGGTTCACCAAAATGTATCTTCAGTGCTGTAATTTTCCTGTCAAAATTGATTTTATCTATCCCGGCTTTTTTTACCAGGTTCTCAAATTTTTTCAGAAGGTTCAGGGAAGGATTGGCCCGGAGATCGGTGAAATAGACGGAGGACATATTAGTTGATGGTTGTTTGTTGTTTGTTGTTTGTTGATTTCCGTGGGTTGTCACCCACGGTTATTGAAATCTGACCCCTTCGGGGTCGCCAGAACTGCATGACTGCATGACTGCACGACTAGGTTCTTATCCTGTGTTGGAAATCGTACAGACAAGGCAATGCCTTGTCTCTACTATCTTAATTCGAAATTCTTTCCCAGATAAACCCTTCTCACCTGTTCGTCATCCGCGAGTTCCTTGGCTGTACCTGCCTTAAGGATCTCCCCTTCAAAAAGGAGGTAAGCACGGTCTGTAATTGACAGCGTTTCATGCACATTGTGGTCGGTGATCAGGATGCCTATATTTTTATCCTTCAACTTGGCCACAATTTCCTGGATGTCTTCAATAGCAATCGGATCTACTCCTGCGAAAGGCTCATCGAGCAGAATAAAATTAGGCTTCAGCGCAAGGGCGCGGGCTATTTCAGTCCTTCTCCGCTCTCCCCCGGATAATTGAATCCCCAGGCTCTTTCTGATTTTCTGCAATCCAAATTCATTTAGCAGTGACTCAACCCTGAACCGTTGCTCCTCCCTGGTTAAGGGAGTCATTTCAAGCACGGCGCGGAGGTTATCCTCCACACTGAGCCTGCGAAATACTGATGCCTCCTGTGCAAGGTAGCCGATTCCCATCTGGGCCCTGCGGTAAACAGGCTCATGGGTTATTTCCTTATCATCGAGAAATATTTTACCGGCATTGGGCTGGATAAGTCCCACAATCATATAAAAAGAAGTGGTCTTCCCTGCTCCGTTCGGACCCAGCAATCCGGCTATCTCACCCTGTTCCACTTCGAAAGAAACGTCTTTGACAACAGTGCGGGTGCGATAACGTTTTACCAGATTTTCGGTCCGTAATTTCATTTATTGATTTGTTGATTTGCTGATTTGTTGATTTGGGGATGATGATTAACTCGAGAGCATCTGTGCTTCTCTTTTCTTTTCCACGCGTTTCGATATGACGATGCTCACCTCATATAACAGAAACAGGGGGAGCGAAATAATTGTCTGGCTGAAAATATCAGGAGGTGTAATAATTCCGGCAACCACCAGGATCACAATCACGGCATGTTTCCGGTAACGTTTCAAAAATGAAGACGTTACCAATCCGATACGGCTTAAAAAATAGACAAGCACGGGCAGTTCAAATAACAACCCGCTTGCCAGTGCTATGGATGTGATCAGGGAGACATAGGAACCGAGGGTGGGAACATTTTTGACCACATCGCTGATGTGATAATTGTAAAGGAAGTTAATCGATAAGGGAGTAATGAGAAAATAGCCGAATACTACTCCCAGGAGAAACAGAAAACTTATATAGAAAATTGCGCCCGTGGAATGTTGTTTTTCATTCTGATATAACGCCGGCCGGATAAACCGCCAGAATTCATAAAAAATGAAAGGAAATGACATTACCAGACCGGCAATGAGACTTATTTTTATGTGGGCCATGAACATCCCTGAAACCTGAATATTCTGCAATTCAAGGGGGGTACGGTTAATACACAGTTTAAGTATATCTAAACGTTCGCCTAACGAGCACAACATACGGTTCGTCCAGAAATTTTCATTGCTTGGAGCCATCAATACCGTATCGAAAAGAAATGTTTTGCCGATAAATGCAAGGATGCTGAAAACTACAATTGCCAATACCGCCCTTATAATATGCCACCTTAGTTCTTCAAGATGCTGTAAAAATGTCATTTCACCCTTTTCTTCCATTATAAATATATTAGCGGTAAATTATATATGTTAATTAAACTTAATTTGCCTTCACGCCATAGCGAAATAAGAAAAAAAATATTAATTTAGTTTACAAATGTATCTAATATTTTGAGATTGGCATCAGACAGGCGTTTCCTGATGTATCCAATGGTTGAACATTTATACGGGCACAAGGGTAAAATCCTGACCTGTATTGTAAGCGGCAAGGAATGCAGATTTCCTTTTACGATCTGCTATTAAACCTTTTTAAAATGAGTGTTGGAGTGGAGATTTCATTGAGTGACGTTTTAAAGAAGCATTTTGGTTTCACCAGTTTTAAAGGAAATCAGGAACTTATCATAAGAAATGTACTGGCAAAGAAAGATACCTTTGTTTTAATGCCTACGGGCGGAGGAAAATCACTTTGTTACCAGCTTCCGGCGCTGATATTGCCGGGAACTGCGATAATCATTTCACCCCTTATAGCCCTGATGAAAAATCAGGTTGATGCCATGCGGAGTTTCAGCGAGGAAGACGGAGTAGCCCATTTTATGAATTCCTCACTGAATAAAGCTTCTATTGCCAAAGTGAAGCATGATATCATGGATGGCAAAACAAAATTGTTATACGTTGCCCCTGAATCGCTTACAAAAGAAGAAAACATACAGTTCCTTAAAAAGCTGGATATTTCTTTTTACGCGATAGACGAAGCGCATTGTATTTCTGAATGGGGTCATGACTTCCGGCCTGAATACCGCCGAATACGCCCCATTATTAATGAAATAGGCAATGCACCGATCATGGCCCTTACAGCTACGGCCACCCCGAAGGTTCAGCACGACATACAGAAAAACCTGGGCATGCTGGAGGCTACAATATTCAAGTCTTCGTTCCGCCGGCATAACCTGTACTATGAAATCCGACCCAAGAAAAATGTCACCAAGGAGATCATTAAATACATCCGCAATAATTCAGGCAAGTCGGGAATAATTTATTGCCTCAGCCGTAAAAAAGTGGAAGAACTGGCCGAAATGCTTCAGGTAAACGGCGTTAAGGCACTTCCATACCACGCGGGTCTTGATTCGGCAACCCGGTCTCAGAACCAGGATAAGTTCCTGATGGAGGAAATCGATGTGATCGTGGCAACCATTGCCTTTGGTATGGGAATCGACAAGCCTGATGTACGTTTTGTCATTCATTACGATATCCCCAAAAGCCTTGAAGGGTATTACCAGGAAACAGGCCGGGCGGGTCGCGATGGCGGTGAAGGCAAGTGCATTACTTTCTATAGCTATAAGGATATCCAGAAACTGGAAAAATTCATGCAGGGAAAGCCAATTGCGGAACAGGAGATAGGCAAACAACTCCTGCTTGAAACGGTAGCCTATGCTGAATCCTCCGTATGCCGCCCCCGTCAGCTGCTTAATTATTTTGGTGAGGAAATGCCCGGCCAATGCGATAACTGTGATAACTGCCTGCACCCGAAATCACAATTTGAAGGACAGAATGATGTGATCCTTGTACTTAAAACCATCCTCGAAGTAAAAGAAAAATTCAAGGTGGATCATATTGCCAGTATCCTTGCGGGTATCAAAACCCCGGTGGTCAAATCCTATAATCACCAGATGCTGCAGAATTTCGGTGCCGGAAAACATAAGGACTTTAATTTCTGGAGCATGGTTGTGAGACAGGCCCTGATTTCCAGACTGATCCAAAAAGACATTGAAAATTACGGCCTTTTAAAATTGGATGATAAGGGCCTTGATTTTTTGAATAACCCCTATCCGTTCCCGCTTTCCGAAGACCACGACTATTCCGATACCGATGAGGAGGAAGATAACATGAGTGGTCCTGACAGACCCGGTACGGTGGACGAGGAATTATTCAACATTCTCAAAAGCCTGCGGAAAAAGATGTCCAAGCAGCTTTCCCTTCCTCCCTTTGTATTGTTTCAGGATCCTTCCCTCGAGGATATGGCTATCCAGTATCCCATTACCCTCGAAGAGCTTCAGAATATCATGGGCGTTGGTGCCGGTAAAGCCAAACGGTATGGAGCTGAGTTTATCAAGATTATTAAAAGTTATGTTGAAGAAAAGGAAATTATCCGCCCCCAGGATATGGTGGTCAAATCGGTGGTCAATAAGTCCAACCTGAAAGTGTTTATAATTCAAAGTATTGACCGTCAGATGGATTTTGAGGATATTGCGTCCGCAAAAAATCTCGACCTTTCCGCCCTTCTCGATGAAATTGAGGCCATTGTCAATTCAGGAACAAAGATCAATGTGGATTATTATATCAATAGTGTGATGGACAAGGACCATCAACAGGATATTTATGATTATTTTATGGATGACGCTGAAAACGAGTCTGTTGAAGCTGCATTAAAAGAATTGGGCGAAGAAAACTATTCGGAGGAAGAAATTCGTCTCATGCGAATTAAATTTATCTCCGAACTTGGCAATTAACTAAGGTTCGGCTTAGGCTCTGCCTAAGCCCTGAGCCACACTATCTCCCCTTCCACGAATACCTCCCAAACAACCCCAGGATTGCTGTTATCAGGATATATACCGGGTATACCGCCTCGAACAACACAATGAGTCCCGGATGTATCTTTTTGGCATAAAACCGCATAAAATCACGGAGAAATAAATAATCAACAGCGCTTTTTGCAATCAGTACAGCAGGAAACAACCATGAATTTCTTCCCATTACCAATGCCAGTGCAGAAACCGGGAGAATAACGGAAATGCCCAAAACGAGTGCGGAAGTGTACAAAATGTCCCTGTCAGCATAAAGCCTGCTCTTGGATGCCCAGCGGATTCGCTGGTTGAAGAATTGCCTTAAATTTGCAGTACCGTTTGCGGTCACACTACCAGCCACCGATTTCATCAATACAATCCGGCGTGCAGGATCTGTTTTAACCTTCAGCATAAAAAGCGTATCATCCCCCGATGGAAAAGCCATGGACAACGGATCGGTATATGAATTAAAGAGTTCCCTGGTAAATGCCATATTGGCGGCATTACAGAAAATTGCCCTCCCGGCAGCAGCAGCAGCAGCCCCGGAACCAACCAGACTGAGAAATTCAATCTCCTGAAAACGGTTGAATAAACCGGGCCCGGCATCCATATCCACCAGCCCGATGATCATATCAGCCCTCTGCTCACTGAATATTCCCGAAATAGTGGAAAGCCAGTTGTCTTCCATGCGGCAGTCCGCATCCGTAAATACGATCAACCCGAACCGGGCTTGTTTTAAACCTTTATATAAAGCAGCCTTTTTGCCGTTTTCTCCTGTTTCATTGGATATGCAGTGAAAGCCGGGATGCATACGGGCATACGCTTCGGCAACAGGCAGGGACCTGTCATCCGAATGATCGTTCACCAGGACGAATTCCCTTAATTCGCCTGGGTAAACCTGTTTATTTAATGATTCCAGAAGGTTGGGCAATGTGCTTTCTTCATTCCTGAAGGCGATTACAACGCTTATCCCAGTTGAGGCCTGCTTTTCTGGCTTTTCATACACGGGGTACTTTTTCCAGTAATGGCGGTACATGCCAATTTTTACCATGTATAATATGGTAACTGCTGCACTGATTACTATAAGGAATATCATCTGAATGATCAAACAGGCAGGGTGTTGGATCCAACAGACAGCCATTTATCGATCTTTGCATAAAGCTCGGTAATATTGACCGGCTTGGTTATAAAATCATCGCAACCGGCCTGAATGCATCGCTGCCTTTCTTCACTGATTGCATTGGCAGTTTGCGCGATGATCGGAATCCCGCGATTGAATTTTTTAATTTCCTCTGTGGCAACAAGGCCATTCATCTCGGGCATCTGAATGTCCATGAGCACAAGGTCAATATTCTTATTATTTCTGCACATTTCCACAGCTTCCCTTCCATCTGAAGCCCTGATCACCTCGGCCCTTGTTTGCTTCAGAAACCCTTCCAGGAATTTATAGCTGAACTTATCATCCTCAGCGATGAGGAAAAGCTTACCTTCCCAATGATAATTCGAACGGGAATGCCTGCTTTCAATTCTCTCCTCTACCTTCCGGATGACCGGATGAAACGGTAATGTGAAATAAAACGTTGAACCCTCATGCAACGTGGACTCGGCCCACATTTTTCCGCCAAGCAATTCCACCAGGCCGCGCGATATGGCTAAACCAAGCCCCGAACCGCCATATTTCCGGGAAGGTGAACTGTCAGCCTGCATAAAACGTTCGAAGATGAGCTGCAGCTTTTCTTTCTCTATCCCGATACCTGTATCTTTCACATAAAACAACAGGAATTTGCTGCTTTCGAGGTTATACCCGAATTCAATATACCCCTTATTCGTAAACTTGATTGCATTCCCTACCAGGTTGGTCAGGATCTGCCTGAGCCTGATGGGATCCGTACGAATATAGGATTTCTCATCGGGAAATGATTTTTTCGTAATTATCCGCATCCTCGACTTATCCCGCTTTAGCCGGCTGGTAAGAAAAGTTGATTCAACCTGGTTCAGCAGGTTATTCAGTGAGAAATCATCCTGTACCATGTTTACCTGGTCAGATTCGATCTTGGCAAAGTCAATAATATCATCAATGAGATTGATAAGCATCTTGCCATTGCTGTTGATGATCTCCAGGTACTTCTTCCGGTTTGTCGAACTGAGGGTATTGTCATTCAGCATCTCAGCAAAACCAAGGATGCCATTCATTGGGGTCCGGATTTCGTGTGACATATTTGCCAGGAATGCCGTCTTTAATTTGTCCGACTCCTCCGCCTTATCCTTTGCCTTGATCAGTTCATATTCCAGATGGCTCCTGTGCAGGGCAACAGATACCTGGTGCACAAAAGTCTCGATTATGTGTTTGAACTTGATGATGCTTTTATTCAGCGTAAGAATTGTAATATTGCCCAATTGCTTTTCATTCCGGGCCAGGATGATGTTATAAATCTTATGAACGTTAAGCAGTTCCCTGATCTTATTGATCTGTGCGAAGTTTATTCCGGCGAGTCCCGCTTCCAGCATTTCTTCCTTCATAGTCATAACCATTCCTGCATGTTCCATGACATCCTGTATGGCATGCATGGGAAACGAAAGCTTTTTGAGTGGTTTGCCGACTAACTCCTCCGCCTGTTGCTCAAAGGGCTCCAGTCCGGAAATGCTTTCCACGATAATCCTGTTTTCATCGTGATTGCACGATGTGACTATAACTACGGCATTTTCAAGAAATGTCCCCAGCTTTTCGGGTATGTACTCGTAAATCTGGTCCTTTGATGAAAGCGTCAATAACTCCAGCGCCGAATTACTAAGAAATATCAGATTGTCATGATAAACCCTTTCCTTGAGCTCGGCCATTTTCCGGTCGGAAATATCACGTGAATTTATGATCACCCCTTTAATAGCCGGATTATTCAACTGGTTTGAAAAAATGCTCTCTACATAGATCCATCGCTTATTCTTATGGAGACTCCTGTATTCCTTTTTTATCTGCCGTCCCGGATTGGCAAGGGCTTCCCTGAAAGTCATCTTGATACTGGCCACATCATCGGGATGCACGGTGTCGAAAATGGGTTTCTTCAATAGTTCATCCTTGCTGAAATCCAGGATTTTGTTCTTTTCAGAACTTTCAAAAGTGATTCTCCCGCTTTTATCGATTATGCTGATGGCGTCTGAAGAATTCTGAAGAAGGGCGCTGAACTGCTCCTCACGATCACGCAGGGTTTTTTCCATCCAGGTGCTCTCTGACACATCCCTTGATATGCCACTGATCCCTATAATGTTTCCCTTGCTGTCGCGAATTGGCGTTTTATATGTTTCAAATAAGGTTGGCCCCTTGGAAAGCTCTTCGATCTGTTCTACAAACTGCGTTTTGCCCAATCGTAGAACTTCGTTGTCATTTTTCTGAAATTCAAGAGCCTTATCATATGCACAGAGGTCGAAATCCGTCTTACCTATAATGTCTTCGGGCCGGAGATGATAGGCCAGGGCAAAGGCCTCATTCACCATGATATATTTTCCCTCGTTATCTTTATGCCAGGCAAGGAAAGGAATATTATCCAATATTATCCTTTCAGTGTCGCTATAATTCATTTTACCCATGTTTTTCTAAGCATGAAAAGTGATACGTCAATCTAAGCCCCTTATTCCTTCTTCCTCCTGTTGATTTCATCACGTATCAAAGAAGCCTTTTCATAATTCTCTTCCTTTACCGCTTCATCGAGCAACTCTTTCAGTTCCTCAAGATTACTTTTTCTGATCTCTTCCATAAAAGAACTGTCCAACACCTGGATATTCCGGGCAGAAGCCACCGGTTCCGCACCCGGTTGCACAGCTGCCTCCTTTTCAAAATCCAATATTATTCCGGCCTTTTTAAGGATATCTTCCGTAGTATAAATAGGACATTTAAAACGTAAAGCCAGCGCAATGGCATCTGAGGTTCTGGCATCAATTTCAATAATCCGCTGACCGTTATCGCAGGTGAGTTTGGAATAGAATACTCCTTCTTCGAGCTTATATACAGTCACTTCCAACAAATCGATATTAAAAGTATGCGAAAAATTCAGGAAAAGATCATGGGTTAGTGGCCTGGGGGGTTTCAGGCCCTCAAGTTGGATTGCAATTGCCTGGGCTTCAAAACCTCCGACAATAATGGGTATTCTTCTTCTTCCGTTTTCTTCTGCCAGTACAAGAGCATACGCTCCTGTCTGTGTCTGACTATAGGATATACCCAATACGTTGAGCTTGACTTTTTCCATTATGCCCTGCAGGTATTATTTTACAATAGTACACAAATATAATGAATTCATTCTTTTTGCTTCATACCTCCAAACAGATTCTGAAATCCTGCATCAGGCAGAAATGATTTATTTTATTATTATTTAGGTGATTTTATTTGTTCTTAAGGCAAACTTTTATATTTTTGCAGACCCAAAATAAAACTGTAATTTATAATTCGATGTACGCAATAGTAAGTATAGCCGGACAACAATTCAAGGTTGAAAAAGGTAAGAAAGTGTTTGTTCACCGGCTTCAGGGTGACATTGGCGATGAAGTCAGCTTCGACCAGGTGTTGCTCATCAGCCAGGATGATAAAACCAACATAGGCGCTCCCTATCTTCCTGATGCTGTAGTTCTTGCACAAATTCTTTCACACGATCGTGGCGACAAGGTTCTCGTTTTCAAGAAAAAAAGAAGAAAGGGATACCAGAAGCTGAATGGTCACAGGCAGGATTTCACCCAGATATTAATTGAAGATATATCGGAATCCGGAGCTCCGAAAAGGACTGAAAAGAAGAAAGCAGCTCCTAAACAGGAAGCCGTTGTTGCTGAAACAGCAGCCCCGGTATCTGAAGAAGCACCGGTTGCCAAAGCACCTGTAAAGAAGACGGCAGCAAAGGCTACATCGGAAGAAAAACCTAAGAAAGCCGCTGCAAAAAAACCAGCTGAACCCAAAGCCAAACCGGCTGCAAAAAAAGCACCGGCAAAGGACAAAGGTGAAAAAAAGGCAAAATAAGGATCAACAATAATTAAAAGAATATAATCCATGGCACATAAAAAAGGAGCCGGTAGTTCCAGAAACGGACGTGAATCCCATAGCCAGCGGCTCGGCATAAAAATTTTCGGAGGCGAACATGTTAAGGCAGGCAGCATTCTTGTGCGCCAGCGCGGTACTGTTCATCATCCCGGTTTACACGTGGGAATGGGCAAGGACCACACCCTGTATGCCCTGAGCGAAGGGGAGGTTAAGTACCAGCGGAAAAAAGACGACCGCTCTTACGTTTCAATTATACCCGCCGTCAGCGAATAAGCTGGTTTCGAAAAAAGTATTGATCTCCTGCACATAAACCGTATTTCGGGGTATTGTTCAGGGGATTTTTCTATTTTTGTATAAACCCCTTTTCAGCATGCTTACACTTAATCTGATCCGTGAAAACACCGACGAGGTGATCCGCCGGTTACTAGTAAAAAATTTCGATGCCGTTAAAATCATTGATGAAATAGTATTATTGGATAAAAGCCGCCGGTCCGTACAGAATACTATGGATAACAAGCAAGCTGAGCTCAATACCACTTCAAAGGCAATCGGTGAGCTGATCCGCACCAACCGGAAAGAGGAAGCAGAGGCGGCCAGGAATAAAACATTCATATTAAAAGATGAGATTAAGGAACTGGGAATTCAGTTAACAGATACCGAATCCCGCCTCGACAAGATACTGGTTGTATTGCCAAACCTGCCTCATTCTTCGGTTCCTGCCGGAAAAACTGCAGAGGACAATGTAGAGATCAGGAATGGCGGAAAAATGCCCGATTTGCCTCCGGATGCAGTACCTCATTGGGACCTGGCAAAAAAATACGATATCATCGATTTTGAATTGGGTAATAAGCTCACCGGTGCCGGGTTCCCTGTATATAAGGGACAGGGTGCCAGGCTTCAGCGTGCGCTGATCAACTTTTTCCTGGATGAAAATGTGAGGGCAGGATATCTTGAAATCATGCCTCCGCTCATGGTGAATGAGGATTCAGGTTTCGGAACCGGACAGCTGCCGGATAAAGACAGCCAGATGTATCATGTGGGCCTCGACAATTTCTACCTTATACCTACTGCCGAGGTGCCTGTCACAAATATTTACCGCGATGTTATCCTGGAGGCTTCAGGGCTTCCTGTAAAAAATACAGCCTATACCCCGTGTTTCCGGCGCGAGGCCGGTTCATATGGCAAGGATGTTCGCGGCCTCAACCGGCTGCACCAGTTCGATAAGGTGGAGATTGTACAGATCCAGCATCCCGATAAATCCTATCAAACACTTGAAGAGATGGTGAGCCATGTGGAAAGCCTTGTAAAAAAGCTTGAACTCCCCTATCGCATTATCAAATTATGCGGAGGCGACATGAGCTTTACTTCGGCGCTTACCTACGACTTTGAAGTATATGCAGCCGCCCAGAAACGCTGGCTCGAAGTCAGTTCTGTATCCAATTTTGAATCATTCCAGGCTAACCGTTTAAAATTGCGATTCAGGGAAGAAGGGGGTAAAAAACCCCTGCTTGCCCACACACTGAATGGCAGTTCACTTGCCCTTCCGCGTATTGTGGCAGCGTTGCTTGAAAATAACCAGACTGCTTCAGGGATCCGTATTCCCGCTGCCTTGCAGGCATTCACCGGTTTTGATCTGATCGACGGACGACTGTAACTGATGGGGCAGAAAAACCAGTCAAGAGCCTACCTGTTTGCCCTGCTGACCGTTCTTTCATGGTCAACCGTTGCCACGGCTTTTAAGATCGCCTTACGTGAACTGAATTACATCCAGGTGCTGCTGATCGCCAATGTGGTCTCCCTGGCAGTTTATGGCGTTATTCTCATGTTTCGCAGCGACCCTGTCAAAATTTTTCCGCTTTCCAATAAAGACCTCGGATACTCTGTTGTGCAGGCCCTTCTAAATCCCTTTGGCTATTATCTGATCCTATTCAAGGTATATAGCATATTACCTGCACAGATCGCGCAACCTGTAAATTTTATCTGGCCTGTCGTACTGATGCTCCTTTCAGCCCCGCTTCTCAAACAACCGATCCGGTTAACGGGACTTCTTGCACTCCTGATCAGCTTTGCCGGGGTATTTGTCCTGTCAAGCCAGGGTAACCTGCTTCATTTCAGGTTTAAGGAACCTCTGGGCATAGGGTTGGCGCTATCTTCATCCATAGTGTGGTCATTATTCTGGATCATCAATATAAAGGATAAACGGGATGATGTGTTAAAATTATTCCTGAGTTCCCTGGTTTCCCTTGTATTCGTCTTTATCCTGGCATTAGCGACAGATAACCTGTCCGCTATTTTCACAAAACCCCTTTTGCCCGCCATATATATAGGCCTTTTTGAAATGGGGATCCCTTTTGTTCTCTGGCTAAGAGCGCTTCAATTGTCGGAATCCACCGGCAAGATCTCCAATCTCATCTATCTCACTCCCTTCCTTTCGCTTATCTTCATTAACACTATCCTGAAAGAAAAGTTATACTATACTTCGCTGATCGGATTAGGCCTTATCATAGCGGGTATTCTTGTACAACGCATTAAAAAACAGCCTTCGTGAATTATTTCCGGAATTTTCCCGTTTACTTTGTATTGGTACATGTTTTGTATGTAAAAATCTGTCACTTAATAAATATTGAATACAAAAAATTTCCGTATGAAGATTCCAACTAAAATATTTCTTCTTTTACTGCTGTCTGTAATGATTATCACATCCTGCAAAAAGGATGATTCGGGTAATGCCGAGATAAACTACGTAAATGAAGGGATTTATGATTTGATGAAAGAGTACTATTTATGGAATGATCATTTGCCGGCTTCGGTTGATCCATCCCTGTATTCCACTCCGGCCGAACTGATGGACGCACTGAGGTATGATACATATGACCGGTGGAGCAGCGTAATTTCCAAAACAGAATATAACCAGTATTTTGTGCAGGGACAAATGATCGGACATGGCTTTATGCTGGGACTTGATGCAGGGGGCAATATCCGGATTGCCTTTTTATACCGGAATACCCAGGCATATAACCTGGGGGTAAGAAGAGGCTGGATCATAACAAGGATCAATGGCACAGACGCTACGCCCTCCAATGCCTTTGACCTGCTGGGTCCTTCCACATCCGGCCGTATCAACACGATCACCTTTATTAAAAATGACGGCACCACGGCGGAACTCAGCCTCACCAAATCAGTAATATCCATTACACCGGTAGTGCATTTCGAGGTAATTAACCAGGGCAATTCCCGCATCGGATATATGGTTTTCCAGGATTTTATCGATACCGCAAAGGTTGAACTCGATGAGGCCTTTACAAGTTTTACTGCAGCCGGTATCAATGAAATGATCGTGGATTTGCGATATAATGGCGGCGGCAGCGTGGATGTTGCCGAATACCTTGCGGGATGGCTGATCGGAAAAAACCATGGCAACCAGCCATTTGTCAATTTCCGGCATAACGCAAACCTGCATAACATTGATACAACCCTGAATTTGCCGGCTAATGCTAATGGATTGGCTCTGAACCGCATATTTTTTATCGGCACCCGGAATTCGGCATCCGCCAGCGAATTGCTTATCAATGGACTGAAGCCTTACATTACCTCCGACATTCTGGCAGGAGATACAACCCACGGAAAACCTGTAGGGATGTATGCCTTCCCCTTTATCAATTATGACTACGTGGTGCTTCCCGTTACATTTAAATATACCAATGCGGATGATGAGGGCGATTTCTACCAGGGTATCCCTCCCGATATTTTAGCCATGGATGATGTTACAAGGGATTTCGGGGACCCGCAGGAAGAAAGCCTGAAAGCAATACTTGACTATATCAGTACCGGATCCGTACAGCTTAAATCGACACGAAAAAGTATGGAAAAGATTAAGATCATCGGACCTGACAAGGGGGTAAGACAATATCTGAAAGCCTATTAAGTGAACGAAAATACAGTTATTCTGGGCATCGACCCGGGCAGCACCATCATGGGATATGCTTTGATTTCTATCAGTGCGCATACCCCCAAACTTATTTTGTTGGGTTCCCTGGATCAGCGGAAGGTTAAAGATCATTTTGAGAAAATCGCCCGGATCTTTGATCGTACACTGGCCCTTATCGATGAACATAAACCGGTTGCGCTGGCTATTGAATCTCCGTTTTATGGCAATAATGTTCAATCAATGCTTAAGCTGGGACGTGCCCAGGGGGCTGCTATTTCCGCCGCACTTTACCGGAGTGTGCCGGTATATGAATATGCACCCCGGAAAATAAAGCAATCTATCACGGGATATGGAAATGCCTCGAAAGAACAAATTGCCCGTTTTTTGCAACAAATCCTCCGGGTAGACCTGAAACCTGAAACACTGGATGCAACAGATGGCCTGGCAGCCGCCATGTGCCATTTTTACCAGGAAAACAATCCTGTTGCAAAGTCAAATACCGGTAAGGGATGGGAAGATTTTATCAAAAACAATCCCGGGCGGATTAGTGGGAAATAATGAGATGGCCAAAAACTTTAACGCGGAGATCCCAGAGTTTTGCATACAAATCTCAATATTTAACGCGCTTTTTGAGATCACAGAGAGAAATCTCATTGCATTCGATTTTGCCGATAACAGAATTAAAAGTATAAATGAGATTTTCAAAAACTTTAACGCAAAAAGCGCCAAGCGTTACGCAAAGAGCGCAAAAAATATAAAAACTTTGCGGGCTCTGCGATACCCTCTGTGGGCTTTGCGTTAAAACCCAAAAACGCGATAGCGTTTACTCAAAAACGCGATAGCGTTTACAACGCAGCAATAATCTTACCTGCAACCTCCTTAAACTCCTCCTCAGTGAATTTCAGCTTCGGTTTTCCGAAATTGATATCACCCAGATCGTTGATCGGAATGAGGTGAATATGGGCATGCGCGACTTCAAGTCCCAATACCGCAACCCCCACTTTTTTGCAGGGTACTGCCTTTCCGATCGCCTTTGCAATTTTTTTGGAGAATACAATCATGCCGGCCAGCAGATCATCTTCAAGGTCGAAAATGTAATCCGTCTCTGATTTAGGAACCACCAGCACATGACCGCGTGCCAGCGGATTGATATCCAGAAAAGCATAAAAGTCCTTATCCTCCGCAATCCGGTAAGAGGGAATCTCCCCTTGAATTATGCGGGTAAAAATCGTTGCCATGACGAATGCGGATTAGATTGAAATATCTATAATCTCAAAAGGTATAACTCCCGATGGTACCTTTATTTCGACCAGGTCACCAACGCGTTTACCCATCAGTCCCTTGGCAATAGGCGTACTGACAGCAATCTTACCCTGCTTCAGATCGGCTTCATTATCAGAAACAATCATGTATTCCATGGTGGCGTTATTCTTGGTATTCCGGATCTTTATCCGGTTCATGATCTGGATGGTTTCGGTGTCAATCTTTGAACCGTCCATTATTCGGGAACTGGCTATCAGATCCTGAAGTTTGGATATTTTCATTTCCAGCATACCCTGGGCTTCCTTGGCTGCTTCGTATTCGGCATTTTCCGACAGATCGCCCTTATCGCGCGCTTCAGCTATTTGTTTGGAAATGGAAGGTCTCTCGACACTCACTAAATGGTCGAGCTCATGTTTAAGTTTTTGAAACCCTTCTTCAGTAATATAAGCAACCTTTATCATAACTACCTCCACGATTGATATAGTGATAAAAAAAAGAATTCCGACAATTTCGGAACTCTTTAATATCCTGATTTAAAAATATTTAAAACTACTATTGCCTTACGATACTTTCTTTTTTCCTCTGGAAAAATAAGTAGTCTAAATTAATGAAAATTATATTCTTTTCAAAATAAAAAATAATTAACAAATCAGATTTTAATAGATTTCACTGTTGTGTGTGCTTTCAACATTTGTGCCTGATTTAACCTTCTTTGATTGTGATCCGAAATTGTACGCAAAGCTGAAATATACAACCCGTGTTTCCATTTTGCGCCAGTTTTCCGCGTAAAAATTGTCTCCCCAGGCTGTATAACTGTTTTTCAATGTATTTAATAAATCGGTTACACGGGCAGTAAGACTGATCTTATTATCCAGGAAATCTCTTTTTACAGCAAGGTCAATTGAAAACTGGGGTTCCATCTTTGAAGTGACAGCGATAATCGGTCCTGTATAATTCATAACAAGTTGAAGAGATGTATTGTTCATGGGCGTAAAAACATTGTTTAACCGTGCATTATAGGAATAGTCACTATTTGATATTGTTGGATCATCCGATTCGATTACATTCCTGTAAAAACTTCCGTTTCCCGTGATTTTCCACCACGACATGAGCAATTGGTCGTAAGTAAACTCAAAACCCAGGTTTCTGCTTTTTGCAATATTCTGTGGGGCAATATGACTGATTCCATTACTATCCAGATAATTCACAGGGTTAATCAGATCCGTAATATCTTTATAGAAAAGTGTGAATCCAACGTTAGCTTTGTTCCATATCCGGTTGTAGCCGGCCTCAATTGAATTCACATACTCAGGTTTCAGATTAGGATTACCGCTTCTGTATACATCCGGACTCGACATGTCAATAAAAGGATTGATCATCCGGGCTGTCGGCCTGTTAATACGGCGGTTGTAGCTTAACTGGAATTCATTTTTCTGATCGGGGGAATACATTAAATTAACCGAAGGATAGAAATTAAAATATTGTTGCCTGATCTTTTCTGAATTTACAGTCTGTTTTCCGTCTATCCATGATTGCTCCAGCCTGATTCCGGTAATGTATGAGAAAGCCTCCTTTTTACCGGAATACATGCTGTAGGCAGAATAGATTTGTTCATCATACGTAAAATTATTGGCACTTAGTGAATCTGCCACCCAACTGTCTGATTCAAGGATATTTTGATAATAATTATTGTCATTCCCCCTGATAATGCCCTGGATACCACTTTCCAGTTTTGAATTGCTGCTGACTGGTAAAATCCAGTTTAAATGCAAATCGGAATTATGATATGCAGAATGATAAAATATTTCCTTAGAGGTTGAATAATCCGTATACGTAAACACCATTGGCTGATCCTGATCTTCGACGGAAGTAGTATAAGCATAATCGATAGTAAGTTCTTCATCCTTTTTATTGAAAGTTTTCCGGTAACCCAGCAGATAATCCTGCGAACTGCCCTTGCTGTTTTCTGAATTTTTGGTAAATACACTTCCTGTAGGATTCATGGATAAGTCAAAATATTCCGACAGGGTTTCATCGTCATCCACTTTGTCGGTAAAATTTTGCGTAAAACCAACTGTCAGGGAATTCCGTGGATTAATGCTCATTTTCGTCCCAATCGAAAATTTGTTCATTTTAATATCAATTTTCGTGTCTGCATTTTGTTCCAGGTAATGCGTGGTATCACTATTATAGGACTCCCGTAACAGATAGCGTTCAGATTGCATCTTTTTAGAAACACCCATGTATGATGCAAATACATTGAATTTACCTTTATTGTAATTCAGGCTCATTGTTGCGTTGTATTTATTCCAGGTGCCCATGCTAAGCATGGCATTTCCACTGAACCCCTCGGCTTTCTTCTGTTTTAGTTTTATATTTATAATACCGCTTTTGCCTTCAGGATTATATTTGGCAGTAGGGTTGGTTATTATTTCAACGCTCTCAACCTCCGAAGCAGAAATCTGATCCAGCCTGGCCGCATCAATGGAAGTGGGTCTGCCATCAATGAGGATGCTGACGTCTGAATTGCCTCTTAAACTGACAACTCCGTTCGCATCAACCGACATATTCGGAACATTTCTGAGCAAATCAACGGCGGTGCCTCCCGTGGAATTGATATCCTTTGAAACATCGATCACTTTACGGTCGATTTTAGAATCCGACGTTTGGCGCACGCCAACAACGGTTACTTCTCCCAGGGCTGTGGTTTCAAATTTCATCTTTAATTTTCCCAGGTCTAAAGTGGATCCGGCTTCGGTTACTGTAATATTGTTTTGGACAAACCTTTTATACCCTATAAAATCAATAATGAGCTTAAATCTGCCAACCGGAACCCTGGACAATTCAAAAGAACCATCCTCTTTTGCAGGAGTCCAGGTGACCAGGGTGGAGTCACTTTGATTATAAAGAGCAATGTTGGCAAATCCAACCGGTATTGTATCAACCTCCTCCGTAAGAATACCCCTTATCGAGGACCTCGGATCGGGTCCAGGGCTTTTCTGTGCATTTAAATTTGTCAGAACAAAACTGATAAGCACACTCACTAATATTGCATTTATTGTTTTCATGGCATTATTTTTCGTTTATGGTGCTAAATTAGGCCGGCATTTTACCATATTCGATTGAATGTGAGTGAAGCGGATGAACCGGAGGGTGAAGTGACCTCAGAGAGTGTTGAGTATGGAGCCATCCCTGGGTTTATTGCTTTACCGGGATTATGTAAAAATTTTACCGCGGAGATAGGAAGTTTTGTTTACCAGGCTATATGAGGTCGCAGAAATCTCATTGCATTCGGTTTAACCGTTATTAAGCAGGTATCTGCGAGATAAAACGTTGCGACTTTGTGAGAAAATTATTCTGCGACAATCCGACCACCGGCCACCGACTACCGATCACCGGTTACCGTTTCCAATTAACGCTTCCGGCGTTTCTTCTTTTTGAATATATCCTGGTACCACTTTTTATCATCCCTTTTATTATACGCCTTTGCCCGTTTATCTGCCTCCTCCATCCGCTTGCGCGTTTCATCAGTCTGGATTTCCCTGCGGTGTTTGATCGTTTTCTTCCGTGCCTTCTGGTAAGCTTTTTTGTTTGCTTCTTTTACCTGTTCATTTTTCTTTGTTGCGGCAGAAGCCTTCTTTTGCTGGGGATAAACCTGCACCGAGAGCATCAGGCAGGCTGTCACAATGAAAATATGTTTACAGATTTTCTTCATTTATTATTGTTCCACATAACGGTTATTGTCCTGTTAAACAGTGTATTATATATATTTTCCAGGTGAATGTGTAATATAGTAAATTTAATAATCATAACATAAAAAACGTTGAATTTTATAAAATAGTCTTATCTTCGCCGCGGTTAATTGAAAATTTTATTGACTTTCAATTAATTATATTTATTAATCTTATTTAAAATTTTGGTCCAGAGCAAAATCTTCTTTCCGGCGGATTTTAATCCGGGTCATTGGAAATGGAGAAAAAAATGGATACATTCCTTGAAATGGGACTTGCTCCCGAATTGTTACGTGCAGTAGAAGAATTAGGTTTTACCACCCCAACACCTGTTCAGTCAAAAACAATCCCGATCATTCTGAATTCGGCCAGTGACCTCGTGGTTCTGGCACAGACAGGAACCGGAAAAACAGCTGCATTCGGTTTGCCGGTGCTGCAGCTCAGTGATATGAAATCACAACAATTACAAACGCTTGTGCTCTGCCCCACACGGGAACTTTGCATGCAAATAACAGCTGATTTTGTAAAATATTCAAAATTTATTCCCGGCTTCCGGGTTGTACCCGTTTACGGCGGTACGAATATTCTTACGCAGATCCGCGCGGTAAAGGACAATCCCCAGGTGATCATCGGAACACCGGGCCGGGTGATGGATCTTATCCGCCGCAAGATATTAAAGCTGTCCGCCATTCGCTGGGTAGTGCTTGATGAGGCAGATGAAATGCTGAATATGGGTTTTTCAGAAGATTTGGATTCCATCCTGGCCGAAACACCGAAAGAAAGACAAACACTCCTGTTTTCTGCCACGATGCCGAGAGGTATTGCAGAAATTGCAGGTAAATATATGAATTCCCCTGAGGAAGTTTCTCTTGGAAAGCGCAATGCAGGCGCTGACAATGTAAAACATGAATATTACATGGTTCATGCAAAAGACAGGTACCTGGCCCTAAAACGGATAGTAGACATGAATCCGTCCATTTATGGTATTGTTTTCTGCCGTACCCGGATCGAAACCAAGGAAGTTGCGGATAAGCTGATGCAGGACGGATATAATGCCGATGCATTGCACGGCGATTTGTCACAGGTTCAGCGGGATTATGTAATGAACAAGTTCAGGATTAAGAATCTGCAGTTGCTGATTGCTACGGACGTTGCCGCAAGGGGACTTGATGTTCAGGAACTTACACATATAATAAATTATAATCTGCCTGATGACCCTGAAATATATGTTCATCGGAGTGGCAGAACCGGACGGGCAGGAAACAGCGGAGTATCAGTTTCCATTATTCATACACGCGAGCTGAACCGGATCAAGGATCTGGAACGAATGGCACGGAAGACATTTGAAAGAAAAATGGTGCCGGGCGGAAAAGAAATTTGTGAAAAACAACTTTTTAAACTCGTTGATACGGTAGAAAAAACGGTTGTTAACGATGAAATTGAGAAATACCTTCCTGTAATTTATAAAAAGCTCGAATGGCTAAGCCGGGAAGAGTTGATCAAGCATTTCATATCGGTTGAATTCAACCGCTTTCTTGAATACTACAAAGATGCCCCGGATTTAAACGCCACCGGAAGGGGTAGCGGTGAACGGTCAGAGAGATCGGAACGATTTGAAAGATCCGACAGGCCTGAACGATCAAGGCAATCCGATCCGGCCGCTTTTACAAGGCTTCATATCAATATCGGCAATAAGCATGAGTTGAATGCAGGTTCCCTTATTGCCTGGGTTAACCGTCACAGTCGCGGAAAACGTATTGGCATTGGCAGAATTGAGATCCTGCGGAATTTTTCATTCTTTGAAGTGGACAGCGAATCAGCTACCCAGGTTGTAAAAGATCTGGAAGGCACTTCGTTTGATGGCAACCCGGTATCAATTGAAACTTCAAGTCCTTCAGGCTCTGCCCCGGAATACAGGCGGAATGATTCATCTGCCCGAACAAGCGGTTACAGGCGCAATGATTCATCAGATCGTGCTCCTGAATACAGGCGACATGATTCATCTACATACACCCGTTCATCTAAAAGAAAACGGAATTAACCTTTACTGAAGCGTTTCTATTGCCTTCTCCAAGGTATTGTCAATTTCCTGGATAATCGGAAAGAATCCGTCACTATCCAGGAAATTTCTGGCAATATAGGCATCCAGCTGAATCTTCAATATCTTCCCCGATATACGGATATCGTTCGGACTTTCTTTCACGCCCTGCTTATCGGCAAAGGCAATAAACTTCCGCAGCACGTTTTGATTATCAAGATACTCAACAAAATCCTGCGGTGTTTTAAGCGTTGACAGTACCTTGCGGTTATCGTCAGCATAATTGAGTGAAAACCGGTATAGCAGCCCCTGGTTCCGTACATCATAATAGTACTCGGATACCCCGAGCGTATCAATAGGAACAAAGATATCCGGCATGATGCCGCCGCCGCCGTAGACAATCTTACCTCCCGGCGTAACGAATTTCAGGGAATCCGAAAACTTGTTGCTATCGGCATTCTGCAATTCACCATGCATATATCTCGCGCTGATATCCCCATAATAATCGTTGATATTTTTGCTGTATGGTTTCTGGATACTGCGCCCGGTGGGAGTGTAATACCTGGCAATAGTAAGCCGCAACGCTGAACCGTCTGAAAGCGGTTTTTGTTCCTGAACAAGGCCCTTCCCGAAAGAACGGCGCCCAACAACGGTACCCCTGTCATTATCCTGAATTGCCCCGGCAAGAATTTCACTTGCTGAAGCGGAATTTTCGTCAATGATAACAGTGAGCTTGAGATCCGTACAAAGGCCACCGGGGGTGCTCCTGTAATCGACCTTTTGCCGTGCTTTTCCCTTGGTATAAACGATTAGTTCATTGCCGTTCAAAAACTGGTCTGCAATAAAAATGGCTGCATTCATATATCCTCCGCCATTTTCCCGCAAATCAAGAATGAGTTTTTTCATTCCATTATCCCGCAGTTTGGATACAGACGCCACGAATTCTTCCTGTGTGGTGGCAGAAAACTTGTTTAACTTTATAAAACCAATTCCATCCTCAATCATGTAGGCCACATCAACACTGTAAAGCGGAATATTGTCCCGCACAATGTCAAATCCAAGCATTTTTTCTACATTCCGGCGTAAAACATCCACGTGAACTTCGGAGCCCCTGGGCCCCCTCAGTCGCCCGACAATGGAATCACTTGGCATCTTTCTTCCTGCCACATTCTCGCCATTTACCTTTGTGATCCTGTCACCGGCCATTATGCCCACTTTCTGGGAAGGACCGTTTGGAATGGTCTGGATGACGACCAGGGTATCGTTCAGGATGTTAAACTGAATTCCTATCCCGCTGAAATTCCCTTCGAGCGGCTCGTTGATCTTTTCCACCTCGGCAGCCGGAATATACTGTGAATGCGGGTCAAGTTCCTCAAGAATCCGTGGGATAGTTTTTTCAATCAGGTCATTCTTTGATACCTCATCCACATATTCATTTTCAATGTAATTTATTACATTATCCAGCTTATTTGCTTTTGGAATGATGATGAACTTGTTTTCAGCATTTGAACCGTTGTAATATCGCCCTACCAGTATTCCCAGAATAACCGCAACGGCCAGGATGATCGGAATATATACGGCAAGGCCTTTATTTTTGATTTCCATTTCAGATTTTTTAAATTTCAATGTATTCTACTTCTATTCCGGCTTTCTTTAACAATTCAATTCCATCCGTTTTATGATACTTGTCGCAGTATACCACCCTGCGAATACCGCTTTGGATTATCAGCTTTGCACATTCCATACAGGGTGAAGTGGTGATGTATAAGGTAGATCCTTCACTGCTGTTGTTTGACTTTGCTACCTTGGTGATCGCATTGGCCTCGGCATGAAGTACATAAGGTTTTGTTTTATAATCCTCATCCTCACAAATATTTTCAAACCCCACCGGAGTGCCATTGTATCCGTCCGATATAATCATCTTTTCCTTGACGATCAGTGCGCCAACCTGCCTGCGCTTGCAATATGAGTTCTGAGACCAGATTCGGGCCATTTCAAGATATCGGCGATCAAACTGGACTTGCTTTTCACCATAAGGCTTTACAGATTCCTCTTTTATCATTGCTGGAATGAAAATAAATCAGGCAGTTGAATTCTTTAAATCAGGGGCTACAAAGATAGTATTAATTTGATTTGGCAGAAAGCACTTATGTGGATTTCTATGCTCCATGCAGCAGCAATAATTTTTATCCGTCTTTACCCTGAATATAAAACATAATTTTATGAAAACCCGGAATATGAATAAAATGTCTTTGCTGACCCTGATCATCGGATGCAGTCTATGGTTATCCTGTGCAACCGATACACTGACGGGTCAAACCGTAAAAGAAACCAGGAATTTATCTGCTTTCAACTCCCTGAAATTAACCATGTCCGCCGATGTCTACCTGAGCCAGGGCGACAAACAGTCGGTACAGGTGGAAGCCGATAAGGGAGCTCTTGAGTATATCGAAACGGAAACCAACGGAACAACACTGGTAGTCCGAAACAGGGAAGGCCAATGGCATAACCTGGGCCGCATCAGCATTTACATCACGATGCCTGAGATCACCGAAATAGAGCTGAGTGGTTCCGGAAGCGTGGAAAGCCAGACTCCCATTAAAGCGGCTGATTTAATTATCGGTTTGAGCGGGAGTGGCAATGTAAAACTAACTACCCTGCACGCACCGGTTATTACTGCAAAAATCACCGGCTCAGGGGATATTTACCTTTCGGGCGACAACGACCAGGCCACCATGAATGCGACAATTACCGGTTCGGGCAGCATTAAGGCGGATGAATTGCGGGTGGCCAATGCCACGATCCACATTACAGGATCGGGATCAGCCAGGGTAAATGTGTTGAAGGAACTCGAATCGGACATTACCGGAAGCGGAAGTGTCCTCTACAGGGGCAATCCCCTGATCAATGCACATTCAACGGGATCAGGGAGAACATCCGCCCTTTAGGAATTCTCCCGGTTGTATTCCCGGTTTTATCCTTTGATCATTACAAGCATCATCTTGAATTTCTCCAACGCCTGAACCGCATGGGGAATATTTGCAGGCATCACGATGAACTCGCCGGCGGCCAGTTCATACGGGTGCCTGTTGATTATTATGGTACCCCTGCCTTCAGTGACAAGCACGTAAGCATCAAAAGGTGCACTATGCTCACTTAGGCCCTGACCCTTATCAAAAGAAAACAGTGTGATGTTGCCTGTGTCCTTTTTAAGGATCATTTTGCTAACCGTAGCATTATCCGCAAATTCAATGGAGCTGACCAGGTTGAATACAGTTGCTTTTTCAAAATCCATGGTAATTTAGTTGTTAGTTGATAGTTGTTTGTTGTTGGTTTAGGCTGCTAGGCTGAAGGCTAAAGGCTATTAGGAGTCTTCTCCCGAAGGAACTGACTGCACGACTGCATGACTGCTTCCTCGTCACTTGTCACTCGTCACTTGTCACTGCTTTCGAACTGCAAAACTGCAAAACTTATTTTCATTGCCATTCCTCCTTAATCACCTTCCCCTCCAGTGATACCATCAGCAGCTTTACCGGAATTTTCCGCTGCGCTGCTGAAACCGCCTGTTTTACAATCTGCAGCAATCCGCCGCAGCATGGAACCTGCATGATCATCACTGTTATTGTATTGATGTTCGCATAATCAATCATGGCAGTGATCTTATTCAGGTAAACATCCATATTGGCATCGAGCTTCGGGCATGCAATAGCAATACTTTTTCCTTTCAGGTAATTCTGGTGAAAATCCCCCATGGCAAAGGCTACACAATCGGCTGCAATCAGAACGTCCGAATTCCTGTAATAAGGTGCCTGCGGATTGATCAAATGCATCTGTACCGGCCATTGTCGCAATTCCGAAGTACCACTCACTGGTTCTTCCTCCGGTGCGGTGGTTACAGCCATACCTTTTACAGGTCTATCAATGGTCATAGTCCTGCTGCCGGGACATCCGCCGCCATGTGCATGCTGCATGCCCATGGCCGCCGGCTGAAACTGGTTACCATGCACCGCATCGATCACTTCCTGCAGCGAAAACCCCAGGTCTCCTTCATGTGCCCTGAGATAGCTGACCCCTTCCTTCAAATAGATCATTTCCTTATGTTCCTTCAGATGCTTCAGATGCGCAATGATGGTGTTCTTACCCTTGGGTATCATCAGGGCAACCACGCTGGCCTCATCATAGGCACCGGCTTCCCTCTTTTCAATGGTTATGGCTCCCTGTGGACAATGCCCGATACAGGCTCCCAGACCGTCACACATCAGGTCGCTGATCAGCCTTGCTTTTCCGTCAATGATCTGAAGAGCGCCCTCGTGGCAGCCGGGTACACATAACCCGCAACCATTGCAGAGCTCTTCATCTATTTTTACCATCTCACGTACCATATTCGCTTTTTTAAATATTTGCTTCGTAATTTTGATGTAAAAATAAGACATCGTTGTCCTTATTTATGTAACCTATGTTACAATGCAGGAAAAAATGGAAGAAATATTGACAGAATTATGCAAAACACAACTGTTTCAGGGCATTGGAATTAAAGAACTGAAGATTCTTTTTGAAAATAAACCTTACCGGTTGAAAGAATTTGAACGCGACTCTTACGTGGCACACAGCCAGGATGTATGCCATGACCTGTTTATTGTAACCGGCGGATCCGTGCGCGGTGAAATGACGGATTTCTCCGGTAAAAAGTTGAAAATCGAGGATATTGTCGCGCCCCGCCCTCTTGCAGCTGCCTTTGTCTTTGGCCGGGAAAACCGCTTTCCGGTGGATATCATCGCCAATGAACAGTCCACTGTGATGATCATTCCCCGTGATGTGCTTATTTTCCTTCTACAGAGCAGCGAAGTTATTCTGAAAAATTATCTCAACACAATATCCAGCAGGGCGCAATTCCTTTCAGGAAAGATACGGTTCCTGTCTTTCAAAACCATCCGGCAAAAATTAGCCAATTATATACTCATGCATTCGGCAAATGATGACCATACCCTTACGCTTGATCAGTCGCAGACTGAACTGGCTGACTTCTTTGGCGTCACACGGCCATCCCTGGCAAGAACCCTGGCGCAAATGGAAGAAGAAGGAATGATCAGTGCAAAAAGAAGGCAAATCACCATAATCAATCGCGAAAAATTGAATAAATTGCTTCACAATTAACAAACCAATATTATTTATTAATTCTGAATACATGCATAGCCTTATTTTATCTACAACCCCAACCCTCGAAAATAAAAAAATAACTTCTTACCTGGGTATTGTAACCGGAGAGGCAATCATCGGCGCCAATCTGTTCAGGGACATATTTGCCGGTATCCGCGACATCGTAGGTGGCCGTTCAGGCACATACGAACAGGTGTTGCGCGAGGCCAAGGACAATGCACTTGTTGAACTTGAAGAAAATGCCAGGCGAATGGGTGCCAATGCTGTGGTTGGTGTGGATCTCGATTATGAAACAATAGGCAACAATGGCAGTATGCTGATGGTGACTGCAAGCGGTACTGCTGTCATTATTGAATAAATAGCACGTATGACAAGAGAGGTTGTGGCACAGGATGGAAAATCGAGGTGTCACTGGGCAGAAACGCATCCGCTTCTGGCTTCATATCACGACAAGGAGTGGGGGACTCCCCTGTATGATGATAACCGGCTTTTCGAAATGTTGTCGCTCGACTGTTTCCAGGCCGGTTTGAGCTGGCTGACAATCCTGAAAAAAAGGGAGGCTTTCCTGGAAGCATTTCAACATTTCAACATCAGTAAAGTAGCTTCCTTTCCGGATAGTAAAACGGATGAACTGATGCTGAACGCAGGCATAGTGCGCAACAGGCTTAAAATTCCCGCTGTTATCGAAAATGCGCGGCTGATCCTGAAAATGCAGGAAAAGGACACTTTTTCATCCTATATCTGGCAGTTTTCAGAGGGAAAGACCATCATGAATCACTGGAAAACATGGAAGGAAATTCCGGCTACATCGCCGGTATCCGATGCGATGAGCAAAGACATGAAAAAAAGGGGGTTTCGGTTTACCGGTTCTACAATCTGCTATGCCTTCATGCAATCCATCGGAATGGTCAATGACCACACGGTGGATTGTTTCAGGTATTGAAAAAAAGTTTTGCAGTTTTGCGGTTCGAAAGAAGTGACAAGTGACAAGTGACAGGTGACAAGGAAGAATAATCCCGTGAGAGTATCGGTAGAAAACGGGAACGTCGCAAAATCAAATCCTCTTTTCGGGGAATTATTTAACCGGATTCGTGCATTCCGCTATCATTTGCTGGTTTTCCTTCTCTCCCCACCGGGGGTAGAATGAAAATAAGGGCTTGAAAACACTAAATTTATCACGGGCCTTCATAAACAACGGAAGTGCCTTATCCGGCCCGCCTCCGAAGAGTGCAGGGGTATAATATAAATTATATCCTAACAGGGACCATGCACGCGGGTTTTCGCCATTTATCTCCAGGGCTTTTTTAAGGCTTGTCTCTGCCTTGGAGGAATAAGTCATTCCCCTTAACTGGGGGTTAACCTGGATACGCGACTGATATAAAAAAGCCTGCATAACCATAATTTCCGGTTCCTTTGGATTCATTTTTCCGGCCCTGTCGATCAGGGGTTGAGCCTTATCGAGCACGCCGTCGCGTTCCTTGTCGTTTTCAACCTTATGGGATGCATGGATATACGATAATGCAGCATAATATAAGCCAAGCCAATGAGTTGGATTCTGCTTTGAGATATCTTCAAAATAGGAGGCGGCAAGTTTATAATCCGTTGCTGTTTTGGCATCCCTGATCATGATGATGCCTGAATTATACACGGCTGAATCAGCCAGCTGCTGAGAATGAACGGAAAGAAAAAGTCCATTCAAGAGAATGAAAAGAGGCAGAATTTTTTTGAAGGGCATGAGGGTATACTTAAAGGTTGGATTATTGCAGGATATGCTTTTCTGCATTATAGGAAGAACGCACCAGGGGGCTGCTCTCCACAATGGCGAACCCTTTTCGGATACCGACCTCATGGTAAAGTTCGAACTGCTCTGGTTTGATATATTCATGCACGGCCATATGGTCTGCTGTCGGCCTGAGGTATTGCCCGATTGTCATAACCCGCACCCCTGCGTCAAGCAAATCATCCATTGTCCGGTAAATCTCCTCTTCTGTTTCCCCTAAACCAAGCATGATCCCTGATTTCGGGGTTATACCCGACAAGGAAACGTACCGCAGCATTTCCAGGCTGATATGATACCTTGCCTTGCTCCGGATCTGCCGGCTCAGCCTTTCCACGGTCTCCACATTGTGGGAAATGACCTCGGGCTTTTCATCGATGATTACCTGAACCAGTTCCCGCCGGCCCTGGAAATCGGGGATCAGCACTTCCATGGTGGTTGCGGGGTTAACTTCTTTCACCTTTCGAATGGCAGCGGCCCAAAGAGTGGCGCCCAGATCCTCCAGGTCGTCCCTGTCGACCGATGTGATAACGCAATGTTTGACTCCCATGGTCCTGACCGATTCTGCCAGCCGTTCCGGTTCAAGCCAGTCAACAGGCATCGGAATACCAGTCGGAACAGAACAGAATCTGCAGCGGCGTGTACATATATTGCCCAGAATCATAAAGGTAGCCGTGCCGCGGCTCCAGCATTCACCTATATTCGGACAGTTACCGCTTGTGCATATGGTATGCAGGTTCTGTTTTACAACGAGGTTCTTGACCATGGAATAGTTCTCCCCATGGGCACGCTTCATTTTCATCCAGTGCGGCAACCGCTGCCGGGTTTTCAGATCGTTCTCCACTTCTTGAATTTTGTACAAAGATAATGAATGGATTTACGATTTGCGATTTACGACTGCCGAAGGCCCAGGATATCGCAAAAATTTTCCATAGCCCGGAGGGCACACGGTGTTGTAGATTTACCGCCTTCTGCCTCCTCCTCCCCGGGACGAACGTGATGAGCCTGACCTGGATGATGAAGAAGCAGATGGTTTTGCTGTGGATCCCTTTGATTGACTTGTTGATGGTGATGCAGCGGTTCCTTTTGACTGGCTGGTTGAGGGCGAAGCAGACGACCCCCAGAAATGATTTCAGGGTCAAAATAACAACAATTATACCGAACAATCAACGAACGAAAGTTTTTGTCCCCCGCCTTGAACCTTTCGAATGCGTATCAGAAATTAAATCCCAGCCTGAGAACCGGACCGAATGTATCCATATTATAGATAAATCGTTCCTTATCGGCTCCTTTGTCATAATCAACTGAAAGTATACGATAGCCGGCGGTTAACTGAAATAGCCTGGAAAACCGGTAGCCGGCATATCCCTGCAATTGCCAGGTAAAATCAGATCCGGCACCGAAGCCGCCAAGGTCCCCCCGGAACTGGAACAGCCATTTATCATGTATATCAGCCGTAAGCCTTGTGATCAATATAGGATCAAACCAGGTCTTTGAATGATCTCCGGTCAGTTCTTCAGTACCTGCCGGAAACACATTACGGCGTACGTCTGTTTCAGTCTGAATATTATTCAATCGTCCGCCCGCACCGACCTCAAGAAAAGATAAAATCCGGTAAAATCCGGCCGGTTCCCAAATTATTTCCTTAGCGGAAACCGTACCGGAATACAATACTGTGCCCTGCGTAACCTCCTGATTCAGATTCATATATACAAAATCGGACGTGAATGCCCACTTTTCATTCCTGACTTCAACGTACAACATGACTGCCATCTTAAGTTTATTAAAAATATCACCGGCACTGGCATCAACAGGTGCCATAATGTTGTCGTTCACTCCTGTCTCCCCTTTCATATAAGGAGCCATAAGGTAAATATCTGTCAGCACATGCCATTTCTTTGCGGAATCAGGTGTCTGAGATGAAACCGGGATCCGGCAGCAGAACCAGAATAGCAGGCATCCTGTGAAAGCGAGTAATAGACGGGCGTTCGAAGTCATATTTCGGGTTTATTTAGCTGCATTTTTAAATCCAGAATTCTCGATTACAATTTTCAGGTCCTTTTCCTTGGCATCAAGTATCGTTGAAGCCGCATATTGTGTGCCATCTGGAAGGTCTTTATAGGTTACATTAAATAATGCTTTTTCTTTGGGATCATCCACAGAGGTGCTGACATCCACAGCCATGATCTTTTGATCAGTTTTGTTAATGGATATTGAAAGCATATCTCCTGGCTCGTTGTAATCAGGGAAGCTGAGCTTAAACTTCTTATTGGGTTCGAGAATCCCTATTGATATCTTTCCTGCACCATAGATCTGTTGAATTTTTTCCGGATCAGGAGGCAGATAGGTCTGGATTTTCTCGACGGCCTTCTTCATATAATCCGTCATGTCCTCCTTTTTGTTTTCCGCCACTTTGCCGCGAATACCCCCTGGCTTTTTGTCATCTGTGGAACCACCGGTTTCAACCTTGGTGAGTTTTCCGTCAAGTGAGTAATAGCACTGTTTTTGCTTGACCGATTTCTGCTCACCCTTTAGAAAGATAGTAGTGGTTTCTACCCATTCATATAACTTCATTTTCTCCTTACTTTCGATAAGGTTCTTTTTAATCATTGCAACATCTTCCTTTGGGTCAGCCTGGGCAAACAAGCTGGAAGTTCCGGCAAGGAATACCAGCGCGAGTAATAAATTCAATTTTTTCATAAAACTATTTTTGTTTTTGGTTATAATTAATTTCTTTTCTAATCATCAGAATCTGAAACCGATTCCACCCATGGCGCTATTCATCCAGCCATCCTTGTACCAGCTGTTTGATGCCCAGGCTATTTCATATTCAGCATTGATGAAAATTTTCTCATTAATGAAGAACATAATACCGGCTCCGCCACCACCATAAAATCCCATATCATTGTCAGATAAGGTGATAGTTCCTTCTCTTTCCAGATGAGCTATCTGTGTTCCAAGCGCACCTTTTACAAAAAACTTGAATTTATCACTGCCAAACATTACTTTGGGTGCATAATAAATGGGAAATGAATTGACATTGCTTGTAATGGTTTGTTGTCCAACACCATCTGTTGCTGACAAATGGATGTAACCAACGGAAATTCCATGGGCAAACATGCCCCCTGAAGGATTGAATTCAAAGCTTCCGTTTATTCTCCAGCCTGTTCCTTTCGTATCATTATCTTCTATATTGGCAAATGCGTAACCCCCGCTGAGGGTTACCATGTTTTCCTGGGCAAATGACCCGAATGAAAACAAAATCATGCAGGTAATTAAAATGTTCCTTTTCATCATTTTACATTATTTAGGTTAATTAATAATTTGTCTCTACAATTTCACCTGGCTTCCAGGATTTATTTAACAAAGCCTCTTCCGGATAATAAAGACGAAGAATCATATGCCACTCTTTTCCCGGGATCGTCTGCACCCAGTTATTTTCTTTTCCGGCAGGAGCCTCTGGACCAAACCACACATCCACCGATCCATCCTGGTTGAATAACAGTTTGTTGCTGTTGCTGTGAACGGATGGCCATAACTGATGATTCCGGATTATCAAATTGGTTTCGTTGTCATAGACGATCACCGACCAAAAATCACTGGCAGGAATTTTTGGCGGCAGATGCATTTTATAACTTATATCTCCTTTTAAAGAATGGCCGGTTGCATCTGCGGATAATAAGTGTTGATATTCCTGCTCCATTTTACCGGAATCATTATTTTAAGGTTGCCGTGAGCTGATTTATATTTTGCGAACGGGAAAGCATTCCGCCGGAATTATTCCGGACTTTGAACCCATTCTGTAAAAGGCTGCGTGTTGCGCTGCAGGCCCAATGGCAGACCGGCATATCGCCGTGAAGGACATCGGCAGCTGCCCTTCCCGCGAAATTGATGGGATCTTTTAAGCTTTCAAAAGGTAGCGCACTGGAAAGTTCTGCTTCTTCAAGATCGTAGATGGTGCATCCCATTTGTATGGCCATGGCAAATGCATCAATTCGCCCGGAGACTCCTTCTTCCCCTACAACCTGGGCCCCCAATACATGTCCGTCGGACTTCCGGAATAGAACTTTAATCGCCAAAATCCTGATCCCAGGATAATTTACGGCATGTAATTCGGGATTTATAAAAATCTTTTCGAAATCAATATCGCCCAATCGGACAAGGGCCTTTTCACTGGCTCCGGTGTGGGCAACTGCTGTCTCGAATATTTTGCAGATTGATGTGCCCAGTGTACCCCGGTAACGTGAATTTCTGCCTGCAATCACCTCTGCAGCTATTCTGCCCTGCCTGCTTGCCGGATCGGCAAGCGGAATAATACTCCATTGTCCCGTGACGATATCCCTGACTTCGATGGCATATCCTACGGCAAAAATGTCCGGGTTTGAAGTTCTCATTTGCTCATCTACCCGGATACCTCCTTGTTGACCGATCTCGATTCCGGCCATTTTTGCGAGGGCTGTTTCAGGCCTGCCCCCTGTAGCAAGGATCACGATGTCGGCAGGATGCTTTCTACCTGAACCGGTAAGGACATTCAAGGATCCGTGTGTGGTTTTTTCGAAACCGGCAACTTCATCGCTAAGTTCGAGTTTCATACCCTGTTTAACCATACATTTTTCTACCAGCCTGGCCATTTCAGGATCGAGGGGGGGCATCACCTGGTTGAGTTTTTCAACCAGGGTCACTTCAAGTCCAAGCTTTATTAAATTTTCAACCATCTCCAACCCTATGGATCCCCCGCCAACCACCACCGCACGTTTGGGTTTCATCACCGTCTGGTATCCGGTATATAATCTCAGCCCGTTTTTTTCGGTTGCCCCCTGATCAAGCCATTCACGAATATTTCTGGCATCTGAAACGCTCCTGACAGAAAATATTCCCGGAAGATCTGTTCCCGGAAGCAGCGGTAGAATAGGTTCAATACCCGGAGACAGAACCAGCTTATCATATTTCTCTACCGAGATGGCATCTGTTTTCAGGTTTTGGATTTGAACAGTTTTATTTTTTACTGAAATGCCGATCACTTCGCAACTCGTCCTGCAATCGATCCCAAATGTCGACCTGAAACTCTGTTCCAAAAAGGAAGATTCTTTTTCAATTTTGTCGCTAACCTGGTAAAGAAGGCCACAGTTGGCGTATGAAACAAATGGTCCGCGCTCTAACAGCAGAATTTCCGCCCTTTCATCAAGCCTGCGCAGCCGCGCCGCACATGAGGCACCACCGGCCACTCCGCCAACGATAATAACTTTCATGATTTAATTTTTAACTCGATTTCTTACCTGACTATTCTCAGCTTAAACCATTTAATTTAAATACGATTCCCAGGAAAAGTACGATCCCGATCAAGGTAATGACGCCTGAAATGAACAATGCATACCGGGCACGTTTAATGTCAAATTGCCTCCGGTAACTCTTAATAGTTGCCAGATTTTAAATTGTCCCCAATACCAGGCTTATTTAATATATTAAAAGTACATCCTGTATAATCTTTAATCAATACGCACTGATAGGTATTTTTATTTCTCCTGTTTCCTGTATTGTTAAGATTTACTGCGTTTTAACCTTTGAACGCTTTGTTTCAAAGAATACGTGCAGGATCAGATTCAGCGCCCAAAGGTTTGATGTATCATAATGTGAATCATACTGGTAGGTGATATTGCCCTCATAGGCAAAGCGCGGGCCCCATGCTCCCGTGGCGCCTCCGATCACCCGGACACGATTGAAAGTGGAGTAACGGGAATCCCAGAAAGGTTCTGCATTCATGTAAGGTACTATTGAACCGCGTCCGGCAGAATACTCTTTTTCAACCATTACCCGGTAACGAAACCGGTATGAAAATGTGGGATCCTCACCCACCCACCGGGTATCAATACGTATGCGCTGAGAAAGCAGAATCTGCCCTTTAAGCGGTATCCTCCTGTGTATTTCCGCAAAAAGCATATCTTCGGTATATTCACCTGCATTTTCACCCAGGCTCCATCCCTCCATAAAACCACCACGGATCATCCATGCTTTCATCGTCTGCACCTTGTTTTCATCCATCATTCTCCTTACAGCAACGTACTTCGTGCGCCCGAATTTGTAGTCTGCCTGCAGAAAAATGTTCAAATCGCGGTTTTTGCTCTCATAGTATTTCGTAATTGGAACAAATACCGAAAACCGCCAGGAGGGACTTACCGTATACCATATATCGGTTTCAGGCCAGAACTCAAGGGAAGAATTTTGCGCTTTGCTGCTGTTGGAAGCAGTCAAATTTATAAATACCACCAGGCAAATGAGCCGTAAATAGTTTCGCCAAGGTATTGAGTCTGTCCCGTAATTCGTATTCAATGACTAAATCCTCAAATGAATATCAAAATTACGGCCTGCTCAGCTATGGAACAATACTTAGCAATAGGTAATTTAATTGCACAGTGACACAATACTGATTCCGGATGTCGATTTCGGATTTAACAGGATTTGGGATCTGACGCTACTTCAATCCGTAATCCTGATCATTTGCATTCCTTCTATGGTTTTTTAACTTTAGTAATTTCTTTGCCCCACCTGTATTGCCAGAGTATGCCGATCGCATTGAAATCGCTTCCCGTGCGTGTTGAAACGCCAGTGCTTAGGCTAAATTTTAATGAATGGTGGATGCTTAAAGGAAGGGCAAATGTAAATCCCAGGCGTGAGTTCTTTTGCAGATCGTTTCCTTCAACACCCTCCAGGGTAGTGCGTCCACCCCAATAATAAGTACCATCCAATGCCGCCCAGATACCACTCCGGAAACTATAACTGACATGTACCTGAATGGAACCGATGGGTGCCTGGGACCGGGTCTTGCCCTGATAAAAATCGTGGTTGACAGTATAAAATTTAGCACCTGCTGACAGTTCCAATGACAGTGATCCATATCTTTTTGATATACCCAGTTCGGGTTTGAAGGCAAAACGATTTGTTCCAATATTGACAAGCTTATCAGGATCGTATTGCCCAATTGGTATATACACCTGAAGACTTGCCCCGATGACAAGGTTCTGCCTGTAATCCTTAAATGCGGATAACGGTAATGCCGGCGCTCCTAAAAAATTTACACTAATTCGCACCCGGGGGTCCCCCATTCCTGAAACATCACGTGAAACGGGTTGTCCCTGGATATCGGCAGTGCCTGAAAGCCAGGCATAGGGTAAAATCGCATCAATTTTACCTGACATGCCCAGAATATTAACTGAACGGGCATAGGCGAGTACCGTACCATGGATCTTAATGTTCGCATTTTCAAGCGGGACGGCCGGGTCAAATAATACCCCGCCGGCTGTATAGCCATATCCTGCGACCAGGAAATTCAATCCGACCGGAAGGTTTAAATAGGCCCGCGGCTCAAGTTCCTGGCCATGCATGACGAATAGCTCAGATAAAATACTGGTTATACCGAATAAAAAAACAAGTTTTAGGTTGAATAGTCTCCGGCACATATTAAATTGAGAATTATGATTGTGTATTTAAAATTGAAATATATGCTTTTAAAATTACAGGATTTCAATTACATACATCATACTTAACAATAAGTATTTTCATCCGGTTTGAGCAGTGGCCAGGTTGCCGAAAAAATTTTTCTTGCGCCCCCCGTACTGTGAATATACATCGCAGAAACATTCTTGAGAAGACCGGTAAAGCCCATATCTCAGATGTGATTTACGATTTACGATTGGGACCTGCGGTTTTCTGAAGCTGCCATTCCAATAACAACCAGCGTCCATGCAGGAAATAACTGTATGGCAGGAATTACTTCAATGGAGAGGGCAATGAGCAAAGGCCAGCGGAAACCCAATACCGCAAGCAGGGCTACGGCGGTGACTGCATCCAGAATCCACTGCACCGGGGGCATTAATACCACTCCAAAACCCAGGGCATCGGAAATCAAGGCGATTAAAAGTGCCCATCTCAGCTTTGGAGTCCGGGAATGTAAAAAAGATGGCAATGAGTGATTTGATTTCATAGGGTAAAGATAGCTACAAGGGTGGAACAAATTCATAGTTTGAATGTTGTACCCTCTTATGAATTGTATAATTCATAGGTGGAGTCAAGAAACCACTGAAAAACAGGGCGTTTTCTGAAAAGCCAGATGAGTAAGAAAAATCTATATCCATTCAACAATGAAATTTAAAAATTTAAAAACCAGCCTGTCTGTAGTCTCAATTTGCCTCCTCCTTTTTGTATTTTCTGGAAGCTTTGCGCAGACTCAAAAAGAAAATCCGTCTACTAGCAAATTAGAGATTGCATCTCCCGAGTATGCAGAATTAGCATCAAAAGCGCTCACTTACCTGACAAAATTGGATATCGATAAATGGGCATCCATGCTGGCAGATGATGTTGAATACAATTTTCCGGATGGCGATGAAGGAACGCGGACAAAATTAACCGGTAAAGCAGCTGTACAGGGATGGTGGAGCAACTGGGCAAAAACGTCCGGAATCAAGTCAATGACAATGGATAGAGCGGTTTTTATTCCGGTGAACAGCCTGGAAAAAAATCCCTCTACCGGATTAACCGGTGTGTCTGTTATTTCTTATTACACAAATAACATGGATATTAACGGAACTCCTTTGAAACTGCGAATGAATTTTACTGTCCATTTCAATAAGAACAAGTTAATCGATCGTTATTACACTTACTATGACAGGACCCAGATCGTAGCCATTATGGGGAAAAATATGCTGGATAGTAAGAAATAACAAAAGGCTAATGGTAAAACTATAAAACAGAAAGCCTCTCAATAGAAAATTATTGAGAGGCTTTTTCTGTACCCGGAGCCGGACTTGAACTTTTTAGAATGCATTTAAATATACAATTCTGTAATAGATTGTTATATAGTAATTTGTTAAACATGATTTAACCGTTTTAAACCCGGTTTCATACTATTTTGGGTACTTATTTTGGATACTCATTTATTTTGATTATTTTTGAAGTGAAATATAACAAAAGAACCGATGAGTCTGCAAAGAGCAAATATAAACTTTTATTTAAAGTCAGGCAAATCAAGTAAAAACGGCGAGCGTTCTATTCTTATGCGGGTAACTTTTAATTCGCAACGAGTGGTAGTGTTTCTTAACGAAGTAATTCATCCAAAATATTGGAGTACTAAAAAACAACGGGTAAAGCCTCCAAAAGAGGATGAGCCCGATAACAATTATGAATACATCAATAAGAAAATTGGAATTTACAAATCAAAGGCCGAAAGCGCAATAACAGAGGGGTTAAAAAATGAATTAATCTTTTCCCAGGCATACTTTAAAAATTACTTTAGCAAATTCGACAATCCGGTAGAAAAATTTGGCTTTTTTGAAGCATTCGAGAAATTTATTTCCGTATCAAAATCTGATAAGCAAAACAGAACCATAAAAGGATATACAACTGTTAAAAAATTCCTTGAAGAATTTCAGCAAAATTCTGGTTATAACATTGATATTAATTCCATTGATCAAATTTTCTTTGATAAACTTAAAAGATACGCATTTGTTGACAGAGAAAAACCGGTGCAGCAAAATTACTTCGCGAAAATTATTACGGTATTAAAAACTCTCCTCAATTGGTGCAGTATCAGGGGATATTATCATGACCTTGAATATAAAAATTTTAAGGCCGAAGAAGTCAATAAAGAAATTATATACCTGGAACCTGATGAATTTAAACTTCTACTTGATTACAAATTTGAATCAAAGAAATTTGATAAGGCCAGAGACATATTCTGTTTCTCATGCCTGACGGGTTTTAGATACAGTGATCTCGTTCGCCTTAAAAAAGAACATTATAAGGATAATTACATATGCATTGTTGAGCAAAAGAATAACAAGTCTTTGAAAGTTCCGATTGTCCCACAGGCCCAGAAAATTATAGATAGGTATGCTGATTTGCCAAATACTCTAATACCAGTTATCAGTATTCAAAAACTTAATGAATACATTAAAGAAGCTTGTGAAGATGCAAAAATAAATTCTCCTGTAGTTATCAATAAATATTATGGTAATCGTAAAGTAGAAACAGTAGTTCCTAAGCATAAAGTAATTACCATCCATGCCGCAAGAAAGACGTTTATTACCATATCATTTATTTTTGGAATGGATGCGAAAACAGTTAAAAGTATTACCGGCCATACAAAGGATTCATCATTTGATAAGTATTTGAAAATATCTGATAAATTTAGACAAGAGAAAATGAATGAAGCATGGGCTAAATTGTAAGGAATGGAAAATACAAATTTTAAATATTATAAGATTGACCTCGGTGATGTTTGGGAATACGAGAGAGAGAAATTTATTGCAGGTGAAACCAATGAAAAGCTGGCTCAAAAAATTTTGGATTTAATCCAACTTTTTGTTATAAAACATGGCGTGCCAAGTTTTGGACAGGAAATGAACGCTATTGATTCAAAATACTATGAAAGAAATGTTTCGGAGTATCATGGTGCCGATTTACGGATGAAATATGCCCTTAATTATTTTATTCATAAAAATGACTGTTATGAATATAATCAAACTATTTTATTTACAGGAAAGGAGGAAGAATTCCCTTTCTTCTTTGCCCTAAAAATGAGACAGTATAATGATAATCTTTTTGAAGTTAACAGTTTTTTGAAAAACCAATTATCTACTTCGTTTGATGATGATAGGGTTTCTTATTCTAAATTTCTCCGCATATGTCTTTTCCAATTTGATTCATTTTTTCAGCAAGGACTAAAATCGCAGATTGATCAATTCCTTGAAAATGCTGAATCCTTACAAAACACAAAAGAATTGGGAAACTTGTCCGTTAATGCTCATGCTCAAAATAGTAAGCTCAGTGAATTCAATAGTTCGGAAACGGACTCAAATATTCCTACATCAGATGTCGAATTGCAAGCGATTGGTGTGAAGAAACAGAAATCACAAAAGAATAATATAACCAATGAAACTAATAAATGCATTTGGTGCGGAACAGATTCCCAACTTGAAATATTTTATAAACAAGGTAACGGTATACTTTTCGATGATATATCAAAAGATGAATTCTTCAATCATTTTAAAGGGAAAGAGTTTCAGAATAGAATTAACTGGATTTCAGGAAATGATGGTTTTATTGAGCTATTTGACAAACTATCAACAGAGAAATTAATAGATCAACATTTTACAAAACAGAATAATCAATTTAAAGACAGGCTGGTAATTTTAATAGGTAAGATTAATAGACATTTCTTATTTAATGGTATTGAAAAGAAAGTTGAAATCTTGAATAAATCACGCCATCAATTCTATCAATCATCTATGAGTTCTGCGAAACATGAAGTCATCGGGAAATTGATAAATGACTTAAAACTTTGAAAATGAGTCACAGGGAAGCTGATCTTGATAAGTTGATCAATGAGGTACTGGATGATTACAAGAATCGTCGGGATTTACCTTATGTATGCGGAATGATAAACGGAAAGCTTGGCCGCCAAAGAATCTTTAACTATGTAAAATATATGATTTTTAATCAGGGTATGACTGACATTGAAGCTATTCTAGGTCAGGCACAGCATGCACGAGATTGGCCGCCAGAAGATTCCTAAAAATGGAGCAAAATACCTTGATAGTTTTACTCGCCTAATTAACTTAACTACATTATAATTCGGATTTCACTTTCTCACCTTCGTTATAGATTAGTTTACTTCAAAATAAATCGATAGACAGTCTATAAACAGTCAAGAGTGTCAATAGATGTCTATAGACTGTCTATCAAGCATATTTCTATTATTTCTGAATCTTTAGGCGTTCATTAAAATTCGCTTAAGATGTTACCATTTGATTTAAATCGACCATTGTTTGCCTTGACAATCGGTGAGTTTGTTCAATTAAATGAAAAAATTCACAATGAGAATCAGAAACAAACGCCAAAAATGGGATTGAATGATGATCAGATCATTACTTCAATTAAAGGACTGGCAAAATTTCTTCATTGCAGTGTTCCGACTGCACAGAAATTCAAAAACAAATTTCCGGAAATTTTTCATCAAACCGGACGAATATTCTTTGTAAGCAAATCAGATATTTTATCGGCGATGAAATAGGATGCCAAATTCCCTGTTTTCAAAATTTTATGTAAAAATAATATGATTGCTTTTAAAAACTTTAAATCATGATTAAATATACAGATCCCTTAACGAAACAGCTCTTTGTTCCAAAAAGGAAGAACCAACGTTTTGCGAGTCGGCAGAATCAAATTGAATATAACAATATGATCGCCCGAACTCAAAGACTGGCCATGAAAAAAATCGATATGATTCTAAAACATAATCGGAAAGTATTATGGCGTTTACTGGGAGAAAAACCGGAATATGTAGTTCGTAAAATGCGTTTGATTAGTTTGGGATTTGATTTTAATCATTACACGCATCATGTTCTGGTGAATGAAGAAAAAAAGAAATATGCCCTGGGGATATATGATTTTATGCTTGAAAACATTCTCAATGATAATTACAAAATAACTCGCTATGCAACAATTTGATGACTATCGAATTAATTCACCATTGGATGACTTATCATCTGAATTAAATGAGCAGAAAAAACTGGGTAAAGCATTTAAAATTGCTTTTTTCGCATTATTTACAATTGTTATATTGGTCGTTGTTTGGAAAGTAAATAAAAAGAGGCCGAACGAAGTTAAATACGATTTGGATAAAAATGCTGAATAATAATACAATAAACAAAATAGCAAAATAACGAATGAAAACAAATGCAACACCGTACTTCTTGAAGGTGATTCAAGATTGACAAGGACTACAAGATTTTACATCATCGACGATGAAAACCAGAAAAATAAAAGTTTGGAAACTGTTGTCAAGGCATGGATAAAATCAATGAACGAAATAAAGTAGTCGAAAAAAAACTTAAGGAACACGCTAATACTCAACTGGAGTATAGATGGCAAGGTAAGCGCACGTTGAGCTGATCAGTTTCTTTACTCTTATAGTTTCGTTTCAACCTTCTCCCAGCTGCAGATATCACATTCCGCTACAATTTATTAGCTTTGAATAAATTTTAACACAAAGCATCTGATGGATCAAAACAAAGCAGATCTGACTCAATGGGTTCAGTTATTTACCCGCGATCTTTATTCATGGGCATTACACAAGGTATCAGATGCTGAACTGGCAAGTGATCTGGTTCAGGATACTTTTCTGGCCGCTGCTGAAAAAATGGGAGGGTTTAAGGGCGACAGCTCTCCCAAAACCTGGTTGTTCTCCATTCTCAATCATAAGATCATCGATATTTACAGAAAAAAGGTAAATCAGACGGTCAGTCTTGAAGATCAGAACCTCACCGGCTATTTCGATGCGGATGGGAACTGGCTAAAAGACAAGCGTCCTGCAGCGTGGCATGAGAACGAAGGCCAGTTGCTTGATGACGATGAATTTCAGACGGTATTTGGCATGTGTCTGGATGCCCTTCCTGAAAAATGGAATATGTGTGTAAAACTGAAATACCTTTCTGAAAAAAATGGGGATGAAATTTGTCAGGAGTTGGACATAGCTCCTACTAATTTCTGGCAGATAGTCCACAGGGCTAAACTGCAATTAAGGGACTGTATTGAAAAAAACTGGTTTCAAAAGTAAGAAATAATGAAAAGAATAATGAATATACTGTTTTTATCCTGTTTAAAAGCGTCGGCCCTGATTGAAAAAAAGCTTCATATCAGCCTGACGTTTCAGGAACGGCTGCAACTGAGGATGCACAAAATGATGTGCGATGCCTGCACCCGGTATGAGCAACAGAGTGCACTACTCGAACACAGCATTGCGTCGGAGCACAAAACCAGTCAGGATCTGGGTGACCTAGAGCATTTAAAGGCAATCATTGCCAAAAAACTCGGAGAACAGAGCACAAAATAAATTCATATGCGATCAGGAAGTATTATAGGCTATTATTTTCATCTTGCCATTGAGCGTAATACATTCATCAGGGCAGTGAGGGTGGGTATTATTGTGGGTATCGTCCTTAACCTTATTAACAACCCTGGTTTGATTTATTTGCACTCCTTTAATAATGTTAGTTATGGCCGGGTTATTCTTACTTTTCTTGTTCCCTATTTTGTTTCAACATATTCTTCGGTAATGTCCAACAGCCAGCTAAAACAAAATAGTTAATACCTGAATATGAGTAGAATACAGGTAATAGAGCCCGAAGATGCATCCGGTAGGTTACTGAAAATATATCAAGAGATCATTGAAAAAAGAGGAAAGCTTGCCGAGGTGCATAAGATTCAAAGCCTGCATCCTGAAAGTATTGTAAAACACATGGATTTGTATCTGGAGATCATGTTCTCGAAATGCGATTTATCCAGGGGTGAAAGAGAAATGATGGCAGTTGTCGCTTCTGTTAACAACAAATGTGAATATTGCAGGTCACATCATGCTGAAGCACTTAACCATTATTGGAAAGATGAAAGTCGGATTACCAGGTTTATTAATAACTATAAAACAGCTGAACTGAATAACAGGCAAAGGATCCTTTGTGAATTTGCAGAAAAACTTACCCTGGATCCCGGGAGTTTCACTGCAGCAGATATTATTGAAAGGCTTAAATCAGAAGGATTAAGTGATTCTGCTATTCTTGACGCAACCCTGGTTGTGGCTTATTTTAATTTTGTGAACCGGATTGTACTGGCATTAGGGGTTGAAAGCACCGAAGAAGAAATCAAAGGCTATAATTTCTGATGACAAAGATAGTACCTGACCTGAACATGCCTGAAATTCGTATCCGGAATTTCAATCACCTCCTAATAGATAAATTCAGGGAAATGGATTACCTGTCGGTTCAGGAATTTAAGATTCCCGTTGAATTAATGATGGAAAATGCAGGACTACAGCTTGCCAGGCTGGTTGCCCTGATAAAACCTGTTCCCTGCGAGGTTTTAATCGGTGTTGGTACCGGCAATAACGGAGGAGGAGGGCTGGTTGCCGCTCGCAGACTTGCCGGATGGGGATACCCGGTGTTTCTTGATTTACCGGCCGACTATCTGCAGGCTCTTCCGGGGCTTCAACTGGAAAGGGCTTTGGCTGCAGGTGCATTGATACAGCCCATAGACCATCCGGACATTTTTATTGACGCTTACCTGGGATTCTCACAGCGGTTGCCTTTATCACCGGAATACCTGGAGGCTATCAACACGGCCAACCATCACAAATGCGTCAAAATATCACTTGATCTGCCAACGGGATTCGACAAATTAACAGGCGAAACCTTTTTTAAGCCGGATATCATACTGACGTTGGCGTCCATGAAAACGGAACTGATCCCATTCCTGGATAATACCTTAATATTTATTGCTGATTTGGGGTTACCCCGCGAAGTTTATGCAAGATTCGGATTGAAGCAGCCTGAAGGTTTCAGGCAAAGCGGCCTGATAAGGTGCAGGTCCAATGGCTGACAGGGTTGTCCCGGAAGTCTTCCCGGAATTTTGGATGTAATCACACTACCCCCCTTTATTATTGCTTATGTATGCCGTTTTCGCCAATCCGAAGGGTGACTGACATACCTTGTTACCGTATTGCCGGTGGGGAATTATAACCACCAGTGCATGAACAGTATGCATCCCTTTAACAAAGCCTGAAGCATATGGATCTCAAAAGAAGTGAAAACCAATCAATATAATCCATCATGCCAGCATTTTTGTCAGGAATTCAATCCCATACGACAAAATCATCAAGTACTCTGAAACAGAAGAATTTTTAAAACCACTAAATAAAATGTAATGAAAATTGGATTTATCGGACTTGGCAAGATGGGCTTTAACATGGTCCATCGCCTGCTAAAAAATGGACACGAAATAGTTGTTTGGGACAGATCAGCCGACAGTATCAGAGAAATTGAAAAATTAGGAGCGGCCGCCGCTGAATCGCTCGAGGACCTGGTGCAAAAACTGCCGGAACGTAAAGTGGTATGGTTAATGGTACCTTCCGGAAAGCCGGTGGATGAAAACCTTGATGCTTTGCTCCTGTATCTTGGCAAAGAGGATATTATTATTGACGGGGGTAATTCGTACTGGAGGGAAACCCAGCAACGGGCAAACAAGGCTTTTGAAAAGCAAATCTATTTCCTGGACTGTGGAACAAGTGGCGGTGTATGGGGACTGCAAAACGGATATAGCCTGATGTACGGAGGAGTAAAGGAGGCCGCTGACTATGCTGAGCCTGTATTCAAATCACTGGCTCCCGAAAAAGGCTATGTATATTGCGGGCCTTCAGGAACCGGCCACCTTGTAAAAATGGTTCATAACGGAATTGAGTACGGCTTGATGCAGGCTTATGCCGAAGGTTTTGAGATCCTGCAGAAAACCCCGTATCATCTAGATCTGGCTAAGATTGCCGATGCCTGGCAATACGGTAGTGTAGTCCGCTCCTGGCTCCTCGAATTGGGTGTAAATGCTCTTAAGCAGGATCCGAAATTGGATAAACTTCAGGACTTTGTTCAGGATAGCGGTGAGGGAAGATGGACCGTGCAAACCGCGATGGATTTTGAAGTGCCTGCCCATATCATTACCGCATCTTTATTTATGCGATTTCAGTCGAGACAGGAAGAATCATTTGCCATGAAAATGCTGGCAGCGCTCAGGAATCAGTTTGGAGGCCATGCTGTTAAAACCAGGAAATAATTATGAATAATATTGATAATCACATCTTTGTGATCTTCGGTGCTTCCGGCGATCTCACTAAAAGGAAACTGGTACCAGCCTTATATTCGCTTTTTGTTCAAAATCTGCTGCCCGAAAAATTTGTTCTTTTGGGTGTTTCGCGTTCTCAGTTTACAGATGAAGAATTCCGTAACGGAATGCGATCAGCTATCCATGAATTCAAAGAAATTGATAATACCGACAAAATTGAGGAGTTTTCGCAGAAAATCTATTACAATGCCATTCATTTCGATGTCCCCTCGTCATATCTGTTACTTAAACAGCGTCTGGAAATATTGAGGAGTCAGGAGAAAATAAACGGAAACACAGTTTTCTATTTATCAACCCCGCCCAGTTTATATGGGATCATTCCCAAGAACCTGGCATCTGCAGGATTAAACAGCCAGAAAGATGGATGGAAAAGGCTGATTATTGAAAAGCCATTCGGATATGATCTGAAATCGGCATTAAAACTGAAAGATCTACTTTTGGTGGATTGGGCTGAGGAGCAACTGTTCAGAATAGACCATTACCTGGGAAAGGAGACCGTTCAAAATCTTCTGGTGACAAGGTTTTCAAACGGGATATTTGAGCCGCTCTGGAACAGGCATTTCATTCATCACGTGGAAATTACCTCGGCTGAGAATATCGGGGTGGAAAAACGGGGAGGATATTACGACAGTTCGGGCGCATTACGGGACATGGTTCAGAATCATTTGCTTCAAGTGGCGGCCCTTACAGCCATGGAACCACCATCCTCCATTGAACCGGCAGCCATCCGTAATGAAATTTTAAAGGTTCTTCAATCTTTGAGGCCAATTCAAAAGGAAGATGTAATGAACGTGGCGATTCGTGGTCAATATATGCCATCAACGGTCAAAGGTACAACTTTATCAGGGTATCGCGAAGAAGAAGGTGTAAATCCCGATTCATATACTGAAACTTATGCGGCGTTAAAATTCTATATAGATAACTGGCGCTGGGGAGGTGTGCCTTTCTATATCCGCACGGGGAAAAGATTGCCCACACGTGTCACAGAGGTGGTTATCCATTTCAAACAAACCCCGCACTTCCTGTTCTCTCAGCATGCTGCCTGTAGGACATGTAATCAGTTGGTAATCAGAATACAGCCCGATGAAGGCATTTTGTTGAAATTTGGAATGAAAACCCCGGGGGCCGGATTTGGTGTACATCAGGTAAATATGGATTTTCATTACTCCGACCTGTCCGCTCAGCGCATACCATCAGCTTATGAACGTCTTATTTACGATTCTATAAAGGGAGATTCAACTTTATTTGCGCGGACTGAAGAAGTGCTTGAAGCCTGGAAATTCCTTTCTCCGGTGCTCGATTGCTGGCAAAATGACAAAGATGTTCCCCTTTACGGATATCCGGCAGGCACCTGGGGTCCGGATATAGCCGATAATCTAATCGAGGGAGCTGAGATGACCTGGAGATATCCTTGCAAAAACCTGGCCGACGATGGAATTTACTGTGAACTTTAAATAACGTAATATTTTATCCGGGAGGAGCTCATAAACAAAGGGCACATAAATCCCTGAAATTGAAATCTGTTAATACTTGCTGTAATTTATGAAAAAGAAATTAGATCAATTGTGCATCAATACCATCCGGACACTTTCCATGGATGCAGTGGAAGAAGCAAATTCAGGCCATCCCGGCACACCGATGGCTTTAGCACCGGTTGTCTTCACTATCTACGACCGGTTTATGAAATTTAATCCGGAAAATCCTGGCTGGCTTAACCGGGACAGGTTTATTCTTTCGGCAGGACATGCTTCCATGCTGCTCTACAGCACCCTGCACATCGCAGGATATCAAGTATCTGTTGAAGATATCCGATCGTTCAGGCAACTCAACAGCAAGTGCCCGGGGCATCCTGAATATGGGCATACCCCCGGCGTAGAAACAACCACCGGTCCACTCGGTCAGGGTGTAGCCACCAGTGTCGGATTTGCCATTGCAGAAAAATGGCTCGCTACCCGATACAACAAGCCGGGATACAATCTTTTAGATTACAAAATTTTTGCACTTGCCGGTGATGGTTGTATGATGGAAGGGATTTCCGGAGAAGCCGCATCGCTGGCTGGTCATCTGGGTCTCGACAATCTGGTCTGGATTTATGATAATAACCATATTACCATCGAAGGAAGCACTAACCTGGCTTTCAGTGAAGATGTCGCCACGAGGTTTATTGCATATCGCTGGAATGTTCAAAGAGTTGGGGATGCCAATGACCAGGAAATGCTAAGTCGCTCTATCAGGTTTGCAGAAAAAGAGAAAGGTCGGCCTTCACTTATCATTGTTGATAGCCACATAGCTTATGGTGCTCCAAAAAAACAGGATACGCATGGAGCCCACGGATCCCCCCTTGGAGAAGACGAAATCAGGGCCACTAAACTGTTTTATGGCTGGGATCCGGATAATAAGTTTTTCGTTCCTGATGAAGTTAAACAATATTCAATTGATTTAGCTGCCCGCGGCAAAAGCCAAAACGAAGATTGGAACAATTTATTTGCCAGATATAAAACAGATTACCCTGAACTTGCCGGGGAATTGGAGCTGATTCAAAAACGTGAATTACCCTTAGGATGGGATGCCTCTGTTCCGGCGTTTGAACCGGGGACAAAAATCTCCGGAAGGGCCGCAAGCGGTAAAGTACTTAATGCAATAGCATCAAAAATACCCTTCATGATCGGCGGGTCAGCAGACCTTTCCCCTTCAACGCTTACGGATTTAAAAAATGAGCAAAGCTTTCAGAAAAATAATTTTGGTGGAAGGAATCTTCACTTCGGAATCAGGGAACATGCTATGGGCGCTATAATAAATGGTATTGCATTAAGCGGTTTAAAAACTTTTGCATCAACATTTTTGGTCTTTTCCGATTATGCTCGTGGCGCGATCCGGCTATCCGCCTTGATGAACCTTCCGGTAACTTATATCTTCACACACGACAGTATCGGTGTTGGAGAAGACGGTCCAACCCATCAGCCAATTGAGCAAATTGGTTCATTAAGGGCAATCCCGAATCTGGAAGTTATACGTCCGGGTGATGCTAATGAAGTTGCTGTATTATGGAAGTATATCATAGAATCAAAAAACACTCCGGTGGCTTTGATATTGAGCCGTCAGGATATGCCCGTGCTTGACAGAACAAAGTATGCACCTGCTGAAGGAGCATTACAGGGAGCCTATATTCTGGCTGATAGTATTGTGTCTCCGGATATCATCTTAATTGCAACCGGAACAGAAGTTTCACTTGCAGTTGAAGCTTATGAAGAGTTAATGAAAGAAAATATTAAAGCAAGGGTTATAAGTATGCCCAACTGGAACTTGTTTGAAAGACAAAGTCCTGAATACCGCGAAAAGGTTTTGCCCACTGCCGTAAGAGCACGGATTGCTGTCGAAGCTGGTTCGACCTTTGGCTGGAGCAGATATACAGGACTGCCTGGTGAAGGCGAAGTCATTGGCATGAGTACATTCGGTGCTTCCGGAAAACTCAGTGAATTGCTTGTTGAATTTGGATTAACCGTAGGTGCAATTGTTAAGACCGCAAAATCAATACTTAATAAATCCTAAAATTTACCGCATGAAAATAGGCTTAGCATCCGACCACGGAGGATTTGAAATTAAACAACAATTAAAAGAGAGATTCTCCAAACTTGATATTGAGATTGTGGACTTTGGTAATTCTGTGAGTCAGTCTGGAGATGATTACCCTGATTTTGTTCTCCCGCTTGCAAAAGCTGTTGCCCAGGGAACTGTTGAACGGGGTATTGCCATATGTGGCAGCGGCGTTGGGGCGTCAATTGCTGCCAATAAAATACGGGGCGCTAGAGCCGCCCTGGTGCATGATCATTTTGCTGCGCACCAGGGTGTTGAAGATGATAACATGAATATATTATGTCTTGGAGGTAGGATAATTGGCATTGAAACAGCAATAGACCTCTCCCTGACTTTTCTGAACGCAACATTCTCTAATGAGGAACGACACAGGCGTCGTCTTCAAAAAATAGCGCTATCCGAAAATGATCTTTCGGGTTGAGTCAGTATTGCCAAATGTAAACGACTGATTAACTGAATTAACAAAAAAGAAAATGAATATTCGTACAAAACAACTTCACAATCAGGGTGTGAGCCTTTGGCTTGACAACATATCCCGGAATATGCTCGACAATGGCATATTAAAGAATTATATAACAGATCTTTCAGTAACAGGACTTACATCAAATCCATCCATTTTTGAAGCAGCAATTGCCAGAACCGGGGATTACGATGAAACTATCAGTAAAATAAGCAATTCCGGACTTACAGATGAAGATGTATTTTTCAGCCTCGCCATTGAAGATATCCAGCGGGCTGCAGATCTTTTTCTTCCTGTATATCAGAAAACCAATGGTATCGACGGATTCGTATCCATTGAGGTTTCTCCGCTTCTGGCATACGATACAGAAAAAACCATCAAGGCCGCCAAAGAAATTCACAGGAAGGTGAATCGTCCAAATGCCTTCATTAAAATTCCAGGGACACCACAGGGTATTCCGGCAATAGAAATGGCTATTGCAGAGGGGATACCTGTTAATGTCACCCTACTGTTTTCGGCAGAACAATACCTTGCTGCGGCGGAAGCTTACCTTCGGGGAGTAGAAACCAGAATTGAAAAAGGACTGAACCCGGACATCAGATCCGTTGCTTCAGTATTTGTCAGCCGCTGGGACAAAGCAGTAGCCGATAATGCGCCTTTGGAATTACAAAACAAGCTGGGTATAGCCGTAATGCAAAAAACCTTTCAGGTTTACAGCCAATTCTTAAGTTCTCATAAGGTAAAGAGAGTCATGAACTTTGGAGTTTTTCCACAGCGTTTGCTGTGGGCCAGTACCGGGACAAAAGATCCGAATGCTCCGGATATTTTATATGTAAAAAACCTTATTGCTCCATACACAGTCAATACCATTCCGGAAAATACATTGCTTGCATTTGCCGATCATGGAGAAACCGGTGAACCAATGACCGGTAACACAAAATCTGCAGAGCATATTATCAGTCAATTTGAAGAACTATCGGTCAATTACCTACAGATGGCAGACCATTTGCAAAAAGAGGGAGCGGAAGCATTCAACAAATCCTGGGATAACCTTATCAATAGTATTGCAACAAAAAGAAATCAATTATAATTAAAAGCATAATGAGTACTACATTAACAAACTCCGATAGCTGGAAATTACTTGGAAAGCATTTTCGTGAAATTCGGAAAACCCATATTAAAAACCTGTTCCTGAAAGATAAGAACAGAGGGCAACGCTTTGTGATAAAAGACAACGGCATTTATTTCGATTATTCCAAACACAGGATAACAGATGAAACGCTTGATCTTTTGCTCAGGCTGGCAAAGGAAAGTGGTCTTGAAGCCAGACGCAAGGAAATGTTTTCAGGTGAAAAGATAAATGCAACTGAAAACAGGGCGGTTTTACATACAGCATTGCGGTCACCCAAAGGTTCAACCATACTGGTAAATGGCCACAACGTTGTGCCCGATGTTCATGCCGTTCTGGAAAAAATGGCTGATTTCTCGAATAAAATAAGGAATAAAGAATGGAAAGGTTACACCGGCAAACCCATTAAAAACATTGTAAATATTGGTATAGGCGGATCTGATCTGGGACCCGTGATGGCCTATGAGGCTTTGAAACACTACAGCAGGAGAGACTTAACCTTCAGGTTTGTCTCCAATGTCGATGGCAGCGATTTCTTTGAGGCAACAGAAGATCTTTTACCCGAAGAGACATTGTTTATTATCTCCTCAAAAACATTTACAACGCTTGAAACCATGACCAATGCACAAACTGCAAGGAAATGGGCATTAACGAAACTGGTTGATCCTTCAGCCGTCGCCAGGCATTTTGTGGCTATATCAACCAATGAAGAGGAAGTGATAAAATTTGGTATCGACCCTTTGAATATGTTTGGCTTCTGGGACTGGGTGGGTGGAAGGTACTCAATGAGTGCGGCCATCGGCCTGTCTACTATGATAGCAATCGGAGCGGTACAATATAACGAAATGCTGAAAGGATTAAACCAGATGGACGAGCACTTTCGCACTGCACCGCTGGAAAAAAACATACCGGTTATAATGGGGTTGCTAGGCATCTGGTATAATAACTTCTTCGGAGCACAAACCCAGGCAGTTTTCCCCTATGATAAATACCTGCATCGATTTCCCGCTTATTTGCAGCAATTAACCATGGAGAGCAATGGCAAACATGTTACACTCAATGGAGACAAAACCAATTATCAGACCGGAACTGTATACTGGGGAGAACCAGGAACCAACGGACAACATTCATTTTACCAGTTAATTCACCAGGGGACCAGGCTGATCCCAAGCGATTTTATAGGATTCAAAGAATCCCTGAATAATCTTCCACCTCATCAGGATTATTTAATTGCTAACCTGATTGCTCAGGGAGAGGCCCTGGCTTTTGGCAGAACAGCTGAGGAGGTTAAATCACAGGGAATTTCTAATTCCCTTATACCTCATAAGGTCTTTGAGGGGAACCGTCCCTCTTCAACAATCCTTTTAGAAAAGCTTACACTTGAAAACCTGGGCAAACTGATAGCCATGTACGAACATTGTGTTTTTGTGCAGGGCGTCATATGGAATATCAATTCCTTTGACCAGATGGGTGTTGAGTTAGGTAAAGTGCTGGCGCAAAACATCATTCCTGAGCTCCGGGATAGGCAAATACCTTTAACTCACGATGAATCAACCAATTCACTGATTCGTTATTACCGCGAATAAACCATACTATGCTATGATTAAAGCGATTGTTTTTGATCTGGATGGCACCCTGGTGCAAACCGAAATTTTGAAAGCCCATTCATATGGCAGGGCTATAGAATTATTAACTGCCGGAGGCGTGAAGGAGCGCGAGGTGTTATTCAATTTTAAATCACTAGTAGGCCTAAGCAGGGACCAAGTGGTTGATAATCTTATTGATAAATTCAGTGCAAAAATAAACAAAACTCTTATCGCCGGGCATACATCAGCAAATACTCATTTAATGGCATTGCGGCAAGAATTATATGATGAAATGACCTCCGATCCGCTATTGCTTCCAAAATTCAGTTGCAGATTTAATCTTAGCCTGCTCAGGTGGGCACGTAAAAACAACCTTAAAACCGGTCTGGCTACTATGTCCTATGCGAAACAGGTTTCAAATGTATTGAAAATACTGAAAGTTCAGGACCAGTTTGACCATATCATTACGCGCGAAGGGGTAAGCCGTGGAAAACCGGATCCGGAGATCTATCTGAAAATGATCAGGCTGCTCGGGATTAATGAAAAGGAGACACTCATTATTGAAGATTCTGTTACTGGAATTCAGGCTGCCATGAATGCCGGAATTACTGTTTTTGCCGTAACTAACAGTCTTACACGCGAAGAAGTGAACAGCAGTGGTTTACTGAACAGCAATTTTATAATCAATGACGTTAAAGAGCTGCAAAACAGAGTTCTTGCCTACATTAATGGCCTTGCAATGTGAATATCTTTCAAAACATATACGCCTCCTGCCAAGCCACCTCCATTGACAGGCAAGGATTTCAACGAATTATATTATGATTTTATTTAAATGATTTTGAAAGTGGAAAATAAATTATCAATCCGGAACATACCGCTTACTGACAAAAAGCGTATTGTTGTCGTAGGCGGCGGATTTGCCGGTCTCGAATTTGTCACGAATCTGTGTACCAAGCCTTTTCAGCTGGTGTTTATTGACAGGAACAATTATCATCAATTCCAGCCCCTGCTTTACCAGGTTGCGACGGCAGGACTTGAGCCCGGTTCTGTGTCTTTTCCGTTGAGGAAGCTCTTTCAGAAATACAGGAATGTTCATTTCCGTATGGCAGAGGTCAGGGAGATTAACGCGGCCGAAAATGAGATTGTCACTGATATAGGGAGTTTACAATATGATTACCTGGTTATAGCAACGGGTGCTACAAGTAATTTCTTTGGACTCAAAAGCATTGAAAAATATGCACTGCCCATGAAATCTGTCACTGATGCCATTTACATACGCAATGTGATTCTCCAGAACATGGAACTGGCTCTTAACGAAACCGATCCGGAAAAAATCAGTTCATTCCTGAATATTGGCATTGTGGGCGGTGGGCCAACCGGAGTGGAGCTGGCCGGAGCATTGGCAGAGATGAAAAAATATGTCTTCCAGAAAGACTATCCCGGGCTGGATTTAAGCCTGATGCAAATAAAGGTCTTTGAAGGCTCTCCGGCATTGCTCTCGGGCATGTCTGCCAAGTCATCGGAAAGTTCCAGGAGGTTTCTTGAAAAACTGGGTGTTGAGATCAGACTGAAATCACGTGTATTGGAATATGATGGTGAGCAATGCGTGCTGCAGGACGGAGAACGTTTCCCCACAAGGACCCTTATCTGGGCTGCAGGTGTTGCTGCAGCCAAACCTGAAGGCCTTCCCGGGGAGGTTATCGGTCGAGGATTCCGTGTAAAAGTTGACCGGCAAAACCGCATTCCGGGGTTTGACAATATTTTTGTGCTCGGTGACGCTTGTGTTATGGAAACCCCCAATTATCCGGGAGGTCATCCGCAGGTTGCTCAGGTTGCCATACAACAGGCCAGGCACCTGGCTAAAAACCTGCTGCGGGTAGCCAGGAACAAGCCTGCACCTGAATTTGAATATAAAAACAAAGGCTCTCTGGCAACCATCGGCCGCAATCTCGCGGTGGCAGATCTGCCGTGGATCCGCATGAGCGGGTTCGTGGCATGGATAATATGGTCGTTTATACATTTAATGAGCATCCTGGGGGCAAAAAACAAACTTTCGGTGCTTATCGACTGGTCATGGCGCTATTTAACTTATGATCAGTCCCTGAGATTATTGATAAAGCATAAAACAAATAAATCCCTGCCTGTCGTAAGTTAAGATTAAAAGCTAATGATTCAGAATTACAGAATTATTCTGATTTTGGCTGGATCAGCTTGGCTATTAATCCGGTCCATCCCGTCTGGTGTGACGCACCAACACCTCTCCCGCTATCTCCGTGAAAGTATTCGTAAAAAAGGATATGATCAGTAAAATGCGGATCATTTTGGAATTTTTGATTATTTCCAAATACAGGCCTGAAGTTGTTTTCATCTTTAAGGAATATTTTGGTAAGCCTTAAAGAAAGCTCATTTGCAATTTCATTCAATGTAAGGAACGTGCCCGAACCCGTTGGACATTCAACTTTGAAGTCGTCGCCATAATAATGATGAAAACGTTGCAGTGATTCAATGATCAGGAAATTAACCGGGAACCAGATAGGGCCCCTCCAGTTCGAATTTCCGCCGAATAAAGCCGTGGTTGATTCTCCCGGCTCATAACCCACATGATAAACGGCATGCTGGGTATTGAATGTATATGGATTCTCTTCGTGGTACTTTGACAGGGCGCGAATGCCATAATCCGATAAAAACTCTGCTTCGTCAAGCAATCGCTTTAATATTTTCTTTAGCCGGTGGCCGCGCAAAAGTGAAAAAAGTCTTCTCTCACCCTTACCCTCAACGTTCCATTTCGAAACAAGGTTCGCGAGATCAGGACGATAGTTCAGAAACCAGTCCATACGTTCCGCAAATTCAGCGCTGTCAGAGATTATATCAGGTTCAATGACCTCCACAGCAAAAAGAGGGATCAAACCAACCATCGACCTGACTTTTAGTTTTGTACAACCATTTTCGGTATGGAGAACATCATAGAAGAATTCGTCTTCTTTGTCCCATAAGTCAATTCCCACATCGCCAATATTGGTAATAGCTCCTGCGATATATAAGAAATGTTCAAGAAATTTTGTGGCCAGATCCTGGTAAACCGGATTTTTTTTAGCCAATTCCAGGGATATCCTCATCAGGTTAAGGGAGAACATAGCCATCCACGCTGTCCCGTCAGCCTGTTCAATGTGTCCTCCGCCGGGAATTTCGGAACTGCGGTCAAAAACGCCAATATTATCCAATCCCAGAAATCCACCCTGAAAAACATTGTGATTGTGTTCATCTTTCCGGTTAACCCACCAGGTGAAGTTGAGAAGAAGTTTGTGGAAAACCGATTCTAGAAATTGCAGATCACCAGTACCGTTTTTTTGTTTTTTATCCATTTTATAAACCCGCCAGGTGGCCCACGCATGAACCGGAGGATTTACGTCGGAAAAGTTCCACTCGTAAGCAGGAAACTGCCCATTTGGGTGCATGTACCATTCCCTGGTTAACAATTTGAGCTGATCCTTGGCAAATTGCGGGTCAATCATAGCCAGGGTAATACAATGGAAGGCCAGGTCCCATGCAGCATACCAGGGATATTCCCATTTATCGGGCATCGATATAATATCTGCATTATTTAAATGTGTCCATTCGCTATTTCTGCCATCCAGTCTTTCTTTCGGAGGGCCCGGTTGCTTCGGATCACCCTTAAGCCATTGGGGAATATCGAAATAATAAAATTGCTTGCTCCATAACATACCTGCTAAGGCTTGTCTTTGAATTGCTTTTGTATCGGCATGGCTGTTATCTGCCTGCAATTCCTTATAAAAATCATCTGCTTCGGAGATCCTGGATTCGAATATTTTGTCAAATTCAACAAATGGTCTGTCATTATAATTGGGGGATAACCTCAACCTTACCGTTTCTGATTTTCCGGATGCAATAGTCAAACGATATACTGCAGCAGCCCGGGTACCCTCCTGAGCCGGATTTATGGCATTCCCGTCCCCGTTAACCACATAATCGTTAATTCCATCCTTGAAATATCCCATACTGTTTTCATCTCGAAATAGCTTTCTGTTATTGGTTTCGTTATCGGCAAAGATAAGCTCAGGTTTGCCGTCGCAATACAGATGGCTTTTGCCAAGAACCTTATGCTCAGCAGTAATTGAACGCTTATTAAGCAGATTTAATTTTGGTTTATACGGATCATAACCCCAGGCCCATGTATTCCTGAACCATATTTGGGGAGCAACGATTATATCAGCGGATTCCGGACCCCGGTTGTGTGCAGTTACGCGAATTAAAAGTTCATCATGGCCGGCTTTGGCATATTCGATGAACAGGTCAAAATACCGGTTGTCCTCAAAAAGGCCTGTATCGATTAGCTCATATTCCGGCTGTAATTTGTTTCTTTTTCTGTTTTCTTCTTTTATACTGAGATAGGGAAATTCAGCCTGTGGATACTTGTAAAGCATCTTCATATAAGAATGCGTAGGTGTATTGTCAAGATAATAATAATATTCCTTGACATCCTCACCGTGATTTCCTTCGTTACCGGTCAATCCAAAAAAACGCTCTTTTAATACAGGATCTTTTCCGTTCCAGAACGACCATGAAAAACAAAGAAGCTGCTGATCATCACTGATACCTCCGATACCTTCTTCCCCCCATCTATAGGCATAACTTCGCGCAGCGTCGTGGGAAAGGTATTCCCAGGCTGCGCCATCGCGACTGTAATCCTCCCTGACAGTCCCCCATTGACGATCGGCGAGATAGGGGCCCCACTTTTTCCATTTAATAGATTGATTGTCAGATTCAGCCAGCCGGCATTTCTCATTATTAAAGCTCATATATAAAATTTATTTGAAGATATCAATTTGGATACTTCTATTTATGCCTTTTTGATGAGTTAATATTATCAGAGCTTATTAATAGGTCTTTCATGATCTGACGGTTTGGATACAATACCTGACAATATAAAACGGGACTATTCTATTCTCCCTACCACAACGCATCAACCTTATCACAAAGCCGGTAATTAATTGCAAATTAAATACTATCATTTGTTGTCAGGTTTTTGATTTTATTACACTAATTCTCAAAACAATTAATAAATACCAAAATTCGGGTTTAAAAAAAATAAAAATTCTAAAGCAATGAAATCAAAATTATTACAGGCAGTTTTCAGTGGTATAGCAGCCACTTTGGTAATGACGATAGTTATGTTTATTGGACCTTTTATGGGTTTACCCAAGATGAATCCGGCAACCATGCTTTCAATGATGATGGGTTTTCCTCTATTTGCCGGATGGGTTATGCACTTCATGATAGGAATTATATTTGCTTTGACTTTTGTTTTCCTATTTGCTCCCATCTTAAAAAAAATAAATAGCAGGGTACTTAAGGGAATGATCTTCGGCCTGGCTGTTTTCGTTTTCGCTCAAATAATGATGGCGATAATGGGCGCAATTTTTGGTGAAGCACCTTCTTCTGAAGGAAGTATGGTGCTAACTATAGTCGGAAGTATAATGGGCCATATCATTTATGGTATTGTAGTGGTGCTTTTCGTCAGAAACGAATAATATATTTATGTAAGCTCTTATTCTCTTTGTTAATTTGGGTTATATAAACCAAATGTTAGAATGTTGAAATTATGAGAATAAAAATATTAATATCAATGACCGTTTTGCTGCTTTTAAACTTTTCCTGCGGAAAAACTCAGGTAAACAACATCAACAAGCAGAATAATATGCATAAGTATACAAATGAACTTATCAACGAAAGCAGTCCCTATTTGTTGCAGCATGCGCATAATCCTGTGAATTGGTATCCCTGGGGTGATAGAGCTCTGAAAAAAGCAAAAGATGAAAATAAGATGGTCATCATCAGCATCGGATATGCCGCATGTCACTGGTGCCATGTTATGGAACACGAAAGTTATGAAGATACAACAGTAGCCCGTATTATGAATGCGCATTTTGTAAGCATCAAAGTGGACAGGGAAGAACGCCCGGATATTGATCAGGTTTACATGAATGCGGCGTTCCTGATATCCGGCAATGGAGGATGGCCACTCAATGTGCTGGCCTTACCTGATGGAAAACCTTTTTTCGCCGGTACTTATTTTTCAAAAGATAATTGGATAAAGGTCCTCAATTTTTTTATTGATGTTCAAAAGAATAATCCATCTGCACTCATTGGCCAGGCAGATAAAATTACAAAAGGAATAAAGTCAGCAGAATATGTCGGACTCAACCAGGAAAAGACAATCCTGACGAAAAGCAACCTTGATGAAATTTTCAATAAAGTAAAAACACGTATTGATTTCAAAAGAGGAGGTATAAATCAGACGACTAAATTTCCTATGCCTTCCCTTTGGGAATATCTGTTGCATTACTTTGCCCTTAGTAACGATACGGATGCGTTGAAGTCAGTCACCTCAATTCTGGATAATATGGCTGCAGGTGGAATTTATGACCAGGTCGGGGGTGGCTTTTCAAGGTATTCAACCGATGGAAACTGGCATATTCCGCATTTTGAAAAAATGCTGTATGATAATGCACAACTGGTCAGTTTATACACTCATGCATGGCAATTGACAAAAAACCCTCAATATAAGAAGATCGTTTACGAAACGCTCGCGTTTATTGAAAATGAAATGACTTCCCCCGAAGGCGGGTTTTATTCATCACTTGATGCTGACAGTGAAGGAGAAGAGGGAAAATTTTATGCATGGACAAAGAAAGAAGCAGAATCCGTCCTGGGTGGGGAAGCACCGCTCTTTCTTGATTATTTCAATATCACCAATTCCGGTAACTGGGAGCATGGAAAAAACATCCTCTTTAGAAAACTTTCCGATGAGAAAATTGCTGAAAAATACAAAATAACACTTTCAGAACTCCAAAATAAGTTGGATAAGGGTAAGAAAATGATGATGAATGCCCGAAACAAAAGAGTGAGACCGGCACTTGATGACAAAATACTAACTTCATGGAATGCGCTCATGTTAAGAGGATACATTGACGCATACAGGGCATTCGGAGAAGAAGGATTCCTGAAAGCTGCTCTTAAAAATGCTGATTTTCTGAGTAATAATGCGATCGGTAAAAAGAGTGAGATCACCCGCAATTTAAAAAACGGAATAACTTCTGTTCCGGGCCTGCTCGATGATTATTCATTTACAATTTCCGCATTCATTGATTTGTACCAGGCGACCTTTAATGAAGCATGGCTTTACAAGGCAAAAGATCTGACTGACTATGCAATACTGCATTTTTTTGATACACCTTCAGGTATGTTTTATTATACGCCTGATAATCATTCTGATCTGATAGCCAGAAAAATGGAAATTGAAGATAATGTAATTCCCTCATCGAATTCGGAGATGGCAAATAATCTGTATATACTCGGAAATTATTTTAATAATGAACTATTCATTCAAAAAGCACGACAAATGCTTGATAATGTTCAAAAGAATTTGCAGCAGAATGTCTTCTCCTATTCTAACTGGGGGCTATTGGGAATACATTTTATAAAACCATTATATGAAGTGGCAATTGTTGGCTCAGCATGGCCAACTATCAGAAAAACCTTTGATAACAATTATCTTCCTGATGCTATATATCTTGGCGGAAAAAACGAAGGGACATTACAACTTCTTGAAAACAAACTGGTTAAAGGGCAAACAACTATTTATGTTTGCCAGGATAAGACATGCAAACTTCCGGTAACTGATGTTGCTAAAGCTTTGACACAAATAAAATAGGCATCCCGGGAAATTTCAATAGCTTAATTTGGGTAAAATGAAATAGAAATGAAAATAAAATCTTATAAAACAGATTCTGATATTACCTGTCCGGTTTGCGGATTTACCAAAACCGAAAAAATGCCAACCGATGCATGTCAGTATTTTTATGAATGTACCAATTGCAAAACAGTACTCATGCCAAAACAGGGTGATTGCTGCGTTTATTGCTCTTATGGCACAGAAAAATGTCCGTCAAAACAGTAATTCAAATTCATCGTTTTATATTGGCATAAACCTGATGTAATATATCTATACATCTGTCCATTTCAGTCTCATCAATACCAATACAGGCTTCATTGAGCGTTTCAAGAGCATAGGGCATCAGTTTGAGGTAAAGTTCCCTGCCGGTTTGGGTGAGTTGAATATGATTAAAACGTTTATCATGCTTTGAAGATTCACGAGTGACAATTTCTTTGTTTTCCAACTGATCAATTACACGTTTTATCATTACCTTATCCATACCCAGATATATACCTATATCTTTCTGTATCACCCGCACTTTTTTATAAAGCATGGAAATAATGCTCCACTGTGCTGCATTTATTAAGATCGTATGTTGGGCAAACTTTACTTCAAGTTTTTTCCCCAGTGCCTTTGAAACTTGTTGGGTAATTTTCCCAAGGGATCCGTCAAAATCATAATTCATCATTTCATTCATAACAGGCAAAGATAGGTTCATTGGTTTTATTCTATATGCTTTAAAAGAACGTAGGTAAAAGTATTAAATAGTTTCATTTGTAACTATAAAAGCGCTACTTTTACTTGTATAAGGTCGCGAAACCCGTAACAAATTATGTGACTGCCATTGTATATCAGATAAAAATATGAAAGAATACGATATCATCGTCATCGGCGCCGGTTCAGGCGGACTCGTAGCTGCCACTATGGCAAACCGGAAGGGACTAAAAACAGCTTTGCTGGAGAAGAATAAGATTGGTGGTGAATGCACCCATTACGGCTGTGTGCCCAGCAAGGCCATTCTTAATTCTGCCAGGATGTTTGAAGCCACCAAACACCTTTCAGGGAAATATGGCATAAACGGAATAAGCATTGGCGGGAAAATTGATTTTGCAAAGGTAATGGAGCATATTGATCACATAGTTCAGGGAGTTTACAGTAACGAAACGCCGGAAATATTTGAAAAACAAGGTATTGATGTTTATGTTCATAAAGGGGGTGCCCGCTTTCTCGATCCAAACACTGTTCAAATCGGTGAAGATGTTTTAAAATTCAGATATGCTGTTATTTGCACCGGATCATCCCCAAAAAAAGTGAGTGTGCCAGGAAGTTCCTCGGTAGATTTTTTGCATAACGAAAATGTATGGTCAATCAGAGCGCTTCCTGAATCGGTTGTTTTCATTGGCGGGGGTGTGATTTCTGCTGAAATGGGACAGGCTTTCGCACGATTTGGAAGCAAGGTCATAATCCTGGATCATAATGAAAGCATCCTGAAAGTGGTTGATGTGGATGCACTTGAAATTATCAAATCAACTTTTGAAAAGGAAGGAATTAACATTGTAGTTTCAGCTTCCCTGAAGGAGTTCAAAAAATCGGGAGGCAAAACGATTGTTGTATACGAACAAAACAATAAACTGAAAGAAATTGAAACAGAAAAGGTATTTCTGGCGATGGGCAGACAGGCAAATTTTGCAGGACTGGATCTTGAAAATGCCGGTATTGAATATACGGAAAGAGGAATAATTACCGACAAGTATTTGCAGACCACCAACACGAACATATATGCTTGTGGTGATGTCACCACTCCCGCCAAATTCACGCACACCGCATCTTATCAGGCAGCTGTTGTGATAGAAAATATTCTAAAGAATAATATAAAAGAAAATGATCTCACTGTTCTTCCCTGGGCAATATTCACTGAACCTGAAATTGCCCATGTTGGTTTTTCCGAGATCGTGGCAAGACAAAAATTTGGCAGTGGTATTCAGGTTTTTAAGGTAGATGCAACCGTTGATCGCTTTATAACGGACGGCAACACGATCGGCTTTCTGAAGGTTATTTTTGATAAGAACAATATGGTCATAGGAGCAGATGCTATTGGAGCATATGCCGGAGAATGGATTCAACTGATAACCATAGCCATTAAAAACAGGATTCCGGCTGAAAATATGGCAGATACTATCTTTGCCTATCCCACTTATTCTGAAATTGTAAAGAAAGCTTTTACCCGTTTTGTCAGAACAAAGGAATGATCTCTGTTATAATACCTGCCTTTAACGAGGAATCATGTATTGAGAAAACGCTGATTCAGCTGTCTGTCCTGAAATGCCCGGAAGAAAAGGAGATAATTGTCGCTGATGGAGGCAGTCTTGATCGTACTGTTGACATCGCTTTAAAATATGCCAAAGTTGTGCATTCTGAAAAAGGGAAAGCCATTCAGTTAAATACCGGAGCAAGATCTGCAAGTGGTGAGATATTGTTCTTTGTTCATGCGGATATGCTGATACCGGATGGAGCCCTTGCAGCCATTTGCGATCAAATTGGCAACGGTTATGATGGTGGCGGTTTTTACAATGTATTTGATCAACATAACGCAAAAATAAAGCGACTTGGTACCCTGATGAATCTTAGATTCTCCGGGAATAAAGAACAGGGTGGCGGATGTATATTTTATGGAGATAATGGCATTTTTGTCACAAAAAGGGCATTTGAGGAGTTGGGAGGATTTAAAGAGATCCCCATCATGGAAGATTATGATTTTTCAGTAAGAATGAAAAATAAATTCAATGTAAGACGAATAAGAGAACCCAGGCTTATTCTCTCAGCAAGAAGACATGTTAAGGCTGGTTTCTTCAAAACCCGCTTTCAATGGATACTGATAAAAAAACTGTATTTGCTGGGATTTCCAACTAAGGCACTTGCCAATTGGTATAAAGATCTCAGATGATAAACCATGATGCAAACTATAAACAAAGCAGAGCCTCAATTATTAGGGAAAAAAATGTCAGGTTAAACTGGATTATGCGACTGTTTATCAAAATAGGACTAAAAAAGAAAAAGAATGAAAACTTTATTATCAGGTATCCTCAGCTTGTGCATGTTCTGGCAGTGTTCGGGTCAGCAGCAAAAAGCAGTTTATGGAAACTCAAAACCGATTTCACATGATTTATGGAATAATTTTGTTAAGAAATATGTATCATCATCCGGCCATGTCAACTATAAATCAATAAAACAGAACCCTTCTGAATTGGAAGCTTATCTTACTGTTCTTAAAAATGCGCATCCTGCGGCAGGCTGGACGGAAAACGAGCGAAAAGCATATTGGATTAACGCGTACAACGCTTTTACCATAAAACTGATTATCGATAATTATCCTATAAAAAGCATTAAGGAAATCGGGGGCGCCGTTAAATCTCCATGGGATCTGCAATTCATTATTATTGAAGGAAAAAAATATTCACTTGGAGATATTGAGCATAATATCCTAAGAAAGGAATTTAATGATCCGCGTGTACACTTTGCGATAAATTGTGCCTCTGTTTCATGCCCCAGGTTGATGAATCAGGCCTATTTACCTTCAACGCTGGATAAACAGCTGAATGATGCTGCAATAAGTTTTGTAAATGATCCTTCAAGAAATACAATAACTGCATCAGCAGTGGAAATTTCTGAGATATTTAAATGGTTTAGCGGGGATTTTACCAAAACAGGATCTTTGATCGATTTTCTAAACAAATACACAAAAAACACCATTAATAAAAGCGCAAAAATTAAGTACCTGACCTATAACTGGAATTTAAACGAATAGAAAAAATGGAAAAGACATATTACAATCCCGAAGATTTGAAAAAATTCGGCAATATTGGCGAGTTTCAAAAAGAGATGGCGGACAAATTTTTTTCCTGGTATGGTGAGGTTTTTAAAGAGGGCTCCCTGTCAGAGCGTGAAAAGAGTCTGATCGCCCTTGCGGTGGCCCACGTGGTTCAGTGTCCTTATTGCATTGATGCCTATAGCACTGATTGTGTGAAAAACGGATACAGCGAACAGCAGATGATGGAGGCCGTGCATGTTGGTGCTGCCATAAAAGGTGGAGCAACGCTGGCCCATAGCGTGCAAATGATGAATAAGGTAAAAGAAATCAGCCTGTAAAATGCAATATTCTGAAAAAGGCGGATCCGACGGTTTGTCCGATTCCGGCCGGCAGTTAAAGGCGCTTGATGAAATTACAAAGATTTCAAAACAGGTGCCCTATTTTAAGGATAAACTTGCCCTTTCCGGCATTGAAGCTTTTAAACCGGTTGGTCTTGAAATATTTCAGGTGAATTTAGGGAAACTTTGCAATCAGGCGTGCAAACATTGCCATGTTAATGCCGGTCCGGGCCGGACTGAAATTATGGAAAGGCAAACCTTAGAACAATGCTTAAGCGTCATTGAAAAAAATAATATTCCAATTGTAGATATTACGGGTGGTGCACCCGAAATGAATCCGCATTTCCGCTGGTTTGTCCAGGCCTGCAGAAAATCAGGGAAACGGGTCATTGTACGATGCAATCTTACGATCTTCTTCGTATCTGATGAGTATCTTGATTTACCTTCGTTTTATGCAGAAAATTGCATAGAGGTTGTCTGTTCTTTACCCTTTTACAGGGCCGATCGGACAGACAAGGTAAGAGGTAAAGGCGTTTTTGATGCTTCTGTTAAAGGGTTGCAATTGCTTAATGACAAGGGATATGGTAAACCTGGCAGCAAGTTAGTTTTAAATCTGGTATATAATCCTGCGGGCGCCTTTCTTCCTGCCTCTCAGCATTTGCTTGAAAGGGAATTCAAACAGGAATTATTCAAAAATTACGGAATTGAATTTAATAACCTGTTCACTATTACAAATATGCCGGTGAGCAGATTTCTTGATTACCTGATGCGAACGGATAATTATGTAACGTATATTGAAAATCTGGTAAACGCCTTTAATCCGGTTGCCGCCATGGGGGCCATGTGTTTGAACATGATTTCGGTATCCTGGGACGGATATCTTTATGATTGTGATTTTAACCAGATGCTCGATTTAAAAGTTTCAGATGGAAAAAGGAATCATATTTCCGCATTTGATATGAACTATCTGCTTAACCGTGAGGTAAAAGTGTCTCAACACTGTTATGGTTGCACAGCTGGTGGCGGATCAAGCTGCGGGGGAACTACTGCGTGAAAATATTGTAGTCTTTATGAATAATGACCTGTTAATCCTGTTTTTGCGAAATCCTATACCCGGGAGGGTGAAAACAAGAATTGCAGAAAGGACAGGAAATAAGATTGCCCTTGCAGTTTACTATGAATTGTTATCTGCCACGATTGCTAAATCGGCCAAGGTTAAAGCGGACAGGGTAATATACTTTTCAGATTATAATGACGAATCCATCCTGCCCGCTGATGATTTTGAAACATGTACCCAGGTCGGTCATGATTTGGGCGAGCGAATGAAAAATGCATTTAGTGCTTCATTTATCAAGGATTACAGTCGAATTGTACTAATCGGCAGTGATTGTTTTGAGCTTAGTCCGGAGATTATGCATGAGGCATTTACAAAGCTCAGCGATCATGATTGTGTTATTGGACCTGCTTATGACGGAGGTTATTATTTAATTGGCCTGAGCAAAGACCTGCCGGAATTATTCACGAATATAACCTGGAGTTCAGCTGGGGTGTTTAATCAAACCATGCAGGTAATTAATAAACGGCAATTGTCTTGCTACCAGCTCAAAACCCTGCACGATGTTGATACGCTTGATGATGTAATGAGATATTCTCCCCTAAGAAAATATATTGTATGATCAGCATTATCATTCCCACGCTTAATGAGGCGGAAAATATCTCCCGGGTGATCGGGCATTTGCATAATAACCTGTATAAAAAGCACAGCATTGAAATTATAGTAGCAGATGGCAACAGTGATGATGGAACGGTTTTAACAGCAAAACAGCTTGGAGCAAAAGTGATTGTTGCTAGTCGCCCCGGACGGGCTATACAGATGAACGCCGGAGCAGAAATTGCCGGGGGTGAAATACTCTATTTTCTGCATGCCGACAGTCTTCCACCAGTTCAATATGATAAATTCATGGAGGATGCATTACAAAATAGCTATAAATCAGGCTGTTTCAGAATGCGGTGGAATAAACAGGGACCTTTCCTGACTTTTCTCAGCTGGATGACGCGTTTCAATGCCAATTGCTGCCGGGGCGGTGATCAGTCATTGTTTGTGCTTTCAGAAACCTTCAGGAGAATTCATGGCTTCCGTGAGGATTTCAATATCATGGAGGACATGGAAATTATACCACGACTGAAAAAGGAAGGTGCTTTCTATGTGATTCCAAAATACCTGACAACATCTGACAGAAGGTATAGAAAAAACGGAACCATAAGACTTCAGGCTTTATTTACTATCATTCATTTATTATACAATATAGGAGTATCGCAAAAAATACTTTATAGATTCTATAAAAAACATATCCACTAATGACTTCTGTTTCTCACCACGATATAAAAACCAACAGGCATGAAACACATTGTAATAATCGGGAACGGTATTTCAGGAATAACTGCAGCCCGGAATATCCGAAAGAACAGCGATGATAATATTACGGTCATTTCCTCGGAAACCGAATATTTCTTCAGTCGAACGGCCCTGATGTATGTTTATATGGGTCATATGAAGTTTGAACACACGCAACCTTATGAGAACTGGTTTTGGAAAAGAAACAAGATCGAAATAGTGTTTGGGCATGCTGAATCAGTTGATACAGCCGGTAAAAAACTTCTGTTAAAGGATAATTCATTCATATCCTTCGATATCTTAATTATTGCTGCGGGATCGAAGTATAACAAATTCGGCTGGCCGGGGGAAGAATTATCGGGCGTTCAAGGTATGTATGGCAAACCCGATCTGGACCTTCTCGAAGCACAATCTGAAAAGATTAGCCATGCTGTTGTGGTTGGCGGGGGACTTATCGGCATTGAACTGGTTGAAATGCTTCTATCGCGTAATAAAACGGTTACCTTCCTGGTGCGTGAAACCAGTTTCTGGAATAACATTCTTCCCGAGCAGGAATCTGCCTTAGTTAACCGCATTATCCTATCTCACCACGTAAACCTTTTACTCGAAACCGAATTAAAAGAGATCAAAGGTGATCTGAATGGACAGGTAAAGTCGGTAATTACGTCCGGGGGACAGGAAATCCCCTGTCAGTTTGTGGGTTTAACGGTTGGTGTATCGCCCAATATCGATTTCTTAAAAACCAGTGATATTGAAACCGACCGTGGCGTACTTATAAATGAATATCTTGAAACAAATATTCACGGCATATATGCCATTGGTGATTGTGTTCAACACCGCACTCCGCCCCTGGGAAGAAAAGGCGTGGAACAGGTATGGTACACAGGCCGGATCATGGGTGAAACCGTTGCCCGAACCATTTGTGGAAAGCACCTGGCTTATCGGCCCGGGAACTGGTTTAACTCGGCCAAATTTTTCGACGTGGAATATCAAACCTATGGATGGGTTTTGCCTAAACTTCAGCCTGACCAGGACACCTGGTACCATGAAGATATAAAAAAAAATCAAGCATTGCGCATGGTTTTCCGGAAGGACAACCGCCAGCTGACCGGTGTCAACGCATTGGGTATCCGGTTACGGCATGATGTTATTGATCAATGGATTACTGAAAAACAAACAATCAGCTATGCGTTTGAGAATTTTTCAGAAGCCTTGTTCGACCCTGAGTTTTTTCCGGCACTTGAATTAACCGCTTTTTAAATATTGAATCATGGGAAATGCATTACAACATATAAAAAAGGAAGGCATGTTACTTTTTCTGGTAGCCTTCGGCCTTTTTAATCTTACCCTGTTTATGGGTAATTACGAGATAACCCGTGAATCCATTAAGCATTCATTACTAAACGATGAGCAGCAAAAACTTTTTGTAGCTGAAATTGGTAATTTGCCGGTTTCCAACCTTTCAAAAACAAGCCTCATTGCCATTGTTTCCGATGCACTCACAAAGGTGAATGACCAACTGAAACAGGATGGGAAATCAAATCTGGTAATTTATAATAAACAGGATATCATTTTCAATATTGCCAAGGCAGGTCTAACTGGTTATTATTCAAAGCATAAGGGCATATTTAGCTTTCTGATTTTTTTTCTGGGCATACTGGGAGCCATAATGGCATTTCTTCCGCGGTTGAAGCTAGAAAAGCCTGGAATCAAAAATAATGGCATATTTTATAAGCCTTTAACAAGCAGGGGATGGTTAGGCATTTCGCTCTTTGTTTACCTGTTTTTATTTTATGTAGTACTTTACTTTTTCCCCGTTTATATTACTGAAATGGTATCCGTTTCTGATCCCATCAGCATACGGCTAACTGGTGTACCCGGCGGGAAATGGTTCATGTACGGGCTGCTTTACACAATCTTTGTCGGGATCCTGGGTATCCGGTTTATTATTAAATACAGGCATAATCGTTACCAGGTAGTGCGTACTTTATCGGTGATGTTCTTTCAGACAGCGGTTGCATTTATCATTCCACAAATTCTTACGGTTTTGCAAAAGCCCTATATGGATTTTAAAAACATCTGGCCGCTCGATTATTCCTTTTTCTTTTCTTACAGGATCCATGATTATATCAGTGCCGGAACGATCGGTTATTTTATGCTCTTCTGGGGTATCGCTTTGATTATTATAGCCGTTCCATTTTTTACCTATTATTACGGAAAACGCTGGTATTGTTCATGGGTTTGCGGATGCGGCGGCCTGGCCGAAACAGCAGGCGACCCTTTTCGCCAGCTTTCTGATAAATCACTAAAGGCATGGAGATTTGAACGGATATCTATCTATTCCATTTTGATTTTTGCTACCGCAATGACCTTATTATCAATAATTTCCCTGATCTCGGCCAGGGAAAATATTTTGGGTATACCCGTACCTATGTTACAAGGTATCTATGGTTTTTTGGTAGGTTCAATTTTAGCAGGAGTTTTAGGCACCGGTTTCTATCCGATTATGGGGAACCGGGTTTGGTGCCGCTTTTTCTGCCCGCTGGCAGCATATCTGGGTATTGTCCAGCGGTTTCGTTCTCGCTTTCGGATTACCACCAACGGAGGGCAGTGTATATCATGCGGTAATTGCTCCACATACTGCGAAATGGGCATTGATGTGCGTGCCTACGCACAGCAGGGCCAGAATATAGTGAGGGCTTCCTGCGTGGGATGCGGAATATGCGCTGCCGTTTGCCCCCGTGGTGTATTGAAACTCGAGAACGGTCCACTTGCCGGCAGGATAAAAGAAAAACCTGTTTTAACAGGAAATTTAAATAACTGATGCCGGTATGCCTGACATTGTTGTAATCATTCCTGCCTTTAATGAAGAAAATGCTATCGGGGAAGTGGTAAAAGAGATTCCAAAATACCTGGTATCTGAAATTGTAGTTGTTGATAATAATTCCAGCGATGGAACCACAAAGGCTGCCCTTGATAACGGTGCTACCGTATTGCATGAAAAACAGCAGGGATATGGAAATGCCTGCCTTAAAGGAATAACCTATTTTGCTGAAAAGGAGCAGAAACCGGATATAGTGGTATTCCTTGATGCTGATCATGCTGATTATCCGGAAGAATTACCTAAACTGGTTATACCAATTATTGAAGAAGATTATGACCTGGTTATCGGTTCCCGTAAAAAAGGAAACCTCCAGCAAGGTTCCATGTCCCCACACCAGATTCTTGGCAACTGGCTGGCTACCTTTTTAATCAGGATCTTTTACGGGATCCGGTTTACTGATTTAGGTCCTTTCCGTGCTATAAAATTCAATAAGTTGCAGCAACTTAACATGACAGATAAAACTTACGGATGGACTGCGGAAATGCAGGTAAAGGCTGCCAAAATGCACCTGAAATGTACGGAAGTTCCGGTAAACTACCGGCGAAGAATTGGATTTTCAAAAGTTTCAGGAACATTGAAAGGGACAATTGGCGCAGGTTATAAAATATTGCTCACTGTATTTAAATATATTTAGCTTTTTGTATGTCACTGATTATACTCATCATTTATTTTTTTTCATTGTCCTGTATTTTAATATTTAGCCTGTTTCAGCTTCAGCTTGCATTTATTTATCTCTGGAGCAAAAAGCAGGAAAAGTCCTGTGCGGAAAAGCCGGAGAAAAAAGGAGACGTTCCGTTTGTCACCATTCAGTTGCCCATTTATAATGAATTGTATGTTGTTGAGCGTTTGCTGGATAATATCGCCCGAATAATATATCCGAGAGATAAGCTTGAAATTCAGGTGCTTGATGACTCTACCGATGAAACTACAGAAATTTTAAAGAGAAAAGTGGACGAGTTGAAATGCCAGAACATAAACATACTGTATATTCACCGTACCGAAAGAACCGGAGCAAAGGCCGGAGCTTTGAAAAACGGACTTGCCACTTCAAAAGGCGAATTTATTGCCCTATTCGACGCAGATTTTTTACCAGATCCTGATTTTCTGCAAAAAACCATTCCCTGTTTTGACAATGATAGAATTGGAGCCGTTCAAACCAGGTGGGGACACCTGAATAGAAATTACTCGTTATTTACGCGTTTACAGGCCTTTGCGCTCGATGTTCATTTTACAATTGAACAGGGTGGGCGAAACAGGAAGGGATATTTCATTAATTTCAACGGAACTGCTGGCATCTGGAGGAAGACTGCCATCTATGATGCCGGAAACTGGCAGGGAGATACACTCACCGAAGATTTTGATTTAAGTTACCGCGCACAATTAAAAGGGTGGAAACTCATTTATCTTGAAGAGGTAGTAACACCTGCAGAGCTGCCTGTTGCTTTAAGTGCCATTAAAGCCCAGCAATTTCGCTGGATGAAAGGCGGTGCACAGAATTTTCTAAAAAACCACCGGAAAGTGCTTTCTGCCTCAATTTCTTTTATGACCAAGATAAATGCAATTTTTCACCTGCTTAACAGTTCGGTATTTTTATTTACCTTTTTAATAGTCATGCTGAGCTTCCCGGTACTGCTTATTCAAAAAAACCATACTGAATACAATGCTTTGTTTTCGGCAAGTTCCGTTTTTGTTCTTACAACCTTTATATTGTTGTTGTATTATGGCGTTGCTTTTTTTAAAGTTAGCCGGCAAAAGGGCTCATGGCTTCTATACCCTATATATTATATACTTTTTTTGATATTTATGTTAGGACTTTCCCTGAGCAATGTAATTGCTGTAACCGAAGCTTTTCTGGGAATTAAAAGTTCGTTCCTGCGAACCCCAAAATTCAACATTCGTTTAAAAAAGGACTCCTGGAAACAAAATAAGTACCTCGCAGGGGGTGTAAGCTATATTAGTATTTTTGAAGGGTTACTTTCCCTGTTTTTTCTCGGGTGTATTGTATCTTCCATCTATATGAAGCAATATGGATTTTTATATTTTCATGCCATGTTGTTTTTGGGTTTCGGATTTATTTCACTTTATTCATTTAAAAAAATTGTGTCTTAAAATATGGCCCTAAAAACATACCGGGTACATATCCTGGTAATTCTCTCCATAATCGGGTATACAGTTATCGGGTATTTTACCAGGAGGGAAAACTATGAATTATTGTTTACGGCTTACTTTCTTCTTTTTGCATTGTACTTTTTCCTGAACAATCTTGAACCAAAATCATCCGCATTCAACATTCTGGTAGGATCTGCCTTTTTGTTCCGATTACTGCTATTATTCAGCTGGCCAGCTTTATCCGATGATTTTTACCGCTTTGTATGGGATGGACAGTTACTTTCTCATGGCCTTAATCCATACAGCCATCTGCCGGCAGAAATTTATCCGGGTTTAACATCAGGAATTCCGCTGTCTGATGCACTCTACAGTCATCTTAATACGCTTCAAAGGAGCAATTATACCTGTTACCCGCCTTTACATGAATTATTCTTTTACCTCTCTGCAATCCTTTTTCCAAAAAGCTTGTTTGGCAATGTGTTAATGATGAGATTGTTTATATTGGCTGCAGAAGCAGGTACCGTTTTTTTTGGCATTAAGGCATTAAGGTTACTTCAAAAACCCGTTAATAATATACTTTTTTATGCCTTGAATCCTTTGATAATTATTGAATTAACAGGAAACCTCCATTTCGAGGCCGTGATGATCTTCTTTTTTGTCCTGGGATTATATTGGTGGATTAAGAACCGGAATCATTTATCCTCATTCGCGCTTGGCATGTCAGTTTCCGTAAAACTTATCACCTTACTGGTGTTCCCCTTCTTTCTCTTTAAATTCGGCTTAAAGAAAAAAATAATCTTTATTTTGCTGTTTCTGACTGCAATTATTCTTCTATTCCTGCCTTTATTTTTATCTGTAGGTCAGGCTGGATTTTTCAAAAGCATCGCATTGTATTTTCATAATTTTGAATTTAATGCAGGGATCTTAAATTTGTTTCGTCAATCCATTTTGATGATATCGGGTTTAGACCTTGTAGTTGTGTTTGGTCCCGTATTATTGGTAATTTCCACATTGTTGATGCTGGCAATCTACCTTTTCCGAAACAACAATCTTCCCGAAGTTGCTCTCGAATCCATGCTGTTCGCCATTACTGTTTTTTATTTTTTTGCAACAACAGTCCATCCCTGGTATCTTTCAACATTAGTTGTATTATCTGTATTTACCAGATTCAGGTATCCGATAGTCTGGTCGATGGTGGTAATATTAAGTTATTACGCTTATCGGTATGAGGAATTTTCAGAAAATTTCCTGCTTATATTCATTGAGTATGCAGTTGTTTTTCTGTATTATACATTTGAATTATTTGGCTGGCAAAAAAAGCTATTTGGAAAAACCGGATAGAACATAAGACAGGACACATTTGTCAGGTTTCTCAAACTCGCCGACTATCTGTTCAACACTTAATTACCATGCATCATGAACAGATACCTATCATTCCTCTTTTTTGTAACGGATTTTATCTCGGCCTTTGGTCAGAACACGGGATTCCGGAATCTCAGCTCAGTGGAGTTTAACAGTCAGATCAAAACTGCAACAGGAACTCTGCTCGATGTTCGCACACCCTCTGAATTCGGGAACGGGCATTTAATAGGAGCTGGGCAATTAAACTACTACAATTCCGATTTCAAACAGAAATTGCTGTTGCTTCCCAGGGATCAGCCTGTTTACCTTTATTGCAACACCGGGTACCGAAGCAGGCGTGCAGCAGAAATATTATCAGAAAATGGTTTCAAAAAGGTATACAACCTTGAACATGGCATTATGCAATGGAATCTTGAGAACCTGCCAGTGGTTGCGGAACCCGGTGCACGAACTGATAATGAAAACAAAATGGAACATGACGAGTTCAATGCACTTATTCAGTCGAAAAGGCCTGTATTTATTGATTTTTATGCTCCATGGTGTGGCCCCTGCCGAAGCATGATGCCCATGATCGACAGTCTTATTTCTGAATACAAGGATCGGATAACCATCGTAAAAATAAATGCCGATGCCAGTAAAACGCTGGTAAAGGAATTACAGATCGGCAGTGTACCCTACCTGACCTTGTTTAAAGAGGGGGAGAAAAAATTTGAACACAAAGGAATCATTGGCCGGCAGGATCTTGAGACGCTTTTTGAAAAGGGGCTAAATCCCGAATAAATGTTAAAAAAATAAAATGCCTGTCAGGTTTTATGATTTCGCTTACTAATAGTTCAAACCAATAATAATTAAAAAGTAAAAAAGATGAAAACGACAAAAACAGTTTTAGCAAGTTTCGTATTTATGTTACTGGTTTCGGTAGCAGCAATGGCCCAAACAGGTCCAAAGGTTATAGCAGTGATTAACAAAGCCGAATGGTGTCCGGTTTGTCAGCAGAATGGCCAGCGTGCAATGACGGCCTTCATGGAAAATAATAAGGACATGGCCATTCAATTTGTGGCAAATGACCTGACCAATGACGAAACCATTAAGAAATCGGCTACAGAGCTTAAAAAGTTTGGATTGGATAAAACCATGGAAAACTACAAGGGGACCGGTGTTGCTTATTTCTTTAATTCAAAGACCGGTGCGATCATCAGTCAGATAAGTGTTGCGAAGCCTGATCAGGAACTGGCCCAGGCACTTGTGACCGCCAAAAAGGGATTAAACTAACAAATGTCAAATCAACCCCGCCAAAAGGCGGGGTTTAAAATTTAAAATTATGGCAAAAGAATTTCAAACAATCAACTTCGATGAAGAAGTTCTTCATTCGAATCAGCCCGTGATAGTAGATTTCTGGGCGCAATGGTGCGGTCCCTGCAAAATGGTGGGCCCTATCGTTGATGAACTCTCGGTGGAATATGATGGTAAAGCTACTATTGGCAAGGTGGATGTGGATAAATATCCCGGTCTTGCAGAAAAGTACGGGATCATGAATATTCCAACCATCCTGTATTTTAAGGACGGAAAAGTTGTAGATAAAATAAAGGGTGCTGCACCCAAAAAGGAATTTATAGTCCGGCTTGAAAAGCTTCTGAACAATTAATAAGGAAAAGTATGAGAGCAATCGGTTTATTTTTGTTACTGATGATACCGCTATTGGGTATTTCTCAGGTTCACCAGCCCGTTAAATGGGAAGCCAGGATAATGAACACCAAAGGTGATACCGCCCTGGTTCAGATAAAGGCCAATATTGAAAGAGGCTGGCATATTTACAGTCAGAAACAAAACATAAAAAATGGGCCGGTTGCCACCTCAATTTCCTTTACACCTGCAAAAGATTATAAACTCTCCGGTAAAACTTATGAAGGCAAACCTATATCAAGAGCCGAACCTGCCTATGACAACATGATGGTATCTTACTTCGAAGGTTCGCAGGTTTTTACCCAAAAAATTATCCGAAATACAGGGAATAAGTTCGCCATTAATGCTGAAGTCACCTATATGGCCTGCAGTGATGAAATGTGCCTTCCTCCTGAAACAAAAGAATTGGCAATAGCAATATCCGAGAAACCCGAAATGCTGATCTCCGCGGTAGATGCTTCAACACCTGATAAGGATAACCGTAAGGCCTGGGCCATATTTCTTGCAGGATTTATCGGTGGCCTATTTGCTTTGCTTACCCCGTGCGTGTTTCCCATGCTTCCCCTTACTGTGAGCTTTTTTACCAAGCGAAGTAAGACAAAATCAGCAGGAATAAGGAATGCCTTAATTTATGCCTTATCCATCATAGTTATTTATGTCACTCTCGGCCTTACCATTACTTTGCTGCTCGGTCCGGATGCGCTGAATGCCCTGGCCAGCAATGGCATTGTTAATCTTGCCTTCTTTCTCATATTTGTTGTGTTCGCCATTTCGTTTTTCGGGGCATTTGAAATCACGTTGCCCAGCAAATGGCTCAATGCTTCCGATCGTGTTTCGGACAAAGGCGGACTAATCGGCATATTCTTTATGGCATTTACCCTTTCACTGGTATCATTCTCCTGCACCGGGCCTATTATTGGCAGCTTACTGGTTCAGGCTGCTGTAAATGGCAATGTTGCAGGCCCGGCAATAGGAATGCTCGGCTTTGCCCTTGCACTGGCACTTCCTTTCGCGCTGTTCGCAGCATTTCCCGGTTGGCTCAATTCATTGCCCAAATCAGGCGGATGGCTTAATTCGGTAAAGGTTGTTTTGGGTTTCATTGAACTTGCCTTTGCGCTGAAATTCCTTTCATCTGTTGATTTGGCATACCACTGGGGATTCCTTACGCGTGAAGTCTTTATCGCCTTATGGATAGTAATTTTCGGTCTCCTGGGTCTTTACCTGCTGGGTAAGTTGCGATTGCCACATGACAGTGATCAAAAACATACTTCCATACCCGGATTGCTTTCAGGAATTATCGTTCTGGGATTTGTAGTTTATTTAATTCCCGGTATGTGGGGTGCGCCCTTAAAAATGATCAGCGGATTTCCTCCACCGGCGTTTTATACCGAAGGCTGGAGCTCGCAAAATACTGTCAATCCAACTGGTCCACAGGCTTCTCCGGCAATTTCCGACAATGAATTCAACTGTCCGCACAACCTCAACTGCTTTCACGATTATGAGAAAGGAATGGCTTACGCCAAAGAGGTAAACAAACCTGTTATCCTCGATTTCACAGGATGGAGCTGTGTAAATTGCCGGAAAATGGAGGACAATGTATGGAGCGATCAAAAGGTGCTGAGCCTCCTGAATAATGATTATGTGCTGATATCACTCTATGTGGATGACAAAACCCCTCTCCCTGAATCCGGGCAATATATATCAGAGGTTACAGGGAATAAAATCAAGACCATTGGCAACAAATGGAGCGATTTCCAAACCACCCGGTATAAGACAAATTCACAACCCTATTATGTGCTGCTTGATCATGAAGGGAACACCCTTGCCCCTGCAAAAGGATATGATTCCAGCATTGAAAAATATGTGGAGTTTCTGACTACCGGTATCAATGAGTTTAAAACAACCAATTCACTTTTGTCAGGTTTTTAATAAAAACCGACAGTTTATAAAAATATAATAATAACTAAATGAAAAAGAAAAAGATTTTCAAAACAATAGCAATAGTTGGTATTGTAGGATTGCTCATCGGTGGCGGCATCGGTCTGTATATGTTTAATATGCCACACCGGGACGTTCAGTCAGCCAAAGTGGATTATTCCCTGACAAGTACCCAGATAGTAGCGGAGTACCTTTCTGACAAGTCCACAGCCAACCGGAAGTATCTGTCTGCCGATGGAGATTCTAAAATACTGGAAATAACCGGTGAAGTGAATAAAATCTCGGAAGATTATGACGGACAGAAGGTTGTATTGTTAAAGGGGAATTCCGACAAGGCAGGAGTCAGTGCCACGTTTACCCCTGAAACAAATAAAAATCTTGAAGATGTTAAACCGGGTCAGATCATCACGGTAAAAGGCGTGATCCGTTCAGGTGCCTCCTTTGATGAGGACCTTGATTTATATGAAAACGTTATTCTTGAAAAAAGCGATGTTGTAAGAAAATAAACCAATAACAAATAAAAATAAGAAAAAATGAAAAAATCAATTTTATTATCAGTAGCAGCGGTCCTGTTGATTTCGGTAACCTCATTTGCACAAGGTTCGGGCAAACTTGTAAGCTCCAAGACCCATATCAAATTCTTTTCAACTACCCCGGCAGAGAATATTGAAGCTAATAACACGGCTTCGGTGAGTACCATTAATAAAGAATCCGGAGAAGTAGTTTATTCTGTTCCCATGCAGGGCTTTGAATTCGAAAAAGCCTTGATGCAGAAGCATTTTAATAGTGCTGACTTTTTAAACACCCAGACATATCCCAAGGCCAAATTTAAGGGCAGGATTGCCAATCTCAGTACTGTAAATTTTGCCAAAGATGGCGTTTATCCAGTGGAAGTTGATGGAGATCTCACTATAAAAGAGGTCACAAAACCCGTAAAGGAGAAAGGTACAATCACTGTAAAAGGCAATGCCGTTGAGGTTCAAAGTAAATTCAATATTACGCTGGCCGATTATGGAATTTCATTTGTGGCAGGCAAACCCTCCACAAACATAGCCAAAACAGTAGAAGTAACGGTTATTGGTGAATATCAGCCGGAATAACAGAATAGAATTTAAAAACAGTAAACAATGAACTGGTTAAAATCAATAGTCCCGATTGGATTGATCATGATCCTGGTGTCAGCTATGGCACCAGTTCATGAAATCGAGAAGGACGCGGCAAAGGGTATCGGATTTTATTCCGGTTCCTTCAGTGAAGCAATTGCGCTGGCAAAAAAAGAAAACAAACTCATATTCCTTGATATTTATGCCAGTTGGTGCGGACCCTGTAAAACGCTGAAATCTAAAACTTTCACTGATGCAACAGTGGGTGAATTTTATAATTCAAACTTCATAAATTTTGAAGTGGATGCCGAAAAGGGTGAAGGAGTCAACTTAGCAGAGAAATACAATATCATAGGTTACCCAACCCTGCTCTTTGTTGATAGTCATGGCAAAATTGTGGCAAAAACCATGGGATACCATAATCCGGACGAATTCCTGAAACTTGGACAGACGATAATTAAAGAATACCGGTAAATCCAATTGGTATTTGAATAATGGAAAAGACGAAAAAAATATCTGTGGTACTTTGGTTGCTTGCCATGTGGGTAGCATTTTCATCCTTTGATGTTTCAGAAAATGAAACTGAAATTGATGGTCTGGCTCTTTTTAAGATTGCACGGAGCAGAGATGCGAATGAAATATGGTATGCGCTGAATTTTAATCAGAATGGTAATCTGAACCAGGAAAATCCCATCCGGGCTTTCTGGGTCAAAAGAACCGAGAACAATAAAACAGAGCCCTTAACCCGAATCCAGAACCGTTACGCATATGGCATAAAAGTGGTGGATTCAGGGAGTCAAAAGACAAAAGAATGGGAATTTCAGTTCGTTTCGTATGCAAAGCAGACCTTTACTTTGCGGCAAACTGACAAGGATCATTTTAAAGTATACACACAATACAACAATAAGGAGATAGAAGTTACCCGGATATTTGTGGAGATTGAAGGAGGTAGTTTTTGGGTGCCTTCTGTCCCTTATGTGATGCTTACAGGTGTTGATCCCCATACCGGCAGGGAAATTACAGAAACCATAATTCCCTGAGCCATGCACGCGCAACCAATACATATTCTTTTAACGGCAATCCTCGTAACCCTAATTGGGGCCTTACCGATTGGGCTGGTCAATCTGACCGTTCTTGATGTTTCTTTCAGGAATGGGAAATCCGAAGCCCTGAATGTTGCTCATGGTGCAGCCTGGATCGAGGTATTATTTGGGTTTACTGCATTATTTGCAGGAAGCTGGATTGGGCGTGCAATGCATGAGAACAATGTAATGGAATATCTGATTATGATTATCCCGTTACTGGCAGGAGTATTCTTCTTTCTAAAAAAGAACGGAAGAATTGCAGATAAAAGGGATCAACATCATGGTTTTATACGGGGAATAGTTTTGAATCTTCTCAGTATCCAGGTTTTGCTTTACTGGCTATTTGCCATGGCTTATGTAAACACCCGTTGGCATATTGAATTGAATGTATATTCGATGTTGCTTTTTGCGGTGGGTATCGGGCTTGGCAAAATGGGTGTTCTTTGGACGTATGCATACTTTAGCAAACTCATCCTCTCACGGTCAGCATTTCTGGCAAGACATATAAACCGGATTATCGGCGTGGTTCTGTTATTTTCAACATTACTTCAGTTTATCAATAGTGTTGGATGATAAACCATGAAATCATTAAAATTCACTTTAATATTTATTTTAAGCATACCGTTGTGTGGGCTGGTATATTCACAGGGATGCAGCGATGCCGGATTCTGTACAATCCCTACAATCAAATCCGTATCGCCTGCGGATTCCGCATTCAGGTTAAAGAATCACCTTAAACTCGGGTCTGCTTATGGTATTGCGCAATACGGTGTGTCGGTAATAACACCGTATGTGGAATATAACGGTGAATTAGGCAATAAAATCTCAACTGCCGTTAAGGTGCTTTATGGCATACATGCGGGAGATCTTGCATTGACCCATGGATTGGCGGACATAATCGCCTCAGTGGATTATCAGGTTATCAGAAACGCAAAAGTGGTTTTGGGAATAAAAGTGCCTTTTAACCGGGCCGATAAAAAGAAGGACGGTCTGCCACTTCCAATGGCATACCAGACAAGCCTTGGAACGACTGATATCATCCTTGGGATTGCAGTTGCCGGTAAGTATTTTTCACTGACAACGGCATGGCAGCAGCCTTTTATACAAAACAAAAACGAATTTCTGCCCGAGGAATACCCCATTGGACTTTTAACTGATAACTATATTCCCACCCGTGGTTTTCAGCGGAAAGGAGATGTACTCTTAAGAGTGTCACATATTGCTAACTTTCGAAACAATAAATTAAGCCTGATCTCGGGTATTTTACCCATTTATCACCTGGGCAATGACACTTATGTTGACAGTACGGGGCAACGTTCTGAAATATATGGTTCCAAGGGACTTACCCTTAACCTTAACTTGTTTCTCCAGTACAAACTTAATGAATCCAACTATATTGAAATCTCTGCTGGCGCTCCCATTATTTCAAGAGAAGTGAGACCTGACGGCTTGAACCAGTTCTCAATTGGTGTTGAATATGTGATTCATTTTTAATTTAAATCGGCAACAATTAAAATGCTAAAATGCTTGCTTATTTCAAAGCAAATGCTTAGATTTACAGAAAATTTTTTTGATGTCCCGAAACAAGAAATATAATGATGACATAGTCTTGGAAAAAGCCATGCATGTTTTCTGGGATAATGGCTATGAGGGTACATCAGTGAGGATGCTGGAAAAAGAAATGGGTATAAACCAGTTTTCAATTTATTCCTCATTTTCCAATAAACGGAATTTATTTTTGAAGTCCATTAAAAAGTATAGGCAATTTGTCAGCGCTAATACTTTCAGGAGTCTTTTAAAAGAAGATGCACGGCTGAAGGACCTGGAGTTGTTTTTTAGTGATTTTATTAATGAAGTTAAGTCCGGTAAATTATATAAAGGATGTTTGGTAGTTAATACCACCGGCGAAATTGGATCAAAGGACAGTGACATTACACTGGAATTAAATAGCTATTACGGTTTTATAAAAAATATGTTCAAAAGGGTGCTGGCCAATGCTGTTGCAGCAGGCGAGATTCCAGGGGAAACAGATTTAGAGAAATATTCGAACTACCTGCTCGGGATCATGCAGGGTTTGTCAGTTGGGGCTAAGGTTTTGCCCGAAAATCAAATCAGGGATTTTATAACAGTTTCTCTTTCTGCAATACGATAAATTTTTTTTGATAATTACCTAAGCATATGCTTAGAAATAAATTCGTTAACTTTAAATCAATTACTATGGAAAAGTTTAAATTGCACACGTTGGAATCTGCGCCAGATGGCTCAAAAGCAATCCTGAGCGACGTAGCCGGTCAGATGAAATTCATCCCTAACCTGTATGCTGTGATGGCAGAATCACCTCAGGTGATCAAGGCCTATTCAGAGATGGGAAAATTATTTGGTCAGACTTCATTCAGCCTGGTGGAGAAGAACCTTATCTGGCTTGCGATAAGCCACCTAAACAGTTGTCATTATTGCACAGCGATACATTCAATGGTGGCAAAGATGTACAATGTCTCCGAGAGTATTATTGAGGCGTTGCGCACGAATAAGCATATAAGTGATCCAAAGCTTCAGGCATTGAGACAATTTACGGTCAGCATGGTGGAAAAAAGAGGTTGGGCCTCGGAACAGGAGATTAATGATTTCCTGTCAGCCGGTTATACAAAAGCACAAATACTGGAACTCATAGTTGGCATTGCACAGAAAACCATCAGCAATTATGTGAACCATGTTGCGGGAACTCCCCTGGACGAACCGGTGAAGCCATTTGCATGGCATAAAGAAGAGCAAAAAATTCCAGATATTTTAAATTGAATTAGATGAAAATTATATCAATAATGATCCTATTATTTTCAGGAATTACAGGGTCAACATCATCTGCTCAGATTCCCGGGAAAGCTGAAGATATTTCCCCGCTTCTTTATGGTGAAGTAATTCCGGAAGCCCTGCTTACTGCCCCTGACGGCAGTAAGCAGTCCTTATCTGCTCTCATTAATAAGAAACCTACTGTTCTGCTATTTTACCGGGGCGGATGGTGCCCTTATTGCAATACTCATTTGGCAGAAATACAAAAAGCAGAAGGTGAGATTATCAGATTAGGCTATCAAATTGTGGCTGTCAGTCCGGATTCACCCGAAAACTTGAAAGGATCTGCTGATAAGAATCAATTGAAATATGACCTCTATTCCGACGGAGACGGGAAGCTGACTAAAGCCATGGGAATTGCTTTTCAGGCTCCTGAGAGAAGCACAGAAATGCTTAAAAAATGGTCCGGAGGAGCCAATGAAGGGTTTCTACCTGTTCCATCGGTGTTTGTGGTTGACACATCCGGAATTATAAAATTTGAGTATATTAATCCGGATTATAAAACGAGGTTGAGTTCAGATCTTCTACTTGCTGTCCTAAAAGCATTAAAAAATCATGAATAAGGCAATATCATATTCTAAATTGATTTACTATGAGAGCAAAACTTTTATTAGTGTTTTCATTGTTTCTTCTGATATTTCAAAAATCCGAAACTATGGCACAGGCAGATAATTCAATTCACAATATTGATGAGCTTGTAGTTCTGTGGACAAGCGATGATCCTTATGTTGCTGAAAGGGTTGCCTTGATGTATGCCCATGCAGCTAAAACAAATAAGTGGTTTGACGAGGTTACGCTAATCGTATGGGGACCCTCTGCAAAACTGATTGCTGAAAACCTTATACTGCAGGAAAAAGTCAAGGAGATGCAAAGGGATGGTGTTAAAGTCGAGGCGTGTATCGTTTGCGCTGATTCTTATGAAGTGACAGATGCGCTTAGGAAATTGGGGTTCGACGTGAAAGCTATGGGTAAACCGCTGACCGACTATTTGAAAAGCGGAGCAAAGGTTTTAACATTCTAGAAGGGAATTCTATTGATGATATTCCTGTCAGGTTTGTTGAACCGATCCGACTTATCAGGTAATAAAGTGAAAATTCATAAACTTGATTGAGAAAAGAGATGAAGACATATGCAATTTGCCCTGTTTCTGATAAACAGGTAAACGAAAGGGTAGCCAGGTTTAATGCTGTATTTATAGTGGTAATATTGCTGGCCTTCGGATATACAAACAGTATTCTGCTTTTGGCCTTTCTGGCAATTGATTTTCTGTTCAGGGCAACTGATTATGCACAATACAGCCTTGTTGGAATTACTTCCCGGAATATTGTCAGGTTTCTTCCGGTGAATGAATATATGATTAACGCAGGCCCAAAAATATTTGCAGCCCGGATAGGTTTAATCTTAACAAGTTTGGTAATTCTTACCTATTTACTGTCTTTTCCGGTTCTTTCTCTGGTCCTGGTCGGTATTCTCGCCATGTTTTCCTTCCTGGAAGGTGCTTTTGGATTTTGTGTGGCTTGCAAGATCTACCCGTTTGTATATAAATTATTCTACAGGGAGCCGTATTAAAGGATTAAAGTAGGATGTTGTTTCTTGAATGCAAACAGCCATTGAACTATGACACATTCCGTTACCTGGGATGTGTTTTTTTTAACTATTTTTTAAAATTTTCTGTCAGGTATTCCAGTAATTCCGACAATATAATTAAAGTATAAATATTGAAACAATAAACCAAATGAAAACAGTAGCTAAAGAGAATCTAATGCAGTTAAAGGATTTACTGGCTAAAATCAAACGGGAAGACTATACCAGAAAGCATGATGTTTTATCCGGGGCAACCATTGGCCAACACATCAGGCATATACTTGAATTTTATTTGTTGCTGGTATCAGGCTCTTTTACAGGTATTATAAGTTATGATAAGCGTAAAAGAGACATACAGATTGAATCTGATCCTGAATTTGGCATTAATACCATCGACAGGTTATTGCCGGGTATTGAAACATTGAATGAGGCTAATCCTGTAAAATTTGAAGGGGATTATTCGAGTGACGGCAATGCCGGAAACCTGATTATCAGTTCAGTCGGCCGGGAACTGGCCTATTGTATTGAACACAGCATTCACCACCAGGCCCTGATCAAGGCTGGTCTGATTGGTCTTGGGCTAAAGTCACTGACCGATGAATATTTTGGAGTTGCCTATTCAACAATTCGCTACAGAAACAACGCATGTGCACAGTAACTTACATACCGTCATCAGCACATAATGGCTTTATCCTTACTTCCAATCGTGATGAAAAGGAGTTCCGGCCTACCATACCTCCTGCAATTTATTGGCAAAACGATAGAAAGCTGAGCTACCCGAAAGATGAAAAAGCCGGCGGGTCGTGGATTGCAACTAATGAAGATGGCCGCGTTTGCTGTTTATTGAACGGAGCCTATATAGCACATAAAAAGCAGGATTTTCAAACAGTGAGCCGAGGCATCGTTTTACTGGAACTTGTATCAACAGAAATACCAGTTAATGAATTCTTCAAGACAAGACCCCTGGAAAATGTTGAACCCTTTACCATAGTTACACTTGACCGGGATAACGGCATGAATATCGCTTTTAGTGAGTTCGTTTGGGATGGAAACAACAAATATTTCAGCGAGCTGGATAAACATGTTCCTCATATCTGGTCCTCTGTCACCCTCTATAACGAAGAACACCGGATGTTACGAAAAGATTGGTTCAACAGGTTTAATGACTCTTCCGGAAATAATATTACACCCGAAAAGGTATTGTCATTTCATTCGGGTGCACATACAACAGACAATTCCATTAACGTTATCATGAACCGTGATGGTGGGCTGAAAACAGTAAGTATTACCCAGATAACACCTGAGAACGGAAAACTATTGATGCGTTATGCTGATTTGTTGAACAATTCAAATCACGAAGTCGTGCTATGAACAATCAGGCTAAGCACACAGGTATTGCCATTGCCCTGGCTTGGCCGCAAACCTATTGCAAACAACCGGGTGCCTGGTATGATACCTTAACTTTGCTTTTAGGAATAAATCAAAACAATTATTATAAAGTTGGTCATGCTGCACTGGTGCTAATTGATAAGGAAAAACCAAAGTCACACTATTTCGATTTTGGCCGTTATCATGCACCCTATAAACACGGAAGGGTTCGCAGTGCCGAAACCGATCACGAACTTGAAATAAAAACCATTCCTCAGTTAAGTGAGGATGGTCATAGGCTTGAAAACTTTCAGGACTTGCTTTATGAAATACAGGCCAACAAGGCCTGTCACGGTGAGGGAGAATTATTCGCTTCCTATTGTTCAGTAGATTTTGAAAAAGCATATGCAAAGGCTCAATATATGCTGGAAGCCAGTCCAATTCCTTACGGTCCGTTCAGATATAACGGCAGTAACTGCTCACGTTTTGTCAATTCGGCCATTTTAGCCGGGATCCCTGATATCAGGTATCAGTTTAACCTGAAATATCGTGTTCCGCTAACGCCGACTCCAATAAGCAATGTAAATGCACTGGAAAATCGTCAATTGTTGCCTAAAATCTTAAAAGGAGAACCATTCTATCCGTTTGGAAAATTAGACAAGCAACTACTTATAGCGACCTTACCATCGCCAGAAAGGCATTATCTTATTCCCGACAATGCACAATGGCTAAGTGGCGAAGGTGCTGGCTCCTGGTTCGATTTTAATTTTGAAGGAACACTGTTAAAAGTAACACGGTATTCCCCACAAGGTGAAATTGAATGCATGGGTTTATATGAAAACCCTGAGGCCATTGAATTCCTGAAGAATAGGCATTCTTTTAGCATAACCTATCCAAGCCATTGCAGGACAGTTTCTGTAAAGATTAATGATTCTGAAATCCGCTTTCAAAGAGCAATTTAAACAACAATAATGGAAAACATCTTAAAAGGAAAAAAAGTATTGATTACTGCCGGGCCAACACGCGAATACCTGGATCCGGTGCGTTTTATTACCAATGAATCCAGCGGTAAAATGGGCTATGCTATCGCTGAAACTCTATATAATCTTGGCGCTGATGTAATATTAATTTCAGGTCCGGTATATATAAAACCGGCAATTCCAATTGAAAATGTCATTCAGGTTATAACTGCCCGCGAAATGCTTGAAGCCTGCAAAAAATATTTCCGGGATGCGGATATAGTCATATTTTCCGCGGCTGTAGCTGATTATAGACCAAAATTCCAATCTGAAAGTAAAATCAAAAAAGCGGAGCAGGTTTCTTTAGTTGAGTTTATTAAAAATGACGACATAGCTTTCGAATTCGGCAAAATTAAAACTGAAAAACAGGTTTCCATTGGCTTCGCTTTGGAAACAAACGATATTCTTGAAAATGCAGCCAATAAACTGAAAGTAAAAGGGTTTGATGCAGTAGTTATAAATAGTCCCAAAAAGAATGAAGGCTTTGGTTTTGATACCAATAAAGTTTCAATTCTAAAAAAAGATGGAACCATTAAACACTATCCATTAAAAAATAAGCAGGAAGTTGCTGTTGATATTGTCAATGAACTAGAGGAATTAGTAGCCCTTAAAACCTATTCAGCAAAAGGTATAACTCAAAACTTAGAAGCGTAATTACAGTACAATAAAAAAAGTCACCCTCTTTGTCAGTTTATAATTCTAACTGCGACTGTTAAGGTAGATTGTCAAAGAGACACAGTCAGCTTACCAGGTTAATTTGCGTATACCCATAATATATCTTTATAAATCCATAGATGAACAAAATACTCAAAATATTTTTAGCAGGATTGATAATCAGTTTTTTAGGATCGTTGCCATTAGGGACACTAAATATTACGGCATTCCGGATAGCGGCATCACAAAATACAACGGAAGCTTTTATGTTTTCTATTGCCGCAATACTTGTTGAACTGATTATCGTTCGCATCACGTTATTGGGTTCACATAAAATTAACCTCAATAGTAAACTGTTTTTATATCTGCTGCCATTCACAATTGTATTGTTTATTTACCTGGCTGTTTCAAATTTTAATTCCTCAGGAAGCCATGTTTCATCTGTATCAAACAACATTTTTACCCCGATAATTAAATCATCATTTCTTCTGGGCTTAACACTGAGTTTGCTTAATCCCATGCATATACCTTTTTGGATGGGTTGGAATAGTATCCTCATAACAAAAAATACACTTGAAAGGTCCAGGGGGATGTATTTGTTTTATATTACCGGTATTGGTCTGGGATCAATTTCAGCCTTGCTGATTTTTATTTTCGCAGGAAGCCTTATTTTTCAAAGGTTCCAGCAATTCAGTTTTTTGATTACTATTTTTATGGGGTTTTTTTACCTGGGTTTTGCGGCCTTCATACTGTATAAATTTTCAAGAAATTATTTAAGGCTTTCCATACTATCATCTGTTGAGAACTTTACTTTTCAAAAAAGACGTAGCAATGAATTATTTAAAATCAAAGATTCATAAAATATTGCATTGGGAGTATTGGTATTTTGAGGCAGTTTATTATCCCATTTTTATAGTCTGGTTTTATTACGCGTTGAAATCAAAATCATTCTTCTTTTTCAATGCGGCCAATCCATCCATAAGAAACGGAGGCATGGCGATGGAATCAAAGAAAGAAATTTATGATTTAATCCCGGAACAATATATTCCGAAAACCTTACTGTTTAAGAAAAAAACCGCTTTAAATAAAGTTGTGGATGAAGCCGTAAGAGCGGGCATCTCGTTTCCCTTGATTGCAAAGCCCGATATTGGCATGAAAGCATATGCAGTGGAAAGGATATGTAACGAAGCCCAGTTGCAATCATACATTCATAAAATCCCGGGTGATTATCTGATACAGGAACTAATTAATTATCCAAATGAGATCGGCATTTTTTATGTGCGCTTCCCTGATGACGAATCAGGCAAGATTACCGGAATTGTGTCGAAGGAATTTCTGTCGGTTACAGGAAACGGAAGGGATACAATTATGCAATTAATAAAACAAAATTCCAGAAGCTATTTTCAGTTACCCGTATTAACAAGACAATACGGGGATTTACTAAATCGCGTTTTACCAATTGAAGATAAATTTATCTTAGTTCCTTATGGCAGTCATACCCGGGGTTCAAAATTTACTGACATTTCGCATAAGATAAATGAAAAATTGCTTAACACGATTAATACAGTATGCACCAAAATACCCGGATTTTATTTTGGAAGAATAGATATTCGGTATTCCACTTTAGAAGAATTATGTAATGGAATAAATTTCAGCATCATTGAAATTAATGGTGCCGGAAGCGAGCCGACCCATATTTACGATCCGGAGCATTCTGTTTTCTTCGCCTGGAAGGAAATCATAAGGCATTGGAGATTACTTTTTCAAATCAGTAGGACAAATTTTAAGAAAGGGAATCCTTACCTGAATTATAAAGATGGGAGAAATATGCTGAAGGCAAATAAAAAACTGGAAGCGCAATTGAAAATGATATAGGCAATGATTCAAAAATTTTTATGTTCAACTTTTACGTTACTGTTTTCATTTGTTTCTTTTTCCTATTCGCAAGCTGACCAGAAGGAAACGGTTAAAAAATCAAAAGATCTTGGAGCTTCATTACAGCTTTACCCTGCCGGAATTATCACTGCGATTAATTCAGAAATGTATCTGTCATCAAAAAATTCACTTTTGTTCAGAGCAGGGATAAATTTTGCGAACCGAAAGGATTTTAGTCCTTATAATGAAAACGAAAAAGGAATGGGCTTTGGTGGATCAACAGGATACCGGAGGCATTTTTATGTGAAGCGTGGAAATATTGTAGCCGGTATCCATACTGATATATGGAATATGTGGATTAACTGGAAGAACAACATTGGGGAATCGGATTATACTTACGGTGAAACATACACCCTCGTATTGCAACCCTGGTTAGAAGCAGGTTACTTTTTTAGTGTAAAGAAATCTCCTTTGCAATTAGGGTTCACGACAGGTTTCGGCAGGGAAATAAATATTATCACAAACGGAAAGGAAGTTGGTCAAGGTTGGATGAATAGTTTGTTAATTCAGATTCAATATTCTTTGAAAAGTAAAAAATAGTGAATGAGGTCTTTTACTTTCTAAGAATGCTCCCTCTGTCATTACTATTACAAGTCGCTCAGATAAGGATTTATTTTACTTTCTAAGAATGCTCCCTCTGTCATTACTATTACAAGCCGCTCAGTTAAGGATTTATTTTACTTTGGGATGTTCTCTTTATTTTTGCCCTTTCCTCGTCAATATAAACAGCGTCAAACAGGCAGGATTTTAGCAGGGGAACATTTATTTCCCTTGTGTCAGAATAGTCTTTCCAATACACTTGTTTACGGTTACCCTTGTCAAGATAATTATTATCATTGGCCAGGAGATTACCGTTCGTAAATCCCATCCTTACTCCCTGGTATGTAATTTTACTCCCCCAGGTAACAGAAGCCGGCCAAATGAAGCAAATAGTATAATGCCTCCTATAATATGGCACATTATAGGATAATTTTTCCTTACAACCGGGAACACAGTCTAAAACCAGATTACGCAAAAACTGGACAATTTTCAATTCATTTTCTGGTAGATATTCAAGAAAATCCTCAATAATCCTAAAGCTGACACTTTGCATTTTATGAAGCTTCTCTGTCATCTGATTGAATCTGAAATCTTAACCTCTCCTATTGATAAAGCTGATAAAAGGATGTAGTTCTCTAAAAATTTCTGTACAAAGGTTGATAAAACCAAGCGAAAGGACATCTTCGTCACCAGGTTTATGGACGGCAAGGTAGCTTTTCATTTTGAGCAGCTCTATATCCGGATGGGTTGCCGGATATCCCAGGGGCGGCCTGGAAAGTTTCTCGCCCGTCAATTCACCAAAGTATTTTTTAAACCCTTTATCTGAAATGATCTTTTTGAATTCCTCCGGTTCACTGTCAATATTGTAACGGATAGTTTTAATCCATTCTTTGTGGGGAAGATATGCGCCCCCAGCCAGTATATTCTGGCCTGACTCAACACGGATATAATAGCCGGCATAATTGAGTTCGTTTTTCTTGCCACCCATAACGATATGAGCACCCAGGTAAGTATTATATGGTGTCTTATCTTTGGAAAATCGTAAGTCCCGGTTTATACGGAATATACATCCTTTTGGCTCTACACCAGCAATTGTTTTATCGAATTGAGCAATGCTGATAATGAGTAATGATATAAAATTCTCAAATTCTTCTTTTGCAGCTATATATCGGGCTTTGTTCCCGAGAAACCAGTCTCTGTCATTATTTGACCTAAGAATATTCAGAAATTCATATGTGGAACGGCTAATCATGTTGTTTGATCATTAGAATAATAATAATAGAACAACTTCATTTTCCTTTTGTTTGCACCATTTGATGGTTGATTTTTTACAAAGGTTTCCACATATGTTTTGTAGGAGAGATTCTATTGGAGAATCTATAGTCCGAGATGTATATTAATTTAAATTAATCTATGTTGATTTGTTTCATAAGGATTGGCGTATCAAATCTCATTACATGAATATGATGATATGATCTTCTATTAAAAATTTATGAAATGATTACTTCTTGAATCCGCTTAGTCCTGAAAAAAAGATTCATGTTAATATGGATTAATTTAAATTAATTTGGTTTAAACTCCATGATATATAGCGCTTTACTTTTTTAAAATCATTTTTTTAATTTTACGTATGGTATTTATCGAATGATGGGTTTGAGCTACTATTTGTCGCAATGAAAGATCAGGATCGTTTATAATTGCTATGATGTCCTTGTACTTTTCCATTAGTTTTTCCCTACTTGCTTTGGCTCCACTTTTACGACCATGATACTTACCCTGAAGCCTGGCTAAATCGATACCTTCTTTTTGCCGTTCTTTTCGGCTATTGGCTTCAAGTTCCACAGCATTTGCCATCATTTGAAGAAGTAGCATGAAAGTTGTATTTTCCTTGCCATTTTCAAAAGATAGCATATCGAATTGCTGGATATATAAACCCGCTTTATATTCATGGAGCGTTTCAACGAACTTAAGTATATCAGCAACGTTTTTACCAAGACAACTAACTTCCGTTACCAATACTATTTTCGCACCCCGCTCATATACGTAACTGAAAACCGGATCATGTTCCTGATAATACTCTTTGTCCTCGCTTGTATCATCAGGATCAAAAACGGTCTCTGAGATAACTGCAATGATTGACCATCCGCGGCTCGATGCAATTTCTTTCAGGTCATTAATCCGTGTTTCATAGTTTTCTGGATCAATTCTTACTCCTGTGTAAATAATAGCCTTCATGTGTATCTAATTAAAAGACACCCTAAATATAATACATATATTTGAAAAAATTAACATATTTCTTCTTTAAATTTCATATTAAAGAATATCCTAAATATGATACATGAAATATTCCAAATTACGGGAAATGTCAACTTGGCAAAAGCAAAGAAAGCGAATTCAAATTTCTTAACTGGTTGAAAAATTTCTGAGCCTAATCATGTTTAACCAATGACGATGTATATGTAGACATTTAGCTTTCTCTTCTGCTTTTAAACCATCTGGAAAAGAAAATGCAATAAATAAATTGAATCAGGAAAATATCTTTATAATTTCACAGTATGTATTATCGGAGAAAAATATTATTATCGTTATTGCAAGCCTTTGATGGTGAATTGGATAAAATGAGCCTGCAAAAATTATTGTTTTTGGTTTCCCGTCGGCAGACTGTTAAAACATTTCATTTTGTTCCATATAAATATGGCTGTTTTTCGTTCCAGGCAAATTCAGATTTAGGAACGCTTGTAAAATATAATCTTGTGGCAGAATCATCCAATAATTGGAAAAAAACTGACACTGTTGATTACGTGAAGGAATTGAAAACTAAAGACCAGCTTGCAATCCGATACGTAAAACTTCAGTATGGAGCATGCAGCAAAGATGAACTGGTGAAGGTGACCTATCAGAATTACCCGTATTATGCCATTAACAGTACAATTGCGTCAAATATACTCAATGCCGAAGAACTTGAAAAAGTAGAAAAACAAAGACCATCAAAACCTGAAATAGTGTTATTTACAATTGGTTACGAAGGTATTTCGCTCGAAGAGTATATAAATAAGCTGATAATTAATGATGTTAGGATATTATGTGATGTACGAAAGAATTCGTTAAGTAGGAAGTACGGATTTAGCAAAATTCAACTTGAAAAAGCATGCAAATGGGTTGGCATTGACTATTTGCATATCCCCGAAGTCGGTATTGAATCGGACAAAAGGCAGGAGCTAAACACACAAGCTGATTACGATAAATTATTTTATTATTACAGAACAACCGTTTTAAAAAACGAGAAGGAAAAGCAAAAGGAAATTTTATCGCTTTTACAAAGCAATAGAAGGGTTGCCTTAACTTGTTTTGAAGCCAATATTTACCAATGCCATCGTAAATATTTAGCTGAATCCATTTCCCAAATGGAAGGCTTTACATATGAATTAAGACACATTTGATGGCGAGAAAAAAAATCTTAATAACTGTTACTACATACCCTTTACCATCACGTAGTTACGATGAACTTGTTTGTACTGGTGGATTTCTTGAAAATGGCAACTGGATTAGGATTTACCCAGTGCCTTTGAGCTTTTTAATTGATTTAAAAGGTTCTGGAAAAGTTAATAACGTAAAATATACTTGGATTGAGATTGATCTTAACAAAAGAACCGATGATTTCAGACCTGAAAGTCATTCGCCGGTAAATTATAATTTTAAAGATATAGTAATCGGACAAACTATTGGAACAGAAGGAAATTGGGCATTAAGAAAGGATTTTTGCCTCAAAAACATATATACAAATAAAAACGCGCTTCTTAATGATTCCAAAGCTCCCAAAAATGTGTCATTGGCAACCTTCAAGCCGGCTAAAATATTAGGTTTGGAAATTGAAGAGGATACAAGAGAATGGAAAGATGAGTGGCTTGAGCTGAGAAGACAGGGAAACTTATTTGAAACTATAAAACAAGTTGAAAAATTGATTCCCAAATTGCCATATAAATTTTATTATCGTTTCACTGATGATTCTGGTATTGAGAGCAAACTTATGATTGAAGATTGGGAAATTGGAGCATTATACTGGAATTGCCTGAGAAATGCTGATGGGAATGAAAGCGTGGCACTAAGTAAAGTTAGGATGCAATACGAAAACAATTTCATCAAGAATAAGGATATCTACTTATTTTTGGGAACAACAATGGAATGGCATAGAAGAAGAGCTAATAATCCATTTGTAATAATAGGAGTATTTTATCCAAAGAAAGAATTGCAAGGAAGGTTATTCGTGTTTTAATCATCCTCCGTTCAATTTTCCCATAATTTCACGAAAACTGGCCAACCCTGCTTCCAAATTTTCAATAATGTCGGCAGCTATAATTTCCGGATCAGGAAGGTTATCTAAATCGGCCAGCGATTGGTCTTTTAGCCAGGTGATATCCAGACTGGTTTTATCACGGGCAATAATTTCATCATAGCTGAACTTCCGCCATCTGCCTTCGGGATTGCTTTCGGCATTGAAGATTTCCTTTCGGAGATGCCTGTTAACCGGGTTGTAACAGACAATAAAATCCTTGAGGTCATCATACTTTAACGGGTTTTTTTTAAGAGTGTGATGAATATTGGTACGATAATCATACACCCAAACTTCCTTTGTCCACGGATTTTTACTAGCAGGTTTGTTATCGAAAAAGATCACATTAGCTTTTACACCATTGGCATAAAATATGCCAGTCGGCAAGCGCAGAATGGTATGTAATTCGGTTGTATCCAATAACTTTTTACGAACAGTCTCACCTGCACCGCCTTCGAACAATACATTATCAGGAACAACTACTGCTGCCATACCGGTTGTTTTGAGCATGGTACGGATATGCTGCACAAAGTTCAATTGTTTGTTACTGGTGGTGGCCCAAAAGTCCTGCCGGTTGTAAGTCAGATCATCTTTCTCCAATTCGCCTTCTTCATTGGTAAAGGTTTGCGAACTTTTTCTACCGAAAGGGGGATTGGCCAAAACATAATCATACGTTTCGGGAGAGGCAGCAATAAGGGCATCCGCCGGGGAAATAAAATTGTCACTGTCAATGTCGCCAATGTTATGCAGGAACAAATTCATTAAGGCGAGCCGTCGTGTTCCCGCTACAATCTCATTTCCAAAAAATGTCGAGTGTTTTAAAAATGTGTTTTGTTCCTTATCCAATTTATTTCCTTTCACCAGATAATCGTAAGCGGCCAGGAAGAACCCCCCGGTTCCACATGCAGGATCAGCGATGGTTTTTTGGGGTTGCGGCTGTATACATTCAACCATTGCCTTAATGAGTGAGCGTGGTGTAAAATATTGACCGGCGCCACTCTTTACGTCTTCAGCATTTTTCTCAAGTAAACCTTCATATATATCGCCCTTTACATCTGCCCCCATTACAAGCCAATTTTCGCTGTTAATCATATCAATAACCTTTGCAAGCATTGCAGGGTCTTGAATTTTGTTCTGGCTTTTGGTAAATATCTGTCCCAATATGCCTTTTTGCGTACTAAGTTCACGAAGTAATGTGGAATAATGTAATTCCAACTCGGCACCTTTGATGGTAATCAGGCTTTCCCAGTTATAGGTCTTAGGTATTGTAAGTTTGCGGTTGTAAGGTGGTTTGCTGTATTCATCGGCCATTTTTAGAAACAACAAATAAGTTAGCTGCTCGAGGTAATCACCATAACCCACGCCTACATCGCGTAAGGGGTTGCAGAAGGACCAGACTTTGGAGACTATACTGGAAGTATTGCTGTTCATATTGATTTAATTGTTTTCCACTCAGACAATTTTTCATCAAAGGTTTTCCAAGTGTTTGATGGGCTTGTTGATGGTAAAGAAATGAATTTAATTTCAGGTATGTGATTACTGTATTTCAAAAAATAACTTTCGGCATTTTGACCATTAAATGCTATTATCTTAATCTCAGGATGATTTTCAAAAAATAATTTAAAGTTATTTGGCTCTTCTTTTAAAATTGAACTATCTGAACTTCCTTCCCTTTCGCATGCTTGCAAAACATCCCACAAAGCAATATTGTATCTAATAAGCATCTCTTTTCTTTTATCATAATGATTGGAAAATGTCTCTTCAAAAATCGTAAACATCAATTTCCAAAATGTATTTCCGCCATGCCCGTAATATTGATTTAGTTTCAAAGATCTTTCACCTGGCATCGTTCCAAGTATTAAAACTTTAGCTCGTTTATCTGATATGGGAGGAAAAGAATAGATTTTCATTTTAGTCTTTTTTTCTTTTCAATTTTTTCCGGCATTCTACTTAATAAGGTCCACCATTCTGTTTTTCCCCCGTCAGTTTCATCTCGAAAGGTCCTGATTGCACCAGCTCTAACTAAAATCCTTCTAAATTCATCCTGGTTTTCATCCCATCCACCGAGATATTTCACCAAGGTTTTAAATGAACGATCAGTATATTTCTTGTGTTTTAGAAAATGCTTTGCTGTCCTTTCTGCCATTGTATCTCGTTTGTAAGCCATTAGCTGTTGATGAAATACTAAATATGAAATGAAGCCTGTTATAACAGAAGGAATTGCAGCAATTAGCATAATTTGAATAAATGTAAAAGTCTGAGTTGTTTCCATAATATAAAAATCACTTTTTAAATAAGTTTTCCCTCAAACGCCTTTTTCAAAATACTCTGCCTTAATGTTTCCGCTTGCTGCAAACTTTGACTAATAGTTTCTTCTATCTTGTCACATATGGTGAGTTTGCTTTCTAATTCTTCAACAATTAGTTTTTGTTCATCAAAGAAACAATAAGGGACCAAATAATTTTTAATAATATCTGTATTCAAGTTTGGTTGGGCAGCACCCATATTTATATTTCTCAGTTCCTTCGTTTTGGCTAACCAGAAATAATACAAATACAAATTACTTCTTTCATCTAAATCTAAAAATGCTGCTATACCGTCATTCATTGTTGCATTAATCATGCAAATCTTGGGAACGCCTAAGGTTGCTCCGCTATTTGAAAGCAATAATGTATTTGGCTTTATTTGTCTTGTTTTGTGCAAGCCAGCTTCCTTTATTGTATATTCAAAAGTGGTTAGATAAGTTCCATTATCTTTTGTAATATCTCGTACTTTTAAAAATGGTATAGTACCATTGTAATATTTTAAATCACCAGCTGGCCTTGGAGAGCCTCCACGAACTACATTAGATAGTTCGAAAATTTTCACCCATCTCCATCCTTTCGGCAGCTCCCCGTCTTTCACATCTTTATTGGTGAGTTTCCCTTCAAACGCCGCCTTTAACAAACTTTGCCTGTAAACTTTTAATTGCTGCTGTGCACTTCTCAGTTGTTGTTTGCCGTTTTCTAAATCGCTGAGTAATTCTTCTATGCAGGAGACAATAGCTTGTTGTTCGGGAAGTGGCGGGATAGGGATTTCAAGACTTTTTAAAATACCCTGACTTATATTTGGCTGTGCTCCACCTATTCCCATTTTAATTAAGCTTGGCTTTCTGTAAAATAGAAAATGATAAAGGAATTTTGAATTTATATTGTCATTTTTAAAAATGCCACACACAGCTTGGTTCGTAGCAGCGTCAACACCAAGAAATGCAAGCTTACCAATAGTCGCGCCATAAAGAGCTATTAATAACGTTCCTTTAGGAAAAACTTTTGCACTTGAGTTTCTTATCGCATCTTCTGAAATTTTTTCTTCTGTATCAATTATTAATCCTTTGTCTAATTCTCCTGATTTTACCCAAGGAACATTTCCCAAATAATACTCCTTATTCCTTCTATTGGGTGTTCCTCCACTTGTGGTAATACAAACTTCCACTAACTTCTTTACTTGCCAATGCCTTGGTATTTGATTTCCGGTGAATAATTTCTTCATTTCTTAAAATTACCTAACAAGAAAATCGAAATTCTTAGATTTCTTTCGGCTGGAGCTTATGGAATCAACCAATTTTTGATTTAAATATTCCGAATAAGGAGCACTAAATTTAGGCTTATACATAATTTCAAAATCGCTATTGGTATCAAATTTAGCCAACCCTATATTATATTTTTCAAACATTTCAATGTTGTTTAAGGCAGCGTTAGTGTTTTTACTTGAAAGTACTACATAAGCAATATTTGAAAAGTTTTTATAGCGAAATGCTTGTTTTGCAGCTCTTTTCCAATCACTTAGCTTCAATTCAAAGGAAATTATAGAAACATCTTGTTTTTGTTTGGTATAGAACACAAAATCGGGAATACCAAATAATCCTTGGCACTCTTTGAGATAGGTATTGCCGAAATTTATTCTCAGAAATTTCTCAAATACTAACGACATTTCTTGTTCTGTAGCAAACATTATTTATTTAGTTAATTCCTTTTGGAAAGCATTAATGACATTCAACCAAGTAGGTAGATGAGAACCATCGCTATCATTATCCAAAAGGACTTCGTTTTCTATTATCTTAAACAAACTTAATGCTTTTTTGATTTTGTCCTTCAATTCTTCGATTCTGGCTTCTTGTAAAGCTGACAAACTATTTATTTGCCTATCGAATACTAAGAAATAATGTTTATAAGGCTCTGGTTTTGCAAAATGCCATTTAAATTCAGGCTTAAACATCAGTGGTTTAAATTCCGAATCGTCAAAATAGTTAGCATAATCAGGTATTAATTTTTTCATTGCCTGAATATACTCGTAATCTATCCATTGTAAAAGATGAGTGCTATATAATCGGGCGTTTGGCGCTCTCATTTGACTTTTTTCTAAATCCTGAAAACGCTTGATACCAAATGAACGTAAGTTTTCATAAGAGCCAATGGTAACAGAGTCGGGCATGGCTATGCTGTACAAAAGTGCTTCGGTGTTGCTGTAACCCAAATGCACTTCCATTTGATTGTCTTTTAAGACCTTGATGAATTTTATAGCATTCAACAAATAGTCAAAATCTTTAATTTGCTTCGAGCTAAAATTGTTTTCAAAAATTAAATAAACTCCTCCAATGTTTTGATGCCCTGTAATCCAATTTAAGACCTCATTTCGTTTTTCTTCATCCGATAGCATCATTGCTTTTACAATTACGGATAAAAGTACCTTTTTTTGAATTTTATTTTCCCTTACATAATCGCAAAATGGAGTTACAAAATAGTCGGTGCTTTGGATGAAATAATTTGTAGGATAATCATCATAATATCTTGTAGGTATTACCAAATAATGAAAATCATTTTTCATTTGGTAATCGACACATAATTGAGCCAATTGAATATGACTGTTGTCTAGATCCGCAGTTGTGAAATCAGGTTTCAAATTGCCAGGGAAATATGGATAAGTATCTAAAGTCCCTTTGGGTTCATTTAATAAATATAATTGAGGGTCAAGAAAACCCGATTGCTTCAATTTAGAATCTAATGCCAATAATTTATCAGCATCAATATTGACCGGTGAAAAGATCAAACCATTTCCAACACCCTTTTGAAAACTTTCAATATTCCATTTATCCCTAAATCCTGTTTGATGATATACTTTCATATTAAATTTGTTTAGATATAAAAGTGTTAAACATCTGATAATTTCTAAACCTTTCATAAGGCTGCGTTTGCAATGTTTTGCTTGCAAATTCTACAATTGTAATATCACGGTTAACCATTCTAGTTTCCACAGTATATTTATTTTGCATTATATTTTCTATAATAGAATAATGATTGCCAACATACATAGGATCAAATGGATGAATACCTAAATAGAGTTCTAATGCTATAATTCCTAAAGCAAAAAAATCAGTTCGTGGATCAATTAAATTTTTGTTATTAGTTAACTGTTCCGGCGATGCGTATAAAGGAGTGCAGGGACCCATTGGCGAAATTGTTTTTGTAATTGATTCTAAATCTATAAATCGGGCAATTCCTAAATCAATAATACATGGCATTCCATTTGGTCTGATGATGATATTTTCGGGTTTTAAATCTCTGTGAACAATATTTTTATCCCAAATAATACAAAGCCCTTTAATCAATGAATTTAAAAGAGTAAAAATCTCTTTTGGAGTCTTAAATTGAGACATAGTTTCTCTTAAAACTTTACCTTCAATGTAATCCTCAACAATTTCAAACTCTTTTGTTTTTACATCTATATTAAAATGATATTGTTGGGGATAAAATTCGGATTTCAATTCAGATAGCAACTCAACTTCACGTTTAATCCGTTCAAGAGAAGCAAAACTTTTAATTGCACCTTTCTTAATTACCACTCTACCCACTAATGGATGTTCAGCCAAGTGAACAGTTTTTTGTCCGCCTTGAGGTAATTCCTTAATTATTTTACAATCTCGAATCATAATGCAAATTTATATTAAGCTGCCAACACATCATTTAATTCAGCAATTATCTTTTCATAGTCATCTCTGAATAACTCATAAAATTTACCTAAACCACCATTTTTATTAAATGGATTTAATTCAAAATCATTCTTTTCGATATGAAAACTGTTAACCACGTAATCCTTAATCATTCTTAGCCATTGCATTTGCTCTTCACTAAACTTTTCACCGGCACCTGAGTGTCTTTTCCATACCCAATCCTGGAAATTTTTATCTACCGTTTTATCGTAGGCGGTGAGGGTAGTATCCAAGCCACTTACCTTCCGGATAAGTGAAACAATGGCGGTGAGTTCGTTACGGGGTGAGCCGCTGCATTGCTCCAATGCTTCGTAAGCACGCCATATATTTAAAGGAGCAAGCGTTGGCTTATCGATATGAAGCTTTTCCAGCACTTCCTTTATCATGGTGTAAGTAAGCTCTCTCCGCCGGAATGGCTGATTATAAAATATCTGCAAAGCAGTTAATTCATTTTTGTTTTGCTGCATCCATTCGCTAAAATCACTCACCAGTTCGGAGGCCTTGTCCTTGTTGTCTTTGGCCCAACCTACATGAATTACTTCGTCGGGATTGCTGGTGTCAATCCGCTGTTCATGTGCTTTACGTACATTTTCAATATACTCGTTTAGTTCACCGGTAAACACTTTCGCTACTTCATGTTGTAATTTTTCGGTTTCCGTTTTAATTGCCGCATCTAACTCCAATGGGGCAGAACCCAATTTTTCATTCCGGACCTTAGTTTCAATGTCCTCCAGTGTATCCGGATTAAAGGCATTCAAAAGTTCTTTAACTACCTGCGAAACTGTTTTACCATTTGCCTTTTCGGCAAATTGCTTTTTCTCTTTTTCCGTAATCTGCTTGTCCAACCGGGTTAACCGATTTGCCAGCGATGTAAACAATTCTTCATCCCTTGCCCCAATGGCAATGGCCTGTAATAGATCCTTTAAAGGCACTCCGGGTTTTTTCTCCAAAGGTCGGCTATCCGTCTTCAAGCTTCTGGTTACTCCAATAGCATCAATAATCACAAAATGGTCTTTGGTATATTTAGCCGTTGGTGTTACTTTTCTCAGGCTATCCAGATCGATTGTGCGTGTGCCGCGGCCCTTCATTTGTTCAAAATAGTTCTTACTTTTTACATCGCGCATAAACAGTAAACACTCCAACGGTTTTACATCGGTACCTGTGGCAATCATATCGACCGTTACGGCGATACGCGGATGATATGCATTTCGAAAATCAGATAACGAATTTTTAGGATCTTCTCCTTTTTCTATGATATTATCATCAGCATCCCTGCGATCTTTTTCCGAATTGTAGGTTATTTTTTTACAAAACCGGTTTTCTTCAGCAAATTCCTCACGTACTATTTGAATGATATCATCGGCATGGCTATCGGTTTTGGCAAATATCAGGGCCTTAGGGACTTCAAAATAGCCGTTCGCATCAAACCGATCAGGGAAAACATAGGGAAGATGTTCTCTGAATGATCGAATGATCGTCCGTATCTGATTGGGATTTACTATATCCTTATCCAATTGCTGTGTAGTATATTCTTCGTCTTCATCCTGCAATTCCATTCGTTTTTTTCGGCTCAGCCGCTCCCGGTGCTCAATGTATTCGCCTTTCCACAACGTAGCACCTTGTTGTGTTACTTTGGTATCTATGATAAAAACGTCATATCCCACATTTACTCCATCGGCTACTGCCATTTCATGGGAGTATTCGCTTACCAGGTTTTGATCGAAAAAGCCAATAGTGCGTTTATCGGGTGTTGCTGTTAAGCCAATTTCGAATGCATCGTAATATTCCAACACCTGTTTCCATAAGTTATATATACTCCGGTGACATTCGTCAATAACAATAAATTCGAAAAACTCGATTGGCATTTTCGGGTCATATTCTATAAGAGGAATTTCTTTGGGATGAAATGTTCGTTCGTTTGGATTCTCCTCTTCTTCTTTTTCATCTAATTCTGTACCTTTTAAAATAGAATACAAACGCTGTATTGTGCTAATGCAGACCTGGCTGTCCGTTGCTATATATCCCGATTTTAAACGCTGAACACTATATAATTCAGTAAACTTCCGGTTATCGTCATTTGGCAAAAACGACATGAATTCCTGTTCGGCTTGCATCCCAAGGTTTTTGGTATCCACCAGGAATAATACCCGTTTTGCTTTGGCAAATTTCAGCAAGCGGTAAATAAACGTAATGGCTGTAAATGTTTTTCCCGATCCCGTTGCCATCTGAATCAATGCCCTTGGCCTGTTTTCTTTAAAAGATATTTCCAATTTTTGTATGGCATCTATCTGGCATTCCCTTAAACCATCTGCTTGTAATACTGGCAAATCGTACAGACGTTTCCGAAGGGATTTGTCACGTTTTAACCATTCGTATAGTGTTTCGGGTCGATGAAAACTGAAGACAACCCTTGATCGAGGTTTAGGATCAGAGAAATCGGTGAACACAGTCACATCTCCGGTACTAATATAAACATATGGTAATGGATCGTTATTTAAATGTTTGAGTTTTGCGGTTGCATACCCTTCAGTTTGAACCTCATGAACATTTAACTTATGCCCTTCTTCTTCCCTTTTTGCTTCAATAATACCACAAGGCTTGCCATCTACAAACAAAACGTAATCAGCAGGACCAACATCGGTTAAATACTCTTTAACGGCAATACCGATACCTGCATACAGATTAATTTTTTTGATTTCCTGAATAATCCAGCCGCATGCAAGTAGTTGCTTGTCGATATGATCTCTTGCGATCTGTTCAGGATTCTGATTAGGCATAAAATTATTTGCCAATGAAGCATTAGCATGCTAATATAATTAAACAAACCCAAAAAAATTCTATAAAGCAGTAAATCTATCAAACCAGATTTCCAGAGTTAAGAAGGATTTATTCCTGATAGCCTCGGTTGTCAAAACTTTAATACTATCACTGAATTCAGCGAGTTCTGTTTGATACAGTATATTAAGGCTAGCAGTTTAATTATATAAAAACATAATTTTGGGTACTCTTTCGGCTACCCTAAAAATCAAAGCCCCTGATTTTACTGCTAATCAAGGGCTTTTCGGTACCCGGAGCCGGAATCGAACCGGCACGGCCTTGCGACCACAGGTTTTTGAGACCAGCGCGTCTACCTATTCCGCCATCCGGGCGACATATCCAAAGAACAGGATTGCGAAGATAAATAAATGTTTTTACCAAGCCAAAATATAGTGACTTTTAATGTCACAAATCATCACCCGGGGGATTTCGTGTTTCTTAGCAATGCATCCCCCTCAATTTCGCTGTCGAAATGATACACCTTGGCTATCGTGATCAGCTAGTTTTCGCCGGGCAGGGTGGCACCAAATGCCATGCTCCGGCCAGTCTGGGCAGAAATTAATTATTTATGCTTACTTTTCATTCGCCGCCATTCAACCGGTGCATGCCTTCTATCAGCGCGTGCCAGCCGTATAACAGCGTAATACGAAAGCCATCCATTTTGAGGTCTTCCGCATCCTTGTCATTAACCGTTGTGGAGTAGGAAATATTTAGCTGCATGTTGTCATTTATATGGTAACCGAGAGTGCCTCCCATTCCAAGGTTGTTCAGGGCATTGCCTTCAACGCCATCAACAGTAGCTTTCCCACCTGAATAGGAAATGACATCAAATGAACCCCAGACCCTCTCCATAAAATCGCGGGTAAGATGTGCTTCGAGCTGATACATTGGTTCTGTCTCTATTGTATTTCCGACAAAATCTTTGTTATCGCTTAATAACCAGATGGCAGGAAGAAACTCGAATGTTGTGCGTTTGCCCGGAACCCATGCTCCTATTTGCCAGACAACCGGTGTGCCGATACGCCCGTACCAGCGGTTCTGACCGATGTTGACCGGACTTGTGTTGTCATATGCCCCGATTGGAACAGCCAGAGAGCCGACAATATCGACAGAAAATCTGGGTTTGTACCTGAGCATGTCGGGAATGTTCATTATAGCCTTTGGTCCGATCAAGTTTACACTGACCTGCACCATGGGATCTCCAAAACCCCTGGCAGTGGTGCTATAGTCTAACCCTTCCAGCGAAAGGTCACCGGAGATCCTGCCCATTGGTACGAGTACCGAGACCATTGCGGAACGCTTACCCAGAGGCATCATTTTTGCGTAGCCGGCAAGACTCATTGTTGCCGTAAAATCAGAACCGGCAGTAACACTATGTGAAGGATCAAGAGGGTTTGCATTGCCTCCCATTGAGTTCCCTATCATGGGGATGGCGTTCGTTCCCATCAGTCCTTTCCAGTAAAACCGTGCTCCATCTCCCTGGGCCTGAACTGCATCAGGCCAGGCTAAGATCAGGATAAAAGCGATAATTGTAAGATTCCTTAAATACACGTAGCCGGAGGCAGATAAATGTTTTTTCATGGTAATTATGGCTTTATTTCTTTGGAGTAGTCATTAATTTTTTGGAGTAGTCATTAATTCTTTTGGAGGCATAAACTGACGCTTGTTAACCAGCGGCGGGTAACCCGGCTGCACAGGGAACCGCGCAGGTAATTGGTCATAAAGCCCTTCAAAAGGAGAACGGCTGGGGAGGATTACATTGTTTTTCGTCACGTAGTCATCCCATAAAATCAGCATTTCCCTTAGTTTCTCAGGGTTAGATGTAGCCAGATCGTTTTTCTCTGCAGCGTCAGCAGCAAGATTAAACAGTTCCCATTCAGATTTACCTATGGGTTTAATTTCCCAGCGCAGCTTCCAGTCGCCCTGGCGAAGAGCGCGATTGCCAAAAAGCTCCCATGCAATGTAATCTTCCTGTGTGCGGGGTGATTCAGACTCGCCGGCAAGAACCTTTGTCCATGGTTTGCCAATAAGCGGAGGTAACTCATTCCCATTGTAGTTTTTTGGATAGGAAGTACCTGCAATATCAAGCAGTGTAGGCATGATATCAGCTATGGACATAAGCCCGTTGTTGATGCTGCCCTTTTCCCGTTTGTTTACCGGACCACTGACAATCAGTGCATTTCGTATTCCACCTTCGGCGAGCCAGCCTTTATATTGGCTGAAAGGTGTCATGGAAACCTGAGCCCAGCCTGCCCCATAACCCACATAAGAACCGGGATCGCCCCATGCATTGGGATCAGTTTGCGACCACTTCATAGCAAAATACAGATTGTCACGGCTACCGGGCGTTCCGGCAATCATGGCAGCCAGGTCGGTACCTTCGGCACCGTTATCTCCAAAAACAATGAACACGGTATTTTCGTATTCTCCGATCTCTTTCAGATGGTCAATCAGCCGGCCGATATGATAGTCCAAATTCTCAACCAGGCCGGCATAGAGTTCCATTTTTCTTCCAATTAGTGCCCGTGCTGCAGGAGCCAGCAGGGCATATTCCGGTACGAACCACATACGCTCAGACAGGCTGGTGGATTCCGGCACAATGCCAAGTTCTTTCTGTCGTTTAAGACGTTCGTTCCTTTGCATATCCCATCCAAAATCATATTGCCCTACATGCCTGTCGCGCCAATCCCTCGGGAGGTGGTAGGGGTCATGAGGTGCCTGATGAGCAACATAGGCAAAGAAAGGCTTGCCGTCGGCATGATTGGCATCGATGAAACTGATAAGCTTATCGGTGTAGGTTTCTGTTGCATAATACTTTTTAGGAAGTTTGGTGAGATATTTGCCATCCTCAGTAAAAAGTGAGTTCGGATTCAGCGCGGTAAAATTCGTCATATCCCAGTAACTACCTGCCCCTTCAAGTAAACTGAAATCGCGTTCGAAGCCGCGGGCTGCAGGGATTTTATCCGGTGATTTTCCCATATGCCATTTTCCTACCATGTACGTATGATAACCCGCTTCCTTGAGCAATTGGGGAATAGTTACCACTTTGTCGTTGAGATTGCCTTCATAGCCGGCTTTTCCGACCTGGTTGGGAGCCGTCCATTCGTCCATGTTGCCAAGCCCGTTGAGATGGGTATCCACTCCTGAAAGAAGCATGGACCGTGAAGGCGAACAGCTGGCATGCGTATAGAAATTCGTGAAACGCACCCCATTAGACGCCAGGCCGTCCATATTGGGTGTCTTTATCTCGCTTCCGAACATACCCATATCTGAATAACCCATATCATCTGCAAGAATGATAACGATATTTGGCCGTCTGGCTTCAGTCTGCGGATTTGAGGACTGGCCGTACGCAACCTGAAGCACCAAAAACAGTGCACACTCAAATAAAAGACTCTTTTTCATATAAATTTGTGTGTTTGAAATATACATTACTATTTTTATTTCCTGTTGGCTGAACCATTCTGTCTCTTTACCTGTCTGAAGTCATAAACAATAATTGACCATAAATCTGAGGCAGGGATATCTGATGGCAGATGCAATTTGTATTCCTTGTTACCTTCCAGCAGCCTCCCATTGGAGTCGTATGATATCATATGTTGCATTTCCCCCTACCTAAGAATTTAAACATGAAACTGTAGTTAATACGGCTATTTATTATATTTTTGTTTTGAATCTTTCTTAGAGCCAGATAAAATTATGCCATATATCCCCCATACACAATACCAATCAATGCGTATTTTTTTTAGTTTATTGCAACAGGCTTATGGTATTAACTTATGATTGAAAATAACCGGCAATACGATTTGTTTTTCAGGTTTATTGATACCTACTTACCGGTTGGTTTCAAGGGCGTTGACCGGCATCATCCTCTGGTACTGGAGCTTGAGGAAATGATGAAAGAAAATAATCAGTTTCTCTCGGTCTTCGACATGGTTCGTATGAAAACACTCTTTTGCAGTCAGGGAAGCCTTCAAATTTTAGGAATTAACCCGGAGGAACTGACTTCTTACCATTTTAAGGAAGCAACACATCCTGATGACCTGAGAAGGCATGAGTTAGGATTAGCTAAAATGTTTAAAATAGCACATGAACTGTTTGTTGCAAAAAATGGTGAAATGTTAATTTCAACAAATTTCAGGTTTCGAAATCCCACAGGAAAATACACTAATCAACTTATACAGTGCTATTTTTTTTACAGCCAACACCCTGATGCTACGGTCTATTTAGTTAATGTCAACACGGATATCGATTGGTGTAAGAAGATGAAAAACGGTTACCATTATTATCTGGGTAACGATCTAAAATATTTTAAATATCCTGATGAGGCTCTGTTGATGAAGGGAAATATTTTTTCCGACCGGGAATTTGAGATCATCAAGTTGATATACTCAGGTCTTAACAGCGAACAGATAGGCGAAAAGCTATTCCTGAGCAGATACACCATAGATACACATCGTAGAAACATCCTTTACAAAACCGGCAAAAAAAATATCTCAGAACTGATTTATGACCTCTATGAAAGGGGATTGCTTTAGGCCGGGGCTGGCTGCCAGAAATGCCGGTTATATCTTTGATGAATAGTATGACTTTGCCGAAAATGCAATCTACCGGAAGAAATTACGCTCCTATAACCCCGGAGAGCAGTAAACCCGGGTATGGCCTGGTTCTGCATCTTCACCCACGTAAACTGAGGGCATCCACATTGCGTTTAAACCTTACTTTCGGACTTGGGGGCATGGCAGCCATTCTGGTGGTTGTTCAGGTGGCTACCGGCCTGCTATTGAAGTTCCATTATGAACCGTTGCCGGAAAACGCTTATAATTCAATACTGAACCTGCAGGACAGCCTGTTTTTTGGCACGATGCTGCGCAATATCCACCACTGGAGCGCAATAGGTCTACTCTGGGTTACTTTCCTGCACATGATAAGGGTTACATTTACAGGCGCTTACAGCACACCGAGACATGCCACCTGGATATTCGGGCTGGCCCTGTTGATACTCGTTGTTTTATCGAATTTTACAGGTTATCTCCTGCCATGGGATCAGCTCTCGTACTGGGCTGTAATAATCAGCACCAGCCTTCTGGCATACGTGCCCCTGATCGGAGATACAATCAGGGAGTTGCTTTTGGGAGGGAAGGAAGTCGGACAAGCCACCCTGACCAATTTCTTCAACCTTCATACCGGCGTAATCCCTTTGCTCCTGGTGGTTTTCATGGCATATCATTTCTGGCGTATCCGCAGGGCGGGAGGAGTAATCGTGGCAGAAAAGGATAAAGATGGTCCCATGGTTGATACCAGGCCTCATCTTGTCAACAGGGAGTTTGTCGTGGCTATGGGACTGCTTGCTCTTCTGTTCATAATCAGCAGCCTGTTTGACGCACCTCTCAGGGAGAGAGCAAATCCATCATTCAGTCCTAACCCCGCCAAGGCGCCATGGTACTTCATGGGCCTGCAGGAGCTTCTGATACATTTCCATCCCTTCTTTGCAATCGTGGTCTTCCCTTTGACCGTTTTAATTGCCGCCTGCTGGCTTCCTTATATCAGAGTGGAATACAAAAACCAGGGTATCTGGTTTTTGTCAGACAGGGGTATCAGATCAGCGAAATTAGCTTTTGCATCCGGGGTTGTCTTTACTGTTCTATTCATCGGGTTCAGCGAGCTTCTGCCTGATCCCGAAGTAATCCTTTCTTCCGTTCCGTCCCTGATCACCAAAGGGCTCATCCCCTTTGTAATACTTGCTGTGACACTTTATTTTTTAGTGAAATACATTCAGCGGAAGTTCTCATTAAACCGGTCGGAGATTATTCAGTCGGTTATTATAATAATGATCGTGTCGTACACCGTTCTTACCCTTACCGGGATATTTTTCAGAGGTACGGGAATGAGCCTCATGTGGCCATGGCGGGTGTGAGCTTGTAAGATATACTGAGAGATGAAGAAGACAGCCAAAAAAACAGGAGGGCCCAGGGAAAACGGCAGGAGAGATTTCCTCAAAAAAACCTGGATGTTTCTCGGCGCTGTCGCCGCTGCTGAACTCGTATTTTTCATTATAAGCCTGCTGAAGCCGTCCAGAGAACTGAACAAGAGTAAGCCCGGGGCAACGATCAGGATCATCGGCAATATTGATGATTTTGTTCCGGGGACGGTCAGCCCTGACCGGATAAACAAGCTTTTTATAGTCCGTGAAAGCGACGGTGGTTTTATGGCCCTTTCACTGATTTGTCCTCATCTCGGTTGTTCGGTTCACTGGGATGAATCAAAAAAACAGTTTGACTGTCCGTGCCATTCATCATCCTTCGACAGATACGGGGTTGTGCTTAATTCTCCTGCCCCGAGACCGCTTGATTATTACCCGGTGTTGCTTGAAGCCGGGAAAGTAAAGGTGGATGTCAGCCAGAAAGCAAAACGAAGAAAATTTGAAACCAGCCAGGTGACTTATGCCATTTAACGAAGGAAGCGATACAATGAGATACTGGAAGATCGCAGGTTTTATCGCGACGGTCATTTTTGTCGTTGCGTTTCCGGTATACATCGCCCGCATGACGCTGGACAAATCAAAAGGACAGGTCGAAGAAGGTGCTCAGTTTGTGGGTAGGAGCGCCTGCATCGAATGCCATAAGAAAGAAGACGATCTGTGGCTCGGTTCGCATCACGATCTGGCCATGGACGTGGCTAATGACACTACCGTACTGGGTGATTTCAATAATTATGAGTTCAGGCACAAAGGTAAGACACACCGTATGTTCAGGAAGGACGGCGGGTTTTACATTAACACAGAGGGTCCGGCCGGAATTTTCGGCGATTTCCAGGTCACCCATACTTTCGGTTACACTCCCCTGCAGCAGTATCTCGTGCCCTTCGAAGGCGGCCGGCTGCAGTGTCTGCCCATAGCCTGGGATACCGAACGGGGTAAATGGTTTCACCTTGGCGACACCGTTTATGCAGGGCAGGGTATCAAACCTGACAACTGGCTGTTCTGGACCAACCAGGCCCAGAACTGGAACGGCATGTGCGCCGACTGCCATACCACCAACCTGAAGAAGAATTACGATCCTGAAACAAAGACCTTCAACACCACATGGTCGGAGATCGACGTCAGCTGTGAAGCCTGTCACGGTCCTGCTTCTAACCATCTCACCTGGGCCAACCTGCCTGAGGGATCGAGGCCATCGGACGTGAATACTGGTCTGATAGTCAGAACACGGGATCTGGATAGCAAGGAACTACTTAATGTATGTACCCGCTGCCATTCGCGCAGATCCATACTGGGCGATTACGAAGATGACAACAGCGACCTGCTGAACTATATGATCCCTCAACTGATCACTCAGCCCATCTATCATGCCGACGGGCAGATCCGGGATGAGGACTATGAATACGGTTCGTTCACGCAGAGCAAAATGTTTGAAAAGCTGATCAAATGCAGTGACTGTCATGACTCACATTCGCTAAAAACCAGGGAACCTGATAACCGGCTTTGCCTTCAGTGCCATCGCCCGGATATCTATGATACCCGCCGTCATCATTTTCATAAGCCTGATCCCGGTACAGGAGAAAACCGGCTGATAAACCGGGGAGAACCCGAGTATGTTGAGGGTTCAGGCGCCCAGTGCGTCAATTGCCACATGGTCGGCAGGTATTATATGGGAAACGATTACAGGCGTGATCACAGTTTCAGGATACCCAGTCCTGCCATGACACTGAGCATAGGTACGCCCAATGCCTGCAATGACTGCCACAAGGATAAAACGGCAACCTGGTCGCAGACCTACATGCAGAAGTGGTATGGAGAAAAAACGAGGCCTCATTACGGCGAGACCTTCGCTGCAGCAACGAATGGAGACCGAAGCGCCATACCTGATCTTATCCTTTATGCCGGCAATGAATTGTTCCCGCTTATGGTGAGGGCCACAGCGGTGCATTTCCTTGGAAATTTCAACACAGCAGAAAGCAATGATGCCATTGAAAGAGCACTCAGCGACCCGGCCTCGCTGGTGCGGCATACTGCTATCATGAGCTTTAACCCGACTGATCCTGTGTCGTATGAAAGGTTGCTGATGCCTCTTCTTAACGACCCTGTCAGGGCAATACGTGCCGAGGCCGGAATAAGGCTCTCGGAGGTACCGGAGAACCAGCTGAGTGTGCCGGCCAGGAAAGCCAGAAAGGCTGCCCTGGAGGAATACAGGGATATTCACCTTTATACTTCCGACTTCCCCGGAGGGCGTTACAATCTTGGTATCATGTTTGCCAATGCCGGAGAATTGGAACAGGCTGCCCGGTCTTACCGCGAAGCACTGAATATTGACGGGCTCTTTTACATGGCAAAGGTGAATCTTGCCATGGTGTATGCACAGCAGCGGAAGAATGATGAGGCTGAAAAACTGCTTCGTGAATTGCTGATTGAGAATCCTGAGATAGCAGAGATAAATTATTCTCTCGCCCTGTTGCTGGCCGAAACGGGCAAATATGACGAAAGCAGGAAGTTCTTTCTGAAGGCCGCTGAGCTGATGCCGGCACAGACGAGGATACTTTATAACCTGGGGTTGCTGGAGAATTCACTTGGAAACACAGCTGCGGCCGAATCATACCTTCTCAAAGCACTGAGCCGCGAGCCTGACAGTTTTGATTTTCTCTATGCATTAACAACGTTCTACCTTGAGCATAAACAAAATGTCAAAGCCCTGCCCTTGGCAAGACAAATTGCTGAAAAATTCCCCGAAAGTCCGGCGGGAAAGCAGTTGATGGAAGCACTTCGGCAGCCATTTTAAGTCGCGCGGCCAGGGTCTTCGCACGCAACTAAATTCCTCATAACCATCGTATCTTTGCAAAAGACAACCGGAATTAACCGGGTTTTCTGTTAAAGGAATAATGGCTAATTTATTCAGATACAAGAGCCTGGTTTTATCCAAAAATTACATCAAATATATTTGAAACGTTAATATCTTTTTCAAAACTTTAACATGAAAATACGGGTTGCTTTTACTATATTCAGAGGGGTATGAACAGCTCAAAAAGCAAATTACAGTTGCTCAACTCCTTATCTGGCCGGGTTAATAACTCTCTGGGAATGTTAATAAAAACGAAGGAACCAAATTAGTCTTGAGATGTTTCTCTTACTAACTTGCAGGTACTATCATAATGCGTCTGAAATTGCATATCGGACGAGTACCCAACGACTTAAACATATACCCAGATGCAGGCTGAAGAAACTAAAATTAAGAATCTGACTTTGAAACCGACAGAAAGCAAGGAAGACGTGAAAATTATTGCGAATGACAAGGGTGTTACGACGTATACTTATGAGGAGGCCTACAAGAGTACCCTGGAGTATTTCAAGGGTGACGAGCTGGCTGCTTCCGTATGGATTAATAAATACGCCCTGAAGGATTCTTTCGGTAAGATATACGAAAGGGATCCTGACCAGATGCATTGGAGAATCGCACGGGAAATTGCACGTATTGAACAAAAATATCCGAATCCCCTCAGTTTGCTTGAAATCCATGGTGTGTTAAAGGATTTTAAATACATTGTTCCCCAGGGGAGTCCCATGACCGGCATCGGCAATAACTTTCAGATCGCATCCCTGTCGAATTGCTTTGTTATCGGTAACCCGGGATATTCCGATTCCTACGGGGGGATCATGAAAATCGACCAGGAACAGGTACAACTCATGAAACGCCGCGGTGGCGTGGGTCACGACCTGTCCCATATCCGGCCTAAAGGAACGCCGGTGCTCAATAGCGCGCTCACCTCCACCGGTGTTGTGCCCTTTATGGAAAGGTATTCGAATTCAACCCGCGAAGTTGCCCAGGACGGGCGACGCGGTGCGCTGATGCTCAGCATATCTATCAAGCATCCCGATTCCGAGATGTTCATCGATGCAAAACTGGCAAAGGGTAAGGTAACCGGGGCCAACATTTCAGTGCGGATCAATGATGAATTCATGAACGCCGTTGTAAATAACGAAACCTATGAACAGCAATATCCGGTTGATTCTACCAGCCCGGTTTTTACCCGGAAAATAGAGGCCCGGAAGCTCTGGGAAAAAATCGTGCATAACGCCTGGAAATCTGCTGAACCCGGTATATTATTCTGGGATACGATCATCCGGGAATCGGTACCGGATTGTTACGCCGAACAGGGCTACAAAACCGTTTCCACTAACCCCTGCGGCGAAATACCGCTTTGTCCGTATGACTCCTGCAGACTGCTTGCCATCAACCTTTATGGCTATGTGAAGGATCCGTTCACCCCCATGGCGGTATTTGATTTCGAAAAATTCAGGAAGCATATCCATGTGGCCCAGCGAATGATGGATGACATCATCGATCTCGAACTCGAAAAAATTGATGCCATACTCGACAAGATCAATAAGGATCCTGAAGATCCCGAGTTGAAAAGGGTAGAAAAAAAACTATGGGACAACATCCGCGTAAAAGCCGAAGAAGGCCGGCGAACAGGTATCGGTATCACCGCAGAAGGCGATATGCTCGCTGCTCTCGGACTTAGATACGGTAGCGACGATGCGGTCGATTTTTCGGTGGAAGTACAGAAAACCCTTGCTCTCGAAGCCTACCGTTCTTCCGTTGAAGTAGCCAGGGAGCGTGGCGCTTTCAGTATTTACGACGCCCATCTTGAAAAAGATAATCCGTTCATCATGCGCCTGAAAGCAGAGGATGAGCAAATGTACAAGGACATGGTGAAATATGGCCGCCGTAACATTGCCCTGCTAACCATTGCCCCTACCGGTACTACCAGCCTCATGACCCAGACTACTTCGGGCATTGAACCGGTTTTTCTTCCTGTATATAAACGCCGCAAAAAGGTCAACCCCAACGATACGAACAGTAAGGTGATCTTTACGGATGAGGTGGGCGATAATTGGGAAGAATATAATGTGTTCCACCATAAATTCCTTACCTGGCTTGAGGTAAACGGGATGAATGTCAGTGAGGTGATGTCTCTTGACGATGATAAACTGCAGGAAGTGGTGGCCAAATCACCTTATTACAAGGCTACCTCGAATGACGTGGACTGGCTTTCAAAGGTTAAGATGCAGGGAGAGGTTCAGAAATGGGTTGATCATTCCATCAGCGTTACAATAAACCTTCCTGAAAATGCCACAGAGGATCTTGTAGGACAATTGTATGTCACCGCATGGCAAAGTGGTTGCAAGGGTGTAACCGTTTACCGTGACGGATCCAGGTCAGGGGTTCTCCTTTCGAATAAGGAAAAAGAAAGCGATATACCGAATGAAAATGATGCCGATCGGTACAAACGTCCAAAAGTGCTGGATGCAGAAATTATCCGGTTTAATAATAATGAGGAAAAATGGATTGCCTTTATAGGAATCAAGGATAAAAGGCCCTATGAAATCTTCACCGGTATTGTTGACGATGAGATGTTCCCGATTCCAAAATCCATCGTAAAGGGCAAAATCATCAAAAACAGGGATGAAAACGGCAATTCAAGGTATGATTTCCAGTATACCGACAAATATGGCTACAACAACACCCTGGGTGGCTTGTCGCATATGTTCAACAAGGAGTACTGGAATTATGCCAAGCTATTCTCGAGCGTACTTCGCCATGGCATGCCCATTATCAATGTGGTTAACCTGATTTCATCGCTCCAGCTCGACAATGACACAATCAATACCTGGAAAAACGGGGTGGAACGTGCGCTGCGGAAATACATTCCCAACGATACCAAGGTAAAAAAAGGAAAGACATGTAATGCTTGCGGTTCCGATAGCCTCATATACCAGGAAGGCTGCCTGAAATGTACCTCCTGCGGATCATCGAAATGCGGATGATGCTATGACTTTTCACAGTTAGTAGATTGCCCCAATAAAAAACCCGGAGATTTGATCTCCGGGTTTTTTCATGTCACTCGTCACTCGTCACTTGTCACTATTCCTCCTTCTCCTCAGCCTCATAAGCCTTCAGCAGCTCATCCTGAACATTTCCGGGTACCTGCTCATAATCGAGAAACTTCATCGAATACATGGCCCTGCCCCCTGTGATGGAGCTAAGGGCTGTGGAATACTTGTTCATTTCGGCAAGGGGAACCTTGGCGGTAATTTTCTGAAACCCGCTTTCAGAGCTCATTCCCTGCACAATGGCACGTCGTCCCTGGAGGTCACTCATTACATCCCCCATACGGTCACCGGGGACAAGAACATCAACCTGGTAAACAGGTTCCATGATCTTGGGACCCGCTTTCTTGAATGCCTGGCTAAAGGCATTACGACCTGCAAGCCGGAAGGAAATTTCGTTTGAATCAACCGGGTGCATCTTTCCATCATACACATATACACGGATGTCACGGGTATAGGAACCTGTCAGCGGACCTTCCTCGATCTTTTCCATGATCCCCTTCAGAATGGCCGGTATGAACCGGGCATCAATCGAACCACCGACAATGCAATTATAATACACCAGTTTACCACCCCATGTCAACGGAATTTCTTCCTTATCCCGAATGGATATTTTCTGGTCCTTGCCGTCAATCTGGAACATCGTTGGATCCGGATTCCCTTCCCTATGCGGTTCCACGATCAGGTGCACTTCGCCGAACTGACCTGCACCACCCGATTGCTTTTTATGCCTGTAATCCGCATAGGCAAATTTGGTGATGGTTTCGCGGTAAGGAATTTTGGGCGCAAGGAATTCAATACTGATTTTAAATATATTGTCAAGATGCCATTTTACAATATTCAGATGGTATTCACCCTGGCCCGACAGAATAATCTGCTTCAGTTCCTTTGAATATTCGATCTGGATGGTGGGATCCTCAAAGTTCATACGCTGCATGGCTTCACCAAGTTTCTCATCATCGCTCTCGTTAACCGGCCTGATGGCGGTACGGAATTTTGGTTCGGGAAATTCAATGGGCGGGAATTTTATATTCGTATCCATTGAAAGGGTATGATTGGTCTTTGTAGCCTTCAGCTTCACAGTAGCTCCCAGGTCACCTGCCAGCATGTTCGGAACCTTGGTACGGTTCTTACCGGCTACTACAAAAATCTGTGCAATTCTCTCCTTATTCTGGGTGGTATTGTTGGTAAGGTCGATACCTTCCTTGATCTCACCCGACATGACCTTGAAATAGTTGATTTCACCTATATGCGTTTCCACTGCTGATTTATAAACAAACAAGGTGGCAGGTCCTTTCACATCACATTTCACTTCTTTGGTTCCGGCCATCGGGGCAGGCAAATCATTCGGACTGGGTGCTACCTGGGAAATGAATTCCAGCAACCGGCCGACTCCCATATTCTTTTTTGCAGAAACGCAGAAAACAGGAAATAGTCCGCGCTGCAATAAGCCTGCCTTAATACCCTTCTGAAATTCTTCCGGTGTTAACGAATCATTGGCGAAAAACTGCTCCATTAATGACTCATCACTTTCTGCGGCTTTTTCAATCAGCAGGCTGTGCAATTCATCCGCCTGGTCTTTCTGGTCCTCGGGAATATCCAAAACCTGGGGTTTTCCGCCTTCTTTGGCATATTTGTATAATTTCATCGTAAGTACATCAATCACGCCGTCAAAACCGCTTCCCACATGTACAGGATACTGTATGATCACTGCATTGCTGCCGAATCTTTCCTTGATGGATTCAATGGTCTTTTCCCAGTTGGCCTTTTCATGGTCAAGCTGGTTCACCACAAAAATAATAGGCTTATTTGCCTTTGACAGATACCGTCCATGAATTTCAGCTCCTACCTCAATTCCGTTCTGTGCATTCACGAGCAACAACGCTGCATCGGTTACAACAAGGGCGGATGCAACCCCGTTCACAAAGTCATCCAGGCCCGGGGCATCGATAAGGTTAATCTTGTGGTCATTATAAATTGTATACAACAATGATGAAAAAACGGAGCTTGTATTATTTTGCTCTATTTCCTTGAAATCGGAGACAGTATTTTTACTTTCCACATCACCCCTGCGTTCAATAACGCCTCCCTCAAATAGCATGGCCTCGGCCAATGTGGTCTTTCCTGATCCTGAATTACCGACAATCAAAAGGTTCTTAATCTGGTTCGTTGAAAATGTCTTCATTTCTCAATTTATTTACTATTAGTACCATATTCCGCCACCTGGCATGTGTATTGCAAAAATAACAATTTTTTGCATAGAACCTAGAACTATCCTGTATTTCGTGTTGCCACCAACGGCTTCTGGGCCATCCTGTTGTAAAAAAAAGAGGGTGAAATATCACCCCCTTTGTCACTAACCCCGAATTTAAATTAACAATTTTTTTACATACCCATGTCCATTCCGCCATCCCCTTCCGTGTCGCCATTACCTCTTCTTGCCGCCTGCTTGTAATTGTTTATGCGGTATGTGAAGTTAAGCAGAAAAACAGGTGCTTCCCGTGAAAATTTATTATATGTATAGAAGTTATCTCCTTCAGAAGTAAAGGAAAATTTACCCGTGGAAAGCACATCCCTGGCGCTCAGTGTAACAGTAAGCTGCTTTTTAAAAAAGTCCTGCCTCAAGGCAATATTCGTTACAAAGAAGCCATCACGCTGGCCTTGCAACGTAACCGAGGGGCCATTGTAAATACCCATGACCTGCAGGCGGGTGTCCCATTTAAGCTTAAATGTTGTATTCAAATTGGTGCGCCATGTAGTTGAATTTGAGGTGACATTCTGCCCCTCAATATTACCCTGCAATTCATAATGATATATATCCCCGGTAAGGTTCAACACCCACCATTTGGTCAGATCCATGTTTGCCATCACTTCAAGTCCGACAGAGTAATCTTCGTCGGCATTGGTGAATGTATTAATAAATACCTGTTTGCCGTTTAAGGAATCAATTCCGCTGATACGCGTGATCTTGTCGGTTGTACCCCGGTAATAGGTCTCCACTGACATGAATCCCTTCTTGAATGTATACTGATAATTCAATTCGAATGAATTTGTAAACTCGGGGGTTAAGGCAGGATTCCCGTACATCACGTTATTTGAGCCCCTGTATTCTTTGAAAGGATTCAGGTCCCTTTCATCCGGCCGCTGTATCCTCCTGCTGTATGTGAACTGAACTTTGTGAGCATCGGAAAGCTGGCGGATCAAGTAAAATGAAGGGAAGAAATGGAATTTTTCATACCTGTAGTCTTCATTCGAAGTGAGCTGCTTCAGATTGCGGTTATCATATTCAGCCCTTAACCCAACCTGGTATTCGAATTTTCCCAGGGGTCCGTTATACATGGCATAACCCGACTGTATGGCATCAAGGTAATCCAGGGTATTGCTGATCGTATCATTATATACCCATTCGTTTCCTTCCAATTGGTAATCCTCAAAGATATATTCGCTCTCATCTTTGTCCCACCTTGACTGTAATCCGACTTCCAGTTTACCGGATCCAATGGGACGAATATAATCGAGTTCGGCACGAAGGCTGAACTCGGGCTGGTTGGTCCGGGACCTGGTCCTGATTGGTTCAGTACCTGTGGCTATAAAATCAGCATCTGTTTCAGTAACATACTCCTCTTCTGCCTCCTCCTCTTTTCCGGCATTATAATACAGGGACGCTTGCAATGTATGTCCGTTGTCATCATACTTCTTCTGATAATCGAGATTGATGTTGTAAAACCTTCTTTGGTCAGTACCTTTTGAATTATCCAGATAAAAAGAGTCTTTAACGAACGGATCATCATACCAGTGATTCTGTGTGACGAAGTTACGCTCAAATGACCTGTCAGTCAAAGCGGCAGAGAGCGACAGGCTGCTCATTTCAGTAAGGGTATAATCGAATCCTCCCTTGAAATTAAATGACTTTCGTGAAAAAACACCATCACTATTCATCTCCTGGTAGGTAGTGGAAAGAATATTATCCGTGAGGGGGTCCCTGTCATATGTCCTTCTTTCCCCTTCCCCCTTATTGTAATATTTTTGATTGCCATATTCAGCGCCTACAAATAAGTTGATTTTCTCTTTCCTGAAATTCAACAGGATGTCACCTGTATATTTATTCCGCGACCCGATTGAGGCATTCACCACACCACCAACTCCCAGGTTCTTTTGCTTTTTCATGATGATGTTTATAATCCCTGCGTTTCCATCGGGATCATATTTTGCTGAGGGACTTGTGATAATTTCAAGGTTCTGAACGGCACTGGCGGGGATTTGCTGAAGACCCTCGCTGCCCTGGATCACACTTGGCTTACCATCAATAAGCAACTGAAAATTGCCGCTTCCGCGCAGGGAAACATTGCCCTCCACATCCACCTGTACGGAGGGTGTATTTTCAAGAACATTTACAAGCGTACCGCCTGATGCAGCAATGTCCTGGCTAACATTGACCACTTTTTTGTCGATTTTATATTCCACCCGGTTGCTTTGAGCCACTATCTGAACATCCCCAATCTGCGTTATATTGGGATGCAGGATAATATGACCCATATTCACCATGGCTGACTGTGGCGTAATGGTTATATTACGGATCCTCTTTTTTACATACCCGATAAAATTCACATCGAGGTAATATTGCCCGTTTGGAATTCCTTTCAGATCGAATGCACCGGAAGGATCGGTAATCATTCCGGTAACAAGGGATGAATCATTCTGACGGTATAAGCCAACCGTTGCGTATTCAATCGCTCCATCCGTAGTAGAATCACTTATCGTGCCTTTGACATGGCCGTTCCCCTGGGCCGGACCCGGAGCCTGGGTCGGAGCGTTTTGATCCGGGGGCCGGGCTGGAGCGGTCTGCACCTGAGCACTCATTTCCGGATTGAGTGCTGCGGTTACTAAAATTACAAGAACTATTCTTGAAAGCCTGGTTATTTTTTTGAGTATCATTTTCATCATATTAATATCTGATTATAATATACAAAGGAACAATCAATTCTCATATTTGTATAGGGAGTTTGGGGTGAAATCGACAAACCATGGAAAGAAACAGACAAACAAAGGGATTATAAGGACAGGCGGTCAAATCATCGGACATTCGTACCGGACAGGCATCCGGCGCTCAGAAACGGGCAACCAGCTGCAGTTTAACCTCGCTGCGTGTGGATCCCTGCAACTTATCCAGGCCGGTGCTGATGGATTCCCTGCCCATATAATTGATCTGCGATACCCGGAGGCGGCAGGACAGGTTCCTGCTCATATCATACCGAATCAGGACATAGGTCCGATATCCGCTCATATAGAGCGGCGCAAATGAAAACCCTGAACTCAGGTCCTGCTCATAGGCATAGATCCTGGAATCATAGGAACCTGTATTAAACCATGCAATCCTGAAATCAAAAAAAAGAGGAACCCTGAAGGGCTGGCATTCAATATCCTGGTATGCCATAATGCCTTGATCGGGTTCGGCCTGATCTGATTTGACCCGAATGGCTTCAATCCGGTTCTGGAATTTGAATTTTGATGAAAGTTCCCACGAAATATGAAATCGCAGACCTGTCCTCTTAATAGATATTACCTTAGGTATGACGAGGGAAGCGTCATTCTCATTTTCCGGGTTTTCCTCATAGCGTACCCTGAAAAACAGGGTTGTCTTTTTGCTTGCCGCATAGTCTACCTGAAATAAATAATCACTTCCCGAAGAAGGCGCGCTTACCCTGTAACGCAGCCAGGGAAACCTGTACAGATCGGCATAAGCTGATATCTGCCAGTGCGGGAGTGGATGGATTATAGATCCGGCATAAAAGGCTTCCTCATTGTTGTTTGATGACCCTTCGGAAAATGGTGCGGCGTGCAAACTGAAATAATCAGGCTTGAAATTCCGGTATAGCAGGGCCAACGATGCATATTTGTTCATGCTGAACAATGCTCCGTTCAGAGTTGCCCATCCCTTGTACCCGTGGGATGTTTCCCCAAATAGCTGCACTTTGTGCAGGGTGGCTGTATAATCGATCCCCCAGTTGAGCAGTCCCGTACCCTCATAGTCATACAAATCTTCGGGATCGTTGCCTTTCTCATGGTATTTGTCCAGCTCATACCGTACCAGGGTAGTGCCCAATTTCAGCCAGTTATTCCTGTAATGCACGTTTCCGCCATAGGCAGTTTCCCTGACTGATTTTTCATCCGCAATTTCTGATTGGGTGCGATGATATCCGCTTTCCTGGAAAGATGAGAAACAAACAATGCCAGAACCCATAGTATCTGTAATATTCGCATCCTTCTTCCGGGATGAATAAAACAGGGTAAGTACAAATTTTCCCGATGCGGCAGTGGCAGCGGCACCCCTGAACAGATCATTCTCATCGGCTGAAGTAAATGCCTTAATTCCTTCCTGGCGCTTGACAATGTTCATGGACAAGGATGATTTTCCGGGAGCGCTTCCATTCCACAGGGTTAAACCCTGTCCGAACTGTAACCGATAGTCCCCCCCGATGAAGGTACGAACCGGGCCGGCATTATTCACCATCACATAAGCGGAATAAAAATCGAAACCCTGGGGATTATCTCCCCTGAAAAAATCTTCCCCCGGATCATTTTCCATTGTAATGCCGGCCTTTACATGCCGCGATGATTCAAATGCATAACGGGCATAGTAGAGCCAGGGATTTCCGGGGTATCCGGACCTTCCGGAAACCGTGTCACTATGGTTGTAACCCGCTGCCTTTTCAAAAACATGCTGGGTTCTGAGGGTAAATTCATGGTGTCCCCGGGTCAGAATCTTTCCGGGACTGAAATATAATGCTTTGTCCTCTGCCACAGTTACAAAGGGAAGCATCATGCGAATTATTTCATCACTGTACCCATGAACCACTCCGAGTTCATAAATACTAAGCAGATTTCCATGCTCCTTCCTATAGGTTAAAAAGCTTGAAATCTGAAAATCGGTAAGAAAGGGAAGCTTTTGCAATTCTTCTTTGGCAGCGATATTGAGATTCAGCGGATTTCGCTGCAGGTTTTCAAGATCATGCAACAGGGTTTCATAATCAGCCAACTCTCCGCTCTTTGATTCGATTGACTCAAGGAGAGATTCAATCAGGCCGGATTGCCAGGATGTAACCGGTTGAGACAGTAATGGAAACCCGATCGACAAACCTGCCACAACCGCGAGCAGGAAACGTAAGTGCATTGATAAACGGGGTATGGTTGAAATCCTTATTCCTCACCAATTTACATACTTCTGGCCAATATTCAAATATCTGATCAGAATTTAAGTTGGTTCCCTTGTACAGAGTGTATTTGCTTATCGAGGATTTCATATTTTCTTTCTATTTGTATTCCAAAATCATCGATAAAAACACTTTTGCCACCACTATTCCAAAAATAAACCTTAATGGTATCCCCGTCAAATGTTGCCGGAATATCAGCCTGACACCTAACACTGACCCAGCCTGAACTTTCTCTTGCCCTTATTTCCTGTTGCGCTATATTGAATTGACTTCCGTCAAGTGAACTTACCACCAGATAGCAATTAGAGTCGGCAGAGTGCTGCCAGGCTGAAACAGTAACCCGGTCAAAGGCCCCGGCTTTCAATAAAGTGGTGAATCCATAAGGGTTTTCCCTATTCACTAGAATAGACCTAACTCCGGAGTGTACACAATTTGAAATAAAACCTCCGCCAACAGCGCGGTGAACACCATCATCGTACATGGCGTATGACCCGCTGTTGTCGATTGTTTCACCATCACAAAAAATATGCAATATGCTTCGAAGGGAATCCGACAGAATAAAATTCTGATCCTGTGGAGGAAGCGAGAAAATAAAAATATTGCCGTATTTGGCATATAATGTCCGTGTATACGGAACAAGTGCAATATGACGTGCCAGTACCTTTATATCCCCGGTAATTAAATACGTTGCACCGCTATGAATAAATCCGGCCATCTCCGTACTGTCCCTGACTTCCGTCTTACGGGTTAATTCGGGATAATCCTTTATGGTCCATCCCCGCTGGTTCATAAGGTACAATGTATGACGGCTCTGATCCGGTATGCAAACCACACTGTCAAACCGGGAAATTCCTACTGATCTCAGGAAAGGGGTGATATAATAAAAATCTTTAAAAACGTGATATTCATTCCGCCAGCCATTATACCTGATATCCATTTGAGCTCTTGTATGCTGAACATTGAATACGAGAAAGAAAACCAATAAACCCCGCACAAAAATATTCTTCGAAAATTCCGGATATGAGCGATTCATATATTCCGCAAAAACAACCGTAGTCAATACCGGGAGAATATAAAGATTAATTAAATAATAATCGTGGTTTCCGAATGTACCAAACCAAAGCACACAATATACGACAACACCGGCAAAAACGATAATGCTGGAGGCCATAAAAAGCCTGTTCGCTTTTTTGAAGCTGATTAAGTTTATTATGAACAAAACAACAAACAAGATTTGTGTGATGGGATGAAAATATTGATCCAGCCAGAGCCACCGGATATCCCTGAATGCTTTGGAAATTTCCGGAATTGACATATTCCATATTGGAAATATGGTGGTTGAAAAATAGGTGCACTCATTCCTAACGTTATACAATCCGGCATAGATTGCCCAGGCACCAGAAATAAGCATGATTAGAATGAGTGGCAGAATTTGAATGGCTTTCCGTGGAAAAATGCTTCCTCCTGGTCCGGGTTTCAATATCCCGGCATATTCGAGGAAAAGCAGCAAAAGCATGGTCATCACACTGATTCCTGCAGATATTTTCATCGATACAGCCAGAAACAGAAATATCATTGCATATAAATAGGACTTCTTCCGTTTATGCTGGTAATAACTCAGGAAATGGTTCCACCCTGCCAGGGTGAATGACAGGGCCGGTATATCAGTGAGAAAGTTGTTTCCGTAATAGACCAGTACGGGTGAAGCAAAGAAGATCAGGCTTAGTGTGATGTTCCAGACAGGATCAATTTTTAGCTTCTGAAATAAAAGGAATAATGAATAAATGCCGAATAAAAAGATCAATGTAACAACTATGCGGTACACATAGTCATGGTAACCAAAGACCTTATAAAGTAAGGCAACGCCATAATAAAGGAAAGGTATTTCGCTGGTGGCCGCTTTTCCTGTGGTTGCCCTCCCTGATACCATACCATGTACTTCGGGCTGAAAGAACTTCATGCCATTCTGGTAATAATTCAGTGCTATAGATGTACAATCGGATTGCCTCCAGCTATGTACAGATTGCGGTCTCTTGAAGATAATCTCAGGATATTTATATAACCAGGCTATAAAAAGCAGGGAAACCAGGAAAATAATGTGAATGCCGATCTTTTTTAGAAGCGGTATTTGTATTTCCGGTCCCGGGTTTTTAAAATACCGTTTGTACTTTGTCAACCACATCACTTGGGGAGGAGAATAGTTGTAAATCCACCATTTGCGGCGATGGTGAATTCAAGGGGAGATGTCCGTGCCGCGACAAATTCCTTCCGGATGACCTTGCGGGGATTATTAGCCGCATCAGGTGCATCATTCCAGCTAACGCCCCGATAATCTGCATCGTCAAGGAAATCCGCCTGTATTGAAATTTCCCGGGGCATCACACTCATTCCGCCAATATACCAGGTGTCTCCTGATTTCCGCGCTACCACAATATATTCTCCTGGCATTCCATCCAGAACCCTTGTTTCATCCCATGAGGCAGGTATGCCTTTCAGAAAATCACTGCCCGCCTGGTTTCTCACATTATCGGGCGACTCACAAAAAACCGTGAATGCACTTTCATATACCACCATCATGGCAAGTTGAAAGCACCGGGTACCCATCACATGCGGGGCTGGGGCATCTCCACCCACTACCTTGAACTGTTCCGGATTATCATTTAAAAATCCTCCCGGCGTAAAATCCATTTCACCCGCCAGCATCCGGGTAAACGGAATGGTAAGGCAATGAAGGGGTGTAATCCGGTCGCTCCATTTATTGTATTCGTTTCCCAGTATGCCTTCACGGGTAATAAGGTTCGGATAGGTGCGGCTGAACCCGTCGGGTACATAAGCACCATGAAAATCAACAACAAGGTGATGTTTGGCCGCGGTTTTGGCCACCCGGTGATAAAAATTCACCATCTCCTGGTCATTCCGGTCCATGAAGTCGATTTTTACACCGGCAACACCCCACTTCTCATACTGGGCAAATGCTTCGTCCATTTGCTGATCCACGTTGGCCCACAATAACCAGACAATAATTTTTACGTTCTTCTTTGCCGCATATTCCACGATCTCAGGAATATTGATGTTTGGATTCATGTTGGTCAGGTCGGCATCTGTATTAAAGGAGCCGTCTTTCTTAAAAGGCTCCCCATACCATTGCCAGTCAACAAGCTGGTACTGCCATCCCATTTCGGCCGCAAAATCGACAAAATACTTCATGGTTTCCGTATTTGAACCCAGCTTAAAACCAGCCTTTGGTGCATAATTACCGCACCACCACCAGTCCCATGCAGATACTCCAGGTTTGATCCAGGACACATCATCGAGTGCACATGGCTCATTGAGATTCTGGAGAACATCCGATTCAACCAGTTTTCCCGGTTGGTCGGCAATCAGCATCACCTTCCAGGGAGATAACCGTTGTGTGGCAGTTCGTACAACAACCGTAGTGTCGGCTAATAGCCATGAAGGCCTGGATACCAAGGCATTATCGCGAAGTGTGTCGGCCATTAGTCCCGAACAGGCCCAGTCGGTGACATTTGCCTCTAGCAGGGATAACCAGGCGCTGTCAGCTGCTTTTACAAGCAAGGGTGTGCCAATGATGTTCCCCGACTTAATATCATTCAATGAACATTGGACAAATTCCTTTTCCTGCGAAAGCTGAAAAGTATTCCAAAAAGAAGCCCATATGGTATGGTTACCGGTGAACCTGAAACCGATCTTTTCGTTTGAAATGACAAGTGAGTCCAGCCCCTTTTGAATGGGGATCTCATACCGTAGTGCAACGGCGTCATCATATACCCTGAAATGGAGATTGACCAGTCGCCGGGGTTTTACAGTTTCCCGAAGCTCCAGTGTCAACTGGTTATAATGATTGGTCACCGATTTCCGCTTGCCCCATACCCGCTCCCATTTCTCGTTTACCTCATTCTGACGCCGGTTAAGTATTTCCAGATTATCCCTGAAAGGCTCTGCATTCTTCAGATCGATCTCTATCCCCGAGGGCATTAAGAGTTCCCTGCCCTTAAACTGCACGGAATACTGAAGCGCCCCGGATAATGAATCCTGTATGCCTATCCGCACCTGGATCATGCTATCGGGAGAAGAAACTACAAGGTCCTCATGATTTTTGGTATTTTGGCATGAAGACAGAGCCAGGATAGCCGCCAGAAGTGGTAAAATGAATGAGAATGATTTTTTCATGATTAATTTTATATGATATAAAATTAATCAAAGAAGTCAAATGTCAATAATGTATTTGTCAATTTAACCTAACCCGGATTAATTCAATTCCTTTAAAATCCGAAGCGCCTCATCCACGTGTTTTGTGGCCTGGGCCTGTGAATTAAATATATATACCACCGTTCCTTGTTTATCAACCACGTAGGTAACCCGTCCCGGAAGGGTTCCGAAAAAGCCGGCCGGCACTCCAAACAATTTGCGGACCTTATTCCCTTCATCACTGAGTAAGCTATACGACAACCTGTATTTCTCAGCGAATTTTTTATGGCTTTCAACCGATTGCCCGCTGATGCCTATGATTACCGCATCCTCTTCGCTGAATACTTCGAACTGATCCCTGAAATAACAGGCTTCCTTAGTGCAACCCGGACTATCATCCTTCGGGTAAAAATAAATTACAAGGTTCTTCTTACCCAGGACACTTTGAATGGTAAATAGTTTCCCATCCTGGTCTTTTAGAGAAAAGGAAGGAACTTTGCTGCCTTTTTCAATTTTCTGCGTGGTGTTATTCATTTCTTGAGCGTTGACGGGTAAATAAAAATAAAACATAAATAAAAGAATATATACTGACAGGTAGCCCCGGTAGAAATTTCTATACCGGATGTATGCTTTATCATCCGGGTATATATTGCCAAACAAGGCCTTGATTTCTTTTCCGAATCTGGGTTGTATATTGATGCTCCAGTGGTTTGTCCTGTACACTAATTTCCTGAATTTGCTCCTGTAAATTGTCAGTGGAATTCCCCAGATGACAAACAGTATAAACCAAATGTTCTTAAATATATTCATGATAGCGTAGTTTGTTATGTTCAGTTTTTCTTCGGAAACCAGGGAATAAATGCACTTGTTTTCCTGACATAATCTGCATACTGAGGCTTCGAATTTTTCAGTGTCTTCTCCAACAGGGCAACTCCTGAAACCTTGATGATCAATACCGTCATTAACAGGGATCCCAGCACCGGAATATAGCTTCCGGCTGCCATACATATACATGCAAAACCCCACCAAACGGCCGTATCTCCGAAATAATTCGGGTGCCGGGTATAATGCCAGAAACCCGTATCCAGTACCTTGCCTTTGTTTTCAGGATTTGATTTAAACTTTGCCAGCTGAAAATCTCCGCCTGCCTCAAAAGCGAATCCTACCAGCCACAACAGAATCCCCATGTAATCAAGCCATCCCAGAGCGATTCCACTGCCATAAAACTGGGCGGCAAGGAGGGGTGCCGAAATCAGCCACATCAAAATGCCCTGCAGCAGAAAGACCTGAAAGTAGCTGATCCACCAGTATCGTTTTACACCATAATCCTTTCGAAACTGTCTGTAGCGAAAGTCCTCCCCCTTGCCTGAATTTCGCCACCAAAGGAAAATCGAAAGCCTTAATCCCCAGGCGGCGACCATTATCAAAACCAATATCTTACGGGCTTCAAAACCTCCGCCCAACAAAAAATAGAGAATTACAACAACAACAAAACCGAACCCCCAGAAAGGATCGACAATACTCACATTGTTTAACCGGATGCTTACTAACCAAAGCAGGGCCATCATTCCCTGTATCAGGATCAACGATAAAAGATAGATTTGAATATATGTCATGTTAATTTGTTTAATCAAACATTAACGCTACCGAGGCAGCACCGATTCCTGTATTGGCGCCAATTACCGGAGAAATATTCACATTGGCCACGGGATCAACACCGGAACAAAGTTTCATACTGTTTGCATACCAGGCCGCAGCTTCCGGGTTGGCGGCGTGTAAAACGATATAATTCCATAACCGGTGCTCTGTTATGAGTTCACGAATATGATCCATTACCTTTTCCATATTCGCCAGCTGGCTGTATGTTTTGCCAAAAACAACCGATTTACCATCGGTATCCATTGAAATAATGGGATTTATATTCAATAATCGTGCAATAAGTCCCCTGAAATGCGATACTCGGCCGCCCCGCACCATGTATTTAATTGTCTTTACACTGACCAGTATCCGGGTATTATGTATCCACTTTTCCGACAGGTTAACGATCTGGTCATGGGTAAGGCCTTCTTCAATTGCTTTTGCTATCCTTAGAACAATCAACCCAAGGGCGCCTGACAGGTTCAATGAGTCAATGACGGTAACTGGTTTTCCGAAATCGCGGGCTATTGCTCCGGCGGCTTTTTTACTGTTAAAATAAGTCCCGCTGAACCGGCTCGTGAGATGAACAGCAATGATTGAGTCATAATGTGTTGCAAGATGGGAATACAGATTTATGAAGGTTTGTTCATTGATCTGGGCTGTTTTTGGAAAAACCCGGCTCTCATCCAGCATGGTATAAAACTGTTCCGGCTGTATCGTAATCTTATCAAGATATTGATTATCCCCAAAACTAATATTGATCGGAACCATGTGAATCTGGTAATGATCAATCATTTCACGGGGAAGATCACAGGAAGAATCCGTTACGAGTGCAATTTTCCATTTCCGACGGTAAACTGTCTCGCTTTGCCTGACCATATCTTCTGCTTTCTGGAAGGTGATATGGCCATGATTTTTCAGCTCAAAGAAAAAAGCGGCCGGATCATCCGTATGGAGGTGAAGATGCTTAACTGCATCCGATCCGGCAATGACAGCCGAGTCTCCATGCCGGCTCAATAAGTGCGAAAGCACCTGGTGGTTTGCAGTTACCTGCCGCAGGATAGCTTCCGTACAGTATCGCAAATTAACCTGCTCAGGAATATGAAGGGCTTCATTATTAACCGGCCGGATTTCGGACTTTGAACCCAGCATTTGCCGGATATTGCTGCTCTGCAGGAAATCTACTATGCCCCCTATAAAAAATACAAAGCCACTCGCCCCGGCATCCACCACTTCTGCCCTTGTCAGCACGGCAAGTTTATGCCTTGTTTCTTCCAATGATTTTTTAAGCACCTCAATTGAGCTCGTAAACATCTGGGCAAAGTCGCCGTATTCATTTCGGCGGTTATAAATGTAATCTGCCCAATCACTGATAACCGTAAGCATGGTTCCTTCCACAGGCACTGCGACGGCCTCATAAATATACCGTACAGCATTCTTTATGCTACGGGCAAATTGATTGAAGTTTATGGATTGGTGTTGCCCTGTTTCATTGCTGATCCCATACAACAACTGGGCAAAAATAATACCTGAATTCCCCCGCGCATTTGTCATGGCCGTTTCAGCAATCCGGTCAATCGTGATCTTATATGACCTGTGAGGGTGTACTGAATCGAAAACGGTACGAACTGTGGCGGCCATGTTCGAACCCGTATCTCCGTCATTTACCGGAAAAACATTAATCCGGTTCAGTTCTGCCTGATTATCAATAATTTTTTTTGTGCCCGCAACAAAAGAATAATATAGTCCTCTGCCATCAATTTGCAGAACCGGTGCAGTTGTTTTCGTTTTAATATGCATATTATTCTGAATTGCCTCCTGATTAACATAAACGAATTGTGTTTTGTTCAATTTATTTGGGCATGCTATTAAACATTATCAGCAATCACTTCTTTCGAGGAATCCGGGCTATTTTTCAAATACGATGACATACTCAGACATATACTCGCTTTTCTCAGGGCGGATATTCTTAACAAAAAGGCGGGCTTGTTTGCCCAATCTTAAACAAGTACTCTTATTGCTCACCTCTTCGGGAGTATTTAAGGGCTGAAGCGAAGGGTACCAGAGAAAATACCCCGGCTTGTCCAGCAATAGTCTTGGTTTTGTCCATTGCTGCGAATTATCCGCGGTTCCCAGGTCTTTGTTTTTATTGAAGGAAATATAGATGCTGCTTCCGGCCCAGGAGGGTCCGGTGACTTTTCCCATAAGCATCACCCAGCATTCGAGATAGGTATTCCAGCTTACCGACGGCCCCCAGTGAAATCCTCCCGAGGGTCCGGATGCCGGACCGCCTCCATCACTCCGTGCAATCTGCAATGAAGCGACAGGGGTACCTATCCCGGTAAAACCGGTATTGAAACCCTTCCCATCCCACCGTTTTGCATTGCCTTCCGGATTATCCAGGTCGCTTAAGCCAATCCTGGCCACACTGATGCATTGCCCGCTCCATTCTGCGTCAGCACCATAGGTCTGTTCATCATAAACTCCCGGATAACCGTATTCTCCATAGAAAAGATACAGGTAATCGCCGCTGGCCACTGCGGAAGGATCGCCAACCCCGCCTGCAAATGTGCAGGAAGTATTGTAAGGTTTCAGAATAAGCCTCGGCTGCTCGTCTTCAATGAAAAGCCCTTTGTTTTCCCAATGCCTGCCGCCATCTGTGGATTTCATAATACCTATCCGGCATACTGCTGCCGGGGATGAAGGCCCTTTCAGCCCCTCGGGCCATTTTTCATTTTTGTAGCCTTTGCCGCTCTTTTCATCCCAGGGCAATGTGGAAGGATAATTTTCATTATGGTAAACTGCATATAATGTCCTGCCACTGCTGTCCTTTTGATCCTGGTATACCGTTTCGAACCACACGGCACCATGCAGGCCCGGCTGACCGGGCTTAACGTTCGGGGGCATGACAGGCTCAGTAAATGCTTCTGCCGGGCTGCTGAAAGCTTCGTCAGCATTCCGTCCATCCGCGAATTTCAGATCACGGGCATCCCCCCAAAGCGGGTCCTCACCGTATTTACCCGGAAAAATGCGAAAGGTATCACCCACCCAGGCCTCTGCCATATTGCAATCCACGAAGGAATTGAAATAGAATTTTTCTGATGGGACAAGTTCAAATTTCGGGTCAAAAACTTCCGGCTCTTTTGTTCCTGTCGGAGTCTGATTCCGGCAACCTGTTATTGACATCAACAGGGTTGCCAGGCAGGCGAGAAAAACGCGTTGAAAACACTTCTCCATATGTCGAAAGGGTTGATTTAACTCGTTCGGTTTCAATGTTTTTTTAAAAGGTCCAGCAATTTGCTGTCAAGTTTATGCCCATACCAGTCCGTATACTTCACATCCTCCCTGCCAGAATCAAGGATCCCAAAATCTCCCCTGAAATTCCACAGCGCATAACCGATTCCGTTTTGCGTAAGAATGTCCGTGATATCCCCAAACCACGCCAGAAAAATGTCGTGTGGTGTTTTTTTCCAGCAACCGCATTCTCCGCAATGAACACCACCACCTTTATTTACAGATTCTATCCAGGGTTTATAATATTCTTCCAAACGTTCCCTTCCATAGGTCTTCCCATCGAATGTGCCGGGCCAGGCCGGGTCAGGAGCCTGGGAAGGATCTTTCCACACCCAGGGTGCCTGGTAGTGAGAAATGTAATGAGGAAAGTACCCGCGGCAGCTCTGGCCTACTTTCAGGTCAAACAATTCGGGTGTTACATCGTTCCCAACATTATTTCCATCAGCAATAATCAGGTGATTGGCATTTTCGGCCCTTATAGCCTTCACTGCACCTTCCGCCACCTTCCTGTATAACTCTCCGGGCAATGCGCTGCTCTTTGAAAACTGGTCATTCATATCTTCCCTGAAGGCGGGTTCATTCAGCAGGTCAAAACTGATTTTATCACGGGAAATGTTCTTAAACCGCTTTGCCCACATGCCCCAGTGAAAATTAAAGGCATCCTGTGCTTCCTTATCCTTCCATAAATTGAAAGGTTCATAAAACCCCGCGTTGATGCAATAACCGGGAGCCCGGTGCAGGTTCAGACTTACATGCAGGTTATGTTTCTGTGCCAGGTAAACCAGTTGTTCAATTTCTCCGACGACTTTCTCATCAATCTTGTAGAAATCATCTTTTGTTATCTGCTTCGAACTGTCAAAACTGAGATATCGCGGGTAGGCAATCGGAAGCCTCACAAAGTCAAAACCCCAGTCGGTCATCCAGCGAAAATCGTCCTCCGTGGTTCTGCCGGCATCCCGATTACGTCCGGGAGAGGGAGAAAAATAATCCAACAGGTTGAAACCCTTCCATCGGGGAAGCAGGTTTAAGGCCGGAGCATGCAGAATACTTCCAAGTGCGGCATTACCCGACAGTGTTACAGCGGCGGCGGTGACAGCCGTATTTCGGAGGAATATCCGGCGATCGATTTTTTGGTCTTTCATAATGGCTTTAAAGGTTATATAAAAATAAGACAAAATAACCGATCCCGGGTAGCCCGATATAATAAAAGTTATGACGGAATCACCCGGCAGGGAATAGGGTTCAGGAAATCCTAAAATGATTCCTGTTTGTGCAACTCATACAGTATCCCCTGTGAATGCAGATAGTGCCTCCGCATTGCGGGCAAAGCCATTTTTCATGTTCACTTTTTGCAAATGCTTCGAGCCCGGAATTTTTAATGCGCTCAAGGTTCCCCATCAGGCTTGTATTGTATTTTGTCCTGTATCGGGTATCCAGTTGCAGTATTCTTTTGCAGGGATATTTTTTGCATTCATAGCAGAATTTGGATTCGGTCTCTGCCAGGTGACTGCAGTTCAGGATGACACAGTTGACACGGCTTGGCACTTTAGATGCGCTTTTCAAACGACATCCCGGGCATTTGTTCTTTTCACGCAGATACCCCAGGCAGGTTCCGCAATTCATGCCGCATGGGGCGATCAGTATGGGATTAATTTCCGGAGTAGTGGAGCTTGTGGAATTAATCATAGGGATTTACGATTTACGATTTACGATTTACGACAGTTGTCGGTAATCGGTGGTTGGTGGTCGGTATTAGTAATCGGAATGGTGTAGAGACAAGGCACTGCCTTGTCTGTACGAATCGAACACCGAAGACGTTCTTCCTAACAGCCTATAGCCTTCAGCCTTCCAACCTTCAGCCTTCAGCCCAAACCATCAACCATCAACCATCAACCATCAACCATCAACTATAATCGCTTCTTCTTCCTCGATTTCGGCTTAATTGCCTCGTTCTCCTCGATCAGTTTCTTCCAGTCGTGCGTGCTGGCTTCAGAAAGATCAACAGTTGCCTCGTATTCTTCCTTACTGATTGTCATTACAGTG
>JBGSSA010000010.1:0-38386 GCA_041737295.1 Bacteroidales bacterium | reverse complement strand
GTTTGGCTGGCATAATATGTACCTGTGGCAAGGGCCGTTGTGGTTACAAGGGCAGTTCCGCCGGTTGCAGCGCTGTACCACTTAATAGTGGAGCCGGTCGCGGTAAGGTTAGCAACCGTCGGGTTATCGATTGTACAGAATGCCTGTGTTGCACTACCTGTAGGGGCAAGCGGATTGTTTACCGTGACGGCCACTGCAAAACGCAGGGCGGACTCGCATGAGCCAACCGTCTGACTCGCATAATACGTTCCGCTTGAAAGGGCCGTTGTACCCACCAGGGCGGTTCCGCCGGTTGCGGCGCTGTACCACTTGATAGTGGAGCCGGTCGCGGTAAGGTTAGCCACTGTCGGGTTATCAATAGTACAGAAGCTTTGTGTTGCACTACCTGTCGGGGCTGCCGGGTCATTCACCGTGACGGCCACAGCAAATCGCAGGGCTGACTCGCATGAGCCGACCGTTTGGCTTGCATAATAAGTACCTGTTGCAAGGGCCGTTGTGGTTACAAGGGCTGATCCACCGGTAGCGGCGCTGTACCACTTAATGGTAGAGCCGGTCGCGGTAAGGTTAGCCACTGTCGGGTTATCAATTGTACAGAAGCTTTGAGCAGCTGTGCCTGTCGGGGCAAGCGGATTGTTTACCGTGACGGCCACTGCAAATCGCAGGGCGGATTCACATGAACCCACTGTCTGACTTGCATAATAAGTACCTGTTGCAAGGGCCGTTGTGGTTACAAGGGCTGATCCACCGGTAGCGGCGCTGTACCACTTAATGGTAGAGCCGGTCGCGGTAAGGTTAGCAACCGTCGGGTTATCGATTGTACAGAATGACTGTGTTGCACTTCCAGTTGGGGCAAGTGGATTGTTTACTGTGACGGCCACAGCAAATCGCAGGGCGGACTCGCATGAGCCCACTGTCTGGCTGGCATAATAAGTACCTGTAGCAAGGGCCGTTGTACCCACCAGGGCAGTTCCCCCGGTTGCGGCACTGTACCACTTTATGGTAGAGCCGGTCGCGGTAAGATTAGCCACTGTCGGATTATCGATTGTACAGAAGCTTTGTGTTGCACTTCCAGTCGGGGCAAGCGGATTGTTTACCGTGACGGCCACAGCAAATCGCAGGGCGGACTCACATGAGCCGACCGTTTGGCTGGCATAATATGTACCTGTAGCAAGGGCTGTTGTACCCACCAGGGCTGATCCCCCGGTTGCAGCGCTGTACCACTTAATGGTAGAGCCGGTCGCGGTAAGGTTAGCCACCGTCGGGTTATCGATTGTACAGAATGACTGGGTAGCTGATCCTGTCGGGGCAGCCGGGTCATTTACCGTGACGGCCACTGCAAATCGCAGGGCTGACTCGCACGAACCGACCGTTTGGCTGGCATAATACGTTCCTGTTGCAAGGGATGTAGTTGTTACAAGGGCGGTTCCCCCAGTAGCGGCATTGTACCATTTAATTGTCGAGCCGGTCGCGGTAAGGTTGGCCACTGTCGGATTATCAATTGTACAGAAGCTTTGAGCAGCTGATCCTGTCGGGGCAAGCGGATTGTTCACCGTGACGGCCACAGCAAATCGCAGGGCGGACTCGCACGAGCCCACTGTCTGGCTGGCATAATATGTACCTGTTGCAAGGGCTGTTGTGGTTACAAGGGCTGATCCACCGGTTGCAGCGCTGTACCACTTAATGGTTGAGCCGGTCGCGGTAAGGTTAGCTACTGTTGGGTTATCAATAGTACAGAAGCTTTGTGTTGCACTTCCGGTCGGGGCAAGCGGATTGTTTACCGTGACGGCCACAGCAAATCGCAGGGCGGACTCGCATGAGCCAACCGTCTGACTCGCATAATACGTTCCGCTTGAAAGGGCCGTTGTGGTTACAAGGGCTGATCCACCGGTTGCGGCGCTGTACCATTTAATGGTCGAGCCGGTCGCGGTAAGATTAGCCACCGTCGGGTTGTCAATTGTACAGAAGCTTTGTGCTGCTGTGCCTGTCGGGGCAGCCGGGTCATTTACCGTGACGGCCACTGCAAATCGCAGGGCTGACTCGCATGAGCCGACCGTCTGGCTGGCATAATACGTACCTGTAGCAAGGGCCGTTGTACCCACCAGGGCGGTTCCGCCGGTTGCAGCGCTGTACCATTTAATGGTAGAGCCGGTTGCAGTAAGATTGGCTACCGTCGGGTTATCAATTGTACAGAAGCTTTGAGCAGCTGTGCCTGTCGGAGCAGCCGGGTCATTTACCGTGACTGCAACTGCAAAACGCAAAACTGATTCACATGCACCTACTGTCTGGCTTGCATAATACGTTCCTGTGCTTAATGCATCGGTTGTTGGCAGAGCCATTCCACCACTTGCTGCAGTGTACCATTTAATAGCCGTTCCAACCGCGGTCAGATTGGCCACTGTCGGATTATTAATAGTACAGAAACTTTGGGTTGCACTTCCTGTGGGCGCGGAAGGATCGCTGATAGTAACAGTTACCTGTGTTCTTGTTTCACTTATACATCCATTGTTTACTTCTCCATAATAATTATTGCCACTAACCAGTGTTGTTGTCCCTGGTAATGCTGTTCCACCGGTAGCGTTGGCAAACCAGTATACCGTCCCGGTTGGAGTGGATGCCACTAAATCAGAGACTATCGCACCTGTACAAAGGGTCTGGTTTGGAGATGCAACCGGAGCATCGGGTAAAAGGGTAAAATTAACCGTTGTATTACTCGAAGAGGTACATGTTCCATTACTTATCTTCCATTTTAAGGTATAAGATTTGCCATTTAAACCGTTAAACTGACTTGTGGGATTGGTTGGTGTGATTACGGTACCCCCGAAATTAGGAAGAACAATACTCCATACTCCGGTACCTGTAACAGGAATGTTCCCATTCAGGTTAGCCGATGTTATTCCGCATAATGACTGCGGAATTCCGGCATCAGCAATTGTTGGATTGGCATAGGCAGTGACAGTTGTTACATCAACCACACCGGTTAAGCCTCCGGCACCAACTGCATCCGTATTATAGGAGAAGCCTGTAAGCTTTATTACCTGTGATGTTACCGGATTGGTTGGAATACTATAAGGCATCATTGCAGGCGTTATGACAACAGTTTGGGGGGCCCCTCCATTAACTGTATAGGTAAGCTTGTAATTAGGAGGAACCGGAACCGGCGCTGAAAAAGTTACCGGCACACCCGAAATACCACAAACCGGACCCGTTGGAGCCAGTTTAGCTTTAGGTATCAGTGTGGTAACAGAGGCTATGGTAAAATCTGATGAACCCGAAGCAGGGATTGTTATTGTGCTTGTTGTTGAAACGTTTCCATTATAATCGTTGCCTGTAGCATTTGAGGGTATTTCATTCCACTCACCTGTTCCTGTATTATACCAGGCCACTCTCATGTCGTTTTTACCTCCCATGGTAACAAGCGGGGTAATATCGCTTGCCGGATCCCAGGTAAGTCCTACAATGGCACCATTTCCACCCGGGGCAGCAACCTTCCAGTATTCATTCCAGCTCACTGCCGCGAGCGGGGCTGTATAGCTGTTAAATGTGCTATTTGGCCTAAAATACTGCGCGGACCATAATAATGTACCTGTCTGGGTTGAAGAAAGTGAAATCTTGTTTCCCGGAATAAGGCCTTGTCCAATCGGAAAAAAGAAATTGTCGCCCTGATTGATTTTTTTTATCAACGGTCCGTTTACATATGAAGCAGCAGTTCCTCCGGAAGGAATTACACAATTAATTGCCGTATTGACAATTGTCAAATTATTCAGTGAAGATGTATTAATCAATCCATCCGTCAGCACTAAATTTCCGCCAACCTCGGTGGAACCATTCACTGTTAAACCCAGTGTGTTATTTACTTCAAGATTATTAAAAGCACTGGTGCCAACAAAATTCCCAGTTGCCCCGCCAATTACCTGGGAGGCCGAACCGGCAAATACAACTGTCGCATTTGCACCTGATCCACCATTAAATGTCCCGGTGTTATACCGTTCCATTGTACCCTGAATAATGAGTTTTCTGTTATAGACACTATTGTCGAGTATTGGACCATCCGTCAATGTACCTATTTTCAATGACTTACAAACTGTAATATCCTTGTCGGGTAAAATTCGTGTTCCTGTTCCCGAAAACAATAAATTGGGGACATTATCGTACAAGTCCGCGATGATGGAATAACTGCCAGTACCCCCATATTCAATTGTAGCATTATTGTTGCAATCTAAAAATGTTGTAAATAAACCAGCCGGAAATGCCCCGTTTTCCAAATACAAGGTGCCATTCCCTGTAACTGTTCCCAGGTTATGGCCAAAAAAGGGCGCAACAATTTTAAGCTTTCCGTTAATGGTTGTTTTGTAAGCGGAACAGTTGTTGCTATTTGCTGTTACCACATGATTTACAATTACTATGAAACCGTTCGGGCCATTACCGGGAGCTAATACATAAGGTGTGCCTCCTGTCTGACTCCAGATTGTATTGTCATTCCAGTTTCCATCTGAATTACTTGTATAAGTCGGAACATTGGGTGGAAAAGCTGTCGCAATTCCCGCGGTATATTCACCACAAAGGTTCAGGGAATTTATATAATTAAATGTAATTGTTTTTGAAGCAGGAACTACACCACTGGTAATGCTCCAGCTGGTGCCCGGAACAATTAACCTGGCTGCCAGGTAATTATTTTCCTGGCTTCCCACCACGTCACCTGGCAGATAATTCAACACGAGGTTTCCTGTAAAACCTGAGATGCCTGAACTTTCTACCTCCCAGTAGTATTTCAGCGAATTGGCAGGGTCAATGACCGCCGGTTGCGTACCGTTAATATTGTTTATACGGATTGAACCAACATAACTGCTTGCATTAATGGTGAGTACAGCCGGTGTATATTTGCCTGAAGTACCAATAGGATAGGTAAATACCTGTGGTGAGGTGCTAAAAAACTTTTTAATACCTATGTTACTGAAAACGCCTTGTGTTGCAATCATTTTTGTTACACCAAATGGTGCTCCGCCAATATTGCTATTTACACCAAGCGTTAACAAATAGCTGTTAACATCTAAAATTCCCTGGCTCAGGAGCAGGTCTTCCTGCAATGAGATACTGCTGTTCAGCCGGGCTCCGGCGGGGTTTTTCAATTCCAGCCTTCCAAATGTACCGGAACCTCCAACCTGTTGAACCGTGGTACCGTTTAAGCAAATACCCATGTCCAACCCGTTGTTATCCGAATAATTGCCGTTGTTGGTGAAATTGCCGGCTACATCAGCTTTAAATAAGCTACAAATCAGGGTACCCGAACCAATTGAAAGATTGCGATTTACAATGATACTTTTGTTTATTGAAAGGGAAGCTTCAGGATTAACCTGCAAATCGTAAAAATTGGTCGTTCCGGTTCCGGTCAGACTTTGTACTCCCAGGTACGGAGACGCGTTGGAAGCACTGAAAGTTGTAAGGTTAGTACCGAATAAATACGAGGCCGCATTGCCATTATTAACAACATTGCCGTTAAATGTTACATTTATGCTATTGCCCGATGCGGATACAGCATTAAGAGCACTATTGATATTAGATAGGGTAAGATCGCCGTTTAAAACCAGCGGGCTGACCATTAACTTGGCGGTAGCCTTGTTTGATCCGTCAAAGCCGGTAATTATAACATTATTTAAAGGTATCGAGGCCTCAACCTGGTAGGTTTGATTTGAACCCACAGCAGCTCCCGGTGCCAGGGTTATGGTTCCGCCTGTGACCGAACCTGTTTGCGGCCGCAGGTAAAGATCGCCAAATGCGCCACCATTGCCGCGAACAATAGTAAGTGCCCCACCGGACATATTAAACTGACTGCCGGTGTTCAGGACTTCAAGTTTGGCATCGTTATTGAATGGTGCCACACAATTTCTTCCATATATGGTAACATTACCGTTCGATTGGGAATAACTTAATATCCCTGCGGCATTTGAAGGGTTCCTGCGTATTTGTCCGTTTACATAAAGGTTTCCTCCGTCAACCTGGATAGCAGATGCCCCACCACTGGAATATTCAATATCGTTATGGCAGTTGTTCGGTGCACCAGGCTGGCCGATATAAACATTCCCGGTATTGCCGGAAGCCAATGTAAGTTTACCACTGAGGTACATTGTATTTACATTGGAATTGGCATTCGCTATGAAAATATTTGATGAAGTGTTAATGTTTACCCCTGCAGTTGAAGGAACTGAAAATGTGCTTCCCTGGGAAATTGTTAAATCGCCTGTCCGGTTATAAATAAATGTTCCGTTTTGCAAGGTGAGCCAATTGTCGGATGGGGTTGTTAAGGTACCCCCAACATTACAGGTAAGGGTAGTTGCCTGCGATGTTCCTTTGTTTACGGTCATTTTGTTGAAAATCGTAGATGGACTTGTCCCTGATATAGTTGCGTTTGCGGATCCCTGAAACGTAACATCACAATAGTAAGTCCCGCTCCGTAACCTTAACCCGGGTTGACCCAAAAGAGCGAGAGAATTGTTTGTTAAATTTCCTCCGATAACAAAGGTATTGGGCTGTGGTGCCCCACCAGGACTGTTACCACCGGCAATATTAACATCTATCCACGCATTAGTGCCAACGGTTACATTTCCATCAACAACCAAATGCTGGGGCAAGTATTCATCCATAAAAATTAACGTCCCCGTGTTCACATACAAATTACCCTTGACATGAACCGTTTTCTCAACAATAGGATCATAATTATCTATTATAAATCCATTATGTCCGGTACTCCAACTCATGCAAATCCAGGCCCGGTTGTTATCCCCGCCGCAGGTCAGGTTTCCGTTAATTGTAGTCAGGGTGTTATTTGGTAAAATTATATTATCGCCACCTTTTGCGGTCATCATAAGGTTTCCGTATGAAGTAACGTTCGGTGGTAATATATACAGGCATCCCTGGCTGCCGTCAATATCATAAAACTCGGTAGTGCCGCCGTTTGTGTTAAAGTCAGAAAAATCACCGGAAGGGAATGTGAATATTTGTGGATATCTCCAATCTGCTGCTACAGCGGTAGTCACCCTGAATTTGCCATTTCCGCCCGAAAAACTCGAAACTACCCCAAAATTACTGGCAGAATAGGTGTATGCATCCAGGGCAGAACCCCTTTTAATTATAAGATTAGCTGAATTTTGAGCAGAGCCGTTACCCGGTGCTATTCCATTGTTCAGCCAAACAGAATCATTACGGGCAGGATAATCCCCGATAATTACAATATCTCCTGCAGCGGGAATTCTTGCAGCAGCCGGTCCTACAGGGCTAACAGTTGACCAGGTTGAGGTGAGGTTCCAGTTACCGCTTTGCCGGCTCCAAAACTTGGCTGGTACGCCAAAATCGGCAGCCAATCCCGCTGTATAGTCGCCTTCAATATTATTTGTATTGGACATAAAGGGATCGCCGACCCCAACTCCTATTACCCGGGCAACCGTATTGATACTTGCACTGGTTCCATTCGTCCATGTAAATGTTGATTCATCATACCTGGCGGGCACATAGCTTCCAACCTGGCCCGGGTTTGGTACGTCTGCCAGGTTGTAAGTATAACTATGGTTAACCGAACCGGCGGCTATTCCGGCAAAGCCTGCAGATTTTACCCTCCAGTAATACGTAAGGTTTAGATTTTTCGTAGTTGTGGCAGGATGTTCAACTCCCACCGGAACTACAGTTATGTATCCCCAGGTTGTTGGAGAAGATGTTATGTTTATCGTGGCCGGAGTATAAGCTACCGGTAGCGCAGGGGTTATTGTAGGTGCCCCGATCGGAAATGTGAAATCCGGAGAAGCGGCTGAATATTGTTTGGTTATCCCCCCGTCACCTGCATTTCCGGCAGATTGTAAATACCTGTTGACGCCCCAGTTTACAATTAATGCACTGGAATTTAATTTTAAATTGTATATTCCAATATTAAATATTCTGTCCTGTGACAACGTCAATGTTCCGTTGACAGTGGAATTTGCCACCAGGGAAACCGGTGCCGAGCCCGGTGCCCCGCCCGTATTATTCAGTTCAAGGTTCTGAAAAATACCATTCCCATCAATAGTCTGGGATACAGAGCCATTCAGTGAAATTTTTCCGGAACCCGTGTGGAGCCCTGAATTGTATACATTTTTGGCTACAAATACAGTAAATCCGTTATCGTTAAGCCTCCCGAGTGTCAGGTTGAAATTTCCGGCAACATTTATGGAATTCCCGGCCAGGTTAACCGCAATTCCGGCAGCCTTATTAATGGTGAAATTATTTAGAGTTAACCCTGCCAGATTATTGGTAAAGGTCTGTGTGCCTGCACCGTTTAGAGTAGTAGTATTCGTTCCGGGATTATAAGCAGCCCCATTTTGAACCGTAAAATTTCCCCCGATAGTTACATCCAGGTTATTTGTTGTTAAGGCACTGGATGCCGTTGCAAGATTTAGGTTCCCTAAAACAGTCAGGGTTGTCGTATTCAGTTGAACTACTGATGCCCCGCTTACCCGGGAAATTGTCAGGTTTCCAAATGGCGCTTTTGAATTTATCAAATAATCTGCATCAGCGGAAGCTGTTCCCGTGGTAGGATTAACCTGAACCGTACCTCCGGTTACATTAATGTTGGATACAGGGCAACCTGCATAAAATGCATAGTTGGTGCCTGTTGTACCGCATACATCATGGATTGACATGGTGCCGCCCGACATGGTAAATCCATTGGCTGCATTGCTATTGATGCTCAACGTACCGATACCGGCAGTGGCATCGATACCATTGTCAGCCCTTGCAGTATAAATTGCAGGATTAGACAGGCTGCTTACTGTCGGATAGTTTATCACATTCTGAAAACGGCCGCGGAATATCACATTTCCACCGGTCTGGAAATAAGAGATCAGGCCATTGGCTCCTCCTTCAGGGTTGTGAAATTGTTTCGTATCTACCGTTCCACCGGTTATTATGAATTGTCCTCCTGAACCATAGCTCCAATAGGTTAATCCCCCTGATTCCCGGGTTGACAGGTATCCATTGTTTACCTGCAGGATACCGGAAATGGCAAGTCCGCTTCCTCCGCTTCCTGCATTAATTCCATAAAGGGCATTACTTCCCCCAGCAAGGCCATAGGCTGCATTTACTTCCGTGTAGTCATCAGCTGTGGATAAAACGGTAACAAACGCTCCATCGAGTATCAGGGCACCATTACCGGGAATAAAAAAATCGGTTGTCAGAGCGGATGGAGCACCTTCCGAAAGTGAAGGAATGACCGTTAATCCTGTTAAGACGAGGGTTCCATTTCTTATCCAGAGTGCTTTGCGAACATTTGGATTGGCAGAGCCACTTTCTATGGCTGCAATATTGGCACCATATAATCTGAAATTATTATAAGCTGTACTGTAAACTGTAAGTCTGAAAGTTGGATCCGTTCCCTTATCAAGAACCAGGTTGTAAAAACTGGTTTGCCCATTGCAGGTAAGTGTATTATTTGAAGAACCCTGAAAATATACTGTTGCAAAACCATTGGAAGGGAATTGGGTATATTCCGGATTGGCCTGATTAGTAAATTTGACGGTTCCGTTATTTGTAAAATCACCTTTTACAACAACCCTGTGCGATTGCCCGTCATAATAATTGGTGAATGGGGGTGTGGCTCCCCCTGAGAGTATAGTTGGATCGGGAGTTGTATTGGTAGGACTCGTACCAACGGTGAAGAATGCCCCATTGCTCACAGTAACATTACCGCCAACGGTTAATCGGTATCTGAGCACTGCAGCTGTATTGTCGTTCATCCGGAATGTACCCTGTTTTACATACAAGTCACCATTTAAGATAATATTATTTTTTTGTGTTACCGTTCCGGCAGTGTTAATACTGAGGTTATTATACGTTAACTGGGATGCCGGAAGGTTAGTAGTACTATTGTATTCTGTTGTACCGCCACCCACATTAACTAACGTATTGGTGGTTGCAGCAGGGAAATATCCTGTAACCGGATTTAAGGGACTGATTCTCAATGTTCCCTGCCCTCTTAATGCAACAAGTCCATTCTGAAACTGCCAGGATGACAAGTCGAGAAATCCCCCGGCACTAATGGTTAGATCCAGCCCGGTGGTTGTAATATTTGTGGTCAGGCTAACTGTTCGGCTGGTTAAAATGTAAACCACATCAAGATAGCCGGGTATAGCATTTAGCGGGTTTATCAAGGTACTGCCGCTGGGATCGTTTGTCCAGGTGGTTGGGTTATTCCAGTCTCCTGTCTGGTAGGAATAGAATGCACCGGGCATTGCTGCAGTCCATAGGCTGGTTGCAGGCAATGCCGCAGCTGTTGTTGAAGTAACCGGATTTACGCCCTGAGCTGAAGGTGAAGGTGCCAGGCCCCATGTACCGGAAACGTTGGTGAAGGGTTGGAATTTGGTTATATCACCCGAAGCTTCGCTGGCATTGTACGCGAAAGATAAAGAAGGAGTGCCTGTAACATTGGTCTGGCCAATTTCCCAGTACCTGTTTATTCCGTTTACAAATAATTGTCCGGCTACTACGCGAATTCTGAATGTCCGGTTTCCTGCCCCCCCCGCAAGGCCTGATAGAACAAGGGGATTATAGGTACCATTAAAACCGACAGGATAAGTGCCATTCAACGCGGTATTTGGAAGGGCAGCATTCGTAAAACCAAGCAAACCAGTACCATTGGTCTCAATCATGTTGGTTGGCGAGGGTGTTCCGGTAATAGCAGCCGCTCCTGCAGTGCCTGTGAAAGTCAGGTTAAAGTTCCCCAATTGCAGCACACCGGAAACCAGATTAAGTGTATCTGTAATAATAGTATTTGCCGTAAGTATTTTATTGCTGCCACCGGAAAGAGTCAGATTTCTAAAAGTATAGCCCCCATTTAATTGCTGGGCGCCGGCACCGTTCAGGTTTACCAGACTTGTACCCCGTGCGAAGGTGGCCGGTCCGAAATTGCCGGAAACATGGATGGTACTCGAAAAGGCAGTAAGGGCCCCGCATGTCAGGTCTCCGGATACATTTAATATACCTGCCCCGCTAAAAGTGATAGGGTCGGTTAAAGCAAGCAGCAGGCTGCTGTTCACAATAAAAGAGCCCGAGGATACGGTTATGGCAATTGGATTGAGGCGGTTCACCGAAGCAACCGTAAGTGCATTTGCCCCGATAGCCAGGGTAGCTGCACCGTTGAAATTTAACGAACCCAGTACCCCGGTAACTCCGGTAACTGTTTTTGTATTATTTCCCGAAAGGGTCAGATTATAATAATCTGCAGGCAGAATATTCTGTGCCCCGGCTCGTGTGTAATTTACTGTATTCCCGGCAGCATTGGCGGTAAGGGTTGTAATAGTTGCGTTATTTCCGATAGTAAGCGTTGCATTGTCCTGCTGGATAAAACTTCCCGTTCCGGAAAGCAGGGTGCTGCATGTAAGCGTCTGACCGGTAAGATTTGTGAAGGTACCGGGAATATTAAGTGTAGGTACAGTAAGTGTGGCCAGGTTATTATCAAGGGTCCCGGTTACAGTAAGACTGGTAATTGTGATGCCCGCGATCGACCCTCCAATGACTTTTCCGGTTCCGCTCAGCGTGTATATACCTGCACCTGAAGTAAAAACCGCACCTGAATTGACAATCAGGTTACCATCCAGGTTGACGGGACTAGTGGAGGTATTCCAGTTTCCGTTGACAGTTATATCTCCAATAAAGGTGTTTGTTCCGCCTGCATTGGCATCATTAAAAATACCATTGCTGTTGATTGTAGTTGTACCGTTAACGGTAAGGTTATTGGCACCTTGTGCCAGCCTGATTGTATTGATAGCTGAACCTTGAATCAGCAGGTTTCCCTGAACGATCAAGGCACCTGAAGGGGTAAGCGTAAGGGGTGCGGATAATCCTGCACAATTAAAAGACAGGTTGCCAAATGTCTGGTTGAGTCCACCGGCCAACGTCGTATTTGTAAGTCCTGTAACATTGCAATTTGAAGCGGCATCCCATGCAGATAAAGGTATTGATCCTCCATTCCTGTTGTGTGAATAGGTTGACCCCGAGGCAAATGACAAATTTGCCGGTGAACCATTCACCAATCCGGTATTGTTGACTGATCCATTCACGGTAGTAGTCCCGGCATTAGCCGTGAAGGTTCCGGAAATGTCCAGGGTGCCGTTTATCAGTATGGACGCATCGGTAACATTTGTCAATGAGCCGGTTACATTAACGGATTGCCCATTGCTTATAGTAATGCTGTTAAATGCTGAATTGGCCAGTGTCCCGGAAATTGTAGTGGCTCCGGTAACGGTTTGAAATTCAAGATTGACTGAAGACAGAGCAGTTCCCCCGCCAAGTGTTAGCGAATTTGAACCGGCAATACTCAGGGCAGGAGTCGGATTGACATTGTTGATGGTAAGGGTGGCTCCTGCATCACTTATCAGGATGACATTTTGCGTAACACTGAGTGAATTCAGGAGAATTGAAGGAACGCCTGTGATGGATATTGCCGTATTGACTGCCACATCATCACCCGGTAAGGGCACTGTATTTCCACTCCAGTTCAATGCATCACCCCAGTTTGAGGTTCCGGCTTCACCGTCCCAGGTAACCTGCGAATACAAAGAAACCGAAAAAAGAAAAATGAGTCCCGAAAGCAATATTCTCTTCCGGACTGTCCTTCCAAGGTTTATATTTTGCAGCGTGTGTAACAATTGTCTGTTTTTCATGTGTGGTAATGGATAGGGCGGTCAATTTTTTAAAAATACAATGCGATTAATGTAACCTTTTGGGTTTTTACGCAAAAGATGGGAAACAGTTATAAATATCTTTGGTCATTTGATTAATATTAAGTTTAGTACACCAATGTACCATTAAACCAGCCCAAACTGCAATAATCAGGGAGGAACGCTTATTTTCAGCAAATTTCATGTACCTTTAGCCGTCTAAAATAAAATATCACTATGAACAAAAAAGCATTTAATTTATTGATTGTGTTGCTGATAGTAGCAGCATTTGTACCTATGTCGTGCACAAAGAGTACGAAAAAAAATATTGGCCTACAGCTATATTCCTTACGGGATAGTATGAACGTCAATGTAGTAAAAACCGTTGAGTTTGTCGGTCAGACGGGATATTCATTTGTTGAACTGGCCGGCTACGGTGACGGCATGTTTTATAAAATGGCCCCGGCTGATTTTAAAGCTCTCATCGAAAAGAATGGAATGACAATCATCAGTTCGCATACCGGTCAGCCGGTTCCCGACTCTGCAAAATGGGACAGTGTAATGGCATGGTGGGATGTATGTATTGCTGCTCATGCTGAACTTGGTGTTAAATATATTGTTCAGCCTTTTATGGACAGTGTTGGTTACCAATCGATTGCCGGAATTCAGAGATATTGTGATTATTTCAATGCTGTGGGTGACAAATGCATAGCAAAGGGCATAAAATTCGGATATCATAACCATTCCGAGGAATTTAAAGAAGTTGAAGGCCAGGTTATATATGATTATATGATCAACCATACCGATTCATCAAAGGTAACTTTCGAGATTGATTTGTATTGGGCGCAACAAGGCGGTGCTGATAACGTTGCCTATTTCAACAAATATCCGAAACGTTTCGAGCTATGGCATGTAAAAGATGTCAAGGAAGTTGGCGCCAGCGGAACAATGGATTTCAAGACCATATTCGAAAATGCAGAATTGTCGGGCATGAAATACCCCATCGTGGAATGTGAAGAGTATACAGTAGGTTCATTTCCTGGTGTTGCCCAGTCATTCGATTACCTGAACAAGGCAGAATACGTAAAATAATTTGTCTAGGGAGACAGTTCAAAAGGCCCCGCCGATGGCGGGGTTTTTTTATGTAATTTTTGTAAATTGCATATCTATTTATACAAATATGAAACTCTTTCCCATAATTCTTTTTCTTCTGATGTCATTGGGAATTAGTGCCCAAATTCCTTTAGACGTACTATGTAAAAGTTTTAACGCAGAGACCGCGGAGGAATGCGCAAAGTTCGCAACGTCATATTTTGAGACGCTTTACTTAAATGAGGTCGCAGAGGAATCTCATTACATTCGATTAACATTTCCGGAATTAGAAATTGCTAATCTGCGAAATCTGCGAAAATCTGCGAGAAACATAAGCCCCGCAAACAAATCCAGCATCCAGTATCCGGCATCCAGCATCCAGAAGTCCTATTGCAACCCGATGGATATAAACTATCGGTACAACTTTGAACAGCTGAATGAAAAGATATCCTATCGTTCGGGTGCAGATCCGGTCATCGTTAACCACAGGGGGGAATATTATCTTTTTGTAACTATTTCAGGCGGATGGTGGCATTCAAAGGATCTGATCCACTGGGATTATGTGGTTCCCGACAAATGGCCTATGGAGGATATGTGTGCGCCGGCTGCATTATCCGTAAGGGATACCCTTTACCTTTTTCAAAGCACCTTTGACCTGCGCCCTATTTTCAGCACCACCACGCCATGGAACGGCCACCTGGAATTTTTCAACAGGTTGTTGCCCAGACTACCCGGTGCCACCGGACCGTGGGACCCCTGTATCTATCACGATGAGGATACGGACAGGTGGTTCATGTACTGGGGATCTTCAAATGTTTTCCCCATTTACGGCATTGAGCTCGATCACAGCAAACGCCTCACCTATGTGGGCACATCACAACCCATGATGTATCTCGATCCGGTAAATCATGGCTGGGAACGTTTCGGCCGCGATCACCGCGATACGATCAAACCGTTTACAGAAGGGGCCTGGATGACAAAATTCAATGGAAAATATTACCTTCAATACGGGGCTCCCGGTACAGAATATAATGTATATGCCAATGGTACCTATGTGGGTGATGACCCGCTGGGTCCGTTCACCTATGCGCCATACAATCCGGTTTCCTATAAACCGGGGGGATTTGTGACCGGGGCGGGGCATGGAAATACATTCCAGGACAATTATGGAAATTATTGGAACACCGGCACCCCATGGGTAGCTGTGAACTGGAATTTTGAGCGGAGGATTGCCATGTTCCCTGCCGGTTTTGACAAGGATGGCCAGATGTATTCAAATACCCGGTTTGGTGACTTCCCCCATTACCTTCCCACTAATAAATGGACCAGTTCGGAGGAGCTGTTTACAGGGTGGATGCTCCTGTCGTACAAAAAACCCTGCAATGCTTCCTCTGTAAGAGACACATTTGCCGCTGTAAAGGTAACTGACGAAAATCCCAGAACGTACTGGGTTGCCAACACCCGCGACCCGGGTGAATATATCACGGTAGACCTCCGGAACATATATGACGTCAGGGCGGTACAAGTTAATTTCACGGATTACAAATCCGGGATCTATGACAGTGATTCCACGGTATATACTCAGTTTACCCTTTATCATTCGGTTGACGGAAATACCTGGGAATTGCTGGCTGACCTCACTGGTGAAAAGCGGGACCGCCCCAATGCATATATTGAATTGCCGAAACCTGTGAAAACCAGATTCATCAAATATGAACATGTATATGTAGCCTCGCAAAATCTGGCCATCAGCGATATCAGGGTATTTGGCCTGGGTGGGGGGAAATTGCCAAAATCTCCGGGGAAGTTCACAGCCTTTCGGGATACCGATCCGCGCAATGTATTCATCTCGTGGGAACCTGTTCCGGGTGCCACCGGGTACAATATACGTTGGGGAATAAAGCCCGGCAAGCTGTATCAAACCTATCAGCGGTTTGCTGATGAGGGGAATAAACTCGAGATCCGGGCCCTGACTAAAGGCCAGGATTACTATTTTGCGATAGAGGCATTCAATGAAAACGGGGTTTCTGCAATCAGCGAACCGGTATATTGTAAATAACCATGCATATGAAAAAACCGATCATAGCAGGATTACTGGCTGTATTCATTTTATACGGATGCCAGCCGGAACAGGAAATTGTCATGTCCATCAATGGCCAGCTGGCCAGCAGTGAACTGGGCACTACCCTGCCCCATGAGCACTTCCTGGTGGATTTCATAGGGGCTGACAGCACGGGTTTCCACAGGTGGAATAAGGACACTGTCATTACCGTTGTCCTTCCCTTTCTGATGGAAGCGAAAAAGATGGGTATAGTTACAATTATTGAATGTACACCCGCTTACCTCGGAAGGGACCCGGAGCTGTTAAAGAGGCTTTCCGAAGCAAGTGGCCTGAATATAATGACCAATACAGGGTATTACGGGGCAGTTAACAACAAAGCCATTCCCGGCTCCGCGTTTGATGAAACCGCGGATCAGATTGCCGGGAAATGGATTGACGAATGGGAAAACGGAATCGGTTCCACCGGTATACGTCCGGGTTTTATCAAGATTGCGGTGCCCCCTGATACGGTATTATCCGTAATTCATGAAAAGATTGTCGTGGCTGCCGCCCGGACTCACCTGAAGACCGGGCTTGTTATCAATGCCCATACAGGTCCGTTCAGGACGGCTATGGCTGAATTAAATATCCTGAAAAAGGAAGGTGTTGACCCGTCTGCTTTTATCTGGACCCATGCACAGTCCGACAGCATTAATACTCACCTTGTCGTTGCAGGAATGGGAGGATGGGTATCCCTCGATAATGTAATGGAGGATAATATTCCTTATTATCTGGCAGCCCTGACGAACCTTAAAAAACACGGATTGCTGAACCGTGTTCTGATATCTCATGACGCCGGCTGGTACGATGTAATAGACCCTGCGGCTGTGAAATTCAGGGGTTATACAGCTCTTTTCACCCACCTGAAGCCGGCGTTATTGCAGGCCGGATTTACTGAAAACGACTGGCTGCAACTTGTACAGGAGAATCCCAAACAGGCATATTCTATCCGGATACGAAAGTTGTAACAACCAAATCAAAAAATATTTGTTAAACAATTACTATTTTTGGAACATTGCGGGCTTGTTAAAATTTCAGTTTATAATTTAAATATCCCAATTTTTATGAAGATTACAGTAGTAGGAGCCGGAAACGTTGGGGCAACCTGTGCCGATGTACTTGCACACAGAGATGCAGCCCATGAGATCGTTCTGGTTGATATCAAACCCGGAATCGCCGAGGGCAAGGCACTTGATATATGGCAGAGCGCTCCTATCGACCGGTTTAATTCCCGGCCAATCGGGGTAACAAATAATTATCTTCCTACCGCCAATTCAACGGTTGTTGTAATAACGTCCGGACTTCCCCGCAAACCAGGGATGAGTCGCGATGATCTCATTGAAACCAATTCCGTCATTGTAAAAAGTGTTACCGAACAGGTTATCCAATACTCTCCCTGTGCAGTCATCATTGTGGTTTCGAATCCGCTTGACGTGATGACGTACCAGGCATATATCACATCACGGTTTCCCCGAACCCGGGTAATGGGTATGGCCGGGGTACTTGATACTGGCCGTTACAAGGCATTTATAGCAGATGAGCTGGGCGTATCCCCGAAAGATATCAGTGCCCTGCTGCTGGGAGGGCATGGAGATACAATGGTTCCCCTGCCCCGGTATACTACAGTATCCGGCATACCCGTAACGGAATTGCTTCCTAAAGATAAAATCGATGCAATTGTGGAAAGGACAAGGCAGGGTGGCGGAGAACTGGTGAAATTAATGGGCACATCAGCATGGTATGCACCGGGATCCGCGGCTGCCCGTATGGCTGAAGCGATTACCCGCAATCATAAACGTGTATTTCCATGCTGCATTAAGCTTGAAGGAGAATACGGCCTTGATAATGTTTTCGCCGGTGTACCGGTTGTGCTGGGGAAAAATGGCATTGAACGGATCATCGAATTAAAGCTGACTGACCTGGAAATGGAGCAGCTTAATCAGAGCGCAAAAGCCGTAAAAGAAACCATGGATGTCCTCGACAAGCTGCAAGAAAAAAACCGCCAGATGGACATCTAGCGGTTTTTTAACAGTTCACTTGTGATTCAATACGTCGCATTCTCTTTTGCGGGATTCCTTCTTGTGTAATTTCTTGAGAAGTCCACGATCCGTTTGATGACCTCATCATTTACATCGCTCTGAAGGCCTTTCAGGTATGATCCTATTACCTCCAATTCCTCGCTTTCGAGGAACCCTGCAAGTTTGATAATTTCGTTTTCACTGTCATCGGAGAATTTGATTGAACCATTCATTGTAGAGGTTCTGTCCATATGTAAATTATTAGGTTAATAATAAAGCTACAGGAAAAGAACGAACCAAATTAGAGACAAATTGTGTTAAAGATAATAATTTTTTTGAATTGTGGTTTTACGATTTGATTTATGATTGAGATTTACGATTTACCAGGCGTGTAACTACGGAATACCCAAAAATTTTAACGCAGAGGGCGCTAAGTCTTGTTTACCAGGCTCTTACCAGTCCTATGGAGGGCGCAGAGAATCTCATTGCATTCGATTACCATTTCCGGAATAGAGATTTGGTAATCTACGGAAATTCAAAACTGCAAAACTGCAAAACTGCCAAACTTCCTCGTCCCTCGTCCCTTGTCCCTTGTCCCTATCAAGACGCCGTCAGCGTCAGATTTCGTTCCTTTACCATCCTCCTCAGGTTGATCAGCGCATAACGCATCCTTCCAAGAGCAGTATTGATGCTCACATTGGTATGCTCGGCGATTTCTTTGAAACTTAATTCGCAGTATTGCCTGAGGATGAGTACTTCTTTTTGTTCGATTGGAAGACTATCCACAAGTTCCCGGATATCTTTCCGGATCTGCCTGTCGATCATGATGTCTTCAGCCGGCTGCACTGCGTACCTTTGTGAATTCAGGATATCCATACCGAAATCCTCACGTGAGGTGGAATTCAGTTGTTTTTCCTTCCTGTAATAATCAATTACCAGGTTATGGGCAATCCGGAGAACCCATGCAAGGAATTTACCATTATCCTGATATTTTCCTTCATCAAGAGATTTGATGACCTTAATAAAGGTATCCTGAAATATGTCTTCAGCCAGATGTTGTTTCTTTACAAGCAGGAAGATGTAGGTGTAGACCTGTTTCCGATACCGGTTAATTAGCTGTTCCAGGCTATTTCCATCGCCACTGACGAACTTGCTTACAAGTTCATTGTCAGTCAAATAAATGTTATTCAACACTACCTCCTTTTTGAGTTTAAAAGCAAAGTAGAATTGTAGCGATAGGCGTCCCCCTGTTGTTAGTTTAGTTTTCGAATTACCGCAATATTAATAAATAAAGCGATATTTTTGCCGAAAGTAATTCAAATTCTTAGAAAATACTAAATTCTTTCTGAACTTTTTTTATGTCGGCATCACAATCATTATACGAAAATAACTACATCATAGTTTCAGGTGCAAGGGTACATAATCTGAAAAATATCAGTGTTTCAATTCCACGTGATAAGCTGGTGGTGATCACCGGATTATCCGGATCCGGAAAATCGTCCCTGGCTTTTGACACAATATATGCGGAGGGACAACGGCGTTATGTGGAAAGTTTATCGTCGTATGCACGTCAGTTCCTGGGAAGGATGAACAAACCGGAAGTGGATTTTATAAAGGGTCTGCCGCCCGCTATTGCTATTGAACAACGGGTGAATACCCGAAATCCCCGTTCCACGGTTGGCACATCGACCGAAATTTACGATTATCTGAAGCTTCTGTATGCCAGGATAGGCAAGACATACTCCCCGGTTTCAGGTAAGCTTGTAAAAAAGGAGACGGCCACCGACGTAGTGGATTATATTGTTTCGCGGCCGGAAAATGAGCGGATGATGATGCTTAGTCCCATGAAACAAAATACAGGACTGAGCTTTGCCCAGAAACTGGAAGACCTGAAACAACAGGGCATTACCCGTATTGAAATCAACGATGAGGTACTCAAACTCGAAGAGGCGATTATCCGGTATTCACCTGAAAGCGGAGATGCAGTAAATGTTGTCATCGACCGTATCACTGTGGTAACAGATGAAGATTCAAAAAGCCGGTTTGCGGATTCGGCTCAAATGGCGTTTATGATTGGCGACGGTACCTGCATCGTCAAAACAGTGGGTGAAAATCCGCATATCCGCATATTCAGCGATGCCTTTGAGGAAGACAATATCCGGTTTGAGGAACCGAGCGTTCATATGTTCAGCTTCAATAACCCCATTGGGGCATGTCCTATGTGTGAAGGCTACGGAAGGGTGATCGGTATCGATGAGGACCTTGTAATTCCGGATAAGAGCCTGTCGGTTTATGATGAGGCCATCGTTTGCTGGAAGGGAGAAAAAATGAGCAAATGGAAGGACAAGCTCATCTACAATGCCGACAAATTTAATTTCCCGATCCACCGTCCGTATTTTGAACTCACCGATGAACAAAGGCTTTTGTTATGGAACGGCAACCGGTATTTTAAAGGCATCTACAGTTTTTTCGAATATGTGGAAACCAAGAAATATAAAATTCAGTACCGTGTGATGCTTGCCCGTTACAGGGGAAAGACCACCTGTCCCGAATGCCGCGGCGCCCGCCTTAAAAAAGAAGCCTCATGGGTGAAGGTAAATGGCACACCGTTGCAGGACCTGGTGCTGATGCCTGCTGAAAAGCTTAGCGGGTATTTTGATGCAATCAGCCTGGACGCACACGAGCAGAAAATCGCCGGCAGGATACTGGTTGAAATCCAGACCCGGTTGCAGTTTTTAAATGAAGTAGGTCTTGGATACCTCACACTTAACCGGCTCTCCTCAACTCTTTCGGGCGGTGAATCCCAGCGCATAAATCTCGCCACCACACTGGGCAGCAGCCTGGTCGGATCCCTGTACATCCTGGATGAGCCCAGCATAGGCCTGCATCCACGCGATACCGGTTTGCTTGTCAAGGTACTGAAGGATCTTCGCGACATTGGAAACACTGTAGTAGTGGTTGAACATGAAGAGGAGATCATACGGGCAGCCGATGAAATCATTGATATCGGCCCGCTGGCAGGGCGATTGGGAGGCGAGGTAATTTATCATGGCAGTTATCCGGATCTGATCAAACAGGAAAAGGGACTTACGGCTGATTACCTGCGGGGTGAGAAAAAAATTGATGTGCCGGATTTCCGGCGTAAGTGGAACAATTACATTGAAATTACAGGTGCACGTGAAAACAACCTGAAGAACCTGACAATCCGGCTTCCGTTGAATATAATGACAGTGGTAACAGGGGTAAGCGGATCAGGAAAATCATCTCTTATAAAAGGAATCCTTTTTCCTGCCCTGAACAAGATGATAAACGGCGCGGGGGATAAGGGCGGCCAGTTTAACGGCATCAACGGGGATATGCACCTGCTCAGGGGCATTGAATTTGTGGATCAGAATCCGATCGGCAAATCATCAAGATCCAACCCGGTGACATACATAAAAGCATTCGACGAGATCAGAAAATTATATGCCAGCCAGCAGCTTTCAAAATACAATGGCTTTACGCCCTCGCATTTCTCATTCAATATAGACGGCGGCAGATGCGAAGAATGCCAGGGTGAAGGCGAAATCAAGGTCGAAATGCAGTTTATGGCAGATGTTCACCTTGTATGCGACAGCTGTCATGGAAAGCGGTTCAAGGATGAGGTGCTCGATGTTCATTTTGAAGGAAAAAATATTTATGATGTACTGGATCTCACGGTGGATGAGGCTATAGCTTTTTTTGGCTCCCATAAGGGAAGTCCTGAAAAGGCTATAATAAAAAAACTAACGCCCCTGGCCGATGTAGGTCTTGGATATGTAAAACTCGGGCAGTCATCTTCCACGCTCAGTGGCGGGGAAAGTCAAAGGGTAAAACTGGCATCTTTCCTGGGACAGGAAAAAAGTGACATCCAGATGATGTTCATTTTTGACGAGCCCACAACAGGACTACATTTTCACGACATCAGGAAGCTTCTTGACGCATTTATGGCGCTGATTGCGAAAGGACATACAATTGTCATCATTGAGCACAATCCGGAAGTGATAAAAACAGCCGACTGGATAATCGATCTCGGACCCGAGGGAGGTGATGCAGGCGGATATCTGGTGTTTGAGGGCACACCCGAGGACCTGGTGAAATGTGAGAAATCGTATACAGGGAAATTTCTAAAGGCGAAACTGTTAAATAGGGACAAGTGACAAGGGACAAGTGACGAGGAAGTTTTGCAGTTTTGCAGTTTTGCAGTTTTGCAGTTGGAAAGTTCTGCGGTTCGGCAAATAATCAGAATGTTGTAGAGACAAGGCAATGCCTTGTCTGTACGATTTCTTCTTGCAGTGCAGTCAGCCGCGTTAGCCAAATCATCAAATCAACAAATCTCTAAGCCCCTAGCAGCCTAGTAGCCTAGTAGCCTAGCAGCCTGGTAGCCTACTCCTTCACCTCCTGGAAACCAAACATGATCGATACGCATCCGCTTTCGGGGAATTCGGATTTTTTGCCGGAAAGCGGCACCTTGACAATCACTTTAAGTTGCTGGCTCGATTCAAGGGTAAAATCCCAGGTCGTCGAACTATTATGTTTGCTGTTATCGTAAAGCACGTTTTTATATGCATCCACCACCTGGTATTCAATAGCAGGCAATATTTCAGATCCGCATACGGCAAGACGGTATTTCTGTCCTGAATAAAATGTTTTATACAATTCAGCTTCTTCCCCTTCGGTAAGAATGGCAGCGTGATAGTTTCCATCGTGGGTATAACCGGTAAGTTCCGACTTGCAGAGATTCTTGGCAAATCCTTTGCACTGCGCCTGCACTGGCAGGGCAAGTACTGTAACAACAACAAATGTTATGATATACGGCAAATACTTTTTCATACGTCTCTGATTTATTGAACGAAGTTATTCCTTAATGACTGAACTGCTGCCTGAAGTTCTTTAAAAGCCTCAGGGGTAACCTTTATTTTTGTTTGAGATTTTAACATGCTGCCATCAGCCGCATTGCCTTCTTCCACTTTCACTGAAGAAGTCTTGACCTCAATTTTCTCAAAAGCCATTTTCAGCGCATGCAATTCATTGATCATCTCAATGATGTCGCGGTTTTCCTCACCCTTCTGATTTTTCCTGTTGTCCTGTAACATCCTTTCAACAATACTGAAGGAAAGTTTCTGTTCGGCAATGCGCTCAACCAGTTTATTCCCTTCAACAGGAGTGTTACCGATCATCGTGGTACCAATATATAAACCTTCTACCCAGCCGCCTACCAATACCATAGCGGCAACAGCCTGCTGATCATTTTCTTTCAGGTAAGCACTTGTATTCAGAAAGGTTTCTGAAATCACATCCATTACTATATCCCGGTTGTTCAAATTTTGCTTCAGGCGATTCATTGTTTCCTCATCAACAGCGTCGCTGATGCCCATCTCATTGGCGATTTTCTTCGTTGCATCCATGTACTTGAGCGATGTCTGCGGCTGATCGAACAGGCTTGCAAAACTCAGGTCAGTTGTATAAATACCCAGGTTAATGGCCTTGCTTTTGTTCGTTGAATAGTTGTCCACACTGCCAAGATCATTCAAAACCTGCTCATTGTAAGCGATACCTGCCGACTTCAGCAACATGGCAGTTTCAAGCGGAGAAGGCAGTGAATAAAAAATTTTCTTGGCCTTGTCAATATCGTCAAAAATGTCTTCTTCAGTGAGAAAACTTTCCAGACCAGGCTCCTTATCAAGCTTTGCCTTACCGGATTTGCACGAATAATTCACCAACGACAATCCCAGGAAGAAAATAATACTGGTCAGCCGTAGATTTGAGTAAATGAGTCGCATGTGTTTAATTATGTTAGTTAATGTGTCAATCCTGCTTTTGCACAAGTTTTGAAATGTAAATACGGTATTTTTAACGTCGAAATTTTATTAAAGTTACTCTTTTATACCCTTTTTTGGATTCCAATCTTAAACAGGATATGAACAATTGTGGGTTTTTTATTCAATATCTTCATTTTCTATGTGTTATGGTTAAAACTGTTACTGGATGCTGGATGCTGGAAAAGGGATCGACTGCAAAACTGCACGACTGCATGACTGCAAGACTTTCCGTTGCTATCCACAGATTCACTGCGGGATTATTCTTCCTTGTCACTTGTCACTCGTCTCTTGTCACTACTTTAAAACTGCAGAACTGCAAAACTTCCCTATTCCAGACTTTCATAATACTGACAAAAACCTTTCAGTCCGCAAACAGCGCATTTCGGTTTTCTGGCAGTACAAACATACCTTCCATGCAGGATGAGCCAGTGATGGGCAATCGGCAACAATTGACGCGGTATATGACTCACCAGCTGATTTTCTGTTTCAAGCGGAGTTTTGGCCCCCTTTGTAAGACCCAGGCGGGCCGATACCCTGAAAACATGGGTATCTACCGGCATTGCCGGATTTCCAAATACGACCAGGGTAATTACATTGGCGGTTTTGCGTCCAACTCCCGGCAATGTCATTAGTTCTTCAATTTGTTCCGGAATCCGGCCCCCGAAATCGCTGACCACTTTCCGTGCCATGGCCGCCAGGTGTTTGGCCTTATTGTTCGGATAGGAACAACTCCGGATATATGTAAATATTTCTTCAGGAGTGGCCTGGGCCATGGTCTCCGGAGTCGGGTACCGTTCCATCAGGGCAGGCACTATCATGTTCACCCGCTTGTCGGTACACTGGGCGGACAGGATCACCGCCACCACCAATTCAAAAGCATTGGTATATTGTAATTCCGTTTCCGCTACCGGCATATTCTTCTGAAAATAGTCGATAATACCGTTATATCTCTCCCTTAAAGTCATGATAATAATGGGTGGGTTTGAATTAAGAATAGTGCCCTTGTTAATAAGTTGCTAATTCAATAATTAAACAAAACATTACCATACCTGTTTACATAAAATATTGTAAAAATAAGAACAAACCCATAAATTTTAGAGTATGAGAAAAATTAACTTGCTTTTAATCGTTTCATTGTTTATTGCGACCTTAAGTTGTAAAAAGGATGAGGAACCTACAAAAAAAGAATTACTATGTGGAAAAAACTGGATTCTTACAGCTGAGACGGTTTCTCCGGCTATTAATTTTAATGGAATACTGATTACTGATCTGTATTCCCAATTGGATGATTGCACCAAGGATGATATTAGTATATTCAATACGAACGGAACGTATACTTTTGAAGAAGGTGCAACTAAATGTGATGTTAATGATCCGCAGGTTTGGGATTCAGGAACCTGGGTTTTCAATTCAGATGAGACTATTCTAGTACTGACCAGCCCTGGAAATGGAACCGTAAATGCTGAAATTATTGAATTGACATCCAGTAAGATAGTTGTCAGCCAGGAATCGACAATTGAAGGTATAAAATATACAATTACTGATACTTACCAGAAGAAATAAAGGTTGCCCCTTCATCTTCAGTTTTTAGTTTTTAACTCGTATCTGATTCTTATTATCTTTAAACGTTGTCTGATTTTTTGCGTAAATTTTCATTCAAATAGTTCACAACCATCGTCAATCATAAGGTCCCCTAAAAAGCGGGACCTTTTTTTTTTGAATATAGGAACTTCATTAATTTCAAAAAAGAAGCCTACCTTAGTCTTATCACCTGCTGCTATGAAAATAGGCATTTTAACTGATATACATGAGAATACCAGGATGCTTCAGGAAGCTTTAAGGCTTGCTGAAGTTAAAAAATGCGATGAACTTGTTTGTCTGGGTGACATAGTTGGATTTGACAAAAGATTCTACAAATTTGTCAGGGAAAGAAGTGCCAAAAAGTGCCTTGAACTTATAAGGTCGAACTGCAAATGGATAGTGGCCGGAAACCATGACCTTTTTGCGGCCCGGAGGTTCCCGGCATATTCAAATGGATTTAGTTATCCGGATCGCTGGTTTGCAATGAGTTCAGAAGAAAGGAAATCCGCTTCTGCCGGCAAGGTATGGAGTTATGAATTTGATGATCCGAACGACCTTGGAGAGGATGATATAGCTTTTATCAGGTCACTGCCTGAATTTATAACCACATCATTCATGGGGATTTCATCTTTGTTTTCACACTATATTTTTCCTGATTTCACCGGATCAACAACTCAATATATCGAAAGAAACAGACAATTGAAAGCTGCCTGGGATTTTATGAGTGATCGCCAGGTGATGTATTCTTTCTCAGGACATTCACATGGATGTTTTGCGGGATTTGCGTACCGCAATTCGTCTTCATTTTTTAAAGCGATAAATTCAATCCCAACTGACAGCTTCAGTCTTGGTAATGAGATGATTGTCATAACCCTGCCTCCTCTGGCCGGAGACAAAGGCAAAACCGGGTTTTCAATTATTGATACCGAAACCAGGAGAATTGATATTATCTCAACCATTATAAATTAGGATTGTAAAATGATGTAATCCCCCACGATGAGAAGCAGAAGAAGGATCTTAATATTAAAAATCGATCTCCCCGCACTTCTGGCATTCGCTTTTTTTGCCGGACTCATCTTCTTTTATCTTATTCCGGGCTTTGAGAAGGTTATGATGGATCGAAAAAGAAACCTTATACATGAAATAACATCATCAGCATACAGCCTCCTGGAACATTATCATTCTCTTGAATTAAAAGGCACTCTCAACGCGGAAGAGGCGAAGGAAGAGGCCAGGGCCGCGATTGGGGCCATCCGGTACGGAGAGACACTCAAAGACTATTTCTGGATAACTGACATGCGCCCTGTTATGATTGCCCATCCATACAGGCCGGATCTGAACGGCACTGATCTCAGGGGTTTTCGCGATTCAAAAGGGAAGGCGATATTTGTCGAATTTGTTAAATCAGTTTCCCTTTCCGGTGAAAGTTATGTCGATTATATGTGGCAGTGGAATGATGATTCTACACGCAATGTTCCCAAATTATCTTATGTGAAACTATTTAAACCCTGGGGATGGATAATCGGTACCGGTATATACATTGAAGATGTAAAATCTGAAATCCACCGGATGGAATTAAGGGCATTGATAATCTCCGGAATTATCGGTATTGGAATAATAATATTGCTCATCGTAATTTCCCGACAGAGTCATAATATTGAACAGAAGAGGAACAAAGCCGAGGAGGAACTGAGAAAATCAAAAGAGTTATACCGGACACTGGCAGAGGCCGCTTCAGAGGGGGTACTTATCTGGTCTGTTCAGGGACTCCAGGCGAATAAAATACTATTGTCCTGGCTTGGCTATACAGAAGAGGAGCTGAAGACAATTACTTTTCATGAAATATTCATTTCTCCTGAAACAAAAGAAATTGTTGATCCTGAATCATTGTATGAAGAACTTGATTCAAGGCGATTTATTGAGTCTTTCATCAGAATTAAGAATGGCAATCTGATAAATACCCATGCAGAATTTTCCAGAATAATTATGGGTGAGAAGAGGGCTGTACTGTTTGTTATCAGACCGGTAAAGACACTGACTGTACAGGATGGTTTCTCTACCGACATGAGGCTGTTTAATAATATATCAACCGGGTTTTTCCGTATTTCTTACGAAAGAAAAGGAAGATTCCTTTTCGCATCAAAAGCAGCGATAGAAATATTCGGTTTCAATAGTTTTCAGGATATACTTCCTTATACATTTGAATCATTCTTTTTAGATCAGGATCACCTGAAATCCTATAAACATGAACTTGCTTCAAAGAAATCCTTTTTAAACAAAGAGGTCCTTTTAAAGAATAAAACCGGGTCCTGTTTTTGGGCAATGGTGAATATAGTAGTTATTGTCTCCGATTCCAACGAGATATGGTGTGAAGGAACCATTGAACAAGTGGCTGCCTCCTCTTTTCAAAACAGTTTGATCCCTGCAGACCTGAAAATCTTCAGTTCAACATTTATTCTTAAATGCCCGGTATCTGCTTTTATGTTGCCTCCGGTTAATTGCAATGATAATCTGGCTGTTAAAGATGCAATCAAGATTATGAAAGAGAAAAACACTCAGTATCTTATTGTATTGAACAAGTCCCTTGAACCCGTGGGAGTTGCAGAAGCCGGAGATATTGGGTTCAGGATTGCAGAAGGGGGGTCGCCTGAAACAGAAATATTCAGATGGATGAAATCTCCTCCGGAATCTATTTCACAGGATGCTGAAATAATGGAGGTTTTTGGAATTTTAGGATCAGGTACAAATAAATATCTGCTGGCAACTGATCATGAGCATAAGGTAACTGGTATTATTACGAGCTCTGAGCTTGCATACGCCCTTTCCGGATCACCTGAACTTATTGGTTCAGGTATCTCAAATGCAAAATCATCTGCAGATCTTTTGAACACGTTTCTTCAATGTCGTCGGATGGCAGTTTCAATGATTTTGGGGAAGGCTGATCCATATTCCATTTCATTATTCATCTCCTCAATTGCGGATGAAATTTGTCGTAAGGTATTGATAATTTGCATTGAAGAGTTGGGGGAACCCCCTTGCCGTTTTGCATTTTTACAGACTGGAAGTGCCGGGCGGAGGGAACAGACCCTGCTCACAGACCAGGATAATTGTATCGTGTTTGAAAACTGTGAAGGGGACAGGGGTAAGATTGCAAATGATTATTTTCTGACCCTGGGCAGGAAAGTTAATGCCATGCTGGCAGAAACAGGATTCCTTCTTTGCAAAGGAGAAAATATGGCCGGCAATCAGAAATGGTGCCAGCCCATACCCGTTTGGAAAAAGTACTTTTCAGATTGGATAAATAATCCGGGTCCTGATGAACTTCTGACTATTAGTATCTTTTTTGACTTCAGATTTTGTTTTGGAGATTCCGAACTGTCGGATGAACTGAGTAATTATGTCAGAAATGACCTGAAAACCAATGATATATTCTTCCATCACATGGCCTCTGCCTGGAATAATTTCACTCCTTCACTATACAATTCTACGGAAGGGAAAACTGATATTAAAAGGATTCTCATGCCTCTGACCGGGATCATCAGGCTATACTCCCTGAGAAACGGGATTAGAGGATATTCATCCATTGAAAGGACCCTTGAACTATATTCCGGGCATTACCTTGATGATCAAATGCTGCGCGAGACCATAAAATCATGGAAAAACCTGACTTCTATTCGTCTGTGGCAACAGGCTTTATGCATAAACAGTGGAATGGAACCCGTGAATATCATCGATTTTAAATTGGACAACAATGATCTGCAATACGCTGCAGAACAGGCTGTAAAAACAATAAATAACCTTTTGCTCAAGGCAGGTACCGACTTCTATACACAGATCATTTAGAACTTATAAATTGCACTGAATAGTAATCTCAGATTGCTTACACTATGTGTGTTTGTAACCTTCCCGCTCGATTCCATGGTTCCATAGGCGGCTGTAGTGTGTTCCACTTCTAATCCAAAAGTCAGTCGCCCTTCTGTTACTGTTGCTCTTGGTGAGATTCTGAATAGATGGTCAATATTATTGCCCCGTCCATAAACGTCACCATGTATCTCTTCTGAGGCACCAAGATTCTTACTGTACCCCGAAAACAGGCCGAAAACAAATTTTTTACCATTGGTAGTCAGGTCTATCCAGAAATTTCCGGTGTTAAGGTTCGTATAGGTCTTTTCCATTGTTACAGAATCGGTAACCTCAGAAACTCCATACCCTCCAATCATCACAAGATCGCAGGCGTTTTGGCCATAAACTCCCATTAATGAGATGCTTAAAGGGGTGGTTTTAATTTTTAAATTTGCAAAGTATGATACGCCGCTGATACTGGACTTAGTCTCATAATTTGCAGTGGTCTTCAGCTCAGGTCTGAGCTTCTTGTAATCTAATCCTGCCCACATTATAATATTACTATTTACCGGAAGGCGAAATTGTAAATTTGTTCCGGGAATTCCGCTGTTTCTTAAATACTTATTACTTGCGCCATCGGGACCAGAAGATGTAAAGTCGCGCTGAGAGTATGCTGTTAGGGATAAACTCAGGATACCAAGTTTCCGGGTTACTCTTACCTGTGGATTTCGGCTGAATGGAGTAAAAGGGGCTCCTGTATTAAAACTGATTGTCCCCGGAAAACTCTCATCCGGAAACATCGGATGCCATGTTTGTCCTATTAATAGTGTTGTTTTTGTCCAATCAATCTTCACAAAAGCATGTCTCAGACGGAATCCGTTAATATCAGCCTCAGTTGTTCCAAAAAATTCACCCTCAATAACTCCTGAAGTTTTTGCCCCAAAAGCATCCGGACCACTGATTGCAACTCTTAGCCGCGATTGGATATTTAGAATATGGAATGAAGGATTGTCATTTACATCGTTGCCTTCAACGTCATATAAAACATTCTCAGGGTAAAGAAAAAAATGTCCCTCTCTTACTGCACAGGATGTACTGGGCTGCCTTGTATCATAGAAAATATCAGTCTTAACAAATCCTGAAAATTTAATTCCCCAGCCCGGGTCAGCATCCTGTGCACTGATCTTTGAAAGTGCAAGAGACGCCAGAATGGTGCAGATAATAATTCTTTTCATATGTTGAGTTTTAAAAATCCAGTCTATTTCTTGTTCTTATCAGGAGGGAAAAGCGATTCAATAATGGATGGTTTAACCGGTTCTCCTCCCATCAAAACACTACGATTACTAATTGCTGTTCTGTTATCTTTCCAGATGATCAAGGCTTGATTATAACAGGAGAGTGCTGAATCGGGGAGAAGCTGATGCCTGTAAATTGTCCCTTTATTCGACAGACTTACCGACAATCGTCTGGGCGTTTCAATCTGGGCAGTGATAATATCCTTTACTCTCTTGTCAAAAATCCGTCTGAAGTTTAGACCATCGAACACTTTATCGCTGTCATTCATATACGGACTTATTCTTTCAGCAATTTCTTCATAAGAGAGTTTTTCCCAATCTGAAATCCAATTTTTATATACAATCATACTACTGTCGCAATACTTCATCGCGATATCCAGCAATTTATTTTTCTCCTGCCTGCTGATTGTACTGTCATAGATAGCAACCATAATAAGAGAGCTGCATTTATTATTGTAAATCAGGCCGGGTTCAAAGGAAGATTTGTAATCGGGAATGGATCTGAAAATAATATTGGCAGAATCAAGAAGATAAAAATTGGCCAGGTTATTCACTTTTCCCGACTCCTTTTCATAAAGTGAAAGCAATTCCTTTGCCTTTCTGATTCTGGGATCTTCGAGGTTATTAAGGTCCCTGTAGTAGAAAAAAGCGACCAGAACTGCCACCAATGAAACAGAGAAGGTGATAACCAGGATCACCTTCGTACCTCTTGATATTGAAAAAATTCCTACCGGCTGCATTAGTTATGTACCTGTTCTGCCAGAAATTTCTTAATCTCCAGGGGAGTAGGAGTAGTGAACTTTGATACGACAATATTTACAATAATAGCAAGCGGTGCCCCTATCCATGCAAAATACCACACATTAAGCCAGTAAGAAATGAAAGCCTGTCCCGGCAGATTTCCACCACTTAATCCCACAATGAAATATGTAATTGAGATAATTGTAACCATTACTCCTGCAAACAAGCCTGCCTTTGCACCAGCCCGGTTCGATCCGCTCCACCAAATTCCCAGGAGGAAAAGAGGAAAGATGGTACAGGCAGCCATTGAAAAAGCAACTGAAACCAGCTGAGCTATAAGTCCGAGTTGGAGAAGAGCCACAATTGTTACTGCAAGGCCCATAATAATAGTCCCTATTCTGGCTATATTTAATTGCCGCTTTGGAGTTGCGGATGGGTTTATTACCCTCACATAGAGGTCGTGTGAAAAGGCTGAAGCGCCTGCTACAAGTAAACCAGAGACAGTCGAGAATGCAGCTGAGATGGCACCTGCTGCCAGCAGACCCACAACCAGTGAGTTTACATTCCCCAACTGTGCAGTATAAACAACTATTGCGTCCTTCGCTAAAAATCCCACATCGGGGTTTGAGGAAAGCAATTTGCCGAATGTAGAATAGATCGGAGCAGTCCAGTAAACAAGACATATAAAAAAGAGACCCCAAACCACTGACCACCTGGCATCGGTTACTTTGGGGACAACATAAAACCGCTGTATTACATGGGGAAGACCTGCCGTCCCAACCATAAGCGAAAAACATATTGCCATCCATTGAAAGAAGGTTGTGCCAGTGGAGGGATCCCATGGCATAGCAAACTCCGGACTTGGTACTATTGCCAGATCGTGACCATAAGCATTTACCAGGGCCAGCCCGTCGGAAATGTTTGGTGCAGGGATACCCTGTACAATATCTGTTACTGCTGCACCATACCCTATTTGAGGCAGAAGCCAGAAGTAATCGAACTTATAGGTCATTATGAATGTCGGAATAAGAAAGGATACTACAATAATAACATACTGAATCTGCATATTCTTTGTGGCTCCGATCATACCTGAAATAAGTGTATAAAACAGTACCACGGAAGATCCAATAATTACAGCCCAGGTATAATTAATTCCCAGTATCCATTTAAACATCAATCCTATACCACCAAACTGACCCACACAATAGGCAAAAGAGATCAGAATAGTAAAAATGGCACTTGCTATCCTGAGGTCCCGGGAATAAAAACGGTCGCCGATAAAATCAGGTGCTGTATATTTCCCGTATTTACGTATCTGCGCAGCCATAAGGATAAGAAGTAATACATATCCTCCCGTCCATCCGACCACATAAGCCAAACCGTTATATCCGAACCCATACATCATACCTGCCATCCCCAGAACAGATGCTGCACTCATCCAGTTAGAGGCAATAGCCATTCCGGATCCGACTCTTGAAATTTTCCTCCCTGCAGCATAATAGTCAGCAGGGTCTTTGGCCCTGAAGAAAATTCCAACAAGTACAAACGTCAGAAGGGTTGCTATAAGAATTATTGCAGGACCGGTTTTGAAGCTTCCTTCAAGTTGAGTAAGACTTTGTGCCTGCAAAGAGATGATACCTGAGAATATAAGTAATAATGAGATATATAACTTTTTCATAAAATAATCTATTTATTATTCTGAAATACCCTGTTTGTTTAAACGCCACTCTATCAATATATTATATATTATACAAAGCGATACAAACAGGATCAGCAAAAATACCGCGGTATAAAAATAATGGAAGGGAAATCCAAGAAATTTAGTGTCGGTAAGAAAAGACTGGTTATGCGTTAAATAAAATTTCATTATCCCCGGTAAACCAGCAAATGATTCATCATTCAGAGAATTCGGGAACTTGTCCTGAAGGGTGCTGATCAGTATATGTGATTCAAGGCTTCCTGCTTTAAAACCGGAATAAAATTCACCAAGAGAGGCAATGTTTTTGTTTTTTTCACTAATGGCTATTTTCAGGTCAAGATATTCCTTGTCCCTGCTCTCAATAAGTTTGGCCTTCAGAGATTTAGTCTCAGTAATATTTCCAATGATCGGGGTTCTGATACTATCCGGGACTAAGGTGAAGAAAGTGCAGCTAATAGCCTCTGAAAGTAATTTCTGATCAACAGGTTTAACAATATTCTTCCCCCTGACAAGCACAAGTGAGTTAAGAATTGTTTTGTAGTCAGCTGAATTTATCTCACCTGAAGTTCCTGATGACCAGGTTGATTCAAACATTACAAGTGATTTTTCAGGAGTAGGTTTTTCAACCAGCCGGAGAAGAAACTGAAAACCGAATACAGTCACTACCCATATCGCTAACATGGAGAAAATTACATTTCTGTTTTTCTTCCCATGTAAATTGCGCGGGGTGAAGAGACTGAAATTGTACAGATCTGGTGATTCCATAAAATAGATTAAAATGTAATTTAACTTTTAAGTGTCTAATGTAAGATTTTTGTTCATTGCTTCACATTACAAAGACTTGCGATGTAACATTGATATAAAACAACCAAATAAAACAACCATATTTGCTATAGTCAACCGAAATGATTAACTTATTAATTAAAACCGAATGAAGCTATCGAGGAAAGAATCGTGTGAAGACTGTAAAATGAAATGCGATATACATAATGCTATCGTATTGACCGGAAGATCATTTTCTTCTGCAAAGACCATTCAGGCACAATTTAAAAAACATGAAAAGATATGCAGACAGGGTGATGATGTGAGTCATGCAATCTATTTGGTGGACGGAACAGCTAAACTATATATTGAAGGTATAAATGGGCATAATATCATTCTCTACCTGATGAAACCACCTTCTTATATTGGCTTGTTATCATTTTTTGAAAGCATCCACTATACCTATTCTGTAACAGCTATTGAAGATTCAAAGGTATGTATGGTCGACCTCGATTTTCTTAAAGAATTATATCTCGAAAGTCATGAAGTCCTGCTGAATCTCAATAAGGCATTCGGAAAATCCGTGGCTAACATCATGAATAAACTAATATGCCTTAATCAGAAGAATATAAGAGGTCGCATTGCCGAAAGCCTGCTTTATCTGTCAGGTTTTTATGGGAGCAACAAATATCATTTATCCATAACGAGAAAGGAGTTGGGCGAAATGTCTGCCATTTCAGAAGAGAATTCAGTTCGACTGCTCACTGAACTCCGAAATGAGGGCATTATAAAAATTGAAGGAAAACAAGTTGAAATTGTTGATAAAATTCTGCTGAAGAAGATATCAGACCTCGGGTGAGTTTGCGGGGCTAATGTTTCTCGCAGATTTTCGCAGATTTCGCAGATTAACAATAGCTAAATTCCGGAAATTTTTGATCGAATGCAATGAGATTCTCTGCGCCCTCAATCAAGCCTGGTAAACAAAACTTCCTGACCTCGTATGTTTGTTCTTTGAAATAATTATATAAAGTGAAAGACTTATTGTTTTACTTCACTGATAATAATGATTCGTGTCGTAGGTCTATTGAACCTGTCGCAGAGTTTATTATGTCAGTCAGGTAAAAATCGGGAAATAACTTGGTTTTTGAAACCGTATTTACGAGAAAGATGTTACCTGAAAATGTAAAACAAATAACGCTTTTAATCTATGAAACTTTTTTTAGGTGGTGATGTCAGTAAAGGGTATGCAGACTGGGTGATTCTTTCAGATCAGAAGAAAGCTGTGCTGGAAAACTTTCAGCTTGATGATACCTATACAGGTCATTGCAAACTGTATGCTATGCTTGAGGCATACATTGACAAGCATCCAGGGGCGGAGCTTTATGCTGCTGTTGAAAGTACCGGTGGTTATGAGAACAACTGGTTAAACACCCTTAAAGGCTTCCAAAAGGTTTTTAATCTTAAGGTGGCCAGGATAAATCCGGCAGGTGTTAACTTTAACCGCAGGGCCGCCATGAAGCGAAATGTCACCGATGCAATAAGCGCCTTAAGTATTGCTGAATACATGATTAACCATCCTGGTAATATTACATATGATCAGGATGATCAATGGAAATCTCTGTGTCGGCACTGGAATTTTGTTGAGATGCAAAAGAATCAAAGGGGACAAACTATTAATCAGTTGGAAACTATTTTGTATAATGCCAATCCAACCTTGATGTGTTTTAAAAAAGGCAATCTTCCAAACTGGTTGCTGGAGTTAATAATACTTTGTCCCACGGCAGATATATTAGCGAAATCTAAACCTGAGGACCTTGCAAAAATCCCTTACCTTACTTTAGCAAGATCAACGGAATTGGTAGCAGAAGCAAAACAAAGCATAGCTTCTTCTACCGATAAAAACGCAGAGATATTGGTTAGACAAATTGCCTTGCAAATCAAATCATTTGATCAAAACATCAAAAGCCAGATGCAGTTGATTGAACAGGAATTAACGTGCCCTGAAATAGAAACCCTAAAATCCTTTAACGGTATTGATACTGTCTCTGCAATTGGCTTGTTACTTGAAGTAGGAACTGTTGAGCGTTTTTCTGCAGTAAAAAGCATTAGTTGTTACTTTGGGTTACATCCCAAGTTTAAGCAAAGCGGAGATAAGATAATGGGCGTCCATATGAGTAAACAGGGCAGTAAGAACATGCGAAAGATACTGTTTAACATAGCCAAAGGGGCCATCACTTATAATCCATTGATAAAGGAAATTTATGAGAAGAAAGTATCCCAGGGGATGTCAAAAATGGCTGCCATCGGTGTTTGTATGCACAAAATCTTACGTATAGTTTATGGAATGCTTAAAAACAAACAGGCCTATAATCCATTAATTGACAAACAAAATTGTGAACGCTCAAAAGACAAGCAGCAGGAAAAACAACAACAGGAAAATGCCAATATTGAAAAAAATCGCCGCTTCCAGAAATTTGATGTAAAGGCACCTATATCTAGAAAACAAACAAAAAAAAGAGAGGAACACGTTTTGTCCCAAAGTGAAATAACTTCACCAAGTACGGGATCTACATGCTCCTCCTGAAGCAAAATTAGCAAAAATGCCTACAAAATATACAATTTTTGTAGGTCATCATTTAATGGCTAACTCCAGTTTAACGGACCAATTCATTTTACTATGTTAAGCCATCAGAAGTGAGATTGATAAAACTGTAAAAGGAATTTTTTAAAAATACTCTTTTATGACTTTTGGAATAAAAGGAAGATTTTTAAGAAATCCCGCAGGGCTTGTCCTTTTTCAGTTTTAGCAATCATGCTACTTTTGTTTATCATAGTTAAATGAAATTACAAAATTGATATTTAAATATTTAACCAGGTAAAAAACTTTATGATGAACCAATTTTTTAAACCTGTTTTCCTGATTAAAATAAGTCAAAGAACTTTAAATATTTATTCAAGAAAATTTGACTTTAAACGAAATAACTCTGCGTTAAAATTCTTACGTATCTCCTGTAAAGCCATAAACTCCAAAAATTCCTTATCCCCTCCGGAGAATAGGAAAAAAACTGTCATACTTTTCTACAATACCCAAACCGCTCCGCGGTATGTCTCCGCGACCTCAAATAGCCCGGTAAACAAATCTCCCCGGCCTCTGTAAATCGTAAATCGTAAATCGTAAATCGTAAATCGTAAATCGTAAATCGTAAATCACCTTTCTACCGACAGTCAATCCCTACCGGGATGTTTCATCAAATCCCTACCGGGATTGTTTCATCAAATCCCTCCTCTCTGATTTTTTGATTTATGAAATACAATGGCTATATTTGCACCCAAATCAACAGATCAGCAAATCAACCAATCAACAAATAATTAACTATGCGAACCAAAAAGATCATTTACGCCCTTAGTTTTCTCGTGATTATGATGGCAATCGTATTCACATCCTGCAAAGGAACAAACAAATCAGCCGATCAGGATGAGACTGTTTCCGACAGCCTGAGTAAAACCCTTCTTGCTACTGAAGTGGGAGAAGTTCTTTACCCGCTGCCTACACCGTTTGAAATGACGAAAATGCTCAATGATATCGGTGCAACCTATTCAACCAAAAATCTCAACTCACCAACCAGGGTTGAAAAATATTTTAAGGAAAGCCAGAAGGCAGTTAACCTCGGCATTTATGGCGCCGATCTCGCGTATGTTTCCACCTATCAGCAGGAGCAGGATATACAGGTTTACCTGAATGCAATTAAAACTCTCGCTGACCAACTGGGTATCACCTATGATTATTCAAAATTGCTGTCAGACGAATACAAAGCGAAATTCAACAACAAAGATTCTCTCGCCAGCATCGTCACGAACACCATTTATGATACCTATTATTATCTTGATCAGAAAAGCAATCCCGACCTCGCTGTAACAATGGTAGCCGGAATGTGGGTTGAACTGATGCATATCGGCACGAACATCTCCCAGGATTCCTATAACTATACCGGGCTCGTTAACATCATCAGCAAACAAAAGGCCTCATACGAGAAGGTAATGGAACTGCTTGCAGGTAGAAATGCAAATGCCGATATCAAGAGCCTTGAAACCAAACTGCAGGTATTAAAACCGGTATTTGACAAGGTGGATGCTGGATTGTCAGAATCAGACTATAATCTGATCTTGCAGACAATCAAATCGGTACGCTCTACCCTCGTATAATTGTAACCGGAATATTGAAGATTATACAGCCCTTTGCATTTTGCGAGGGCTGTTTTGCATAGGCATACCGTTACCATGAACGAATCGATCTTAAAAGCATTAATGCGCTTGTTTGCGATTGTCTCCGGCATCAACAAGGAGGGGCAGTCCGTCAGCAGGCGTAATATCGTCATGGATTACCTCGACCGCCAGTACAGCTATGAGATAGTTCAGAAATATATCGAATTTTTTGACGAGCAGGTTAAGGAACTGAACCGGTTCAGCGACAATCCCGAAATGGCTGATTTTTCCGTCAGGAAGATCAACGCCGAGAAAATGATCATCGAGCTCTGCAACCAGATCAATGAGGAGGTTGAACATGAACAGAAGATCATTATACTTATTTACCTGCTTGATTTTATTCAAAGTGAACGTAAACCTACCCGGACAGAAATCAGCCTTGTCAGGACATCATCGGCTTATTTAAAGATCAATGAGCAGGAATTCATGGACGCCCTGTCATTTACTTTCGGGGAAATTGACAAAATAGTCCAC
>JBGSSA010000109.1:0-26093 GCA_041737295.1 Bacteroidales bacterium | reverse complement strand
TTGCATTACGACCTGATTTAGAAGCTGGTATATATAATGCTTATTATTATAATCAAATTATTCGAACTTTGAATTTAAAAGAATAAAATGTGTATACCATGTCATTGACCCCTGTATACTTTGTATATAGTCCATTCACCCGCCAGCGGGGGATACCCTAGCCGCGTCAGCCAAATCAACAAATCAGCAAATCAGTATATCAACAAATAAATTAGTTCCTCACATCCTCACCCCACTTCAGCTTATCCCTCAACGTTGCATAAAAACTGGTGTTTGGAAGTTTCAGGAGCTTCAGGGTGTAATCCGACTTGGCAATCTCAAATTCCTCATTTGTATCTAAAATTAAGGACCGGTTGTCCGCTGTAACAATAAATTTTCCGCTGCGGCTATGTACCTTTAATCTGATCACACTGGAATCGGGTACCACAAGTGGGCGAACAGTCAGATTATGGGGTGCAATAGGCGCGATAATAAGGCTTCCGGTTCCGGGCACCATGACAGGTCCTCCAACGCTGAGTGAATAGGCTGTTGAACCGGTGGGCGTGCTGATGATCAGCCCGTCAGTCCAGTAGGAATTTAAAAACTCCTGGTTAATGTATGCATCAATATTGATCATCGTGGAATCGCCCTGGATCGTGATGTCATTCAGTGCAAAGTTCATCTTGCCAAACAGCTCAGGATGACTTGAAATTTCTATAAGCGGGCGGTATTCAAACCCGTAATGCCGTTCAAGGATATGATCGAATGCATCACGGATATTTTCTTTCGAGATATTGGAAAGAAACCCCAGCCGTCCTGAATTTATGCCGATAATGGGTGTACTATGCCTGACAATAAATGGGATTGACTCCAGGAATGTCCCGTCACCGCCAATGCTTACCATGATATCGCACGATGAATCGTAATCACCTGGTCCTGTAAAAACCCTGTCTACCTTATACTCCTTACAGGTTTCACAGCAGATGAAATCGTAAAAAGGCTTAAATACAACCAGCTCAGTATTGTGTTCAGCAAGCACATCCAACATTTCAGTGATGTATGGTCTGAACCCCACGTTGAATGTTTTCCCGTAAACAGCAATCCTCATATACTCAAATACTTCATAAACATTTCGTACCTGTTCTCATACAGACTATCCATATCATCATGATCCATAAAGGTACTTTGAATTGTATAATTATAGCGGGTAAATGTCTGTATTATTGAAGTCAGATCGCTGCGGTTGATCTTTAAGGTGAGTTCGAGCCGGGTGGAAGAAGAATGGGAACTGATATACAAACTCAGGATCTTTGCGTCATTGCTTTCCACTATCTGCGATATTTGCGAAAGGGAATAATCATGGATGCTCATTTCAAGAATAATAATAGCTCCAGGTTCTTTGAGGGCAGAAAAATCAGCAAAGTAATGAATCAGGTCATTCTGGGTGATCACCCCCTTATAATGGCTGTTATTGGAAAGAACCGGTACGATAGTAAGACTCAGCCTGGATGCCAGTTCAATTACCTCATATACATGCTGGTCTTCGGTTACATAGGGACTGAATAGGGAAAGGTTATGATTTCCGATTGGTTCCTCAGCCATATTATAGTCGTAAATATCCTTATCGGATATCAGTCCGAGAAAATCTTCATTATTTACAATAGGCAAATGTGATATCCTGAAAATATCCATCCAGTAAAGGGCCTTCTGACCACTATCAGAAGTGCGCAGAGCAGGTATAACATCTGATATCAAATCTTTTGCAAGCATAGCAAAGGTATTTATAAAACCTGCTAAATTTGTCTCAGAAAGCAGCCATTAAAATTAGCTGTAATTTACATAAAATGCAAACCGCGAATTTATGACTAAACTGAGCGTCAATATCAACAAAATTGCGACGATCCGCAATGCACGGGGGGGAAATGTCCCTAATGTCGCCGAGGCTGCCATATATTGTCAGAAGTTTGGTGCCCAGGGTATTACAGTCCATCCGCGCCCTGATGAACGGCATATCCGGTACCAGGATGTCAGGGAAATCAAACCCATCATTACAACAGAATTCAATATCGAGGGCTATCCTTCCCAGCGTTTTCTTGATCTTGTGCTGGAAGTAAAACCCAACCAGGCAACGCTGGTTCCGGATTCACATGAGGTGATCACTTCAAACCAGGGATGGAATGTGATCAAGTATGAACGATTTCTGCGCGATGTGGTAACTGAATTGCAGCACAATGGAATCCGTACTTCATTGTTCATTGACCCGGACCTGGAACAGATCGAACGCGCAGCGGCTACCGGAACAAACCGGATTGAATTATACACCGAGCCCTATGCAAGTAAATATCAAACCGACCGCGCGAAGGCTATCGCCACCTATATCCGGGCCGCGCAAAAAGCCGGGGAACTCAACCTTGAACTGAATGCAGGTCACGACCTGAGCCTTCAGAATCTTCGTTTTTTTAAGGACAATATACCGGGATTACTTGAAGTATCTATTGGACATGCCCTGATATCGGATGCCCTGTATTTCGGATTGGAAAAGACCATCCGTCTCTATCTTGACCAGATCTCCTGATGGAACTGTATTTCAGAAGATTAGGCTCGGGAAAACCCATCATTATTCTGCATGGATTGTATGGATCGTCAGACAATTGGTACACCATAGGCCGGGCATTAGCCGATCAGCATGAGGTATTCATACCGGATCAGCGCAATCACGGCAATTCTCCTCATCATCCCGACCATGATTATAATGTCATGTCGGATGATCTCAACGATTTCTTCATTCAGCACAACATCAGCCGGGCAGTGATACTCGGGCATTCCATGGGTGGCAAAACGGCGCTGTCATTCGGACTTAAATATCCCGAAAAGGTGGAGAAAATGATTGTTGTGGATATTTCACCTTTTGGATATGATGAAACATCTGCTCCCGAAGTAGTTTCACATGAAAAAATCATGCGTAACCTGATGACAGTTCAGCCTGAAACACTCAAAGGGCGGCAGGATGCGGATAACAGGATCCGGACTTCTATTCCGTCGTTACAGGTCAGGCAATTTCTGCTTAAAAACCTGAAAAGGAACAGCGAGGGCATTTTTTACTGGGCCATGAATCTGCCGGTACTGCAAATGCACCTGGCCGACATATATGCCTCCATCATGCCTTCAGATAATACCCATCCTGATGATCTTCCTGTCTTTCCCCTGATGTTTATCAAGGGCGAAAGATCGGGTTACCTCGGAAAAGATGAATTCGATTCCCTGCGGCATATATTCCCTCATGCCATCCTTTCTGAAATAGCAGGTGCCGGTCACTGGGTGCATGCTGAACAGCCCGAAGAATTCCTGAAAACAGTCAGGAATTTCATTTCAGAATAATATTGAAAATTTCCCGTTTATTAAATCGAATCCTCGCTTTTTGCCTAACCCTGCATGGTGGTTTACGTATATATTTCTACACATTAAATTTCAGGTTGTATGAACAAAAAAATGATCATTTATGTTATCGGAATTCTGGTGTTTTTCACCGTTATAATTCTTGCATGTGAAAAAGAGAAAAAATCCACTGCACCTGAACTTCCGCCTCTTTCCACTTTTTCAATAAATGTTGACGAATTTGCCGTAGCCAAAAAGGCCACCGGCTCCTATATTAATGTTTTTACCGCTGCTGTTGCAACAGGTTACTGGAATACAGTATTAACTGCTTACCTGGCCGTTCCGGTGGCATCTTACGCTGAAGCTTTTAACCATCCGGCACAGAGACTGGATAATGACACCTGGGAATGGTCTTACCAGGTAGTGATTAATGATACAACCTATACCGCTGAACTGTTTGCATTCATTGAAAGTGACGAGATCAACCTGGAAATGCACATTTCCCAGGCTGGAGGATTCCAGGATTTTGTCTGGTACACGGGGACTTTCAATCTGCAAGGAACACAAGGCTCATGGACAGTCCAGGATAATCCGGAGAATAATTTGTCGTGGTTAAATATTATCTGGAACCATGATTATGAGGCTAAGACATTTGATGTTCGGTATACAAATATTTATCCAACAGGTGATTACAGAGATAGCTTTATCAAATACGGCATCCGGAAAGATACCGGTTATGACGCCTTTTATGACATTTACAGTTCTCCGGACGACAAAACATATGAGATAGATTATAATACAACCACCCACGCGGGCAGGATATATTATGAATCCTCATGGCATTGCTGGGATACAAATTTCCAGGATGCGGTTTGCGAAGATTAATTTACGATTTACGATTTACGATTCGGATTCAATCGTAAATCGTAAATCTAAAATCGTAAATTCATTCCACAATATACTTCTTTAGTCCCTTCGTAAAATATACCTTAAAATTCCCTTTTTCATCCGAATAAATAAGGTAAGCATCCAGGAAATGATTATCCTCCAGGAACCGGATCGACCTGTCGGTTCCCATCACCATGAACGCAGTGGCATAGGCATCCGCAGTAATGCAGTCCTTCGCCACCACCGTGGCACTGAGCAGGTTTGATATCACCGGGTAGCCCGTCTTTGGATTGATCGTATGCACATATTTAATCCCGTTCTTTTCATAAAACTTCCTGTAATTACCCGATGTTGCCAGTGAACGGTCATTCAGCTTCAGAATGGACTGCAATTCCGTGCCCGGAATTGCATTGCCGTCTAAAGGTTTATCAATGCCTATCCTCCAGAATTGGCCCTTTTCATTTGTTCCGCGGGCACGGATCTCGCCACCGATTTCAACCATGTAATTTTTTATCTTCCTGCTGTCAAGGTACCCTGCAACAACATCAACCGAATATCCCTGCGCCAGGGCATTGACATCCAGGGTAACATGACTGTCGGATTTCACAAGCATATCCCCCTGCAGCTTCACCTTGTCCATCCCCACATACCGGAGCAGGCTGTCAATCATAGTGCTGTCCACATTAAGAGTATCAGTTGTGCCAAATCCAAGGGCATTTACAATGGGGGCAACTGTAATATCAAAAGCCCCGTCGGATTTTTTATATACGTCATACGACTTAAGGAATACATCACTGAATTTTTTATCAGCATGAACTCCCGGTTCATTCCTGTTAATCCGTGAGATCAGGGATCCGGGCAGGTATGTGGATAATGATCTGTCAAAGTCAGCCAGCAGCGAATCTACCGCAACCGTAAGATCCTCTCCGCGGTGGCTCTCATAGGTGATGTGATAGGTAGTGCCCTGTGTAAACCCACCGATTCGCATATAATCCCCCTTCTTACCCGTGCGACTGATAAAGAAAACTACAAGGAGAATTGCTGCGAGTATGATCAGTTGCAGGTGAAGTTTTTTGAATTTTCGCGGAGAAGCCATGAATTGCATGTTTTTTGAAGAACAAAAATAGATAAATTTGGATGCGCCTGAAATTCAATTTGAAAATGTTTCTATCTGCCTTTCTGTCTATGCTTTTAATTCTTATGGCAGCGCCCTTGCTGTCGGCAGGAAGCGTTCTACCCGGACAAGAAGCCGGTCATTTTAAAAATGAAGCCTTTTCAGACAGGATTCATGGGGTTAAGGTAAGAAGCACTACATGGGAATTTTCCTTTCCGGTGATTGAACTCGGTTCGGAACAACATCTTGAATTGATCTTTGATGATCTCACCGCGGATCAGCGGACTTTTGGATATACAATGGTTCATTGTGATGCAGACTGGAACGAATCAAACCTTCAGAAGCAGGAATACCTGTCGGGAATGGGAGAAGGAACTATCCGGGAATCGGATCCGTCATACAATACAACCTATGAATATACTCACTACAGGCTTGAATTTCCGGAAGAAGAATGCATGCCTGTTCTGAGCGGAAACTATGCCCTCATTGTATATGAAGCCGATGATCCGGAGAAAGTGGTCCTCACACATCGCTTTTTTATTATTGAAAAAGCCATTCAGCTTACCGGACGGGTTCACCAGGCACCATCGGGGGAATTTCGCGAAACATCACAGCAGGTTACTTTCAGCATGGATTATTCCGGATTACCGGTGCAGGATCCTCTCCGCGATTTCACCGTGGTGATACGTCAAAACGGCAGAGACAATAACCTTATCAGGAATATTAAGCCTTCTTCAGTAACCGGTGAAAAACTTGTATTTGACGGACCGGATGAAGGCATATTCAACGCAGGCAATGAATTCAGGACCCTCGATATAAAAAGCATGAAATATCAGACCGAAAATATTGCCGGTATTGATTTTCAAAATCCCTACTATCATGTTTTCCTGAAACCGGACAAAAGCAGGGATGGCAATCCCTATTTCAGCAAGGCTGATCTGAATGGGCGGTATTTTATTGACCAGGAAAAAGCACGGAATAAACATATTGAGGCAGATTATATATTTGTCCATTTCACCCTGGCAGAACCATATCCCCTGCCGGAGGATGTATATGTGACCGGGGAACTCACCGGGTGGGCCTCATCAGAATATGGTAAAATGAAATTTAATCCTGAAAAAGGATACTATGAGTGTACCCTGCTGCTTAAACAGGGTTTATATGATTATGCCTATTGTACCGTGGACAAAAAAACCGGAAAGACAATTGATGAAGTTTTTGAAGGAAGTTTTTATGAAACGGGAAATGACTATGAAATCTTTGTATATCTTCACGACAGCCGCAGCCGGTATGACCGCATAGTCGGATACCTGCCGGTAAAAACAGGAAAATAACTTTCATTTATATGACCCTTACAAAAGAGCAGCATGAACTGATCCTCCGGTTTCAAAAACAGGAAATTACAGCTTATACCCTTTATAACCTCATCGCACGCAGGCAAAAAGGAGAGAACAGGGATATCCTTAACCGTATCGCGAGGGAGGAAATGGTACATTACCGCATCTTTAAAAATCTTTCCGGGGTTGATTTAGGGGTTAACCGGATGGAAGTAATAAAGTATTCCATTTTCGCCTGGCTTTTGGGTCCTACTTTTGCCATTAAGCTCATGGAAAAGAATGAAGCCCAGGCACAAAGTTCTTATGCCGGTCTTTCCCAAATCCAGGAGATACTGCCTATTATTCGCGATGAAGAGAACCATGAAAAAGAGCTGATCGGCATGATCAGGGAGGAAAGGCTGCATTATATGGGATCGGTGGTACTGGGATTAAATGATGCCCTTGTAGAACTTACCGGCGCACTGGCAGGACTGACATTTGCTTTGCAAAACCCATCCCTTATCGCCCTCACCGGATCGATTACCGGTATAGCTGCCGCATTTTCAATGGCAGCCTCGGAATACCTGTCCACGAAATCGGAAGATAACGGAAAGCATGCTGTTACAGCCTCGCTTTATACCGGAATTGCCTATTTATTTACAGTAGCTCTGCTTATCCTACCTTTTCTTGTACTCCATAATGTATACCTGTCGTTATCGATTACACTTTGCACGGCGATTCTGATCATTGCAGGATTCAATTATTACTATGCCGTGGTAAAAGATGAAATCTTCATCAGGCGCTTTTCCGAAATGGCACTGCTCAGTCTCAGTGTGGCTGCCCTGAGTTTTGGGGTAGGGTTCATCCTGCGCGGGTTCCTTGGAATTGATGTCTGAAATGGATCAACATCCTTCGTTTTTTTGTATATTTCTGAAATGAAATCCTAATTCCTTTCTCATGAACCGATTTGCCCCTCGCTCCGCATGCCTGAGTATTTCGATGGCCATTCTTGTTTTAGCCGGATGCAATAGTGCCGACCGGTTTAATAAGGAAAACCGTGACCAGTCATTCAATCCGGGATGGAAGTTTGTACTTGACAGTACAGCTTCCGGGCAGGAACTGCCGGCATTTGACGATTCACAATGGTTGAATGTAGATCTTCCGCATGACTGGAGTATGATGGATAATAAGGATACAGGCAGTATCGGACCGTTTTCCAAAAAGAGCCCGGGAAAAACTTCCACCGGCTATGTCCTTGGCGGAACGGGCTGGTACAGGAAGCATTTTGCCCTTAGCAGGAAAGACGAGGGAAAAACAGCCATTATCTGTTTTGACGGCGTTTATATGGAGTCCACGGTATGGGTCAACGGGAAAAAAGCCGGAAATCACACCTATGGATATACCCCCTTCTGGTTTGATATCACATCCCTTCTAAAACCGGCGGGAGAGGATAATGTAATTGCAGTGAAGGTGGAAAATAATGGACGTAACAGCAGGTGGTATTCGGGTTCAGGCATCTACAGGAATGTGAAGCTTACCCTTGCTGAACCGGTGCACGTAGCAACCTGGGGGGCCTTCGTCTCAACCAGGATGATTGGAGATTCCCTGGCAAAACTTCAACTGGATTTAAGCATTCAAAATGATGCAACTAACAACTCAGAAATCAGGATCATTACTAAAATTCTGGATCCGGGTAAAAAATTGGCCGCACAGGGTGAAAGCGGATCAACAATTTCATCAAAAGATCAGTTGCAAATAACCCGGCATTTTGAAATTTCAAACCCTGTATTATGGTCTGTTGAAACTCCTGAACTTTATACAGCCGAAATTGTAATTGAAGCTGACGGGAAGATAACCGACCGCTTAACTGTAACCTTTGGCATACGTTCAATTGAAGTCTCGGCAGAAAAGGGATTTCTGTTGAATGGGAAACCGCTTGAACTTAAGGGTGCCTGCCTGCATCACGATAATGGATTATTGGGCGCTGCAGCCTTCGACAGGGCTGAAGAACGGCGCGTGGAGATCATGAAAGCCAACGGGTTTAATGCCATTCGAACCAGTCATAACCCGCCCTCGGAAGCTTTCCTGGATGCCTGCGACAGGCTTGGAATGATCGTGATCGATGAAACTTTTGACATGTGGGAAAAACCTAAAAATCCGCAGGATTATCATCGTTTTTTCAGGGAATGGTGGCAGAGGGACGTTGAGGCCATGATATTGCGTGACCGGAACCATCCTTCCATTGCCTTTTGGAGTATAGGCAATGAAGTACCCGAGCGTGCCGATACAAGCGGTGTACGGATTGCGAATTCTATGATCTCATTCATCAGGACACTGGATACAACCCGGTTTTTTACGAATGCCATCTGTGAATTCTGGGATCAACCGGGCAGAAAATGGGAAACATCCGCACCTGGTTTTGAACCGCTTACCGTGGGAGGCTACAATTACCAGTGGAAAAAATATGAAGAGGATCACAAAAGTTTCCCCCAACGGATCATGATGGGAACTGAATCGATTGCCATGGAAGCGTATGAGAACTGGCAACAGGTTGTCAATAATCCATGGGTGATCGGCGATTTTGTGTGGACCGGGATGGATTACCTGGGCGAAACAGGCATCGGGCATACACAGTACCTTACATCAGCTGAGAAGGACGTATTTGCCATGACCTGGCCCTGGTATAATGCCTGGTGCGGGGATATCGATATCATTGGCAATAAAAAGCCCCAGATGTATTACAAGGATGTGATCTGGGGAAACAGCAAGCTTGAAATGAACGTTCATGCCCCGGTACCTGAAGGCAAGACCGAAAAAATAAGTTTCTGGGGATGGCCTGATGAATACCCGGGGTGGAACTGGAATGGAAATGAAGATAAATCGTTGCAGGTAACAGTTTACTCTGCAGGGGATTCAGTCAGGCTTGAGCTGAATGGCCGTGTAATAGGAAGAAAAGATGTCTCGGAAGCAACAAAACTGAAAGCATCCTTTGATGTGCCCTATGAACCGGGGGAATTAAAAGCAATTGCCTATGACGAAGGAAAAGCAATAGCGGAAAAATCACTGAAGACCACCGGCGTGCCTGCAGCCATTAAACTGACGGCCGATCGCAATCCAATCCGGGCTGACCGTAATGATCTTTGCTTTGTCACCATCGAAGTGGTGGATGAATTCGGCCAGGTTGTTACAGATGCCGATATTCAAGTTAATGTGTCTCTTTCCGGAAACGGAGAACTCATCGGCAGCGGAAACGCCAGCCCGAATGATATGGAAAGCTTTGGAAATACAACCGTAAAAGTCTACAGGGGAAGGGCTTTGGCAATTCTTCGTCCATTTTCCGAAGCAGGAACAATTACATTGAACGTTACTTCCGGTAACCTTGTAAAACAAACAGTTGAAGTGAAATCGGAATGAACTGCATAACTGCATAATTGCAAAACTGCAAAACTGCAAAACTTCTTGTCCCTCGTCACTTGTCCCTCGTCACTTCTTCTTCCCCCACCTCATGGATTTTATCCATTCTCCGGATGCAGAGGAAGCTATCAGTTCGTCCAGCCGCTTCAGCCGGGTGGCTTCCTGTTTGGCACTCAGCACCCAGCGGATGGTTACTTTACGATAGGAAGGTGACTGTGATTGGAAATATAGCCATGCAGCACTGTTCTTCATGAAATTCTCTTCCATATCCTTTGGCAGGTGGAATTCTTTAGTAGTCTCATAACTGTAGATCGCGGACTTGCTTTCCTTTCGCCTGGAATAGGCTGCCAATCCGGCTTCCGTCATCTTTCCGGCACGGATCAGATATTCCATTTTTTGGATATTTACAGCGCTCCAGTTACTGCCGGGTTTTCGGGGTGTAAACCGGATACAGTAGCGCTCTTCATCTATTGATCTCCGGATACCGTCTATCCAGCCAAAACAAAGCGCCTCATCAACCGATTCACTCCAGGATATTGTTTTCTTTTTTGTCGAAATTTTATAATAACCAACGATCAATTCGGACTCCTTAAGATGGTTTATTTCAAACCATCTTCTCAGGGTCTCCGTGTCCGGGAAAAAAATTGGTTCCATAGGCAGATAACCCTTCGGGTGGATGGTTACCCTTTTGTAAGAATTATTGTTTTTTTATTGAAATCGGCAGCAGCGTTAATGACTTTCCTGAATGCCTCAAAACGTTCTGCCGGATAGCCGTTTTCCGTGTAATATTCCCGCGAATATACAATAAGTTTATTCCCTGATACTTCATACCATGATGTAAAACAGCAACTTAATTTGCCATTGTTTTGCATTTCCACATTCATATTGAGGTCAGAAAGGTCGGAAACCGTATATCCTGCAGGAATTTCGAAAATCAATTTACGGAAATAACTATGCACCTCGTTAACAACAATCGGGAGTTTCCTTTTCGTTTCCTGGTAAAGCTCCGATTGTTCACCAATGGTCTCCCCGATTTTCACGATGAGGTCTTTCCCGGCCAGTTCTACAAGCGAATTGGCTGTCAAATCCACATTCCACCTCAACGGGTTGATCGCGATATCCGATTGATTTTCATGTGTAATTTTATAGGAGTTGATCGTTGTATTCTGGTTTCCCATGTTAAAAATCTCACTGATAATATCATGATGCCTCTCCTCATTCATAAAACCCCAGAATGATTGTATGGATGCAGCCCACTCTCCATAGAAAACCCTGTAAATACTCGCATCAATATTCAATCTTGTCAAATTCAGGGTTAAGTTTACAACCATTGTATCTGCATTCTTCTCATAAGGATCCACCGGCAGCTGTTTTATCTCATATGCCAGTGTTTTCAGTTTTTCTCCGTGGGATACGGGATGCAGGAACAAACCAAACGCTCCCTGGTAAGCCGAAGGATTAATCCCGAGCCGGTATACCCGGTTCTCGGGCTGAATGAACTCATGCAGTTCAGGAAAATAAATAAGATAATCATCGATAAAATTAAAACCGTTAAAATCAGGGTCAAAGGTTCGCTCATTCTTATCACAGGTGGCCACCATCTCAAAATTTAATCCCGCTTCATTCAGTAAGGCAACCATGATCCGGAGTGCCCCCGATTTGGTAGTTTGTTTTAACTTAATCATCTGCACAATGTCCGGCATACTCGTCAATTCTTCTGATACGGCGATCTCAGTTTTAACCCAGTCTTCAATTTTCCTGGCTTTCTGACGGGTGTCGAGTCCGGCTAATTTCAATTTTTTTATTACCGTTTTAACGGCCGCCTTTTCACTCTTGCTGATCTCATATACATTTCCATATAAATTGGCGGAAATCTTGCTGAATGAATAGGCCCTGAGCAGGCTGTTGTAATTATTATAGGCAAGAGTAAATTCAAAGCGCATCAGGTTGGCCTTGTAGGTTGCATATTTTTCATCCAGGAGCGAGGGAATTACGGCTGCATCAGCCTCCAAATATGTTTTGCCGGTAAGGGTATCCGTCCTGCTTGAGAATTCAGGGAATCCATTATAACTTTTTACGAGGTATTCGATTTTTGAAGGATAAACAAATATAACCTGCACATTAGTCCTGGGTTGTTCTCCCTGCATAAACTTTGTGCCGTACGGGACATATTTCTTACGAAGCTTATAATAATACTCGATCTCTCCGCCGGTTTCGGCGCCTTCGATAGCAAATGCCTTAAAGTCACCTTTATTATCGAGGTTTTCAACCTGGTGAATGCTCTCCTTTGGCAATTCGGTTATTTTGCCATCGGGAGATATGTACCGGGCCCGGATATCCAATATCTCAATCACATTGCTGACAGGAACATATATCTTATTGTAATCATTGACTGCCTCGTCGGTCATTACCCGTATCTTGCGGTGAAATATGCTGATCTCCTCAAAAATGTCCTCCTTATTGGCATACACATCAGTTATATGGCGCTCCAATGTAATAACAGACCCGCTTACCGCCTTTACCGTATCGATTTCCCTGGCGGGGGGAAAGGTGGTCCAGTTGTAACCCGAAAATTCGGGTGATTGCGCTGCCAGCCATGTAGAACAAAATAAAAAAAGATATATGAGTATGTGTTTCATAATGATTCGGATTTTTCTAAAGGCAGGGTCCGGGAATAATTGTAATTCAAAAGGGATAACATTTCCCGGAAAGCATTCAGATCAGATCCTTCAATGACCTGGAAATTAATTGTGACTTTTGAACTTAATACAACTTTTCCGTCTTCACCCGAATATTTTTCCTTAAAACCAAACCCGGGATGCGCATAATCGGTGCCATCGGGGAGCTGGTTTATTTTCAGACCGCCCGGAACCTGCATTGAACATACAAAAGAATGGTCAAGTGTCATTTCAGATTCAAGAGGCATCCATCTGTCTTCACGAATTACAAGCTTTTGGAGGTACCTGTCGAGGTACAGGTTAATGTAAGTATTTTGTTTCGTTTTAATTAAATAATCGGGCAGGTTGAAATCGTATTCAATTGTAAAAGGAGATTCAATATCATAAATATCCGAGATTTTCACCGACCGTATGTTTGTCTTATTGCTTGCCATCGGCAAATGCCTCATAACGATCTCCTTCCATGCAGAACTATCTTTCCCCTCAAATTGGTAGATCATATCGGCTTTTGGTTCTCCATCAAACCGCACAAATCCGCGTCCCCTTACGGTATCCCCCTCCAGTGAAATCGAAAGTGAATCATAGATTGAATTATGAACAGGAGCAGCAACAGGAATTGTATACAGCATATATTCATCTTTTCCTTTTTCAATCAGGCATTCCTTGCCCTGGATAAACGCAGGCACATTCTCCATGCTATGGCTGTAGGTTGTTCCGTCAAGGATCACAGGCTTATCATGCTCATCCCACCATACGGCGATCATGTGATCATCATCAACGATGGATGCAAATTCGGAATACTTATATGGCAAATGCCTTGATCCGATCCATGCAAAACTTGCTTTCAGCCCCTGCGATCTGATCATGGATACCAATATGCTGGTCTTATCCTTGCAATCACCGTAGCGGCGTTTCAGCACAAGTGATGCTTCACGGGGTATAAACCCGTTATCCCCATCTTCAATGGCGATATACTTTATATTTTTCTGCACCCATTTAAAGATAGACCGTACCTTTTCCCTTCCAGAGGGTGACTGGCTGGTGATGGAATCGGCAAGAGCCTTTATACTGGTGCAGGGGGCAGTTTGCAGGTTAATAACATTGGAATAATTAAATGCATATAAATCTTTCAGTGAACCGATGACCGGTGTATAGGTATTATTTGCCGTATACCCTGCAAGCTGAATGATCAGGTGAGGCAGGAAATACCGCAATCCGGGCGCATCAGGGTCCCTGTCATAGCATTTTGAGTTTGAAGCCTGCCATTGGTAGGTCACTTTGTCACCCCGGGATGTTTTTTTAAACTTCACTATACTGGTGTCCTTGCCGAACAATTTATAGCTGATCCGGATGGCTTTGGAACAGGTGAGCGTTAAAATCATGTTCTCCGCGGGAACCCCTCCGCCAAAATCAAACATTACCGGCATATAGGCCGAACCGGTGGATGCAGAGTATTTCGTGATCAGCCTGGCCCCTTTCACCACGGAAGGAAACGTAAATCCGTAGGCATATTGGTCATCGTAAAAAACGCTGTTATCAATTTCTATGGATTTTTTAAAATTCTGGACGGCCAGTTTTTTATATTGACCGTGTTCCGGAACCAAACTGTATGCTTCCAGCTTTTTCATCTCAAAATGACTGCTGAAGTATTCCTTGGAATCGGAAAGAAATGTAACGTTATCTCCCAGAACAGTCAGTTCTTTATAACTCTCCATGTTAATTACCGGAGAATTATTAACGAGGTTGATTGTGACATCGAGCTTCTTTTGACTAACGATGACTGCCTGTTTTGGATACTTTTGCTGCAGGTCGGTCCTTCTTTCTGCCAGCGATTCTGCCTGTAAATTTTCACAGGTGAACTGGATTGCGATCCCAATCCCCAACAAGTATAAAAATCTATTTAGTGATAATTTCATAAACATTTCCGTTATTGTAAAGTAAAGATTCGGTTTCCTTGCCTTCCCTGTCGTACACATGCCATTCCCCAAACCGGTTGTTGGCCATGTAATTTCCTTCCAGCTTCTTCATACCATTTTCATGATACAGGCAATAGGATCCCGAACGATCATCATTGAAATAATTAATAGTTTCCTGGAGCTTGCCTGAAGGAAAAAAGTTTTTTTCCAGCCCGGTACTTTCATCATATTCATAATATGATTCACGCAACGGAACTCCGGTGATAAAATAAGAGCGGAATTCACCATGGTATAATCCATTCTTTAGTCCAAACCGTACCGCTACCTTGCCATTGGGATAATACGCCACGATCTTGTCTGTGCTTTTTGTTATAGCGATATCAGGCATAATTTTACCTGTCTTGTCTTTGTAGGTATAGCCAACCAGGATTGCATCCTCAAACCTGAGCCGGTACATAAAATTGCCATCGGGGGCATAATAATCTGAATACCCGTTTCGCTCATCGTCGCTGAAATTCAGCTCGCGCGACATTTTTCCATTTGTATAATAACCAGTGCATTTCCCCTGGTACTCGCCCTTTTCAAAATCGGCAGTATAAACCAGTTTACCATCCTCATACCATTTTCCCTGTACATTGAGCTCTCCAAAAAGATAGGGAAACTCACGTATCAGGTTTCCATTGTGATCATAGGTACTTATGTTGCCCTCCGGACGGCCGTACAGGTATTCTGATCTGCCTGCCGGCTTTCCGTTCGGGAAATACGAAACCTGTTCACCATGCAGCAGATTATCACAATAACTGATGCTGGCCTTTGGCTGACCGTTTGGAAAAGTTACCCCGGAAACGAATGATCCCCACTCGTGATCCATATCAGCTAAAATCCTGCCTGTATGATCATACAGGATGGACCTGATGGGTTGCCCCTCATTATTGATCTCTTCTTCTGTTGAAATCTTGCCATCAGGGGCATAATTTAACTGACGGCCTGCCTGGATAACGTTTACATAAAAGGACCGGCTTTCGAGTGTGTCATTTGAATAATAATCGAGCCATTCGCCATGGCGGCCTTCTTTATTGTAATAACCGATCGATTCAGGATGCCCGTTAATTCTGTATTTTTTATAAACTCCAACGATATTGTTGCTGTCGCAGCTATATTCCTCCTTTATAGCACCATTTTCGTAATAAGTTTTTTGCGGTCCCGCAAGAAGTCCCTCGTTGTAAGTATTGTCCTCGATCAACAGGCCCAGGGGATTATACTTTTTCCAGCTTCCCTGCCATGACCCGTTCACTATTTTACCTTCTCTCAGCAATATTCCATCAGCATAGAAAACCCTGGAATATATTTCATTCGCCGATTTTTCAGCAACAAACAGGGTGTTTCCTGATGAATCATACGATTCAATCCGTATCAGCGTATCGTTTTCATAAATGTGCCGCACCTGCTCCTTTCCATCCGGAAAATAATCAATGCAGGGGCCATTGAGTAATCCCTTGGTGTATTCCTTCTGAACGGTGGTCAGATTCCCATTCCTGTCAAATGTTTTATATTCTCCCGTAATATTTCCCTCACTGTCATATTCCCCGCTTTCCCTGAGCACACCGTTAAAATGATACCTGGAGTACCTGCCGGTTTTTATGCCGTTTTCATAGTTGAATTCCTTTTCAGGATTGCCATTTACATACCATGTTGAATACTTGCCTTCATAGTTCCCTTTCACATAGTTGACTTCCTGTTTTGGCAGTCCGTTCATCCATTTTTCAGTGTGCCGGCCTTCAACGGTATCCCTTATATAGGTGAACTCCCGTGAGAACTGCTCCTTGTAATCATTGAAAACCACCGGACCATCCAGTACATTATCCGTGTAAGTATTGACGGAGACAAGATTTCCGGATGATGTATATTCTTCAACTTTCCCGTTTTTATGCCCCGCCTTCATGGGATAAAATCCTGATTTGGCTCCATTTGGAAAAAATGTATAACAGGGTCCGTCAAGCAAACCATCACGGAATGAGAGTCTTTGCCTGACAGTACCATTTGGCCAAAGGATCAGCCATTCTCCTTCAATTTTATCATTTTTATAATTTCCCTTTTCACGGATACCTCCGTTTTCATTTATTATGATGAATTCACCGTTTTTGGTCTGCCCATCTCCCTGTTGGTTTCCAATGGAACTCAGGTTGCCATCATCATCGTAATGATAATAGGAAATATTCTTCTCCAGTTTTTCAATTGAAAAAGCAGCTGCCCTGCCGGAATTAATAATTTCCTGTGATTGCGTTATAAAGTCAGTCACCTTTTCAGTGTTCCCATTCAGCCAGGTATTCACTTCATCATTTCCTGCATTCTTCAGAATAAAATGAAGATATAGATCAAGATTACCGGTTCTGATCATCTCCGTAAAGTACCGCGCGTAAAAACTGTTATAAAAGGAGGTATCTGATTTGCTGAACTGGAGGCTGTTTAATAAAATGTAAGATTGTTTTGATATCATATAATTCATTTCAAACGGATATTCAAAACCATCCATAAAGGCGAATTCTGCCTGCAGCAGGGTTGACAATTTATCCCAATGAAGATGATCATATCCGGCAGGATAAGGATACCGATATGACCGTGGAACAACGTTCAACCGGCCCGTGATGGCATTGTCGAATTCCCTGAGATTTTTCACGCCGGGTGAAATCAATATGCCGGTATTATAGGCCATGTAGGACTGTGCCATTCTTCCCATGGCATAGTTCGCCCTGGCTAACGCCATGTGGCTTTTAGCATGAAATGGATTGATCCGGAGGCCCTTCTGTAAAACAACCTCGGCTTCAACGGGATACCCGGCATTCAGATAGCAAACGCCCAGGTTATACAATAGGTTTGTATTATAGGGCCATCTCTGCAATGCCTTTCTCAAAATCACCGTGCCCTCAATGGGTTTACCCGTATCATCATATATACTCCCGGTCAACCCATACACTCCGGGCTCATCGTAATGTAGAAATTCAGCCTCCCTGCATTTGGCAAGTGCCTTTTCGGCCTCACCGGAATAATAATAGCTGAGGGCCGTTTCATAACATGCGTGCGGATATTCCGGATCACAGGGACTCACCTTATGCAATAGTTGTATGGCAGTTGAATATTCTCCTTTGTCGTGATATTCAATCGCCTTGCTGATCAACTCACTTGATGCGGTGCCCGCCAGGGAGTCTGTTTGTGAAAAAAGGGATTGCGATGTGAGAAGGTGGAATAAGACAAGAAAACTCGAAAAAAATAATTTCATGGTAACTAATCATGATTGAATAAACCAATGGTTGAATCCATCGCCACTTTAGATGTTATAGGTTACTGATCCCGTGAGGAAAATGTTACGTTTTTTCTGCGTTTTAACGATTTCTGCCATAAGATTTAACATTTTTTTCAATTCGGGGTATTGCATTTACGAAACTCTTCGTATATCTTTGTACGAAGATTATCGTAGATGGAGGAATAAATCTCCTGAAATGATAAATGTAGAGATGGGTTTAAAACCCATCTCTACATCATCTGGCACACAAATAATTACAAAAATGTCAACCTTAAAAACAACCGATTCTGAATTGGAAATCCTTGAAATTCTCTGGGAAACCGGCACTGCGACTGTCCGAAAAGTAAATGAAGAACTGGAACTCAAGGGGAAGAACGTGGGGTATACCACCACTCTAAAAATGATGCAGATCATGACCGAAAAGGGATTGCTCGACCGTGTAATGGACGGCCGGACCCATGTTTACCGTCCTTTGATACAGGCCGGGGCCGCACGGAACGCCCTGATCGACCGGATCGCCAATGCAGCGTTTGGCGGATCTGCCATGAAACTGGTATTGCAGGCACTTGGCAACCATAAGGCAACTGCTGAGGAATTAAGTGAAATTAAGGCGCTCATCCACAGCCTTGAAAAGGAACAAAAAAACGACAACTATGGAAATCAATAATGAACTGATACGGTCATTGGGAATGGCCTTGGTTCATTCCCTCTGGGAGGGACTGATCATCATGGTATTGATATTCTTCGCCCTCTACCTGGCAGGCAGGACTAATGCCAGGCTTCGGTATATCATGCTTGTTTCAGGTCATTTTTTACTGCTGGCGTCATTTTTAAGTACCTGGTATATAGTGTACCATAACAGCATCACAACTGTCATAACGCCGCTGACCAGGGCATATTCCCATGTGAACGGATTGGTCGGTTCAACATCGATTGCCCTTCAAACAGCAGATTTGGCATCCACGCTGAAACAATTTCTCGAGCCGCTTTATCCTGCAATGGCCGCCGGGTGGATAATGGGATTCATCTTTATGGTGATCAGAATGGCAGGTGGCTTCTACCTCTCATATACAATCATAAGAAAAGATATATTTCATCCGGATCCTTTTTTGCTGGACTTGTTTGAGAAGGCAAAAACCAACCTGGTGATGCCTGTTAAAACAACGTTGAGGATGACATCCCGGCAAATCAGTCCCATGGTCATTGGCATCATCAAACCATGCGTAATAGTCCCGGCCGCCATTCTTTCCGGGTTGAATATACAACAGGTGGAAGCCATACTGGTGCATGAACTGGCCCATATCCGCAGGTATGATCATGTTGTGATGATCTTGCAGGCAATAGTCACCCAGATCCTGTTTTTTCACCCGGCGGCCTGGTTTCTCTCCGCCGCGATCAACAGGGAACGGGAAAACTGCTGCGATGATCTTGTAATTAAAACAATTCCGAATCCGATTAACTATATAAAAGCGCTCACTATGATACAAGAATTTAATATGGACTCACAAGTTCCGGCCAACGCTCTGTTGGGAAGATCAAAACGCCTGCTCGGCAGGGTTAAACGTTTGTTGAACACTGAAAGAAGGCAGGCCCCTGTTTTTCGAATGGCCGTGGTATTTCTTTTATTCGTTACCCTTGGTATTGCTGCCATAACTTTTGTTTCAGCCGGTAATCCGGGGAACAAAAGAAGTATTGAAAAATTCCTTACGGTAAATCCTGGAAAGGCGCAGATTGTAACTGACACAATCAAAACTAAAAAACAAGAGAAAGTTATTGTAAATGAGGGATCAACCAACCAGGAAGACATTAAAAAGCAAAAAGAACTTGAGGAAGCCAGCCGCAAGATGGAAAAGGCGCGAATGGAACTTCAAAAAGCACACCTGGAGATGGAAAAGGCAAAGGAAGATTTTACCCGTGCCGGTGGACGGATGCAGCATAATGTTCTGGCATACCACTCAGCAGAAAGGGCAAGGCATTTCATGATGGATGAACAGATGCGTGAGTTTAGACTGAATCATGAGAAAGCATCCGATGTACAACGAAAGGCTATGGAAATGCAGCGGAGGGCCATGGAAGACCACATGCGGCTGTCGAGGGAAAGAATGCGTAATGACAGTAACAGAATTTGGGTACATCCGCATAATAGGATGCACCCACCACCGGTTGCTCCCTTTCCTCCAGGCCATCCCTCGCCCGATATCAACTTGGAAATCCCCTCACCGGTCATTAACATGAAAATCCCTTCACCGGATATCATTGCTCCCCCGGAACCGGTCGTCCCGTTGGGACTATTGAATGAGGAACCCTTACATCCGGATGTTGAACAGGCAAAATCGCTTGATTCAACTCTGAAAGAACTGGAGGGCGAGTAGCGGATTTAACCGGAATGTATGGCCTGAACGGTGGAGGGTAGTTTGGCAATCATGTTTACTTTGGTTAATTTTGGCCACAAATAAAGGAAAACATGACTTTTCGAACTACCCTTCTGCTTTCAGGCTTATTAACCGCATCCGCTCTGTTCGGCCAGGGTGAAAATATAAAACAGGTTCAGCTATCCGATTTTGACCTTCAGTCAAGCGAACTCATTAATGCTACGGGCGAACAGTTATCCATGCCAACTTACCGTTCCCCGGTATACTGGTTTCCCGTGAAAGTTCCCTCCACCGTACTTACTGGACTTGTCGCCAACCGGGTATATCCGGATCCTTATTCAGGAATGAACAATATGTTCATCCCCGACGCCTCCGACAGTTTCAACATCCAGTATAACCTTGGCAGGTACAGCCATATCCCGTCTGTTACAAATCCATGGAAAAAACCGTACTGGTACAGAACAACCTTCCAGGTTCCGGCAGGGGATAAGGGACGACGGTTCCAGTTGATTTTCAAGGGAATTAATTACAGGGCTGCTGTATGGGTAAACGGACACCAGGTTGCTGATTCTTCAAAAATGGCTGGCATGTTCGCTGAATATTTTCTCGATGTTACTGACTATGTGAAAGCCGGGGTATTGAATGCCCTTGCCGTAAAGATCTATCCGCTTGATTACCCGGGATTGCCGGCACGCGAGCAGCTTAAGGCCATGGATGATTTTTATGAAAATGGAGGTCCCACCGGAGATATCGGCAAGAATGTAACCATGCTGTGTTCCGTGGGATGGGACTGGATACCACCGGTAAGGGACCGGAACATGGGTATCTGGCAACCGGTATTCCTGAGAACAACCGGAGGTGTAACAATCAGCCGGCCCCATGTGATCACTGAACTGCCTGACCTTCCGGATACCAGCAAGGCAAGGCTTTCACTTGACTTTACCCTTCAAAATCTTACCGGTGCAAAAACCAGGGGGAAATTGTCCATCGTTATTAAGCCCGAAACCTTTACGGGAGAATCCATCCATTTTACAAAAGAAGTTACTCTTAACGCCGGGTATACCGGTAAAGTAACATTGAACAGTGCTGAATTCAGCCAGTTGCTGATCACAAATCCCCGTCTCTGGTGGCCGCTTCATTACGGACGGCCGGAACTCTACCGCCTGGAGGCCGAATTTGTAACCTCCGCGGGGGTAACCGATAAGTCAACCGTTGTTTTTGGCATACGTACCGTAAGTTCAAAAACAGTAAATACTTCGCATAGTTTCCACCGTGATTTTTATGTGAATGGCAAGCGGGTTTACCTGCTGGGTGGTGCCTGGGTTCCCGATATGATGCTGAATACCGATTCAACACGCTATGATGATGAATTAAGGCTGTGCAGGAATGCAAACGTAAATCTCCTTCGCATCTGGGGAGGAGGGATCACTCCGCCTGATGTTTTTTTCGACCTGGCGGACCGGTATGGCCTGATGGTATGGTCTGACTTCTGGATCACCGGGGACACTCAGGGAGAATTCAAGGGATCTCCCGATTACCCTATCGAAGGCAATGTTTTTAAGGCAAATGTGGCCAGCACAATATACCGTATCCGCAACCACGCAAGCCTGTTATTATGGACAGGAGGAAATGAAGGACATGCGCGGAAAGAGTTATATGATGCCATGCGCGACAGTATTATCTCACTGGATGGTACAAGGCCATTTATTCCCAGCTCGTCGGGTTTTGCAACCCTTCCCCAGGGTTGGAAAGGTTCCTGGCCTGATGATAAAGCATCCGGCGTATACAGTGGCGGACCTTACCAGTGGCTTGACCCGCATGAATATTATGTGATGGCAGAAAAGCGTCCGGATTGGTCATTCAAGGATGAAACCGGGATACCTTCCCAGCCTCCCTATAATTCGCTTGCCAAAATCATTCCAAACCTTGTCTGGGATCCAAAAGCGCCTTTCCCCATGAATGATTCCTGGGGATACCATGATGCTGCAACCGGCAATGGGCGTTATGACAATTATTACAATGATATGGTGAAACGGTTTGGCAATCCGGTTGGCATGGAGGAATTTTCAGATAATATGCAGCTGATGAATGCCATGGGCTACCAGGCCATTTTCGAGGCAGCCCAGCACAGGCTTACAACAAGCGGCGGCGTTATGCTCTGGAAACTGAACGCTGCCTTTCCAAGTGTGGTATGGCAAATATATGACTGGTACATGATGCCCAATGCAGGATATTACTTTATGCAAAAATCATGTGATCCGGTTCACATCCAGCTAAATCTCAATGATTCCGTTGCAACCATAGTAAACCGGTACCATAAGCCGGTTACCGGGTTAACAGCTGATTTATCCGTATACACGCTGAATTCTGAGCCTGTATATGCTCAAACTGCAACGGCCAGCCTGGCAGCAGAAGAAACCCGACCAGTTTTATCACTGGCAGGGGTTTTGAAACAGGCAAAAGATATCCGGCTCGTAATCCTTAAACTTAAAGACTCTTCCGGGCGTGAAATATCCAGAAACACATATTGGCTGGATCCGGGTAAAAATCTCAGGCCCCTGCTGGAAATGCCCCGTACCGGAGTGGAACTGAAAATAGTAAAAAAGAATGCCAACACTTCATGGACCATACAGGTAACCAACTCCAGCCGCAGGGTGGCCTTTTTTGTAAGATTACAACTGATGGATGGCAGGGAGGAGATCACCCCGTCCCTGTGGAGCAGTAATTACATTACCCTTGCCCCCGGAGAATCAGTTCCCGTTGAGGTTCATCTTCCCGAAAGGTATGCTGATCTTGAACCTGTAATCAGGGTAAGTGGATGGAATGTTGATCCGGCCCAATTGCCTACCGGGAAATAATGGATTCAATACGCTGATCGAGCTGAGCCTGGTCCTTTGCAAAACTGGCCAGGCCGGCAATATTAAGCAACGTATCCACGGCAATTTCCCCTTTCCGGATACGCGGCACCCAGTGTTCATGGTTTGGAATTTTTCCGTCCCTGGCAATCTGTTCACGATCAGCCTTTGACAATTCCGGGAACATGTCACCGCATCCGGCTTTCCGCGCCTGTTCGGTCAGTGATTCCCCTGAACAGGGAAGTTCGTCCGCCAGGTCTCTTACAAGCATGAGTTCCTTTTCGCTGACATCCCAGCATTTTTCCATGAAAATACCATCAGCCTTACTATTGAGGTCAGGTTTATAATCTTCTCCAAGCCGGGATGTGAAGTTTCCCGGCAGGGTGGAATGTCCCTCCTTTGCCACTTTCACCGGCATTGTGAAAACATTGGTGCCGGCAAGGCTTTCAAGCTGGGAAGCATTTCGCAAGCTGGCCGCAATAAGCCGGGTAGAAAGTCCGTACTGTTGAGCCATTTTATTGACCCACTTCTGGCTTGAGATTACCGTTCGCTCACCCACTCCATCCCCGCTGCCAAGTCCGTTATCCTTGCAATAGGCTCCAATCCTGCCCAGAAAGACATTTACATAATCGGGCTGTGCGATGGCCGTTGCAAATAGATTCTGCCGTGCACTGAATTCAAGGGTGAAATTTACCGGTACACCCATTTCACGTAAAGTCCGGGCTCCCAATAATCCTGTAGCGGTATACGGCACTTTCACAATAAAATGTTTTGGATTGATCTCGGAATACCTCCTGCCATAATTAATAATGGCTTCGAGGTCATTGGCGGTATCGGTATGAAGTTCCACGCTTACATAAGTCCCGAATTTCCGGGACAGCCTCATACCATGACGGGCATTCAGAATAAAGGCAATTTCAACAACCTGTTTTTTTGCAGGCATATCCTTTAACAGATCCCTTGCACGGAGGATAAATTCATCATATATACCTTTCTGGATTTCAGCATTCAGCAACGTATTATTTGTTGTCAGGGCTGTCATTTCTGAGGTCCAGATTCGGGAGGCCTCATCTATGTCCCCTGTATCGAGCCACAATTCAGTTCCTGTTTTCTTCAGATTTTGCCAGAACGGATCCGGATGGAATTCTGACGGAGTTTCATTGATTCCTGCCAGGATGAAATCCCGGATGGTTGACCTAAGTTCCTTTTCCATATATTTTATTCATGTTAATGCCTGTTGTTGTATAACTATAATGTAAGTAAATTGTTATAAGAACTATTAAGAATAGTTTAGTTTTAACGAATCGGGAGGAATTGAGATGGCAAAATTTCTTATAGAAGTACCCCATGGATCCGATAAGACAGCATGCGATCAGGCTATACAGATATTTATTCAGACCGGATCTCATTTTCTTACACATGCCGACTGGGGTTGCCTGGACGGCGAACACAAAGCATGGATAGTAGCAGATGTTCCTACAAAGGAAGATGCAAAAATGATTTTGCCCCCGGTCTTTCGTTCTACAGCCAAAATTGTCAGGCTGACAACTTTTACATCAAAAGATCTTTTGCAGCAAGATTCATTTCATGTCACCTGATCAGGCCTTGTGATGTGAAAACAAAGGCGGCTCTCCGGTGGCCAGTTTTGTCAGCGCCTCATTTTCCGGAGCGCTGATCGGTTTAAAATTATGGGCTACATCTACTGCTTTCCAAAAGAATCCGGCATCTCCGGGTGGAATTGCAGCGGTCAGTTCTTTTGACAGGGTATATCGTAAAGCAAGCCGGGTAAGTTCATCATCCTGAACAGGACGATACCAGACATTCTTATATAATTTCTTTTCGCCTTCACCGAGCGTGGTTAACGCCATGGCTTTCAATGCAAGGATTCCCATTCCCTTTGACCGGGCAATATCATAAACCTGTGGTCCGAAATCACCGTTTTTCCAGCAATTAAAATTGATCGGGAAAAGGATCGAATCGAAATCAAACTTCTTCATGGCCAGTAAGGCTGCATCCACATCATGTGCAGAAAATCCGAGGAATCTCACCTTCCCCTGTTCACGGGCCCGGACAAAAACTTCCATGGCACCCCCGGGCGCAAAGGCTTTTTCAACCTCATCTGTTGAACTCAGCGCATGCAGCTGGTAAAGGTCAAAATGATCCGTGTTAAAAGCCTTCAGGGATTCGTTCAGCTGTTTCTCCGCTTCAGCCGCATCACGTTTTTGTGTTTTGCAGGCCAGAAAACAGTTGCCCCGGTATGACCTCAGGGCCAGGCCAAGCTTTTCCTGGGCGTTGCCATATTCAGGCGAGATATCAAAATAATTTATGCCGGCATCATATGCCTTTGCCACGAATTCATTGGCAGATTCCTGCGTATTATCATTCAGCATAATACCGCCAAATCCAATGATGGATAGTTTTTCTCCTGTTTTTCCGAGGAGCCGCCTGGGTATTTCCAGTGCTTCAGGGTTTGAAATGACATCTAATGGCAAGCCGAGCGCAAGGCTTCCAAGCGCTGAGTTTCTGACAAATGTTCTTCTTTTCATTTTATTTGATGATTTGATGATTTAATGATTTGAACTCTCTCACGACCAAAGGGAGTAAAATTTGAAAATCTGACGATCTGTAAATCATGCAATCATTATTACATAAAATTACTAAATATCATCCTCAATTCTTCAAATCAAAAAGTCAAAAAATCAATAAATCAACAAATAAAGATCGGGGTTGGAGATGGAATCTAATTTTCTAATCGGGTAGGAAGCGGCTCGCGCCGCTGACCCCCCACACCACCGGGCATACGATTTCGTACCACGGCGGTTTCTAAAAACTTTTACACCTTCATTATTAGAAATAAAGATAGTAATCCCTGTCGAGCAAACCAA
>JBGSSA010000099.1:0-1573 GCA_041737295.1 Bacteroidales bacterium | reverse complement strand
TGCGATGTCCTGATCATTCCGTGTTACTTGAAACCAAGCAGTAGAAAATATTGGTGCATCATGTTCAATTTTTTTAACCAATTGACCTGAGTACGAGAATATTCTTATAGTACATTTTTCAGGAAGCCCATAAAAACCTATGGCATTTTCCTGTCCGTTACCTTCAAATCCCGATTTTAGAACAAATGGATTAGGAACCGCATAAACATTTTGCAACTTTTCTACAGAGGCTACATTCTTAACATGAGAAGTAATATTAGTACGGCCGCTTTCATTTCCCTTATCATCAACTGATGTTACAGAATAATATTTTCTTTCACCTAGTTTATAGCTTTCATCCTCATCAATAAATGAGTATAAATCTTTTTCATTTACTTCTCCAATATTCCGCGAAGCTATTAGGTTCCAAGGTCCCTGGCCTGAATTGCTTCTATAAATATTGAACTTTTGAAGTGTTCCCATTGGTCGTGGATTATTAAAATTTTCAACCGATCTTTTCCAGTTTACCTCAACTGTAGCCTGTGGAGTGTTACTTACTTCAATTACGGGAGCAGGAACAGGTATGGGAATATTTTTATATTTTTTTACATTTTTTGATGGTGATGGATTAAGTTCCGGAAATAACATTCCGCCGGTAGGACCCATTCTGACACTGTCGTAAGGAATAGTTTCGCCTAAATAAGATTCCCATGCATTGTGTGCAACTTGATTTACACTGACTACTTTTGAATTTATATAATCGGGGTACCCATAATCGGTTAAGTAATGTTCAGTATAAACATCACCCTTAACTTCCACCCTTCTGTCCATACTTCTTGATGGGAAAAATTGAGAGGTGGTTTGTCCGCCGCAGAGAATTTTACCTGCAGTTCCACCGTAACCGACAACTTCAGCATAAGCAAATTCTAATTTATCTCCGGGATTCATGTTATATGGTCCAAATCCATTAATAATCATAACACCGTTATAACTTTCATCCCATTCGTAACGGGCTCTCCCTTTCCATTGTCTACCACCAGGCAATACAAATCTTCCTTGATCGGAGGGAACGCCTGCCAAAACTAACAACTCTCCATAGACTGTCCACCATCTTTCATCCATAGTAGCAGCTCTATCTTCTATCTTATCAGGTCTGGTGTTACCGCTTTCTGTTTTCATATTCCATGGCTGCAGAATGTACCCATTCGCATCAGTTTCAAAATAATTGCCAGTATTATCTTTAAGCATGTAATTAGCATATTCAGATTCATTTCTAGATTTGTCTATCGGATCTACTATTGCAAGATGATCAATATCCCAGTATAACCAGCAGTAACCGGGCGCCTGTGGGCTTAATAAACCACCTCCGTTTAATCCCGTTTCAGAAAATTGTTTGAATAACGTTTTATCAGGCTCAGGCTTAAATGCCATAAATTCATTAACAGCATCTTCAGCACCGGTATGAATTGTCTGCATGAAAGTTAACCAGTAATCAGGATCAAATGAGCTGCGATTATCCTGTCTATACATACCTTCTTCATATTTCCATTCATTATAATTTCTTTGATATCCGAGCATTGAGGGAGCAAAGCCA
>JBGSSA010000089.1:0-46986 GCA_041737295.1 Bacteroidales bacterium | reverse complement strand
ATTTTTCTGAAGAACTTCATCGTTTGCACGTGATTAGCCTTCTTAGACAATTTGGCACATATACTTCTCAAAAAATCAAACAATGTTAATACTTTAATTAAATTTAATGAATCAAAGATATGAGCCTTCAGCCTTCAGCCTGACAACTAACAACAAACAACTTTCAACTACTTACTCATGAAAAGACGAAATTTCCTTTCCACAACCGTTGCAGCTGCGGGGATTACAATTATTCCAAGGCATGTATTAGGCGGTATCGGTTATATTGCTCCCAGTGATAAATTGAACGTAGCCTGTATCGGAACAGGTACGCAGGGGACGCGGGTAATGTTAGAATTGCTGCAGATCCCCGATTTGCAGATTGTTTCCGTCGCGGATCCTGTAAAGGAGGATACCCGTTACCAGAACTGGGGCGAGAATGAATTACGTGATGGTATCCGCGAAGCTATCAAAGAGCCCACATGGAGTGAAGGGATAAAGGGTTGCCGGGCCGGCCGTGAACCTGCCCGGGAGATTGTGGATACCTGGTATGCTAAACAAAAAGGTGTTACATTCAAGGCCTGTACAGCGTATGAGGATTTCAGGGAACTTCTTGAAAAGGAAACGGGGATCGATGGCGTGATTGTAAGTCCCCCGGATCACCAGCATGCCTATATCTCGTTGAAATCGATGGCCAAAGGGAAACACGTTTTTTGCCAGAAACCCATGACAAACGCTGTTTACGAGGCCCGGTTAATGGCTGATGCATCCAAAAGAACCAAACTCGCAACGCAGGTGGCCACAGGCAATGCTTCCTCACCGGATGTTGACCTGTTATGTGAAATGATATGGAGCGGGGCAATCGGGCCTGTCCGGGAGGTATACAACTGGTCGAACAGACCGGTGTGGCAATCAGGTTACACTGCACTTCCCCCTGATGACAAGCTTCCCAAAGGCTTTAACTGGGACCTTTGGTTGGGAAGAGCTGCTGACCGGCCTTTCAGCTATGGCTATGCGCATACTGTATTCAGATCCTGGTATGATTTTGGTACCGGCGCTCTCGGGGATATGGGTTGTTATTCCTTTGCGGCAATATACAGGGCGCTGAAACTGGGGGATGTCAGTTCTGTTGAGGCATCGGGCAATACCGCGGTGACAGTGTTGAACGGCAATCCTGCGCCTTTGCCTTATTTATCCCATCCCCATGCTATGAATGCTCATTTCTCTTACCCTGCCCGGGCCGGAATGCCGCCGGTTGAAATTTACTGGAGCGATGGAGGGATCAAACCTTCGCGTCCGAAAGAACTGGAAGAAGGAATGGACCTGGATGGCGATGGATTATTATTTGTGGGTGATTATGGCAAGATCCTTTGTGAGTTTCATGGTGGGGAACCCAGGCTTATTCCTGCGTCAAGACAAAAAGAGTATGTTAAACCGCCTGAAATGATCGAAAGATCAAAGGGGCATTACCAGGACTGGATAGCAGCCTGCCGGGGCGGCAAGCCTGCACGCTCTACTTTTGAATCGGCTGCACCGATCACGGAAGCACTCAACCTGGGAGTAATTGCTATGCGTACCCGCAAAAAGCTAACCTGGGATCCGGTGAATATGAAAACCAATAATGAAGAAGCCAATAAGCTTCTGAAACCGTCATATCGGGCTGGATGGGAAATTTAGTGACGAGTGACGAGTGACGAGTGACGAGAAGTTTTGCAGTTTGCAGTTTTGCAGTTTACACGACTGCAAAACTGCACGACTGCACGACTGCACGACTCCATATTACCGATTACCGACCACTGATTTTTCATTATTCATTACCCATATCAAAAACCCTGACCCAGTCCACATAATACTTCTGAGGAAAGATGGTAGTGTCAATTTCTCCTCCCCAGTCACCACCAACCGCTGTATTGATCAAAAGATAGTAAGGATGCCGGAACAAATCTTTTTTGACGGTACTGTCCGCTCTAAACTCGAAGAAATAGTTGTCATCCACAAAAAAGGACAGTTTATCTGCTGTACGTTCCACTCCATAGATGTGGAAGTTTTCTGTTGCATCGTTCAGGCGTGTGCTGTCGCCTTTTGCACGGTGCAAAGCCGAATCCGATCTGGAAGCATCCTGCCAGTGAAAGGTTCCATAAATCACTCCGGGGGTCCTGCCCAGGTATTCCATGATGTCGATTTCCCCGCACGCAGGCCAGTCCACTGTGATAATGTCCGTTCCCATCATCCAGAGTGCAGGCCATATGCCTTTTCCCTTTGGAAGTTTTGCCCTGATCTCTATCCTTGAATTTACCGGGAATGAATCCTTCCCCAATGTATTTATGCTGGCCGAGGTATAATCAAAACCTTTCCAGTTTTCCTTCCGGGATTCAATCACAAGAATGCCTCCTTCGACACGTGCATTTTCAGTTCGTTTATTGGTGTAATACTGTTTTTCATTGTTCCTGAGATATCCGGTCTCATAACTCCATTTTGTACTGTCGGGCAATCCGTCATAGTTAAATTCCTCAGACCAGATTAACGGGTATTTTTTTGTCGTATCCGATGGAAGGATCTCGTCAGCGGATTTTTTCGGTTTACATGAAATAATTCCTGAAAAAATCAGACCTAGCACTAAAAAATAACTTATTACTCTCATAATTTTAACCTTTTTGATTTAGTTTATTGCTCGTATAGGTTGTTTGTTTATCCCGCATCCAATATCATTTCATACCACCGATAACCGACCACCGACCGACCACCGATAACCGATTACTGATTACTGATTACTGATTACCGTTTACAACAACCTCATCCCATGAAAAACTGATCACATTGGAAGGCGGACCCAATGCTTCCGCATAATATTGACTTATCCCGTATCCTTGTCCTGTTGCAATCGGATAAAGGCGTAAATAAGTCATTCCCTCTTTAAGCTGAGCGAAATTCAGATCCATTTCATATTCATAGAAACTGCCGAACACGGCACTTTTGATCTGCCAGTTCCAGGGTCCATATTCAGTCAGATATGATTTACCGGCAGACACATAGTTATCCCTGCTTACTTCAGGTGAATTTCCGGCAAAAACCCTTAGCGGCATTCCATACGAATTTTTAGGCAAAACAGTATCCCCGTTAAATTTTAAATAAATTATCAACCTATTATCTTCGGCATAATAGCCGACACTATCAAGTGACAACTCATAGGTTGGTATTTCATACACATTATAATTCGCCAGCGTGGGACTGTAACCGCCTGCATGATATACTGTTTTAGTGCCCCAGGTTTGAATAAAGAGATTCTTTTCCAGGGAAACAGCATATTTACCATAGGGCAAAACTTCAAAAACATATTGGCCCCTTGAATCTGTCAGTTCAGTTGCAAGCAAAGCGGTATCCCGAAAAAGCGAAACTGAGACTCCTGACTGGTCGGGTACTATTATGCCATATTGATCAAAACTGTATATTTTGCCGGCGATGTCCCCGGTAATAATTTCCTCATCTTTCTGACAGTTGGCAAGCAAAAGGATAAAGGCCAGTATGAAATGTATATGTTTTATTTTCATGATATCAGGGCATAATAAAACTCAGAACGGCTGTGGATTTTGATTTGTCAAGGGTAGAGAACATTCTCTCCCCCAGGTAGGTGTCGAGGTAACCATAGGAATACTCGTAGTTATTGCATGGATACCCTTTCAGATAAACCTGGGTGCCGCTCTCAAAGGGAAGAACATCAGGGTTTATATAAATTGTATGAACGTTTGCATCATTAAAATTCGAATCCCAGGCCGGATAATAACAGACATATTTGTTCCAACCCACGTCCTCATTTACATTCATGTAAATAAGAATATCCAATCCAAATATTGAGTAATCCGTGATGTTTGTTTCAATACATACAAAAGTGGTAGGGGGACCAAACCGGTCACGTATAGCCGTATAGGCTTTACTAAAAGATGGCAATGCCTTTGAAGGAAGTTTGAAGAGATTAGCTCCGCGTGCTCTTACCGTGTCAGAGCCGAATAACTTAATTCCGTATTCACGCAAAGTACCGTACCCTTCCTGGCTGTACTCGAGATAGTATGTTCCATTTCCCAGGCCGTCAACAGAAAAGTTACCGGCGGGATCAACCATAGCAGATTTATGTCCATAGGGCCCTGTGGCGGTAACCTTAATGTTTGCCGGTTGATCGGAATACTCATAAAACAAGGATGTAAAGCCTGTAATTACACTATTTGTTGTTAAAGGTTCAGGATCCTTTTCACAACTTACCAGCAGGAGCAAAGCGGTTGCCAATAAAAAGCTATTTCTCATAAATGAAAGAATATTGTGCGGATTCATCTCCCAGATTCGGATAAATTACAGTGTTGGCTGAATAATCAAAATAAGAATCTATGCCGACTATTACCCTGTTGTTAAAACCTTCAATTGCTCCCCTGGAATTTAGGAAACAGGCTTTATAGAACACTTCTTCACCCGGCTGAAAAACGGTTTCGAGATTGTATACTTTTCCTTTATAAATGCCGTCAATATTATATAAGAATGCACTGGTAACAAGCTTGGCCGCTGAAGCATCGAAATCCCTGACAGTGGAACAATAGATCCTCAATGAAAAATATTGTGGCAGATCGCCTGAAAAGGAAAAGTCTCCGGTAATAGTATCCTTATCTATTGACAGGCTCCGTATTTCTGAAACCGGCATTTGGTAAATAAAAAAAGCGGAACTGTTTGTAGCACCATCATAGCTGAGTCCTAGCGTTGTAGGTTGACCTCCCAGATGCTGGATCCCGAATTGTTTTAAAGTCCCAAATCCTTCTTTTTCGAATTGAAGTTCATAGGTACCTGCCGGGAGTCCTTTGAATTCAAATCTGCCTTTACTGTTAGCTGGGGTGGAGAAATTTTCCAAACCCAGGGCGGTAACCCTTACATGGCTATGGTCATCCAGCAGGTTGGCAAATTCATCAAAAGTATATACAAAACCAACCAGGCTGCCAGTGAGTTCAGGCTGGGTTATAGTTTCCTTACAACTTGTTACGCTCAAGAAAACAAGGAACACGATAAATGGATAAGGCAGTTTGAATTTCATATGTTGAAAAATCACAATTTCTAAACCGACAACCGACAACCGACCGATCACTGACGACCGATCACTGACGACCGATTACCAAATGCTATCCGAAAGAGATTCTTACAAGGAAATTTCCGAACCGGTTAATGGAACGGGCAAATACATTTCCCGGCTCACGAGGATGTTTTTCATATGATCTCATTCCTTTATTCAGGGCAAATCCAAAAATCTCATTGCCTAATTCAGCGATTTTTTTATCCCCTTCATTGCCGATTCGCTTGCGGAAATGGCTGAAATCACTATAATAAAAGGGAGGCTTGTGCTGAAAGTATACCTCTCCGCAGAAATGCTGCCAGTAGGGATTTTCCAGCCAGTGTGCCAACGCACTTTTGTCACTGTACCTGTAAACCTGTTTCAGCAGGATCAGGCCAACCATAATTCTGACCGGGACAGACGGTGCGCCTTTGGTACTGTAAAAACCTGCAAAATCCTTCTCCACTTCATTCCAGTTTACTTTTTTTGCAAGGCGGCATAATTCATGTCCAGGATCGATATAATGAATTATCGGAACCCCGGTGAGATTCAACTGCGGATTTCTGTCGGATTTACCCAGCATGTAGTTGCCGTTTAAACAAATATACAGAATATTTTCGACGCGGTCGCAGAGGTTTTAGTCCTAAAATTACTATGAAGAAATGACAAGTGACGAGGGAAGGAGTTCTTCAGTTCTGCGGTTCTGCGGTTCTGCAGTTCTGCAGTTCATGGGAAGATTTTGTGGAATTATCCTCCATGAAATATTAAATCAAAAAGTCATGCAGTCATGCAGTCATGCAGTCGTGCAGTCGTGCAGTCAGCGGCGTCAGCCCAATCAACAAATCAACAGATCAACAAATCAACAAATTTCTTCTATTCCTCCCTCACCAGTGAGTCACCGGTAAGCCTTAAATGGATCAATACCTGGCACGAAGCGCACGGAGCAACGTTTAATTCTTTTGGTGATGTGTCTTCCAGGGCAATTACTTTTCCGGAAGCTATTTCCTGAATTGCCATGACAGCCGGAAAATCGTTTACGACCCTTAGAGAATCCTTATTCAACAGGATAATATGCCTGTCGAATGCCATGGCCCCTGTTGCCTGGTAACCATATGTGACTATTGCATCCGGAGTTTCATCATTGTCGAGTTTACCGATAAAGATTTTATCCTCCCTGAAAATGCCAAGCTCCATATCGCCCTGAATCCTCACCAGGCCTTCATTTTCACTAATGATGGGATTTTTGAATTTTTGCTTGAAATAGTTTTTTACTACACGGGTTACCTCAGATTTAGTGACCTTTACAGGAGAATTTGCGGATGGCGCCACATTTTCCCTATTGCCATTACAGGAATTGAAAAGGATGATAAATAGGAAAAAAGAACTGTAAATCAAGGTTTTCATGAAAGCAAATATTATAGGTTTCTGTTCGCTAAAATTATTTAAAAGTATCTATTTTCAGAAATAAAATTCACCGTATTTAAGAAGTATATGATAATTGTCCTGTGGTGATTTCCCGAATTCGTTACCTTTAACTAGTGACAAGGGACGAGTCAATCCAGCATCCAGCATCGAGTATCAAGTATCAAGTATCAAGTATCCAGCATCATACTATCAACAAACAACCATCAACAAACAACTACTTAAAAATGAGCAAGGTTACCCGTGAAGAAGCGCTGAATTATCATTCATGCGGAAGGCCCGGTAAGATCGAAGTGATCCCTACCAAGCCCTACAATACCCAATTTGATCTTTCATTGGCATATACGCCAGGGGTTGCTGAACCATGCCTCGAAATTCAGAAGAACCCTGAGGATGCCTACATCTATACGGCAAAATGTAACCTCGTGGCTGTGATTTCGAATGGAACCGCGGTACTCGGACTGGGTGATATCGGGGCATTAGCGGGTAAACCGGTAATGGAAGGCAAGGGTTTATTATTCAAGATATTTGCGGACGTGGATGTTTTTGATATAGAAGTGGATGAGAAGGATGTGGATAAGCTGATTGCCGCCATTAAAGCCATTTCGCCCACCTTCGGAGGAATAAACCTTGAAGATATCAAAGCCCCTGAATGCTTTGAAGTTGAAGAGAGGTTGAAAAAGGAACTGGATATACCGGTATTTCATGATGACCAGCATGGCACAGCCATTATATCCAGCGCAGGATTGCTGAATTCACTCGAGATCACTGGCAAAAAGATCGGTGACATCCGGGTGGTGATAAACGGAGCCGGCGCTTCTGCCATTTCCTGTGCAAGGCTGTATAAAAAACTCGGTGTGAGGTCTGAAAATATTACCATGGTAGACAGCCGGGGTGTACTGACTACAACCCGCAATGACCTGAATAAATACAAACTCGAGTTTGCACGGGATATTCCCATAACTACCCTGGCTGAAGCCCTCGTGGGAGCTGATATGTTCCTGGGCTTATCTGTCGGAAATATTTTGTCCGGGGAAATGCTCCGTTCCATGGCATCCGATCCGGTTGTTTTTGCCATGGCCAATCCCACTCCGGAAATATCCTATGAGGATGCTGTTGCTGCCCGAACCGATGTGATCATTGCCACCGGGAGAAGCGACTATCCCAACCAGGTGAATAATGTACTGGGTTTTCCTTTCATATTCAGGGGCGCACTGGATGTAATGGCCAAAACAATCAACGAGGAAATGAAGCTTGCCGCGGTGTATGCCCTGGCCGGACTCACCAAGGAGGCTGTACCCGAGCAGGTGAATATAGCCTATAAGGTGCATAATCTCACTTTCGGAAGGGAGTATATCATTCCCAAACCCCTCGATCCGCGACTGATCACCCACGTAGCCCCGGCAGTGGCTAAAGCAGCAATTGACACCGGTGTTGCCCGAAAAATCATTACCGACTGGAAGGCATATGAGATAGAACTCATGAAACGAATGGGATTGTATGACAAACTTGTGGATGATATCCGCAATCGTGCCCGCCAGAATCCAAAAACAATTTTATTTGCCGATGCGAATAATTTTAAGGTTTTGAAGGCAGTTCAATCAGTATTGAATGAAGGAATTGCCAAACCGGTCCTGTTGGGCAATGCAGATGAAATCAATCAGCTGGCAGCGGAAAACAGAATTGAGATCAATGGTTGCCCCATTGTGGATTTTCATAGTTCCGTTGAGGAAGACCGAAGAAGGCGCTATGCCCAGCTACTATATAATAAGCGCAAGAGAAAGGGAATGACCTATGAAGAAGCGCTTGATTTGATCCATGATCCCAACTATTTTGGTGTGATGATGGTGGAGGCAGGAGAGGCTGACGGTTTCCTGGCGGGATTTTCTACCCGATATGCCAATACGATCCGTCCCGCCCTCCAGATTGCCGGCACCAATAATACGCTCCACCATATTGCCGGCATGTATATAGTACTGACAAAGAAAGGGCCTTTTTTCTTTGCCGATACGACGGTAAATGTAAATCCTTCAGCCCGCATGCTGGCAGATACTACATTGCTCACTGCCAACGAGGTGAGAAAGTTCAACATAGTACCGCGGATCGCCATGCTTTCCTATTCCAACTTCGGCTCCAACAGGGATGAAAGTCCGAACCGGGTCCGTGAGGCTGTTGAGATACTCCATCGTGATTATCCTGATCTGATCGTGGACGGTGAAATGCAGGCCAATTATGCCTTTAACAAAAAGTTGAGGGAAGAGATATTTTCCTTCAGCAAACTGGCGGATATGGATGTGAATACGGTTATTTTCCCCGACCTGAATTCAGGAAATATCGCATACAAGATGATGCAGGAATTAGGAGGCGCTGAAGTGATCGGTCCCATTGTAACCGGTTTGCACAAGCCAATACAGGTGTTGCAGATGGCCAGTTCGGTAAGGGAAATCATCAATATGGCCGCCATTACAGTCATCGATGCACAGACGTGTACGGAAGAGTTGGTGGTTCTGTAAGTAGGGACAAGGGACAAGGGACAAGGGACGAGGAGTTTTGCAGTTTAGAAATCCCTGAGATTAACAATTCTCTATTCTGGAAATGTTAATCGAATGCAATGAGATTCTCTGCGCCCAAATAAGCCTGGTAAACAACCTTTCCGGCCTCTGCGTTAAATTTTTTGGATATTCCTTAGTTAAAGTTATCAGGCAAAGCCTGATAAATCGCAAATCCCTTTTCTACCTACAGGCAATCCCTGACGGGATTCTTCTTCCTCGTCCCTAGTCCCAAGTCCCTAGTCCCTCTTAAATTGTTTTTCTTTTCACTGATATTTTATGTAATTTTCCGACTACTAAATCGTCTTATGGATAAACCTTCCATGATTTACCGAATTTCTTTTCTGTTGTTTTTGCTTGTGTGTACGCAAATTGTATCTTCGCAGAGCAAGAGTGTAAGCCGTTTCAGGGCTGATCACCCTGAAAATACAAACATGTTTTTCTACAGCAGCACCCTCAAAATGCTGAACACTGAAAGCAACGCCGAATTGGCAGATCTTATCAGCGATATTGAGGAGATCCGCATTTTAAATTATGATAAGCAAAAGCAGCAACTGACCCCTGAATATATCGCAGGCTTGAAAAAGGCCCTTAGTGACGAGGATTACAATACACTGATGATGATGAATGAAAAGGGCAACGCGATTAACCTTTACAGCCGTGAGAAAAAAGGAAAAACCGTCGGTTTTGTGGCGCTTGTGGAAAATGGGGGATCGCTGACAGTTATTGACCTGGTCGGCAGCATTGATGTAAAGAAGTTTATGCAGCTCAAAGGCAGCCTGGATGCAAAAATGAATCAGTCAGTAAATTAATATTATCAATATAACTATCCTTGAACAACGTAGTAATCACTCAAAATCTTACCAAGAATTACGGTCATATCCGGGCGGTGGACAACCTGAACCTGGAAATCCCCGAAAAAAGCGTTTTCGGCATACTGGGACCCAACGGCAGCGGTAAGACCACCACGCTAGGCATGTTGCTTGACGTGATCAATCCCTCTTCCGGTTCCTATTCATGGTTTGGAAACAAGTCGAATACTGAAAACCGCCAGCAAATCGGATCCATCCTTGAAACCCCGGCATTCTATCCCTATCTTTCTGCAATTGATAACCTGAAAATCATTGCCGAGATCAAGTCTGCCGGCTATGACTCTATTGATGAGCTGCTCACCCTTGTTGGTCTCTACGAACGGCGGCATTCCACCTACAGAACGTTTTCCCTGGGTATGAAACAACGTCTCGCCCTGGCTTCTGCTTTATTAAACGATCCCCGGGTTATGATCCTTGATGAGCCTACTAATGGACTGGATCCCCGCGGTATCGCTGAAATACGCGACCTGATCCGGAGTATCGCGAATAAAGGAAAGACAATCATTCTCGCGAGTCATCTCCTGGATGAGGTGCAAAAGGTATGTTCCCATTTTGCCGTGCTTAACAAGGGCAAATTATTGTATTCCGGACTGGTTAACGATGTATCCGGGGATGAACAACGTATTGAACTGGCGGCAGAGGATGTCAACCAGTTATTTGCACTCCTTGAAAATTACCCGGGCAAAAAGAAACTTGAAATTCAGGATAACCGGATCATTATTACCCTCCCCGGGGATACCTCTGTTGCCATGCTCAGCAGTTATATCTATCAGCATGGTGTTGTGCCCACACATCTTGTAGCATTACACAGATCACTTGAAAAGCAGTTTCTTGATATATTAAATGAATCCAAATGAGCAGACTGATTAAAATTGAATGGCTTAAGATCAGGTCAAATGCCACTTTTTGGGTTCTCGTGGGGCTCCATATCGGAATTGTACTGCTGATCGTGCTGAGCGGAAAAATGTTTCTCGGATCGTTTTCCTTCAATGGCAATAGTCTAAAGGACTTAGCCGGGATGAATAACATTCCCATCTACCAGTTTCCCGATATATGGCATAATATAACCTATGTGGCAGGGTTCCTGAAATTCATTCTCGCCATTTACATGATTATCTCCATAACCAATGAGATAGCCTTCGATACACTGAGGCAAAACATAATGAACGGCCTGAGCAGGGTTGACTTTATCCTGTCAAAGCTCATCCTCGTTTTTCTCCTGTCTGTTGGTTCCACCCTTTTCGTTTTTGTAACCGGATTTATACTTGGGGCAACCAATACTCCTGACATGGTGTTGCACGATGTGATCAAATACTCAGGATTCATTCCGGCTTATTTTCTGCAATTGAGCGCTTACCTGATTTTTGCGCTCTTAATCGGGCTTCTGATAAAAAGGACGGGATTGGCCTTTGGCTTATTTTTCTTGTATTCATTGGTTATTGAACCTGTAGTTGGGTTGCGTATCCAGGATGAGGTGATAAAGGGTTTCCTGCCCATGAAATCCATCGGCAACCTGATTCACATGCCCTTTGGCAAATACCTTCTTAGGGAGATCCAGGATTATGTGGCGTTCAGGGAAATCCTGATTGTGATCGCGTTTATCGCCATTTTTACAGGGCTTATCTATCTTTTGCTGAAAAAGCGTGACCTGCGATAGCGGCCCTGTATAAGTCAAGTAACTTTTGTTCCTCGTTTTCCCAGCACAGCTCACAGGCTGCTTTTTTCAGGTTGAGCTTCCATGCCTTTACCCTGGATTCATCCCCCAGGATCTGGTTGAACAGGCCACCCAGCGCGGAAGGTGTTTTCGCGCTATTGATCATCCCTACATCATATTGAAGTACAAGCGATTTTACTTCAGGAAGGTCGGAAACAAGCACTGGCACCCCTGCCTGGATATAATCGAATACCTTATTCGGCAGGGCGAAACGGTAGTTTAAGCCCCGATCCTCTTCAAGGGAAATACCAAGGTCGGCCTGGACAGTGTATTCATATAGCCTGTCGGGAGAGATTCTTCCCGTAAAAGTTACCCGACCGGATAATCCCGGCGACCGGGAAAGTTCTTTCAGCTCCATTTCCACATCACCCTGGCCCACAATCACCAGTTGGGCATTATCTGTATACCGCATGGCTTCGATCGCCATTTCAAGGCCCCTGCCCATGTTAAGCACTCCCTGGTAAATGATGATCTTTTCCGATTGTTTCTGCAAGCGGAATTTCGGTGGCGACCCTTCCGGTATTCTGAAAGGAAGATTCCGGATCACTTCCATGTGAATTCCATATTTCGTATTGTATGCTTCCGCTATAGGACGGCTCACCGTGCTGGAAAAACGGATACGCGGCAATATCCTTGATTCGATTTTTTCCCATATACCGCGTACAAAGGGGCGATTCTTCAGTTCGGGAACTTCAGTATAATATTCATGACTGTCATATAAGAGGCCGGTTCTTTTAATTTTTGAGACCAGGTAGATTGCCGGTAGCGTATCAAGATCATTTGATACCAATACATCAGCCTTCATCACAAGCAGCCGGAAAAACAACCGGATATTGTACTCTGCATAAAAAAGCGGGCCCTTATTGAAGATAAGATTCATGCGAATAGCCCTGAAACGCGGATCAGGAATGTATTTATTATGACGGAAACGCCTGCCGACGATTGTAATACGGGCTTCCGTTTTTTTCAACGTATGAGCAGCGCGGATCACACGCTGATCGGTACTGATATCGTTGGTAACGGCAAGAATAATATGCATGAGGTTTTTTAAGGCTTTTCGGAGCACTAAGTTAAAAATTCTTTTATTACTTCATGGTTTCATGAAGGCATAGAGTTGTATATTTGTGAATCATAACCTTTAGAAAATGAGTATTATACAGGAACATGTATCGCTATTGCCTTACAATACCTTTCATATGGATGTCTCCGCGCGATACCTGGCTGAACTGAAAGAGGTTAGCGAGGTCACGGAGTTTCTCTCCCTTTCCTATGCCACCATCCGGCCTATGTTTGTCCTGGGCGGCGGAAGCAATGTTCTGTTTACGGAGGATTATGCAGGCATCATTATACGGCCTGCTATAACGGGGATCTCGATTGTGGATGAAAGCCCGGAATTTGTCTGGATAAAGGCCGGGGCAGGAGAGGAATGGGATAACTTTGTGTCATGGTGTGTGGAAAAGGGATTGGGCGGCATTGAAAATCTATCCCTGATCCCGGGACTTGTGGGCGCCAGTCCGGTGCAGAATATCGGGGCATATGGCGTTGAGGTGAAAGATGTGATTGATAGGGTGGATGCAGTACGCATACAGGATGGCAGGCTGTCAGCTTTTACTGCAAAGGAATGCGGATTTTCTTACCGGAACAGCATTTTTAAACAGGATCTCAGGAATACGATGATCATTACCCATGTTACCTTCAGGCTGCGCAAGGAACCGCAACCTGTACTGGGATACGGGGAGCTCAAAAGACAATTGGAAAAATTTTCCGAAATCTCCATCGAAAATATTCGGGAGGCTATAATTGCGATCCGGCGAAGTAAACTACCTGATCCTGAAGACATTGGTAATGCCGGGAGTTTCTTTAAAAACCCTGTCGTTCCTGAAAAGGAAGTACTCCCGTTGCAGGAGCTTTATCCTTCCATGCCGTCCTATCCGGCGGAACCGGGGTTTATTAAATTATCTGCTGCATGGCTTATTGACCAGTGCGGATGGAAAGGAGCCCGGGAAGGTGACGCCGGAACTTATGAAAAACAGGCCCTCATAATTGTAAACCATGGTAGCGCCACAGGCAATGAAATACTGAATTTTTCCCGAAAAATCCAGAAATCAGTATTTATCCGTTTCGGAATACACCTCGAACCCGAAGTCAATGTGATATAACCGGGTTAGGAAATATCCATGATGGCTTTCATTCCGGAAAAAATAATCTCCTGGGTTTCAGCCTCTATTTCCGATTCTGCATACAGCCTTAGAAGCGGTTCTGTTCCGGATGACCTGATCAGCAGCCAGGCGCCATTGGCAAAGAAAAATTTGAAGCCATCAAATATTTCATATTTTTCAACATGGAACCGGCCAAAATCTGTGAATGATCCGCTTGAACATTTTTCAAGTACTTTGTTCCGGGTATTCCGGTTTAGTTCCATATTGGCCCGTTCATATGCAAAAGGACCAGTCAGGCTTATTACTTCACCGAACAGTTCGGTCAGTGATTTGCCACATTCGGCCATCCATTGCCAGATCACCAGCGTAGCACGGATGGCATCACGCTCGGGAATATGATTTCCAATGCAAATACCCCCTGATTCTTCACCCGCGATGAGAACCTGGTCCTCCGTCATGATTTTTGAGGCATCCCTGAACCCGATACGGGTTCGGATTACCTCCAGGTTATAAAACCGGCATATTTTTTCAACTTTCGATGTGGTTGAAAAACTCACTACCACCTTGCCTGTGTATTTTTTATAACCTGCCAGGTAGTGGATCAGCAAAAGTAAAATCTGGTTGGCATCATAATAGGCTGCCGATTTATCAAGCATGGCAATCCTGTCACCATCACCGTCTATTGCCACACTGCAGTCCAGATTTTTACTTTTCCATACAAACTCAATCAGCTCATGCATATTCTTACGCACCGGTTCGGGAGGTATCCCATTGAAAGATGGATTCATTTCACAATGAAAGCGGTGCAATCCCGGAAGAAGTTTTGGCAGCACATTCTGGCTGCTCCCAAACATGGCGTCGAAGCCAAAATTCAGACCCGACTTGGCAATTTTGTCAACATCGAATGTATCGCGGATCTCCTTGATATAAATGCTCTCAAGGTCAATATAACGGATAAATCCCTGTTCAATGAGGTAATTCCAGTTTAACAGTTCAAGGTCAATACCGATATCATTATTTATAAGATTCTCCACATCTTTCAGGTCCTTATCAAACATGGGTCCTCCATGATCGCCCCGTAACTTGAAACCGTTGTATTCGGCCGAATTGTGACTGGCCGTAATTATAATTCCGCACTGTGCCTTGAGTTTTACAAGGCCGAGTGATACCATCGGTGTTGTTACAAAACGCTCTGCGACAAATACATGTACACCCTTCGATGCCAGTATTTTTGCCGTAGCCTCCATAAACATTTCCCCGCCGAACCGGCAGTCGTGCCCAATCAATGCAATTGGATTTTTATATTTTCTTGTCAACCATAGTGCAGTTGCCAGGGAAATATTTACAATGTTATCGATGGTAAAATCTTTGGCAATGATACCACGCCATCCATCGGTTCCGAATTTAATTTTGTCCATACAAAAACACTTCTGGAATTAGTTACCCTGAATTTACATCTTATTTTGCATGATACAGAATATTTTAGACAACTATTTAAAAATATTCCGCCTGTTGAGCGCTTTTTGATATGAACGTGCATTTTTATTATGTTGAGCAAGAGTCCGGGCGAAATTATGATATCCCGAAAAGTCCTCTTTCGCGCAAAAAAACACATAATCATGCTTTTCATAATTTAAAACGGCATCGATCGCACGAATAGAAGGCAAGGAAATAGGTCCTGGTGGTAATCCGTCATGCATATAGGTATTATATGGGGATTTAACCTGGGTGTCCTTCTTCAAAATGCGGGTTCGTTCAAAATCACCAAGAGCAAATTTAATTGTCGGATCAGCCTGTAACCTGATCCCCTGGTTCAGCCGGTTAATATATACTCCGGCAATTCTTCTGTATTCGTCTTCTTTATTGGTTTCGTTTATGATAATGGATGCCATTGTAATCACCTCATTGGGTTTCAGATTTATATCCCTGGCTTTGTCGAGCCGGTCATCATTCCAGAATTTGTTATATTCCTTGTACATCTTTTTGAATAACTCTGCCGCGCTTATGTTCCACCAAAACTGGTATGTGTTTGGAATGAATAACCCCAGCACGGTCTGTTTGTTAAATCCAAACTGGGATATGTAGGATTCATCGCTCATCAGCGCGTTGAGATCTTCCATAGAGGGTTCTATCTGCGTGGAAAGGCGCTGGGCCAGATCTTCGGAAGTCCGTGCCGTGTTGATTACCAGGTTTACCGGCTCCTGTATTCCTGATCGCAGCATATTTATAAAAGCGTTATTCGACATGTTGTTTGAAACCCTGTAACGTCCCGGGAGGACCCTTAGATTATACTTTTTCTTCATCACAATCCATTCGAAACTTTTCTTGTTTTTTACAAGCCGGTGCTTGTAAATAGTGTCCAAAACCTGGCTGTAACCTGATCCTGTATAAATGTACAAATAGAAGACGTTTCCGCCAGGTGTGTGAATATTGGGTTTAAAGGCCTTTTGGTAAGCAGAAGCAAATTTAAGGCCAGCCACAATGAAAATCAATACAATGAGATACAGGATAGTCCTGATCAGGGAACGACTATTCATGAGAGTAATATAAAGATGTTTTGCCGATGGACTGACCATCGTTGTAAACGGTTGCCGGAAGCAAAAATACAACTTTTTTACTACCTTCGTCCTGTAAATTGAGAATATGGAACTGTCACCCCTTACTGCAATTTCGCCTGTCGACGGGAGATACCGGAATACGGTTGCGGATTGCGATCTTTATTTTTCTGAATTCGCCCTGATCAAATACAGGCTTCAGGTTGAAATTGAATATTTTATCGCCCTGTGCGAACTGCCTCTTCCGCAACTGCGGGATTTTCGCATTTCCGATTTTGAAGAGATCCGTGCTATTTACCGGGTGTTTACACTTGAGGATGCTCAAAAAATCAAGGACACCGAGAAAATCACAAATCATGATGTAAAAGCAGTCGAATATTACCTGAAATCCCGCTTTGACCAGCTGGACCTTGGTAAATTCAAGGAATTCATACATTTCGGCCTCACCTCACAGGATATAAATAATACGGCGGTTCCCATGACTTTCAAGCTGGCACTGGAGAATATCTATTATCCTTTGCTCGGAAAAATTACGGATCGCCTGGCGGCCATGGCTGCAGAATGGAATGATATCTCCATGCTTGCCCGGACTCACGGCCAACCGGCATCACCCACAAAACTCGGCAAAGAGATCCGGGTATTTGTTGAAAGACTGAATATTCAAAAGGACCAGTTAAGGAATATACCGGTATCGGCAAAATTCGGCGGGGCTACAGGAAATTTCAATGCCCATGTGGTTGCTTATCCTGAAATCAACTGGGTAAGTTTTGCCAATCAGTTTGTGGGACAAAAACTTGGGTTGGTCCGCCAGCAGACAACCACCCAGATTGAACACTATGATAACCTGGCAGCGGCTTTCGACTGCATGAAACGTATCAATACGATTCTGATCGATTTCGACAGGGACTGCTGGACTTATATTTCCCTCGAATATTTCAAGCAGAAGATCCGCGAGGGGGAAGTTGGTTCATCAGTAATGCCCCATAAGGTAAATCCCATTGATTTTGAAAATTCTGAAGGAAACCTGGGGGTTGCCAATGCGCTTTTTGAACACATGTCGGCCAAACTGCCCATATCCCGCCTTCAGCGTGACCTCACAGATTCAACTGTACTCCGCAATATAGGGGTTCCCTTTGCTCACAGTATCCTGGCGTTTAAGTCGCTGATGAAGGGGCTTGAAAAGGTGCTTATAAATCCAACTGCACTTGAGGCGGACCTGGAGGAAAACTGGGTTGTAATTTCAGAAGCAGTTCAAACCATTCTGCGGCGTGAGGGATACCCGAATCCATATGAGGCACTGAAGCAGCTGACCCGCACGAATAAAACAATCAGCAAGCCGGAACTGCATGCATTTATAGATGGATTATCGCTGCCGGATAAGGTAAAAAGTGAGTTGAAGGCAATCTCTCCTTTTAACTACACAGGCATATAATTTTCACTGAACCCTGAGATTTGTATACTAACTGAACCCAGAAGAGAATGATCATCAGTGGATTTACGATGGGCAAGAATGCGCGTAAACTGTATTACCCCATGAAGCAGTCGGTTCAAAGCATCCTTCCCCTTGTTGATGAGTTTATTGTAGTGTTGGGAGACAGCGATGCCGATGATCAAACGCGCGAGGAAATCGAATCCATTGGAAGTAATAAAATCCGCATCATCGATACAGTGTGGGATATTGAAAAGTATCCGAGGGGAATGGAACATGCTCACCAGACGGACATAGCCAAATCGTATTGTAAGGGAGACTGGCTTTTTTATCTACAGTCGGATGAGGTGGTGCATGAAGATGACCTGCCGGTGATCCGGAAACGTTGTGAAGAATTGCTGGATGACGGGGAAGTAGAAGGTCTCCTTTTCAATTACATCCACTTCTGGGGCGATTTCGAACATTATCAGAACAACCATTGCTGGTACCGGAAGGAAATCAGGATAATCCGTAACAGGCCTGATATCCACTCATGGGAATCCGCTCAATCATTCCGGAAGATACAGAACTTTGACGGCATTCATTACCGGCAGAAAGAGAATACTCAAAAACTGAATGTAGCCGAGGCTCGCGCCAGGATATTCCATTATGGATGGGTCAGACCGCCCGAATTGATGAACAGTAAGATCAAATCGTTCAGCATTAACCACAGAGGAGTGAAAAAAGTGGGCGAGATGGAAAAGATGGACCTTTTCCGGGGTTACTTCGATTATGGGAACCTTAAAAAACTGCCCCGGTATACCGGAACCCATCCTGCCGTTATGAAGGACTGGATAAAACAGTTCAACTGGACGGACAGGCTGCGTTTCACCGGAGTAAGAAGGAGTATGAATAAAATGATCAGCAAACACGACCGTACCCGTTATGTTGTAATCAGCTGGATTGAGAAAAATCTCCTTTTTGGCGCCCGATTGGGGGAATTTAAGAACTATATCCTCATGAAGAAGTAAATATGTAAAAATTCTAACGCAGGGGTCGCGAAGGAATACGCAAAGTTCGCAAGGATTTATTTTGAGGCGTTTTGCTTCATTGAGGACGCAGAGCTTAACGGCCCTGTTTTTGTGTCTTTGATTCAGTAATTTATAATTTAGTTATATAAGAGTTATTATATAAATTGACATGAAAGATTTCATCAAATTATTGCAGCATTACATTCCTCCCTATAAGAAATATCTGTATTTAAGTTTTTTGTATAACTTCTTAAGTGCTCTTTTTGGTGTTTTCTCCATGGTAAGTATGATTCCCCTCCTGAAGATCCTGTTCGGAATGGAGGAAAAGGTATACGAGTATGTCGACATCAGTTCATCGATGACAAGCATGGGTGCTTTTGCCAGTGCACTAAAAAACAATGTCTATAGTTTCATTACCCATATCAGCATCGAACAGGGTGCCGGAACAGCCCTGATATTCATCGGGTTGTTCCTCATTTTTATGGTTATACTGAAAGTGGGATTTACCTACCTGGCGAGTTATTCGATCGTAACCCTCAGAACAGGAATTATTCGTGACATTCGCGACACGATGTACAAGAAAACGGTTTCCCTGCCCATCGGGTTTTTTACAGAAGAAAGGAAAGGCGATATCCTGGCCCGTATTACCGGTGATGTTTCTGAAGTGGAAGTATCCATTATGAGTTCGCTCGACATGTTCTTTAAGAACCCGATCATCATCCTTGTTTCAGTTTCCGCGATGCTGATCATGAGCTGGCAGCTTTCCCTTTTCGTACTGATCCTTTTTCCATTGGCCGGATCCGTCATCGGCCGCATTGGCAAGTCCCTGAAGCGCCGTTCCATGAAAGGTCAGAATAAAATGGGTGAATTGCTTTCCACAATTGAAGAAACGCTTTCAGGTCTTCGCATTATTAAAGCCTTTACCGCGGAGGAAAGGGTGTATGGCCGGTTCCAGAAAGAAAATGAAGACTACAGAAAGATCATGAGTAAGTTGCTGAGACGCCGTTACCTCGCGCATCCGCTTAGTGAGCTTATGGGAACAATGGTTATCATCATAGTGATGTGGTACGGGGGGCACCTGATCCTGAATAACACAAGTGCGCTGAAACCTGCAGAGTTTCTTGTATACCTGGCTGTATTCTATAGTATTATTAACCCTGCAAAAGCTTTTTCGCAGGATTATTACAGCATACAGAAAGGACTTGCTTCCATGGAACGCATTAACCGCATCCTGGAGACAGAGAATGATATTATTGAAAGACCGGATGCATTGCCAGTGCAGACTTTCCGGAATTCAATCGAATACAGGAATGTAAATTTCAAATACCGCAATGACTATGTGTTGCAGGATGTGAATCTGAAGGTGGAAAAGGGGAAAACAATCGCGCTGGTTGGACATTCGGGCTCGGGAAAGTCAACCCTGGTAGATCTGTTGCCGAGGTTTTACGATGTGGTAAGCGGTCAGATACTGATTGACGGTGTGGATATCCGCGATCTGAAAATCGGCGACCTCAGGGGATTGATGGGAATGGTCAACCAGGATCCGATCCTGTTTAATGATACTTTTTTTAACAATATCGCTTTCGGCGTTAATCATGCCACCGAAGAAGAGGTTATTGCCGCCGCCCGTGTAGCTCACGCGCACGAATTCATTGTCAATACGGAAAACGGTTATTACAGCGTTATCGGCGACCGGGGAAGCAAACTATCAGGGGGACAGCGTCAACGGATCAGCATAGCCCGTGCAGTGTTGAAAAACCCGCCGGTTTTGATCCTTGATGAGGCCACGTCTGCATTGGATACGGAATCGGAGAAACTGGTACAGGATGCCCTTACAAAGCTTATGAAAAACCGGACTTCCATAGTCATTGCTCACCGGTTATCTACAATTGTACACAGTGATGAGATATTTGTACTGAGCAATTCAAGAATTGTGGAACGCGGAACCCACGAAGAATTATATGCGTTGAATGGCGAATACCGCAAGTTCTATAATATGCAGTATCTCACTTCCGGGACAAGTGTGGAGTAACATCATCCGATAAATCGAGGTAATTCTGATATACATATTGTTGCTGTGCCTTAGCCAGTTTCACATGCGCACTGTCAACCACCCCATAATTGAAACTGAAACGGCGAATTGAAAAATCATATCCAAAACCGCTTGAATCAGTCAGCATAGCGATTCCATTTTTATATGAATAAATTACGAATGATTTGGAATCAGGAGCCAGCAGGTCCTTGCCCAGGATATATCCGTCCGTTTTTATATTAAGCTGTCGAAGCAGGGTAACAGCCAGGTCCGCCTGGGACCCGTATTTTGAAACAATACTATCTTTTCCTACGGCCCCTCCTGTGATGAGCAAAGGAATATGGAATTTCCGGGGCTCGTATACTTCCGAGTAATCGGGAACTCTTACGCCATGGTCTGCTACGAAGATAACCACTGAGTTGTCCCATATGCCGGATTTCCTTAACCGCTGAACAAAATCTCCCAGGCAGCTGTCTGCATAAAAGGCGGAACTGTAGAATTTTCCTGTCAGGTCCTTATTTCCGAATTTCTGGCGGACCGGAATTTCAAACGGTTCATGGTTGCTGAGCGATAACATAACATGAAACCATTGTCCCGAATCTGCCTTGATATCATTATAAAACCGGGCGAATGAAAAATGATCGGGAACACCCCACTTCCCTGATCTTTCAGATACGGGAAAGGAAGCTTCCGTAATGAGCCGGCTGAAATCGCCATTTATCAGGTACGATCTCATGTTGGCGAAATCAACATCTCCCCCGTAACAGAATGATGTTTTATAACCATTCTCCATCAGGCTTTTAGATAGGAATGGAAGATTGATCGTCTTATCGGGGTATTTCAGTATAGGTATCGATTCAAGCACGGGATACCCGCTTAATATTGTAGCCAGGCCTTTATCAGTTCGCGAATCGGTTGAATAGATGTTGCTGAATAATATGCCATTCCTGCACAGGTCGTTGAAACAGGGTGTCACATCCTTAGCACCACCGAGGGGTTCAATCAACTTGGCGGCAAAAGACTCGAGGATGACGAGGATAATGGTTGGCTTTTCAGTCTTCAGGATGTCAGGTGAAAGCTTTTCATACCGGTACAGGTCTGTCAGCTTTATTTCATAATCCTTGCTATAAAAGCTGTTGTATGGATTTGAAGATTCCTTTTTCTCCACAAGCGAATGCCCAAAATTCCATATCACATTGATACCGGCATGGTTGGCAAAAGTATTCTTGTGAAAAAATGCACTGCCGGTATTGATGACTGATACATTAAAGCCACCCCGGATAGGGATGATTAAGGAGGCCAGGATGAGAAGAAAAACGGGAATCCCGTAATATCCGCCTTTTGCCGCGTCCCTTAACTGTGTTGGCACAAGCCGCAGGTAAGTCCAGGAAAGGAAAAAAGACAGGACACCAAAGGCAGCGAAATAGAGTACAAGGGTTATAAGGCTCGAGGAAGCCAGTGTATCCCCCGGGGTGGAGAGAAACCGGAGCGGAGCGCTATCCAGCCTGGAACCCCAGTATTTATATATTTCGAGATCGACAAGGGTTATCAGTAAAAAAGCAATCAGAAGAATAATAGTGTATGTATTTATTATATAATAAGCCGGTTTACCCCTGAACGGGCAGGTTATGGCAATAACCAGGACAGGCAGGATCAGAAAATATCCGGCTGTGGACAGGTCAAGCCTGAAACCATGGAGCAAAATAAGGAACCAATCTGTTAATGGCAGGGTGAAGGACTGGGCATGTTCATACAGGAGAAAAAGGATTTTTCCCAATATAAACAGTGAGAGCCAGAAGAAAAGGTATTTCACCAAAAAGACTATCCTTACTTTCATCTACTTTTCGAAAAAATGCATTTCTGATATATAGGTGTAAACACCGGGGGGCAAAAAATGGCGTATATCGTGTTTCTCCCTTAGGGCATCACGGATGAACGTGGAGGATATTTCCATCTGGGGTGCAGTCACCAGCGTTACGCGCGCATGCCGGTCAGCTTCAATGGCAAAACCCGGACGGGGATATACATAACGATCGTAGTTTGCTTCGATGAGATAATGATTTTTCCATTTGTAAAATGTTGATAATCCATCTGAACCCATGATCAGAACGAACTCATGGGATGGATACAATTCCCGGAGATGAACGAGTGTATCAATTGTATAGGATGGTTTTGGCAGTTTAAATTCTATATCGCAGACCCTCAAACGGTCATCATCCTTCGTGGCGATTTCGAGCAAGGTGCGGCGTTTGTGATCTTCAAGAAGTGAAGTACTTTTCTTCAGCGGATTCTGCGGGCTGATTACAAACCATACCTGTTCCAGACCTGTAAATTCAGCCATATAATTGGCGATGGCAAGATGACCGATATGAACCGGGTTAAACGATCCGAAGAAGAGGCCGATTTTCATTCCTGGTGTTATTTATTAAGAAACGCGGCAATGAGCTTTTGAGTCTCTCCCTGGGCTTTTTCAAGAATATCATTTAAGACGATGACATCGAATTTCCGCGCGAACTTAAGTTCAAGGGATGCCTTATTCACCCGGTTCCTGATTTTATCAGCTGATTCCGTTCCCCTTGATTCCAACCTTGACCGGAGCACGTCGATTGACGGAGGTCGTATAAAAATAGCCAGGGCACTATCACCGAATTTTTCCTTCAGGTTAATTCCACCCATTACATCCACGTCGAACAAAACATGCAATCCCAGGCTCCAAATACGGCTGACTTCAGTTCTCAGGGTTCCGTAATAATTATTCTTGTAAACTTCTTCCCATTCCAGGAACTCGCCGTCATCAATTTTGTCCTTGAACTCGTTAACAGTAAGAAAATAGTAATCTTTTCCATCCTGTTCACCGGGCCTTTTGGGACGGGTGCATGCAGAAATTGAAAAGGCCAGGTTTAATTCACTGTTCTGGAGCAAATGCTTCACAATGGTTGTTTTCCCGGCACCTGATGGTGCTGATATGATCACTACCTTGCCTTCCATAAATCATAAGATATTCATCAATTGCTCTTTCACCTTTTCCAGTTCATCCTTCATCATCACAACAATTTTCTGGATACCGGAATGATTTGCCTTTGAGCCTATTGTGTTGATCTCTCTTCCAATTTCCTGGGCTACAAAGCCGAGTTTCCTGCCAACCTGGTCAGGTTCCTTCATTACCTCGATAAAGTAGTGGCAATGATGGGAAAGACGGGTTTTTTCTTCTGAAATATCAAACTTTTCAAGATAGTAAATCAGTTCCTGCTCGAACCGGTTTTTATCCATGCTCTCCTGCGGTATAAATTCCTGCAATGAGTTGTTCAGTTTGGTACGGATAGTTGTTTCCCTTTCTTTTTCGAACGGTTCAACCTGGGTGAGAAGCGTTTCAATCAGGTTTATCCGGTTCATGATGTCAAAGGCAAGGGCTTTGCCTTCCTGGTTTCTGAATTGTTCCAGTTCAGCGATGGCAAAGGAAAAGGCATATTGAAACTTTTCCCATTCCTCGGCATCCGGAATCTCTTTTTCTGCAATAACAGCATCCGGTAACCGGATGATCGCCTGAAGGAGCGAATCAGTGCTGCTGATCCCCATCTGGTCAGAAAGGGCTTTAAGCTGGCGGTAATAATTCATGATGTTGACAGCGTTGATCTGAATTGCCTGTCTGCCTTCTTTGTATTCAACGTTTACATTTACATCAACCTTGCCCCGTTTGAGCCGGTTCACCAATTCATTGCGGAGATCCATTTCTTTTTCACGGTACTGTGATGGTATCCGCAGATTTAAATCCAGCTGCTTGCTGTTAAGGGTTTTTATTTCTACAATTACTACCTTTTCTGCCAGATCACAGGTAGCTCTGCCGAATCCTGTCATTGATTGAATCATACCTGTCGTCCTAATTTCTGCAAACCTACATTATTTTTTACATAAATTGTAACGATACGATTATTATGGTTTTACTTCACCCGAAAGTCGAGCAGGACCTTTCCCTCCACGGAAGCCACCAGGCGATCCCCGATTTTTACCGGTCCAACCCCTGCAGGTGTGCCGGTATAGATAAGGTCACCTGTTTTTAATGTTACAAATTTGGAAACATAGCTGATAATCTCATCAAATGAAAACAGCATGTCTTTTGTATTTCCCTTCTGAACCGTAATGTCGTTCAGTTCAAGCTGGAAGTTAACAGCAGACAGGTCGGGAAGGGAGGTCTTCGGCACAAATTTTCCCAATACGGCAGATTGGTCGAATGCCTTGGCAATTTCCCAGGGATGGCCTTCTTTTTTGCAAATATTCTGGAGGTCGCGGGCGGTGAAATCGATCCCGATGCCGATCTCCTCGTAATACCGGTTCGCAAACCGGGTCTCAATACTTTTTCCAAGCCGGCAGATCTTTACTACAATTTCGGTTTCGTAGTGGATTTCTTTTGAAAATTCGGGATAGAAGAAAGGATTGTTATTGATCAGGAGCGAGGAATCGGGTTTCATGAAAAATACCGGGTTTGCAGGTACCGGGTTGTTGAGCTCTTTGGCATGATCCGCGTAATTCCGTCCAATGCATATTATTTTCATAATGAATTTACGATTTTAGATTTTAGATTTTAGATTTACGATTTAATTAACGATTTACGATTTTGGATTTGTGTTTCAATCGTAAATCGTAAATCGTAGATCGTAAATTATTTTTTGATTTGCCTTTCTACCGACATCTAATCCCTACCGGGATTTTTCCTGCATGTCACTTCCCAAAGGCCCCTCGTAGCTTTATCGCCGTCAGTATCTTTTTAGTATGCATCGGGAATTGGCCGTTCATCATCCATCCATAATAACCTGAGTCTTTTTTCAGCACATCATCTACCCGCTGGCCTTTATATTTTCCGAAATTGAAGATTTCTTTTTCTTCCTCATCCAGCACAATGCGGCCAAGGAAATCCACATTCCGGTTATGACTTGAGTATTTGGCTAGTTCATCCACATCATTGGGCAGATCGGAATACCGGTCGAGCTGGGCCATCAAAACTTCATATGTTGCTTTTGTATCCACTTCCGCGGAATGGGCGCCTTCCAGGTTTTTGTCACAATAGAATTTATAGGCAGCGCTAAGTGTCCGTTGTTCTTTTTTGTGAAAGATCACCTGGATATCAATAAATTTCCGTTTTTTCAGATCGATGTCCACATCCGTGCGCAGAAACTCTTCGGCCAGCAGCGGAAGGTCGAACTTGTTTGAATTGTATCCTGCAAAATCACACCCTTCAAAGACATGGGCCAGGCTTTTAGCCACTTCATTAAATACCGGGGCATCTTTGACATCATCATCCGTAATCCCATGAATTGCCACCACTTTAGCCGGTATGGGAATGGTAGGGTTTATCTTCATGGTTTTGGATTCTTCATCCCCATTCGGATAGATTTTCAAATATGATATTTCAACAATCCGGTCATTTGTAACATCAATACCGGTAGTCTCCAGATCAAAAAAAATCAACGGATTGCGAAGGTTTAAATTCATCGAACGAGTATCAGTTCTAGGTATTGATCATCATTGGCATTAACAGCATTAATACATCTTCCTGGTCATTTTCTTTGTCGAATGGAATAAACAAACCTGCACGGGATGGATCGGACAATTCGATGGATACCTCTGCCGATTGGATGTTATTCAGGATTTCAACCATAAAAGTAGATTTAAACCCGATTTCAAGCTCATCTCCGAGATACTGACATGCCAGGTCCTCAATGGCGGAAGATGCAAAATCAATATCCTGGGCCGAGACTGTCAGCCGGTTTCCCTTGAGGGACATCCGGATGAGGTTGCTGGCCTGGTTTGAAAATACAGAAACCCGCCTTACCGTATTCAACAGTTTTACCCTGTCGATGAGCAGTTTATTGGAATTATTTGTAGGAATAACAGAATTATAGCTTGGATAATTTCCTTCAACGAGCCGACAAACCAATTGAAAAGAGGGCAGGCTGAAATAAGCATTCTTGTCATCAAATTCGATCCCAACGTCCTCCTGGCCCTTTGCCAGGATGTTTCTGAGTAAACCCGCCGGTTTCTTCGGTAAAATAAAAGATGCACTTGCATTTGCATTCACATCCTTACGCTTGTAGCGTACCAGTTTGTGGGCGTCTGATGCAACGAAGGTCATATCTTCCGGGCTCATTTCTATAAATATCCCGTTCATCACCGGTCTTAATTCATCATCGGCAGTAGCAAACAGCGTACTGTTGATTCCGCTGACGAGCGATGAGGCTTTTAGCCTGAGTGATACGCTCCGGTCAGCCTTGATTTTTGGCAATTGGGGAAAGTCTTCACCATGTTGTCCTGCTACAGCAAATTGTCCGTTTTCCGAACTGATTGCTACAGCAAAAGTTTCCGTATTGATCGTGAATGTCAGCGGCTGATCGGGAAATTCCCTTAATGAATCGGTTATGAGTTTTGCCGGAATGGCGATTGAACCCAGCCCACTTGTGTTTTCGAGTTCCAGGGTTGTAACCATGGTGGTTTCCAAATCCGAAGCTGTTATTTCCAATGTTTTGCCATTGAGCTTAAACAGGAAATTATCTAAAATTGGCAGGGTATTTTTGGAGCTGATAACCCGGCTCAAAGCCTGCAAGTGGTTTAACAGATCAATACTTGATACGACAAATTTCATGAATAAATGAATTAATTATTTTATAAACAACTTATTGTGATGGCAACATTTCTCGCCTGATCAGATTATCAATATTACGAAAAAAACGCTTTTATCAGGCGGGATATTTAATTTTTTTCCGTGGATTTCCGTTGAACCGCTTTTCTACCCTTTGGCAAAACGGCGCCTTCTAAGCCCTGTATAAAGCAATCCCATCAGGATGATCAAAAGAGGAGGACCGATCATATTAATCAGTATCCATTTGGTGCGGTCCTGCCTGATCTTATTTTTATCCAGCAATCGCAGGGTCAGCTGTCGCGACCGCATGCTGATCAGTCCCTGGTGACCTGTGAGGTATTGGATGGCATTAATGATAAACTCCTTGTTGCCATAGGTCTGTTTTGTGTACCGATCCAACCCCAAAGGTGATATTCTGACTCCCTGTGGAGTTGCCTGGATGTCGTTCCGGATCATATCGCCATCGGATACTACCAGCATGGCGGAATTTTCTCCTGATTCCCTTACACTGACCACCGAATCCGCGAAAAGTTGCCGGGTCATCCGGTTCCTGTAGGCTGATTCAAATTTGCCTTCGAGCAATACTGCCACAGGTTGATACCTATCGGTAAAATGTTCCTGCCTGGGAGTCAGTCGCACTTCATCCAGACTTATCATTACCGGGGCCTTTACTTGCCGGCTATACTCGGATGATCGCAATAGTACTGTTTTCTTAATGCCTTTTCTCGCTTCGATGGTGTCGATGGTTCCGGCAAAACGGATACTGATCATGTTGAGATTTCGGGTAATCGCCTGGCCAAACGGAGCGGTAAGCAAGGGATAATACAGCCAGGGGACAGGTTTGAAGTCGGCAGGATTACCTTCTAAGGCCACATTCACAGGGATTGTATTGCATTGGATATCCTGAAGAAGTACAGGGTTAATTCGCGCACCGTATCTGAAAAGAAGGTCCTCGATGTTTGGCTGATTTATGAGGGCGACTGTTGCACCTCCTGAACCGAGACTGTCGAGATCAGCCTTCACCATATCAATGAACCACAGTACTTTGCCCCCCTGCATGATATATTGATCGAGCACGAATTTATCGCGTTCATTGAATGCCTGAGAAGGTTTGGCAATGATCACCGCCTTATACTGGTCCAGGATTCCCGGCTTTCCGCTGATCTTGCCCCGGTCTACCTGGAAGTACCATCCCAATTCCCGGGTGATGTCGTTTACTTCGTATTCATTCAATTCTCCATGTCCCTCAATAAAAGCTACTTTTTCTATAGATTCGGAGGAAAGGGAACTGATGATCCGCATGAATTCAAACTCAAGGGCCTGTATAGAATTATTTATATTTTCTTCGGCGCCTGCCAGGGGATTGTTTTTTAAAAGATTTACAGGGATCTCCAGGTTATTGAATACGATCAGGGCACCCGGAAATACAATTTTTTCGCTGGTGCCGCCCTCTTTATCCCGCGCGATAATATTGGTTGCTTTCAATCCCTTTTCATACAGATCATCTACCAGTTTCCGGGTGGCAGTGGCATCCTTTCCGGCAAACGGATTAATGAATTCATATTGCAGGTTATCCCCGGCATATACTTTAAATTCATCCAGCGTTTCCCTGATCCGCTGTTCCATTTTCCTGAATGGAATATTCAGTTCACCATGGAGGTATACTTTCACATGAACCACCTTCTTCAGGCTTCGAAGTGAGTTTTTACTGTAAGGGGAAAGTGTATACCTCTTTTCTGAAGTAAGGTCAACCCGGTAGAAAATGGTAGATAATACCCAGGCAAGTGCAAGGATCCCCAGGAGGGAAATTACCAGGCTATAAAAAGGCTTGACGGTTATTTTTCTTTTTTTCATCTGTATAGCCGGGAATTATTTCTTTTCAGTTTTCAGTCTGAAATGAGTCATCAAAATAAAAACAGCAATAAGGGCTATAAAATAGACAACGTCGCGCGTATCAATAACACCGCGGCTCATGGAACTGTAGTGGCCGATGATCCCAAAGGACAGGACAACACTTCCTGAATTACTGGCAGAAAAAAGGGTTGCCACCTGTTCAAATCCGTAGCCTGCAGTGAGGCAGAGGAAAGCCGCCAGCAGGAATGCAATGATCAGGTTGTCAGTCAGTGATGAACAGAATATTCCGATTGCAGCATATGCAGCGGCAAGGAATATCAGCCCTATATATGAGCCCCAGGTTCCCCCCGTATCAATATTACCCACAGGATTTCCAAGGGCAATAACAGAAAAATAATAAACAAGTGTAGGAAGAAGGGCCAGGATGATCAGCACCATAGCAGCGAAATATTTCGCCAGGATGATCTGCATTTCCGACAGAGGCCTTACGCGCAGCAAATCAAGAGTGCCGTTGCGCTTTTCATCTGCAAAACTCCGCATGGTAATGGAGGGGATCAGCATGAGGAACACCCAGGGAGCCAGGATGAAAAGGGTGTCCATTGTGGCGTAACCACTGTCAAGCAAATTCATACCTCCATCAAAAACCCACATGAACAAACTGTTCAGCAGAAGGAATATGATGATAACAATGTATCCCGTAAGGGAATTGAAAAAACCGGTTATTTCCTTTATAAACAGGGAATACATGATATTGATTTAAGCTTCAAAAGTATAACATTTCAGGAAATGTCTGAAAAAAAATTATCCATTGGGCAAACAGGGCATATCGGGTTGAAATCAATTTGACGCTTCTACCGTATACCGTTTGGTGATCAAATAGGGATTTCCCATGGGTGTTTTATAATTTGCGGTGATAACGATATCCTGTCTGATCATGGTTCCCGGGGCAACATTAAAGTCCATCTCAGTGCTGCCTTCGCGGGTGGCCAGCGTCAGCAACTTATTATGCAGGAACTTGCCCTCAAGCAGGGATCCTTTGTAGAATTTGACAGTGGATTTGTTATTCGAAAGGGATATGAGAAGGATGATCTTATTGGCATTTTTCAGATGATCTTCCCTCCGGATCGTAATGGTTGGATAGTCGGTAATCAGACTTCCGTCAGGTTTATATTCCTTGAGGCCAGTTCCGGCGAATCCGTTTTTATAAGTAACTTCAGCCTGGAGTTTGCCGTCTTCATAATAATGTTTCTGGGTACCTTCAATTTTCCCCTGGATGTATGGTGAAACACGATAGGGTTTACCACTCTCATAGTACCATATTTCATCACCTTCCTTAATTCCTTTTTTATATATAAGCGTGGAATTTACTTTCCCTGTTTTTGCATAATAATTGGTGGCCATGCCATCCATAACATTATTATCAAAATTAACTTCAGAAAGCAATAAACCATTTCTGTCATAATTCCTGGTAAGTCCATGGCGAAGCTGTCCCTTCGCTGAAATCTCGGTTTTGATCTTACCATTACTGTGGTATTCCCTCACTACTGAATCATCTGTTGATTTTCCAGTTTTACTTCCACTTTGTTCTGTTTTGCCGCATGAAAACACGAGCAGGAACAGGGCAAGTGCAATAAAGAGATTATTTTTCATATAGGTGAAAGTTGGGAACTGTGAATTTACAATTAATTCTCAAGTATAAATAATTTTCCTCAATTTCGGAATAGCATTCCGGGAGTGCAGGCCTATTTTAACAACATGTAAATTCCTGCAGCAATCAGGCCACCCGCAACAGGTCCGGCAACCGGCACCCATGCATATGACCAGTCGCTCCCGCCCTTATGGCGGATGGGAAGGATAGCATGTAATATCCGCGGACCGAGGTCACGGGCCGGATTTATCGCATATCCTGTCGGGCCGCCCAATGACAGACCCAGTCCCAGCACCACCAGCGCGACAGGCAGGGCGCTTATGGCTCCCAGTCCGACATCTGGTTTTGACATATACAGGCAGGCAAATGTCAGTACAAAAGTGCCGATGATTTCAGTCATTATATTGTCGAAATAACTCCGGATGTTGGGTTCAGTGCAGAAAATGGCCTTGATTGCCCCGCTGTCAGCGGTAACGTCAAAATGGTTGCGGTAAGCGATCCAGATAAGGAAGGATCCGGCCATGGCACCTGTAATCTGCGCGGAGATGTAGGTAAGTATCAGGTTCGGTTCAATTGTTCCAACCAAGGCAAAGGCGAGTGTTATGGCCGGGTTTAAATGTGCACCGCTATAGGGAGCGGATACAAGTACCCCGGTGAATACACCCACCGCCCATCCGAATGTGATAACAATCCATCCGCTGTTGTGTCCTTTGGTCTTGTCCAGAACGACATTTGCAACCACACCGCTTCCAAATATCATGATAAGCGCTGTTCCGGTAAGCTCTGCAATGAAAGGAGTCATAGGTTATTTGTTGATTTGTTGATTTGTTGATCTGTTGATTTGCTTCGCCCGCCGAAGCTTCAGCGTAGGCGGGATGATTATTTTTTCTTTACAAGAGGATGATTGCTTCCACCTACTTTATGATTGATAACTTCATATTCTTTCAAACTCAAAAAAAGCTGGGTAAGCGTTTTAAAGCCAAATGTACGTGTATCAAAACTCGGGTCAATCTTTCTTAAATTGCCCCCGATTATAGCAATAAAGGTGGCTTCTTCTTCATTTGTCGATAAATCGTATGCTTTATTGATCAGGCCAATATCAACCGATGGATATGTTTTACCATGAGCCACCACCGACCCTTTTGTGTCTTTATAGGACTTTGGCGCCGAAGCTGTCCTTGATGCGTGAGCAGTTTCAGTATGCACAGGCACTTCTTCCGCGATATTTTCACAATATGTAAAAACTTCACAGGACTGGACAAAAGCATTTGGGGTTTTTGCCACACCAATTCCCATTACAAAAATGCCTTCTTCCCTGATTCTCTTTGCTAATCCGGTATAGTCGCTATCACTTGATACAATGCAAAAACCATCAACAATCTTGTCATGAAGAATATCCATCGCATCAATGATCATGGAACTGTCTGTTGAGTTTTTCCCAATGGTATAGGCAAACTTCTGAATCGGATTAAATGACAGATCATTCAATTTATCTTTCCAGCTTTTCATTTGCGGTGTCGTCCAATCACCATAAATCCTGCGAATGGTCGCTTTCCCATATTTTGAGACCTCCTCCAGGATAGGTTTTAATAACTTTGCCTGTGCATTATCTCCATCCACGAGAATTGCAATTCTATTAGTTTTACTTTCCATGTTCTTATTTTTTATCAAATCTCATTAACCATCAACAATCAACAATCAACAATCAACAAACAACTATCCCTCCGACTCCGCCCATGAGATTACCGCTTTGACCGCCCTTTTCCAACCCTTAAGCAATTCATCCACCTGTCCGGGGGGCAATTCCGGCATAAAGGCGCGATCGAGCTGCCATTGATTTTCGATATCCTCTGTATTTTTCCAGTATCCCACGGCCAGTCCGGCCAGGTAGGCTGCACCCAGTGCGGTGGTTTCAGTGATTTTGGGACGGACAACTTTTGTACCGATGAGATCGCTCTGGAATTGCATCAGCAGGTTATTTACCGTCGCTCCTCCATCCACACGCAATTCACGGATCGTTATTCCCGAATCCGCCTGCATCGCCCGGAGCACTTCAACGGTCTGATAGGCTATACTGTCCAATGCTGCCCGGGCAATATGCGCGGAGGTGGAGCCCCTGGTGAGTCCGACCAGCGTTCCCCTTGCATGCTGGTTCCAGTGCGGTGCACCCAGTCCGGCAAACGCGGGTATGAAATATACTCCGTCACTGTCCTTCACCTTGCCGGCCAGTTTTTCAACGTCTGATGATTTGCGGATGATCCCCAGGCTGTCTCTTAGCCATTGCACAACCGCACCTGCAATGAAAATGCTTCCTTCAAGTGCGTACTGAGTGTTATTGCCTATTTTCCAGGCAATTGTAGTCAATAGATTATTTTTTGAATCGATGGGTTTGTCGCCTGTATTCATAACCATAAAACAACCGGTACCATAGGTGTTTTTTACCATTCCCGGATAGAGGCATAATTGCCCGAACAGGGCTGCCTGCTGGTCTCCGGCAATACCCGCGATGGGGACCTGGTCAGAAAAAAGACCTTTCGTATGGCCGTAAGCTTCAGATGAAGATCTGACTTCAGGCAACATGCCGGCAGGTATATCGAATAATGTTAACAGTTCAGGATCCCAGTTTAAGGAATGTATATTATAGATCATGGTTCGGGAAGCATTGGAAACATCCGTAATATGCAATGCACCCTGTGTGAGCTTCCAGATGAGCCATGAGTCCACGGTTCCAAAAGCCAGGTGTCCCTGGTTTGCCAGGTCGCGGGCGCCAGCCACGTTGTCGAGTATCCACCTGATCTTGGACGCGGAAAAATAAGCATCAATTATGAGACCTGTTTTCTGCCGGATTTGCTCACTGTGTCCCTGCGCCTTTAACATATCACAATAACCGGCAGTTCTCCGGTCCTGCCATACAATCGCGTTGTAAACCGGTTTGCCCGTCCTCCTGTCCCAGACAATGGTCGTTTCCCGCTGGTTTGTGATACCGATGGCCGCAAGGGCTGAACTGTCAATTCCGGCCCTTGTAATGGCCTCCTGGGCAACCCCGGCCTGCGTGGACCATATTTCATCCGCATCATGTTCTACCCATGCCGGATTGGGATATATCTGTGTAAACTCTTTCTGGGCAACCGATACGGGTTTTCCATGATGATCAAAAACTATGGCTCTTGAACTGGTCGTTCCCTGGTCGAGGGCGAGTATATACTTTTTCATATTTAGGCTATTAGGCTGTAGGAAATTTGATGATTTGTTGATTTATTGATTTGGCTAACGCGGCTGACTGCAAAACTGCAGAACTGCCGAACTGCAGAACTGCAAAACAGATTTCTTTTCGTATGTTGGAAATCGTACAGACAAGGCAATGCCTTGTCTCTACAAGCATAAATAATTCTCCACCAATTTACCATATTCTTCTATTTCATTTTTCTTCCATTGTTCATCCAATCCCAATTCCTCCGCCATGATGTTTGCTACTTCTGAGGCCATTTCCAGACTGGCGGCTGCATCAAGGAAAAGCGCCCGGGTACGGCGGGCAAGGATATCCTCCAGTTTGTATGGCATTTCTTCGCGACAGATCCACCTTAATTCCGCTTCAGTATAAGGGAGCCTGGAATGAAGGGTACGGGCCCATTCAGGTCGGGTACGCGTTAATTCTTCAATATCCCTGGCATGTGTTCCGTATATGTGCAGCCTGTTATGCCTGTCATTAAGCATATATCCATGCAGATGCAGATCATGGGTCACACAGGGCCGTTTATCAAGCATGCCTTTTCTCATTGCCTTGTCCAGCGTATCCTGTGCCATTCTGCGATAGGTAGTCCATTTTCCACCTTCAACGGTGATCAGTCCGGATTGTGATATTGTAATTTTATGCCTCCGCGAAATTTCACGGGTATTCGTGAGATCATCCGGGCTGGCGGCAAGGGGCCTTAATCCCGCGAATATGCTCAGAATATCCGCTTTTTTCGGTTGCCGGGTCATATATTTGCCTGCAGTGTGCAGGATAAAGGCAATTTCTTCTTCCAGCGCGGTTGGCTCGAGGGTGATAGTGTCCAGCGGAGTATCTGTTGTACCGGCGACTACCTTGTCATACCAGGGAATGGCAAACAGCACCCGGCCATCATCAGTTTTTGGGATCATAATGGCAGACTTACTGTTCAGGAAAGTGCCGTCGAAAACCAGGTGGACTCCCTGGCTGGGCCTTATTGTACGTTTATTATCAGTATGATCCAGCCGTAACACATCATCAACAAAAACACCGGTCGCATTAATCACCAAACCGGCTTTTAATTCAGATTCAGCAGAAAGTACGGAATTTTTAGCCATGACTCCCTCTATTTTCCCCTCACTGTTTTTAATAAACCCCGTTACTTTGCAATAATTCAGGACACTTCCGCCATGATCGGTAATAGACCGGATGAGTGAAATGAGCAGGCGTGAATCATCAAACTGGCCATCGTGATAGATCACACCTCCTTTTAATCCTTCGCGATTAAGTGTCGGCAATTTCTCCAGTGTGGTCGCGGGCTTAATGTACCGGGATTTTCCCAGGCTTAGCCGGCCGGCAAGGATATCATAAAATTTAAGCCCGATTGTATATTTTATCACATCCCACCACGTAAATACAGGTATGATAAATTCCTGGTTTCCGGTTATATGCGGTGCATTTTTAATGATCAATCCTCTTTCATGCAATGCCTCCATCACCAGCAGCAGATCACCCTGGGCCATATATCGTACACCGCCATGCAACAGTTTCGTACTCCGGCTTGATGTTCCTTTGCCGAAATCGGCTTGTTCCAGCAATAACGTTTTGAAGCCCCTGGATGAGGCATCCAGTGCAATTCCGGCCCCCGTGGCCCCGCCGCCTATTACGATCACATCCCACGCTATACCGGAGTATTGGGGTAGATGCGAAAATAAATGACTGTTAATCATGCTATTATGATGTACAATTGAATGAGGTATAAACTTACGATTATCGTCACAATAATCAAATGATTACCGCCATAATTTTCCTATAACAACACTTTCACAAAAGTGGTTAATCTGAATAGTATCGGATTTGGTCGAAAAAAAACGGTTTTTTGTCTTTTTTATTCCTGCAATGATCCATTTCAATGCATGATCTTCATGAATGTAGTTAAATTGCATGTATATTTCTATTGTATTTATTCGCTTAACCATTACCATATGAAAAACCTGAAAACCCGATTGTATGTCAGCCTGGTAATTATGGGATGCTTATCCCTCGCCAGTTGTAAGAAATGGACCGAAACGGGAACCGGTTCTATCCGGATCGTAACCAATAAGAATGGACAGACCCTTGGGTATGACACTACCTCCCTTGTTAAATTGATTTATAAAAAAGGCTATGCCTTCAAGGATCTGAATAAAAACGGTAAGCTTGATAAATATGAGGATTGGCGCCTGACGGCAGAAGAACGCGCAAAGGACCTGGCTTCACAGATGTCGGTTGAACAGATCGCGGGATTGATGCTTTACAGCGCGCATCAGTCAATCCCGTCGGGGAGGGGGCGCTTTGGAGCTTCAACCTATAATGGCAAACCTTATCAGGAAAGCGGTGCAAAACCGTATGACCTGTCGGATGCACAAAAAAAATTCCTCACCGTGGATAACCTGCGGCATGTTTTGATCACCAGGGTCGAAAGTCCGGAGGTTGCTGCTCTATGGAACAATAACGTTCAGGCCCTGTGCGAAGCCACAGCCCTTGGTATTCCGGCCAACAACAGTTCTGATCCGCGTCACCAGACCGAGGCCAGTGCAGAATACAATGCCGGCTCGGGAGGGAAGATATCCATGTGGCCCGGCTCTCTCGGCATGGCTGCAACATTTGATCCGGAACTGGTGAAACAGTTCGGGCAGATCGCCTCCGCTGAATACCGTGCATTGGGTATATCCACGGCATTATCCCCACAGATTGACATTGCTACGGAACCCCGCTGGAGCCGTTTCGACGGCACCTTTGGTGAAGATCCCCGCCTCACGGCGGATATGGCAAAGGCATATGTGGAAGGTTTCCAGACTTCCATGGGTGATAAGGTTATTGCCGACGGATGGGGATATACAAGCGTAAATGCGATGATCAAACACTGGCCGGGGGGCGGTCCGGGAGAAGCCGGCCGGGATGCTCATTATTCATTTGGTAAATACGCGGTTTATCCCGGAAAAAACCTGGCCGATCAGCTGATTCCATTTACGGAAGGAGCGCTCAAACTTGACGGAGGTACCGGAATGGCTTCCGCTGTTATGCCTTATTACACCATATCGTATGGTATTGATACTGTCAATAAGGAAAATGTGGGAAACAGTTACAACAAGTACCTGATTACGGATCTGTTGCGTGGAACATACAATTATGATGGTGTTGTTTGTACCGACTGGGGCGTAACCAAAGATGAGATTGCTGTGGATGGTTTTGGCACTACACCCTGGGGAGCAGAAACGCTTTCGGTAGCAGAACGGCATTACAAAATCATCATGGCCGGTGTGGATCAGTTTGGCGGTAATAACGATATGGGACCTATAACAGAAGCATACCAAATGGGGGTTAAAGAACACGGAGAAGCATTCATGCGCGCCCGCATGGAACAATCGGCAGTTCGGTTGCTGAAAAATATCCTTCGGGTTGGATTGTTTGAAAACCCCTATCTGATTATTGAGGAAACAAAAAACATTACAGGGAAACCGGATTTCATGAAAGCCGGTTATGATGCCCAGTTGAAATCCATAGTGTTACTTAAGAACAAGAAAAATACGTTGCCATTGGACAAGACAAAGACGGTTTATATACCCAAAAGAAATTCGCCGCCAATGCCTTCATTCTTTGGTATGACGCCCGCAAAATACGACTACCCGGTTAATATGGAATTGGCAAAGACATACTTCAGGGTAACCGATAATCCGGCTGAAGCAGACATTGCCCTGGTTGTTATCGAAAGCCCGAATTCGGGCAGCGGATATGATCCCAATGATGTGAAAAAGGGTGGAAACGGGTATATGCCGATCAGCCTGCAGTATGGCCCATATAAAGCTGTTGACGCACGGGATCCCAGCCTGGCAGGTGGTGATCCGCTCGAAAAATTTACCAACCGTACATACAGGAACAAATCCGTTGTGGCTTATAATGCTTCCGATGCAAAACTGGTTAACGATACCAGGAAGGCCATGAAGGACAAGCCGGTTATTGTTGCTATTAATGTTTCAAAGCCAATGGTTTTCTCGGAAATTGAAAAGGATGCAAGTGCCATTGTTGTGACCTTCGGAGTGCAGGATCAGGCCCTTTTGGATATCCTTACAGGGGCTGCTGAACCATCGGCCTTATTACCCTTTCAGATGCCTTCGGGAATGAAAACAGTTGAAGAACAGAAAGAGGATGTGCCATTTGACATGATCCCTTATACCGATTCTGAGGGACATATCTATGATTTCGGTTTTGGATTGAGCTGGAAGGGGCCGATTGCGGATCAGAGGACGGAGAAGTACAGGCTGTAGGCTGTAGGCTGTAGGAGTCTTCTCCCGAAGGGGAACTGACTGCAAGACTGCAAGACTGCAAGACTGCAAGACTGCAAAACTGCAAAACTGCATAACTGCAAAACTATCTATTGCATTTTCCCAAAATAATCAATACTTTGTAATCCTAAAACTGACACTATGAAAAGGGGACTTTATTTGTTATGCCTGTTGTTAATTGTTACCTGCACTCCTGACAATCGCAGCAAAAATAAACTTGTCATAAATGACAAAAATTACTTTGAACTGCCTGGCGTGAATGTCATGGTCTTTGAGGATATTTATCCTGAAGGACACCAGGGTGGTGTAGGTATTATTCAGCAGGGGGTTCGGGTTGCCACCAATGGTGACCTTCGCCTTGAGCCAACCCCCGGACAGTTTCAGCCCATCCCTAAAGTAGGAAAACGTACTATTGACAAGGATTCCAATCTGATATCCGTGAAACTATGGTATCCTGACACCAACATAAACAGGAAAGGGTTTAATCCCATCATCTACCCTGATCTTACCTTTACCTATACTGTAAATGTAAAGGGTGAAGGAGACGCTTTTGTCATTACGGTTAACCTGGATAAACCGCTGCCCGCCGAATGGTATGGAAAAGTAGGTTTTAACATGGAATTATACCCGGCCACCCTTTTTGGGAAAACCTGGATCATGGATAATAAAAACGGTATTTTCACTCGCCAGGCCAATGGGCCCGTCATCCTCGACAATGAAAATGAAAACCAGGCTGTGCCGTTTGCCACCGGTAAAAAACTTGTGATTTGCCCGGAATCTGACGAACAGCGGATCAGTTTTGAAAGCGCCTCTTCTGACCTGCAACTGATCGATGGCAGGATAAGGCATACAAACGGATGGTTTGTTGTGCGTTCGCTTATTCCTGATGGCGCAACATCTGAGGCAATTAAATGGACAGTTAAGGTAAATACTGTCCCGGACTGGAAATCAAAACCCGTAGTTCATGTATCCCAGGTAGGGTATCATCCGAAACAACCGAAAATTGCCATCATCGAACTGGATGCATCTGATAAACAGGGCAATAAAGCCAGATTAATCCATGTAACGGCAAACGGGGAAAAGAAACCGGTGAAAACACTCGAGGGTGCTAAATGGGGAAGTTTCCTGCGGTATAATTACCTACGTTTTGATTTTTCAGATGTTCAGGAAGAAGGTGTTTACATGGTTGAATACAGGGATGTGCAATCGAACCCGTTTTCAATATCTGCAGACATTTACAAGAGGCATGTATGGCAACCGACACTGGGAGATTTTCTTCCGGTGCAGATGTGCCATATGAGGGTGAACGATGCCTATAAGGTATGGCATGGAGTCTGTCATATGGATGATGCCCTGATGGCTCCTGTAGATTCAATTCTTTTTGACGGATACAAACAGGGACCTTCTACACTGACCAAATATAAATCTGGCGACCATGTTCCGGGCCTGAATACAGGAGGCTGGCATGATGCAGGAGATGATGATCTCCGGGTTGAATCCCAGGCGGGCACTGTGCAGCTTTTGTCCCTGGCATGGGAAGAATTCCGGCCGGAATATGATGCAACAACAATAAACCAGCGCACGCGTGTCGTAGATATGCATAAACCCGATGGAAAACCCGATATGCTGCAGCAGATTGAACATGGGGTGCTGACCATTCTGGGCGGGTATGATAATCTCGGACGGGTTTACCGGGGCATAATAGCACCTACAATTCCGCAATATACGCTGGTGGGGGATGTGTCTACCCAGACGAACAATCTGATTCATAAACCGGCCATCCGTTATGATGGTACCCTGGAAACAGCGCAGGGACTGAAGGACGACCGGATGGTGTATACCGAGGAACATCCTTCGCATGAGTTTTCGGCCATCCAGGGACTGGCATGTGCAGCCAGGGTGTTGAAGGAATATGACAACAGCCTGTCAGCCCGATGTCTGAAAGCGGCCGAAGAACTATGGATGCATCCCAGGAAAATCACTTCAAGAAATGTCGTTGACCAGATCTGCGCAGCCTCCGAATTGCTCATCTCTACAAACAAGCAGGAATATAAGGACTTCTTGCTGTCAATGACGGATTCCATCACCCGAAAGATCTCATCTGTAGGCTGGGTGGTGGTAAGAACAATACCGGTCATGGAAAATACTGCCTATCAGTCCGCGATTGAAAAGGCATTGACCGGCTTATCTCAGGAAATTATCGAACAGGAAAAGGAAACCCCATTTGGCGTACCGTATCGCCCGCATATCTGGGGCGCAGGATGGAATATTCAGGAATTCGGCGTGCAACAGTATTATCTTTCCAGCTATTTCCCCAAATTATTCAGCAAGGATCTCATGTTCAATGCACTGAATTTTGTGTTGGGATGCCATCCGGGAGAAAACACAGCCTCATTTGCTTCAGGGGTCGGATCACGGTCTATGACTATAGCCTATGGATACAACCGAGCTGACTGGTCATATATTCCCGGAGGAGTGGTATCCGGTACAGCATTGATCCGGCCGGATTTTCCCGAGCTTAAGGACTTTCCCTTCCTGTGGCAACAGACAGAGTATGTGTTGGGTGGGGGTGAGAGTAATTACCTGTTTTTGGTGTTGGCAGTTGATAAAGTTCTTTCCGGTAATCAGTAATCGGTAATCAGTAATCGTAAATCGTAAATCGTAAATCGTAAATCAATGTTGTCTTCCTTCTTTAATGATCATGACATCTTGTTGCTTGACGGGGCAACGGGGTCACAATTAATTGCACGGGGACTGGCAGCCGGGGAATGTCCTGAATTATGGAATGTTACCCATAAAAAACAGGTTCAGGAAATTGCGCTGATGTATTATGCAGCCGGATCGGATGCCGTGCTGACCAATTCTTTCGGTGGTTCCCTACTGAAGCTGAAGGATTACGGTTTGCAGGAAAGATGCCATGAACTGAATTATGCAGGGGGAAGAAATGTGGTTGAATTGAGGCCGGCAGGAAGATTTGTTCTCGGATCAATAGGACCATGCGGAAAAATGCTGGAACCCTATGGCGATGTCACGGAACAGGAAGTAACTGATTCCTTTGCCGTACAGGTTTCAGCCCTCGCTGAGGCCGGTGTGGATGGATTTATGCTTGAGACTTTCCTGGATATCCGGGAGTTGCTGTGTGCTGTAAGTGCAGTTAAGAAAACAACAAGCCTGCCGTTTATTGCTTCCTTAACATACAGTCCCACCCCGGGTGGGTATTTTACAATCATGGGGAACGGAATTCCGGAGGCCATAACTTCATTAAATGAAGCGGGCGCATTTGCCATCGGTTCAAACTGTGGAAATGGAATCATCAATATGATCCAGGTAGGCGCTGAACTGAGAAAAGCAATGCCCGACGGGATCATATTGCTAAAACCCAATGCAGGTGAGCCTGTCATTAAGGATGGCGTGACCTGCTATACAGAAACTGCCGCTGACTTTGAAAATCATTTCGAGGAACTGTCTTCATTCAGTCCTCTTATCCTCGGCGGATGCTGCGGCACCGGACCGTCGCACATCAATGCCTTCAGAACGCAAATAGACGCCCTCAAACTTTAGTTACTGGTTGATTGTTGATTGTTGATTGTTATGGTATTTAGGTCATAATTTTTAAACAATCTCCATTGCGAAAATTGAAATTGCAGATGCAAATGTCCCTTGATGGCTTTGTATCAACCGGGCCAAATGACGAGCAACTTTGGGTTACATGGGCATGGGAAGAGATCCGGTTGCAATGGGTCACGGTGAATCAGTTTTTGACAGGCTGGAAAATCCCGGACAACTCAAGCTGATAAAATCAATTGTTTATGATTGTGGAATTATATTGTTGAATTACATACCAAAATAACCCCCAAATGAATAAATCTTTTGCAATCATCCTTCCTTTGTTTCTTATGATTCAATGCCATTCAGACAAAAAGGGGACGATTGTCCTTGACTATAATCCGGGCGCATTAGAGGTATTTGCACCTGGTTTTGTCTCCACCGGTCTATATGAAAGGGATATCGCCATATCTCCCGATGGCAATGAAATCATTTATACTCTGGGTGATTTTAAACAAACCACCCGGTGCCTTGTCGCTATTAAAAAGAAGGGTGATACCTGGGGGAAGAAGGAGATACTTGCTTTTTCAGGGCAATACAATGATATTGAACCATTTTTTTCACCGGAAGGGAAAAAATTGTATTTTGCCTCGGACAGACCTGTAAGTGACGATACTGGCAGAAAGGATTACAATATCTGGGTATCGGAACGAACGACACTGGGATGGGGCGAACCTGTATCCTTGCAATCAAATATCAATACACAACACGATGAGTTCTTTCCTTCAATAGCAACCAATAACAATCTGTATTTTACATCAGCCCGGGAGAACGGGATCGGCACTGAGGATATTTATATGAGCCGGTATGCTAATGGCGAATATTTGGAGCCTGTTCCGCTCGATACAAATGTCAATTCGGCAACATATGAATTCAATGCATATGTCAATCCTGAAGAAAATCTGATCATATTCAGCTCATATGGCAGAAAGGATGATATGGGAGGAGGAGATTTGTACCTCAGCAAAAAGGATGAGCAGGGTAACTGGTCGCCGTCTGTTAATATGGGACCCGAAGTGAATTCCAATAAACTGGATTACTGTCCGTTTGTGGATTTTTCAAGAGGTAATTTCTATTTTACAAGTGACCGGCTTTCCAAACCTGGTAAAAAAATGGAGAGTGTTGATGAACTGGAACATTTCGCAAATGGAATTCTCAATGGAATGGGCAATATTTACAGGATTGATTTAGACCGGTTGAAGCTGAACCCATAGTGTGAAATAATCAATGCTTAGCCTGATACACATATTTTGTTCACTGCTCGTATTCACATTGTTCAATTGCAGCACGGCATCCAGGGAGCATATTGCAGGGTATGACTTCTCAACCCCGGATACTTATTTTGTCCTCCCCGATACATTGCATGAAATATCCGGATTAACCTGTATTGATCGGAATTCGTTTGCCTGCATACAGGATGAAAATGGTATTCTGTTCATTTATAATGCCGAAAAAAATGTACTTGAAAATCAATTTATTTTCCATATAGATGGTGATTATGAAGGAATAACAAGGGTAGGGAAGACGATTTATATCCTTCGGAGTGATGGCACCTTATTTGAAATTTCTGACTATCAGACTGACAGTTTCAAACTGAATTCCTATATCACAGCCATTCCTGCAAATAATAATGAAGGACTTTGTTATGATAAAGAAAACAACAGGTTGCTGATCGCCTGCAAAGGCAAAATCGGCAAGGGTCCTGAATTCAAAGACAAAAGGGTTATTTATGGTTTTGATTTACGGACAAAACAGCTGACAACCGATCCGGTTATTGAATTTGATCTGCAATCCATTAAAAAATATGCACTGGTAAACGAGCTTAAAGTACCCTCCCGGACAAAAAAGAAAGGCAACGTATCAGAACCGGTTATTAAATTCAGGACCTCTGCTATTCATATTCACCCGGTGACAAAAAAGCTTTTTCTCCTTTCGGCAGCAGACCACCTGCTGTTTGTTTTCGACCTGGACGGTAATATTGAACATATCGAATTACTTGATTCTGCCATGTTCAATAAAGCTGAGGGAATTGCCTTTTTTGAGAACGGAGATATGCTGATCACGAATGAAGGGCAGGATAAAAAGCCAACCCTCCTGAATTCCGGAGGCCATAAATTCGTTAAATGAAGCAGGCGCATTTGCCATCGGTTCAAACTAACAATTTACTGAAAACTGTGTTTTCAATGAATGATATCAGAATATATGAAACTTATATTTCTTTTGTTTTTTCCTTTTTCAATCCTGGCGCAAAATATTGACAATTCAGGTTATGTTAAGGCGTTGGACTTTATAAATTCGCTAAACAAAGTGCAGCAGGGAAGGATATTGTTCCCCTTTGATGAAATGAATCGTTACGAATGGCATTTTCTTCCTGCTTCTATGGTTTCGCGTGATGGAATCAGCATAACAGAGCTCAACACCAGCCAAAAGCAAAAATTGTTTGTCCTCATGAAAGCCTATTTAAGCAAAGAAGGCTATGCACGAACATTGAATATCATAAGTTTTGAAAATATATTAAGGGAATTACAACCGGGTAATTCAAGCCGTGTTCCTGAAAATTATTTTGTAGCGATTTACGGAAAACCTGACAAGGATAATATTTGGGGCTGGAAATGCAGCGGACACCATTTAGCTTTGAACTTTACAATAGTTGAAGATAAATTAGCATTTGCACCATTCTTTTTTGGCGCTCAACCTGCAGAAGTAAAAGAAGGTCCGAAAAAAGGGATGAGAATAATAAAAGATGAAGAAGATCTTGGATTTGAACTGGTAAATTCATTAACACAGGAACAAAAACAAAAAGCAATTTTCAGGTTAAAGGCTTTTAGTGATATTGTTACTGGCAATACCGTGAATGTCAGTCCGCTTGAACCTGCCGGAATTCCTGCAAGGGATTTGACATACAATCAAAAAACTATCTTAAACAAATTGATTATGGCATATCTTCTATCGATGCCACCAGCCATTGCAGAAACCCGAATGAAAAAAATTACAAAAGAGGATATGAATGAAATTTTTTTTGGATGGGCAGGTGAAACGGAATACGGCAGGCCACATTATTTCCGGGTACAGGGGAAATCCTTCTTAATTGAGTTTGACAATACCCAAAACAACGCCAATCATATTCATACTGTATGGCGCGATTTTAATGGGGATTATGGCAAAGACCTCCTGAGAGAACATCATCTGAGTTCCCACCATTAATGCATTAATGCAAAAACATAACTGTTGGATCAGCAAAATACAATTTCACAAGAAATGAAAAATTGAAATTGCAGATGCAAATGTCGCTTCATGGCTTTGTGTCAAATCTCCATGATTTCCTTATCTTGTTTAAGTGATTTATCTCAGATTATATTTGAGGTACTAAAATAGTATCCATCTATATAGTTCTCGCGTATAAATAATAAAGCTGAACCAGATGAAAAGACTAATCCCATTTGCTTTACTACTAGTTCTTTCAGTCATTTCGTCTTGTGAAAAAGATAAAAAGGAGAATTACGAGATTAAAGGCTTTGCCCAAAAAGGGCCTTATAATGAAGGCACGAACATTACTGTCATTGAACTAAAGGATGGTTTACAGCCTACAGGCCTGAATTATTATTCAACCGTTTCTGATAAAATGGGAAATTTTTTGGTGCCTGATGTTGGATTAACGTCAAATTATGTCGAACTCATGGCGGACGGCTACTACTTTCATGAGAATTTTGGCGCTGATACATATGAGAAGTTATTATTGAAAGCTGTTGCTGATGTGTCGGAAAATTCGGATATAAATATTAATATTCTAACGCATATTTCTGTGGATAGAATAAAGTATCTTGTTCAGAATGAAGGAAAAGCCTTTCAGGAAGCAAAGGAACAGGCGCAGGATGAAATATTAAAAATTTTTAATCTTGCTGGGAATGAAACAGACAATTATGAAAGACTGGATATTTCAAAAGGTGGGGAATTAAACAGTAAATTGCTGGCAATCTCAAGTATTATTCAGGGAGGAAAGACCATACCTGAATTGACCCGGTTCCTGACTAATTTTAGCACAGATATTGCAACGGATGGCGTTGTCGATTCAAAGGAAATTCAAACCAATCTTGCTACTTCTGCTGTTTTGTGCAACGTTGGCGGTATTAGAACAAACCTTACGGATTTTTACGATAATGATTCGATTTTTAACAGCTTTCAAAATTACGTAAAACATTTTGTTGACACCACGGAATTTGAGTCCCTTATTGATTTGAATTTTCCGAAGGCTACAATGGAAGGTGAAAACCTGCTTGCTCTCCAGGATAATATAAAAATTGATACGGCCGCTATATATTGTTTAAGCCAGAATCTGGACGTATCAAAATTTGATAATTTCATGGTTTATTTTATAATCTTTAAAATCTCCGGTACAGGTAATATAATATATACAACAAATGATCTGACAGGTTGGAGTTACGATACCAATTATTGTTCATCTGAACCTTCAGGCGATTATTGTGGGATTGATATTAATTCCTATTTACTCAATTCGGCCTCCAAAACTCCGCTTACCCTTAAATTCCATGGTTCAGGGGAAATCAGGCTTAGCATGATCATTTCTTCACCTTCACTTAGGGATAATCGTATTGAAAAATATTTAAAATGGTAAGGAAATTATACCATGTGGAACATTTACCAGGGTTAGGTTTTTAAATAACTTCCTCGGCAAGAACCGCAAACAAATAAACCCGTTTATGCCTGCTTTATTCACCAAATAAAAATCTCTCACTTCTCACAATGCCATTCATGAAACTATCCGATAAAATTCACATTCTTCAAATCGACTTTGAGATTGCCTTATCTCCCGATAAAAAGCTGCCGAGATCAGTAAATGTTATTATAATATTTGGTGAAAGAATTACTCTTATTGATACCGGAGTAAAAGG
>JBGSSA010000096.1:0-7653 GCA_041737295.1 Bacteroidales bacterium | reverse complement strand
CGCTTGGTACATACATCCTATAAAATAGAATTAAAGGGGAAGGAATCTTTAAGAAAAAGTAAAAATCGGTAATAATGTCAGTTTAACATCTGTTCTTTGAATTAAACCTATCAGGGGGGTCAACATCACCGAAATATCCATCCCTTGCTATAAAGATTCAAAACCTCAACAGGCTTAACATAATTCCTTTCAGAAATGGCTTTAATTTCATTTTCAAGGCTTATAAAATCTGAAGTTTCAGTTATTGCACTGGCAATGGTATTTATGATCTTCTGCTTACCATTGTGATAATCTGCTTCACATTCTTTATGTAGGGTCTTTAAGAATCCTGCCTTTTTTCCGCAATAGATACAGTTTCCCATGAAATTTGGTAATTTATCTCCTATATTACGAAAAGTAAGCAATTCTCATCAACTTCCAAAATTATCGGATACACTTTCATAAAAAAAGGGGCGACCCTCCGGTCTCCCCACATGCTCAATTAAACCCAAAATTCAATTATTGATCCGGAGTAACGGGATCATCCTCCAAGAGTTTCCTGAGAACAGCTTCAGTTGCTGGTGAATCAACCGTGATGTGAATGTTTTTTGCCTCAGGGTTGGTAATAGTTTGTTTATCAGATTGTCCGAGAATATTTTTGCCCATCCATATCATCATGGCAACATTTCCGTTCAAAGCCGCTTGGTACTGGCGATACCTGAGCAACTCTTTGCCCTCACTTCTTTTTTGTTCAGAATAGGCCGAAAAACCCAGTTTATACTTATCCTTTACCGCATTGTAAAGTGTGTCTGCATGCACGCCAAGCAAGCCCGCCACCGCAACTCCGGAGCATTGAGCCCTCAACATTGCATTTACCTTACGCCAGTCGATAATTGCCTTCGGTCGTGCCATAATAATAATATTACGAAATAAAGGTAATCAAAGTTGGGCTTTCGCCAGCCAACGCCTCATAACATCCGGGAGCAATTCAATTTTTCCTAATACTGGCGGGTAGCCTGTGATGCGAAATTTGTCAGCGGACCAGCGGTGTAAAAAACTATCCACTGGACTAATTAATTCACCATTCAGTCGGACGTTCAAGCTATTCCATAGGGCAACGAATTTTTGAAGGTCTTGAGCCAATGTGATAGCTGCCGGGCTTACGGCATAAACGCTTTGGCTTGAGATGAGTTGAGCCGATTCCAACTCATCAAGGATTACCCGGCCATCGACATCGCATGACCAAAGTTCAGGAACAGCACAATAGGTTTTCTGCCTCGTCACCTTTGCCATAGCATAAAGCGGTGACGGGTCCGGCAGGGTAAGGGTCTTAATATAATCTTCCTTTTTAATGGCAAACCGTCCGGCGGCAGGAACCTCAACGAGCCTGTCAATGGCTTTTTTATAGGCTGTTTCAGGCCGCATTACAAGTAGGTTAATATCCTGACACGGTCCGATATCTAAATGTTGCCACAGATCAAGAAGTTCCTGAAGTGCTTGCCTGCATTGTTCGAGTTCTCTGCTTGTAAGTTGTTCATGATCAGTATTCCTATAAACACATACCCTTTCTGTTGTTTCTGCTTTCATAATTATCGGTTTTTAAGTTGATTAAGAATTCGAGTTTTGGTTTGCTGTCTGCGGGTGACGTCAACCATGAATGCCCGCACTCTCACGTTTAAGGGCCGGGAATCCTTGGGCAATAGATCAGTAACCTCTACCCCTACCCCGGTTGTGCTGGAAATTATGCCACAAATCTGCTCGGTACTGGTTACTTCTTGGGTCTTCAGACCTTTACGGCCTTTCAAGATTTTCGGTGTTTCCGTTTCTGACTTCTGCAGCTTGAAAACGGTTACCGGCATTGAAGGGAATTCCTTCAACTTGTCGCCAGCCTCACTTTCGGTTAGAGTTTGGGCCTTCCCATCAGCAACGTACGTGAACAGGCTGTAATAGAACAGCCATCTTTTGTTTTCCCCGCCTACGGGTTCACCGGACAAAATCCTTTTCACCCGGCCCATGTTAATTTCAGTTTTCATGATTTTGCTTTTTAAGTTGTTTGTTAATTAAGCGTTCCCAAATAGCCGTGAATTCGGCGTATGTGTCGATTATGTAGTCATCGCTGAAAAATATGTGTTCTATGCCTTGCCTGATGAAGATGGTGAGTATGATATAGTGAGCGATTCGCCCCTTAAGTGAGCCAGCATACGCCACTAAATAATTCTTTCTAAACAACATCGAATATTGGAAGCCATTTCGCCAAAAATGTCTTTTAAGTTCCATACTGGTTAGTTTGCGGAAAATGATAACAACAAAAGGGCTTTCCTGATATCCGGGTTGATGCCATCGATAAACAGGAACAGGAGCAATTCATTGTAGAAAATTTCAGTCATGGCTTTTCCGATTAAATTTCACCCGGCACGCATCAGAACAAAACATTGCTGACCGCCGTTTGGGTGTGAACTCAATTTGACAGTTAAGACAGAGATGTGTTACGCTAATTTCTGAATCTGTTACGCTAACTGGCGATGATGATACGCTAACTTGCGACGTGGTATTTTTTAGCGTAACATCCGATTCACGGGCCTTTTTTTCCCAGTATGTTGCATGGTACTGCCGAACCTTATCAGGGTTCCGGGCCTTCCATTTCCGTTGATATTGGTTTTTCAAGGCACGGGCCGGTTCACTCAAAATGGGCTTGCTTGCCCCAACTTGGCCGTTTTTCTCAACGGAGCCGACTTTATGTTCATTCATAGGGGTTCGTATATGAGGTTAGGACTTTAAACTCGAATTCTTTGACCTTTCGCCGGGCCGCCCCCCGGAAGTGATTTCTTTTCATTTTTTTTGTTTTTAAGGTTTGTTTTCATAATTCATGTTCAAAAAAAGAGTTCAGGTTAAGCCGCCCGTCGAAATTTTTTTTCGACACATCTTTAAGTATCTTATTTAAGTATCTTATTAAAAAAAGATTATTTAAGCTGTGGTATTGCTGCGGTACTATGTGTCGTTTCATTGCAGTAATATGTGTCGTTCCTTATTTAAGCTGTTGTTAATGTGCTGTACGATTAATGAGTTCCTGTTTCATCTTCCGGAACTCCGCTACCCTATTCTTGTGCTTTGATTTTTCAGCTATTTCAACAAGTTTAGGTAATTCCAAATCGAATGATACATACATGCCCCGCTGGTTACTGGCATACAGTTTTAAATGCCAATTCATCTGTAATTCAATTAAAAGTTTATCCATATGCCAACGGCGACTATATTTTTCCTCCAATGGACTTAATTTGTCCGGTATTTCCTTTGGGCTGGTATAACCGAACATACGGGCATGTATCATTTGTTTGTTGGTCTTACACGAAGGTTTTTTCCCTAAAATGCTCCTTATTCCCAAAAATGCACCAAGACAGATAATTTCAAATTCATCTTTTTCATTCTGATAGTAGTCAAAGAGCATCCCTATTTCAATTCCTACAGTTGGATATTTGTCAGGCAAACCCTTCAAAATTACTTTTGCATTTGAAATTGCTTTATCTATATTCTTTTGTGTAATCCCTAAAAACTTTAAAGCATCTGCGTACCGTTCTTCTTCCGATCCATTTAGGGTTTTAGCATAAAGGTAAACTCCCACATCAAATGAATTATTGAAGAATTTTTTACCGTTGGAGTATAATTCTTTAAGCATCGGAACCGGGAAATTTAAATACTTCTTATCCATTGCCGTACTTTTTAGGGTTCACGATCCGGAGCAGGTGTCGAGAAATTTCCGTTTCAGTCGTGCCCTTTAATTCCTTGATCTTTGCTTCAAGCCGAGCAATCATTTTTTTGTCGTCTATCACATAGATTTCAAAATAATCATCCCCCTGCAGAAGGAATACCGGGTCGTCATCTATCCGCTTGTTCATTTTGATTAATTTTAACCCGTTTGTCAGGAATGAATGACTGGTACCAGTTGTAGAATTGTGCGAATGATGAGGCTATGACATACACTCCGCCAGCCTGTTCGACTTGTTGCTGATAACGCTTCTGTGCTGGCGATTGCCGATCTTTTCCAATTTTAATTTCAATCTTGACCGCCCGGCCTTTTATTACTGCTGAAAGATCACTCGTGCCGGGTTGCATTGATGGCCTGATCCATCGACCTGTGCCAATTTTACGCTGAATTCCTACAACGTCCGTAACGATCCGGCTCTGATCAATGTACCGCCCGGTGACACTTATCCGTTCCCCTTGGTGGCCTTTTAACCGTAGAAAATCTAATATGCACCGGGCCAAAGAATTTGCATCCTTGTCATTGTATGGGTGAACGGTCCGGGCCGCTTCAGGTAGGCTGGGATACTTTCGGCGGGATTCATCCAAGGCAAGGGCTTTAAGATGTCGGATTTCCGGGGTCATGTCTTTGAGATTTTGCGCCGAAGCTTGGACTTTTTTGTGAACGGCTTCAGCCTTGCGGGCAGTTCACGAAGGATTTGCTCTCCCTTCGTAGGATCAGCAATGTGGCTGCTTTCAGGCTTGCCAACAGTAACCCGAAGATGATTCAGGTCGCCCCGTTGCAGACTTTTCAGGGGATTGCTCATAGCTTCCTCCGCCTCATGACGACTTGCTTCATAGCCGCATCGACTTCAGATTCAAGGAATAAGACCCTGCCTCCGATTCGATATTTGACCAAAATGCCTTCTTTGGCAAGTTTGTCCACACTTTGAACGCATAGGTGACATTTTGCACCGGTTTCGTGACGGGTAATGTACCCATCTTTCTGTTGAGGCTTGGGTTGTGCGGAAGCCCGTTCTTCAACGATCACCGCTCTCATTATTTCCTTTAACTCATCCCGGCTAATGTTTTCGAGTAGTATTGAGTTTTGCATTGGTATAGGTTTTAAATTTTCTACACCAAAGGACGGAAATGTAAACAGGGTCTCCCCCCGGTAAGCGCTTACTATTTAGCTTACTTTTTAGGGCCGGATATTATTTCGAAAAAGAGGTATTGTTTTCGGGAAAGTAGTCTTTGTAAATCTTCATAGCATATGCATAATCCTCCGGATAGGCTTGCATCATTTGAGGGGTTTTGTATATAAAGCTCTTTTCATTCTTATAAGTGCTTCTAACTGTCTGATATATTGAATCCGCTACGGCTTTTGTCATCTTTAATTCATACGTGACATAGGTCTTAAAATCCTTTTTGCTCATGTCATCTATCTTAACATTCCCTCGGTGATATGCTTCAGCTAAAACGAATGAATAAACCCGCCTCCAAGATTTTGGTTTTTCTATTTCCATGGGTTTTTCATACTGGCTTATTTTCCTGCAAACCTGCCTGTATGCCTTTACCCTATCACCAACCCAAGGGATATCCGGTTCATCAGGATTCAAGTATCGTATTTCCCGTTGGGTCCATTCATACGCCATATTTTCAGGAAATTGTATAGCTATGTTTGCCTTATCAGTCCTTAATTTCTCTATTTCCTCACGAGAAAAAACTCTTTCCGCATTTCTTTCGGGATCATAGATAAGTAAATCTTTGGCGAGTGGACTATTGATCCGGGACAGGTAGCATCTTTTTACAAAAAGGTTCCTCAACCCCTGTTCGCTGTCATCAAAATCTTCAGCTTCGAAATCTTTGTATTTTTCCATTTTACACAACTCTTAATTTATTTTGCCTCTGAAAATAACCCATCATTATCCGGGCGTGCTCATCCGGGGTGACTTTTATGTATGTCAAGAAATTCTTTTCGGTTTTATGACCGGTTATCCGCATGATGGTTATGGTTGGGATACCCATTTTGAACATATTCGTAGCAAATGACCGGCGGGCTGTATGGGTGGTGACCAAGTCGCATTTTGGCTTCTTGGAGATCACTTTCATGCCTCCACGGGTCTTGCTGGTTTCTGTGGTAACCGTGAGGGCGTCCACCTTTCCGCAAACTTCCTTCAGATAAATGTTCATATTCACATTGCTGATATCCGGGGGCAAGCCGTTGTACTTTTCCATGATTGTCTTTACCTGCCAATGGATCGGGATCACTACCTTTTCACCTGTTTTGATGGTCTTAATGTGGATAAAGTCACCCTGAATATCCTTTGCTTTGATATTTGTAAAGTCAGAAAAGCGAAGGCCCGTCCAGCAGCCGACCAAAAACAGGTCCCGCACCCGATCCAGCCGGGGAGTTGAGGTTAGGTCAAGGTCATAAAGTGACTGCAATTCATCTTCATTCAGGTAAACGGTTTCGACCTCTTCTTCCAGTACTGTAAATCGTTTGTAAGAAATGAACTTATTCACGGCTATATCAGGGCGTGCGGCCTCATTCAGTATCCTTTTAAGATTCTTGACATGCTTACCTATGGTATTCAGGGAAAACCCGTATTTATTGATCTTTTCGCCCTTTTCATTGGTTATGGTCTTCACCTTTTCAAGATACTTCACGAAGGCATTGTAGAAATCATCATCCATGCTATCAAAGTCAACCCGCCGGTTCTTATCCTTTTTAAAATCCTTCAGGCAATTCAAGGTCTGCTCATAACTCCCGGCAATAATGCTTTTCGTGTCCCTCTTTTCCGTAATCAGCTGGGCCTTGGTTTTCTCAATGAACCATTCAGCAAATTCAATAAGGTTGGTCGGAATTCCGCTTTTAGTGCCTTTGATTTCAACCTCTAAGAGTTTCTTAAATTCCCCTTCGCTTGGTTCCTGATGGTCGTGTTCGTTAAGGTAACGCCTGAGTAGGTCTTGGGCGTCCCGCAAGATGTTGGCAAGTCTTTGATTAAATTCCGGGGCTTCAGTAAAGCTTCTCTTGGCTTTTTGATTGTCCTTATCCCAATATTTAGGATGAATTTTCTCACCGCTGAAGAATTTAAACCTCTTACCTGAATAGGTGACAACAAGGTTTACGTAGGTTTCTTCCTTTGCTTTTGTATTCCGAAGATAGAAGTTAAATTGTGCCATTTTTCTGCTGTTTGTCTTGTTTACAGTAAAGATAATAAAAAGGAAAACATGGGCGCACATTTGGGCGCAACTTTCATCACTTTTTATTACTTTTCTTTACTTTGGATTACTTTTCGATTTTCTGAAAAGCCCGCACTGAAAGGAGTTATTAAGCAAACAAAGGAAATACTAATTATCGGGGTTACGGTCCCCCACGGACTACAGAATGATTGTTAGCCACTTGCTATGCAAGTGGCTTTTTCTTTGTTACTAAATCCATGGGGAATCGAACCCCCTGCCATACACGGCCATCCCGCATCCTGACCATTCTGTACCCTGTTTGTCCGATGAATAATAAACAACTCCATGTCCCTCAACAACTGGCACGTTTTAACATTATTGACCTTCGATCGTTTAGATGTATAATAATTTATGGATACCATGCCAAAAATTAAAGTTTCCACAATTGATGAATATATAAACGCTGCACCTGTAGCCGCTCAACCAACACTCAGAGAAATTCGCGCAATACTTAAACAGGTCGTGCCCAATGCAAAGGAGACCATCAAATGGGGCTATCCGGTATTTGAGGAAAAGAGAATTCTGTTTTCCATTTCTGCTTTCAAAAACCATTTAACCCAACTTGAGCGATTTTAGTGTAAAAACAGGCAAAATTCAAAAATTTTCTCATTTTCAAAATTGTATGTATCTGAATAATAGATATATACAATTTGTGATCCGTTTGTAGTCCCAGAAAATATAGAACAAATT
>JBGSSA010000095.1:0-17544 GCA_041737295.1 Bacteroidales bacterium | reverse complement strand
AATTTGTTCTATATTTTCTGGGACTACAAACGGATCACAAATTGTATATATCTATTATTCAGATACATACAATTTTGAAAATGAGAAAATTTTTGAATTTTGCCTGTTTTTACACTAAAATCGCTCAAGTTGGGTTAAATGTCGGTATTATCCTCGGAAAGTAGGAATACGTATACCTTCCACCCCGGTTCATCCAGATACAGCCCCTTTTCGCTGAGTTCATCTCCATCCCTCCCATAAATATTGCCACTCATCAGATCATGCAATGACCAGGAATTGGCAGCCAGGTCCTGAAACGGCAGCTTTACAAAACACTGGCTGAATTCAGGGGAATAGTTAACGGCTATCAGGATTTTTTCACCCCGGGCTCCCTGCCATGCATATGAAATATAATTCCAGCTTGACTGATTCCCCTCCCATGCCGGAATACAATCTACCAGTTTCCAGTCTCCATTTTTGAAAACATGCCAGTGTAAAATATCCAGCAGCTTTTTGTAGAATACGTGCACCCTTTCATCTGTTGCTTCTTTAGGTGCCCGTATTAGATGAGGGGATACTTTCTTTTTTCTTCCTTCAAGCTGACCCTGGTGAAAGAAACGAAGTCCGGGTGACAAATATGTTAATATGGCCGCTGCTTTGTGCATATCCAACGCAAATTCCAACGCCACCCGGGGTTCATCGTGATTTTCGAGAAAACGGGCCATGTGCCGCTGGAAATCCAATCCTGCAAATAAGTGTTCCCTTACCGGGTTTCCATGACCTTCCTTCAGACGGTCGTAAAGTCTTTTATCGTAAGCATAGTCAAACCCCTGCTGAATTAAAGTCCATTCCAGATCCCAATATACTTCAGCCATCATGGTGAATTCCTGGTTTACAGTATGTACGCGCCGGATGGCTTCAGGCCAGAAGATCGGGCAGGGTGTTCCCCATGTTTTTTCGAAAACTTCGGGTAAAACAAGCATGGCCATATCACAGCGAAGGCCATCACATTGTGTGGCAAGGCGCATCAATTCGCTAATCATGGCTTCCTGCAAATCCGGATTGGAATAATTGAGCTGCAACGTGTCCGGCCATCCTGAGAAATAAGGATCCCGGCCATAGGCAAAGATCAGGTCTCCCTTTTCATCAGGTACCCTGACATAATTCATGGGTTCTCTTTCCAGTTCAAGTTCAGTAGCCTTGATATAAAAATCGGGGTGTGTAGCCACCCAGTCATTATCAATGGCGGTATGATTGGGAACAAAATCAAGCATCAGTTTCAATCCGCGCTGACCGAGCCGGGCACGTAACCGGGCCAGGGCTTTATCACCACCCAGTTTTTCAGAAACCACATAACGGACAATGGCAAAACCCGACCCTTCTATGTCATCCTCCTTCAGATCCGGCAGGGTTTCCTGAAACTCTTTTCTCCATCCGGCATGGCGCCTTGATTCAACCTGGCCTGCTTTGCCTGTCTGCCAAACGCTTAAGAACCATATCCAGTCGAAACCCAAATCCTTGAATTGATCAAGGGCTGAATCCGGAATATCGTCGAGTGTTGCACGGCGTCCCAGTTGTTCCGAAAGTTCGGTCATCCATACCCGGGTATTGACCTGGTACAATGAAGGGTACATTGGTTTAGACATATCTGAATATTTGTTGATTTGCTGATTTGCTGATTTGTTGATTTCCTAAACCCCTAAGCCCCTAAACCCCTAAGCCCCTAAACCCCTAAACCCCTAATCCCCTAAGCCCCTAATCCCATTATAAATATACATTAAAATAGTCACATCGAGGACAAGTCGGTTCATTGTTCATTGCTAAAAAAATTTTAACTTTATCTGACTTAACCTGTACAAATGATCATCGATATCAAAAGAACCATCCTTCGAAAAAGTGTGAGCAAATTCATAGTACTTATCGTATTGGCTATATTGCTTTGTGTACTGCTCTTTATTCCGTTTCAGAAAAATTTTATCAGGGGGGTTGAGAATAGCCTTCTCGCCGTGTTTATTGCGGTTTCCTATGTGATCTATGCTGTTTATGAAGCATTCAGGAATTACAATTATGTATATTTCAGTGATGAATCGGATAAATTAGTCCTTCGCTTTTTTGCTCCCAATTTTTTCACATCAAAGAAAAATTCAATTGAGATCCCCAAGAGGGAGTTCTCAGGCTATACAATCCAATCGTTTTTCATGGGCTACAGGGAACGTATTATCCTTATGCGCCGTACATCAAAGGGCATTGCCAGTTACCCCCCGGTATCCCTTACGGCACTTAGCAATGCTGAAAAACATGATCTGCTCATTACGTTAGAGAAATTGAAACAACAGAATGAGAAGAAAGGCTAAAAGGCTACTAGGCTTCTAGGGGCTTAGGGATTTAGGCTGAAGACTGAAGGCTATTAGGCTGCCAGGGGTTTAGGCAGTTGGATAATATTGGTGACTGCAGAACCGCAAAACTGCAAAACTGCAAAACCGCAGAACTAATAAGTTATTGGAAATAAAATAGCATCATGAATACGGATCAGCTCAGGTACAAAATAGGAATTGGCCTGATTCCCAAAATCGGACCGGTTCTTACAAAACGATTGATAGCCTATTGCGGAAGTGCAGAAGGTATTTTCCGGGAAAAAAGCACCGGTTTATCGAAAATCCCCGGCATTGGCGACAGGCTTGCTGACTATATCGTATCCCACCGGTCCCTTGATTCTGTCGATCAGGAAATCGAATGGCTAAACAAATACAGGGTTGATGCCCTGTTTTACCTTGACGGGGATTATCCTGAACGGTTAAAGCAATGTGAGGATGCGCCTGTTATCCTGTATGTGAAAGGGAAAACACCGCTGAACCGCCCAAAGGTCATCAGCATTGTGGGCACAAGAAATCCCACTGAGGAAGGACGGTCAATAACACGCAAACTGACCGGGGAATTGGCCGGGAGATTTCCAGACATGCTTATTGTAAGCGGACTTGCCTATGGAATTGACACCTGCGCTCATAAGGGTGCCCTGCGCAATAACCTGGATACTGTGGCTGTGCTTGGTCACGGATTGTCGCATATGTATCCGTCGGTCAACCGGGAAACCGCGGCCCATATCGCTGAAAGAGGCGCCCTGATCACCGAATTCATGCATGATGAAAAACCTGAATCCTCCAATTTTGTGAAACGAAACCGGATCATTGCCGGCCTGGCAGATGCCACTATTGTGGTGGAATCGGGTGAAAAGGGAGGGGCACTGATCACGGCAGACATCGCCAATTCTTATAACCGCGATGTATTTGCCTTCCCGGGAAGGATATCTGACAAATATTCCACCGGTTGCAACCGGCTTATTAAAACGAACAGGGCTGCGTTAATGGAAAATATCGGCGACCTGGAATATCTTATGAACTGGCAGAAAACTGAAAAACAGCCTGATGGATTCCAGAAAACACTCTTTATTGAACTTGACGAAGAGGAGAAAATCCTCATCAGCCTGTTGAAAGACAATACAAGTCTGACAATTGACCAGTTAGCCGTACAGGGCAATCTGCAGGTAAGCCGGACTTCATCGGTCCTCCTCAACCTTGAATTCAAAGGATTGGTAAAATGTCTTCCGGGGAAGGTTTTCAGGTTGATCTGAATTGAAAGATGATGTAGAGATGGGTTTGAAACCCATCTCTACATTATATTTTTAAAAATTGATATTCTATCTTTGTTTCATGTTAGAATACACAGATACCCATGCCCATCTTTACCTACCTGAATTTGATGCGGACAGGGAGAATGCTGTTGAAACTGCGTTATACCGCGGGGTAAGGAGAATCCTGCTTCCAAACATCGATAGTTCTACAATTGAGCCCATGAATAAACTGGCAGACCAGTTTCCGGGCGTGTGCTTTCCGATGATGGGACTGCATCCCACTTCAGTTAAGGACAATTTCAGGGAGGAACTGGACCGGGTTGAAAAAGAACTTTCACAGCGTAATTATTGTGCCATTGGGGAGATTGGCATTGATCTTTACTGGGATAAGACCCGCCTGGAAGAACAAGCCATCGCATTCAGCGAACAACTCGATCTGGCCCTGGAACGTAATCTGCCCGTTGTCATTCACGCCAGGGAGTCCTTTAATGAGATCCTTGAGATACTGGATGGATATAAAAACAAAGGTCTGCGGGGTGTCTTCCATGCTTTTACAGGAAATACGGAAATTGCACGGGACCTGGTGGACCGGGGATTTCTACTGGGGATAGGCGGAATAATAACGTATAAAAAATCGTTCCTTCCTGATGTAATCCGGGAAACCGACCTCTCACACATCCTCCTTGAAACCGATTCACCTTATCTGACCCCTGTGCCTTTCAGGGGTAAACGAAATGAAAGCAGTTATATTCCATATATTGCAGAAGCCATCGGGAAAATAAAAGAAACAACCCTTGAAGAGGTGGCGCGCATAACAACAGCAAATGCATGTAACCTGTTTCATTTAGATCCATATGCCTGACAAAAAGCAAAAATCCATTCTTATTATTTATACCGGGGGTACAATCGGTATGGTACAGGACCATAAGACAGGCGCTCTGAAGCCTTTCCGGTTCGACAACATCCTGTCTGAAGTGCCGGAACTGAAAAGATCGGGATACAATTTAAGTTCCTACGCGTTTGATCCTCCGCTGGATTCATCCAATGTCGGACCCCAAACATGGATACAGGTTGCGAATATTATCGAACTGAATTACAATAAATTTGACGGTTTCATAATATTGCACGGAACCGACACGATGTCCTATTCCGCCTCAGCGCTTAGCTTTATGCTTGAAAACCTGGGCAAACCTGTGATATTTACGGGTTCGCAATTACCGATCGGGTCGTTGCGGACTGATGCAAAGGAAAACCTGATCTCCTCAGTAGAGATTGCAGCAGCCATGCAGGAAGGCAAACCCGTAGTACCGGAAGTAGGTATATATTTTGAAAATAAATTATACAGGGGAAACCGCACCACGAAGAACAATACTGAGGATTTCAACGCTTTTCTTTCGGGTAATTATCCTTCGCTGGCTGAAAGCGGCGTTCACATCCGCTTTAATTACCCTGCCATACATTATCCGGATGCTGATGAACCATTCACTGTTTACAAAAACCTGGACAATAACCTGGCCATCCTCAAAATTTTCCCCGGATTCAGCCGGGCAGTCACCGAATCGATTTTTCATACAAAAGGGTTGCGGTTTTTGATCCTGGAAACCTTCGGTGCCGGGAATGCCCCGGAGGAAGAATGGTTTATTGATAGTGTGCTGGCGGCCCTGAAAAAAGGAATCATTATTCTCAATATCACCCAGTGCATGACTGGATTTGTGGAGATGGGATTATATGAAACCAGCCGGAAATTAATGCAGGCGGGAGTCCTCAGCGGACACGACATGACAACCGAGGCAGCTGCCACAAAGATGATGTTCCTTGGAGGAGTGAGCAACGACAGGGATTGGATCATCAGCCAGCTTTGCACATCTTTGCGGGGAGAAATGACATTGAAATGAGCTGATATTCGAATTTTTTGCTAATTTTACGCGCCCTTACTCAGGGGTTTTAGGAGAGATGGCCGAGTGGTCGAAGGCGCACGCCTGGAAAGTGTGTAATCGCCAAAAGCGGTTCATGGGTTCGAATCCCATTCTCTCCGCAGTTGAAAAAAATCCCCGGCTTCGCCCGGCATTTTAAAATAAAAAAAGCCCAAACGTTGTTTGAGGCTTTTTTTATTTTAAAATGCCGTCCAGCGCGAAGCGATGGAGGGGATTTTTTTCAACTGCAGGTTCTCCCCCCCAGGGATCACGCCAGTAATCCCCCTTTTCTTGCCGAATCTACCGCTGGCGCGAAGCGACAGGCCCGTTACCCTTCAACTGCAACTTCAAAGCCGCCATATGCAAAGCGCTGCATATCGAATGGCATTGAAAAGTCCTTTGCATCTTTATAGATTTCACTCATCTCGTCCATTACCTTTTTATTTACCTCGTCGCGATGCTTTTTTGATTTAAATACAATAAAAGAAAACCAGACATTCTCACCTGGTTTGGAATTGGCCAGTTTTGTGAATTCAATTGGTTTTCCGCCACCGGAATCGCGCGTGGTTAAATCATCACCCTTGCATTCAAAGTAGGCAAGCGCTCCATGCTTCATCCATGAATTTCTTCCTTCTTCAGCCATTTTAGTGTATTCGGCTTCCTTGCCGTCCGGTACTACCAGGACAAATCCATCTACATATTTTGCCATAACAATATCCTTTTAAATTTACCAAAACGTTTGAGCAAAGATTTTGTTCTTAAGGTAAAGATAAGCCGGGCATGCTCCAGTGAACCGTTACCCATAATATTCGGGCCCTGAACCTGTTATTGATTGCATTTTCATGAACTTTCACCGGAAACTGTTGTTCTTAAATTATGAGCTACAGGATTTACGCAATTGTACATCTGATTGTCATGGTCTCCTATATTGTAAGACCCATTATCCCTTATGTTCAATATACTGTATTTCAAGATTATATAGCAGAAAACCTCTGTGTAAATAAGGACATACCCAATAACTGCTGCCAGGGAAAGTGTTACCTTGAGAAGGAAGCAAAAAAAGCCAGTCAAACCACTGATTCAGAGGAAAAAACCACCGGAAAGAAAGTGCATATCAAGGAGTTGAATGAATATTTGATTTCTCATTTTGATATTCCTGAAGCATATGAAAACAATTTGCTTTATCTGGTAAATTCTGAATCAGGCATTCCAACTATGTTTGTTTCAGCCATCTTTATCCCTCCCGAAATTAGATCCATCCTGTAAACGGTTTATTTCAACTTCCAATCCGGGTTATCTGTGTATAGCCAGGTATATACTCAACCTGTGTCCCGTCATTGGAATGGTATTTCCTTGATATTTAGTTAATTCATTTTCCAAAAACCTTAATATGAAAAGTTATTTTTCAAAATTACTATATGTTCTTGCGATTATCCCCTTTTTACTTTCCTGCGAAAATCAAAATGATGAGGACCCGTCAAACCCTTTGAACGGATATACCCTGCTAAATGAAGGCTATGCCCCTGGTGCTTCCGTAAAAGTAGAAATATGGGGTAAGAAGAATTTCTTTGTAGGCTATAATAAACTGGTCGTTGTGTTATACGACTCTCTAAACCTGAATGAGAAGATTACCGATGCCCATATCGACTTATTGCCGGTTATGACTATGGGAATGGGCGAAATGCAGATGCAACACTCGGCACCGGTAGAGAATCCTGAAGAAGAAGCAATAGAAGAGGTTTTCCCCGGGGCCGTTGCGTTTATGATGGGCTCTGGTCCGGAAGGCAGCTGGAAATTGAGTATTTACATTCATAACCACAACAATGAAAAGGTGGGTAAAGCGGAATTTGATATCACAGTGGATAATCCTTCCACTTCGGTCCTTTCCGTTTTTACATCGCAAAGTGCCGATAGCAGTAAATTGATATTGTCCCTTCTGGAACCTGCTGAACCAACAGTGGGTATGAATGACATAGAATTTACAATACATCGTATGGCCGGCCGGATGAATTTTCCGCCTGACGATTCGTATACTATTGAAATTACGCCCGAAATGCCAAGCATGGGTCACGGATCACCCAATAATGTTAACCCTGTTAATACAGGAAACGGACATTATAAGGGGAAAGTCAACTTTACCATGACCGGTGAGTGGAAGATAAATGTACTTGTAAAAAAGGATGGCAACACAGTCTCCAGGAACGCATACTTCAATATTACTTTTTAATACGTTAAGCCGGGCGAATGGCCCGGCTTTATTCTCTTTCACTATGCAAAAAGCTATAATTATTATGTGCCTCGCCGCATGGGCCTTTCATTTAAAGGCACAAGTGCCGGATGATACAGAGGTATTGCAAGACACGGTGAACCTGGAAGAAGTTTTGGTTTCAGCAAATCTTCCTTTAAATAATAATGATGTGGTTGATTTTTACCGTAAGAATCATTTCGCAACCCTGGACAATATAAATGCACGACTCGACGGAATGTCACTCATAAAACGCGGTGCGTATGCCCTGGAACCTCAATTGCACGGCTTTTCAGGAGGACAACTTAATGTTACCATCGATGGAATGAAAATGTTTGGTGCCTGCACGGATAAAATGGACCCGGTCACTTCCTATATTGAACCTACAAACCTGAGAAATATTACCATCCAGCAGGGAACCAATGGCAGCCTGCATGGAAACAGCATCGGAGGATCTATGGATATGACCCTGAAGGAACCTGACAGGGAAAGTCCGTTCCCTTTTTACTCCTCATTGGGGGTTGGCTACGAAAGCATATCTAAAAGCCGTAATATATTGTTTTCATCAGGCTACAGCAAAAATAAAATAGCCTGGGGTATCGACGGTGTATACCGCAAAAATGAAAACTATACGGACGGCAATCGCCGGGAAATTCAATACTCGCAATTCGAAAAAACCAATATTCATTCTGTACTCAGCTATTCCCCCACTCACAAGAGCAGTTTTAAGGCGGATATCTTATATGATGAAGCCCGAAATGTGGGATATCCTGCTTTGCCCATGGACGTCTCAACTGCACGGGCCACCCTGTTTGCCCTGGAATATCAGCAAACCGGCAGAACCAGGCTGAAAGCGAAAATGTACTATAACACGGTTCATCATGTAATGGACGATTCCGAAAGGGATAGTCTGTATGTGCTTGATAATGAATCAGGAGGTAAAAACGATACTGTTTTTATGCGTATGGACATGCCCGGTAAAAGTGCCACATTGGGGGCATATGTACAACTTGCATTTCAATGGAACGAGCATAACAAATTAACCCTGAAAACCGACAATTATACCAATAACTCCCTGGCAGAGATGACAATGCATATGAGGTATGCGGGTTATTCTCCTGAACCGCCCATGTACATGCAGACTTGGCCTGAAATGACAAGAAATGTAACCGGGCTTTTTATGGAGAATACCTCTTATTTGTCGAATAATCTAACGCTAACTGTTAATGGCAGAATAGATTACAATTTGGATATGTTGAAATCAGATTACGGGCAACAGCAATTCTCGATTTTCAATTACACGCTTGGCGAAAAGGAAAGCAAGTTCGTGAAAAGCCTGAATCTATCGGCGCAATACCGGATCGTAAATGGCCTTTCGATGGCTGCAACAGCAGGGTATTCTCAGAGAATACCCACCATTGGCGAGCGACTGGGCTTTTATCTTTATAATGCTTACGATGGATATGACTATATCGGCAATCCTGACATCAGATCCGAGAAATCCAGTTTCTTCAGGCTATCTTTCATGCTGTCTAAGCCCATGCTGAAAATCAATCTCAGTCAATCATTCAGCTCAATAAAGGATTATATTATGGGAATTACAGACACGCTCATCCCTGCGATGAATTTTTACGCCAAAGGAATCAGGGTATATGAAAATATTCCGGCTGCAACGATCTATAGCGTGGATTTGCAGCTGATCTATGATCCCTTTAAAAGCCTGTCTGTATTTCTCCTCTCCAAATTTACGCTTGGCAAAATAAATAGCAGTGAGGTCATGCCATTGATCCCACCCCTTAAAAACATTGTGGCGGTTCAATACCGGAAAGAACGTTTTTCGCTGCAGTCTGAATATGAATCATCCCTGGCACAATACCGGATCAACAGCGATTATGGGGAAAGCATAACACCGGCTTATGGCCTTTTCAATATAAAAAGCAGTTATACTTTCATACTATCCAAAACATCACTGGATGTCAGCCTGGGCATTACCAACCTGTTTAATAAGACATATTTTGAACACCTTGACTGGGGCAGAATAAACAGACCAGGACGGAGTTTGGAAGCATATATTAATTATTCATTTTAAATTTCCATTCCTTCAAAGAATCTGTTCCTGTCGCACTCCAACACATATATACTGGTGAGCCTTTCCAAGCAATTCAGGGATTTCACAGTTTTTACGCAGGGAATCCAAAAGTGCTTCCTTCTTCTGATCCGGCCAGGATCCGCTCCATTGATGTTCGGACAACGATGAATCAATATCTTCAATATTCCGGGTTCTTATGGTCTCAAAGCCGCTGTTGTGCATAATCCTTTCTGCCAATTCCGGCCAGCAGCGGAACTGAGGTACATTGAATCCCTGAAAATGAGTGTGTGTGGTTGTTTCCTCAACATGTTGAACCACAGGGAAAGGACTAAGAAAAACGGTAAACAGAAAACCTCCGGGTTTCAAAATTCTGTGGCAATTAGCCAACGCTGCATTCCTGTGTTCTTCATTTATCAAATGGTACATAGGTCCCATAAGCAATATGGCATCGGCTGAATTACAGGCAATCCAATCCAGCCGGGTAGCACACGAAACCTTATTAAAAATAATATTGTCCTCGCAGCATGAGCCGTTCATCCGGTCTGAAAATGCCTTAAGCGATAATGCAGAAAGGTCAACCAATCCGACTTTGCAATTCCGTTTCAGCAGGTATTCAGCATATCTGCCCGGTCCCGAACCCACATCTATTATGGTTGAACCCTCAGGGATGTATTGGTTTATCAATTCAATGATCAAATGAAATTCCGCCTCACGCATGGGGTTCCCTGTGAGCCTGAGGTATTCTTCCTCTACCCCTGCATCGTAGGCTGCTGCTATTGTCCGGCGATATGGCATATGCTAATCCGAATCAGGTATTAACAGTGCTCTTCCGTTGTAGGGAACGGTTTGCAAATTTCCCTGGTAGATGGTTTTAAGGAACGATAAGTCCCAGGCATTCATTGAATCTCCGGAACGGATAATCTGTTTGCCGGTTGCGAAAAGGAAATCGTCGCCATAAATAAAAGCCAGGTTGGGATCGTGCAACACCGCCACCACCGTCAATCCTTCACACGTGAGCCTTTTTAGAAGCGCCAGGAGATGGGATTGATTGCAGAAATCGAGATGTGACGTGGGTTCATCAAGCAGTAATATTTCAGGCTCCTGGGCCAACACCCTGGCTATCATGACCAACTGCTGTTCACCTCCGGAAAGTTCGGTGTATTTGCGGGATTTAAGGTGCAGGATGCCGGCTTTCTCCATTGCCACCTGCACAGCATGCCTGTCTCTTTTGCCCGGAATAAACTTCACAAAACCAGCCCTTCCGGTAAGCACCACATCTTCTACCGAAAAGGGAAAAACAGGCTTGTGCTGCTGGTTAAGAAAGCCTATGATCCGGGAACGTTCAATATGGGACAATGATTTGCTATCTGCTCCCAGGAATGTTGCATTACCATGTTGTAAAGGTATAAGACCTGCAAGAATTCGCAGGAAGGTAGATTTTCCGCTGCCGTTCCTGCCCAGGATGAAGGTGAGTTTCCCGGTTTCAATTTCCACATTTACATCTTGCAGAACCGCAATACCATCGTATGCAAACGATAGTCCCGTCACACTGATTGCCTTGTTTAATTGCCCCATACAAGGTTCGTTTTTTTCATTAGATAAATGAAGAAAGGCGCCCCTAAAAGTACCGTAAATACGCCGATTGGGATTTCAAAGGAAGAAATAGTACGTGAAAAATCATCAATGATGAGCAGAAACATACCCCCGAATAACAAATTAAGCGGCATGGACTGGCGATTGTCCGGCCCTGCCATCATACGCACCATGTGCGGTACAATAAGCCCGTAAAGGCCTATGATACCGGCCACAGCCACAGCAGAAGAGGACGCCAGCGTAGCGGCAATCAAAATGATGATTTTTTCGCGGTCGGGATTAATACCCGCCGATTGGGCTTCATCGTCGCCCATAGCGAGTACATTGATTCGCCACCTGAACAGCAACAATATTGATATGCCGGTAATAATGGGGATGGCAGCTGATTTCAGCTTAATCCAGCTCGCATTGTGAAGGTTTCCCATCGTCCAGTGAACAATGGTCTGAAGCTTAAACGGGTCGTTCAGAAACTGAACAACGGTGAGCAGGGCTGTGAATATACCGGAAACAATTATCCCTGCCAGGATAAGAGAAACAATTGAAACACTTTTGTTTTTACGGGCCATAAAATAGCTCATGGCTACCGCAATGGCCCCAAATGTAAATGCCGAAACCTGAACCGGGATAAAAGCAAAAGCCAGGGCGATAGCGGCTCCAAATGCAGCGCCCGAAGATAAACCAAGAATGTAGGGGTCTGTCAACGGATTACGAAACACAGCCTGCAATCCGCACCCGGAAACCGATAAAGCACCTCCAACGAGAAAGGTTAACAGAATGCGCGGCAAGCGAACATCAAAAATTACCGAACGGATTAATTCGCTGTTTGGAATAGTTGAGGAATTTCCCATTCCCATATTCCAGAATGATTTTAAAATTACCTTGAAAGATGCGCTTTCCGATGGGCCGATAAACAACGAGGCGACAATTACCGGAATGGGTAATGCATAAATCAGTATAATGATGAATCGCCTGTTCATTCTGAAAGCGTTAACCCCTTTTTTCCATAGAGATTGAGTAGCATATTATTCTTCTCCGTTTCGATATCGAATCCCTTAAATCGATCAGGATAGCACCAACTGGCCAGCAATTTTGCAGCGTGCTGAAATTTTAATGTCCAGAGGTCACATAAAAACACCGAAGGCAACTGGAATACCTGCCTGTTTTTTACCGCGCTGATGCTCCTCCATTCAGGAAGGATCATAACATCGCCAGGAATCCTGTCAGCATTGTACCACATGATGATTACATCGGGGTTCCATTCCAGCAGACTTTCCATGTTTATCACCACATGCTCCTGCATTGACCGGCACACATTTTTCGCTCCTGCCAGCTCAACCAGTTCATTGACCAGGCTTGATGTGCCTGAAGTCTCGAGCAATCCCTGCGACCACATGAAATACACCGACCGGTCATTACCTGGCGGACGGGTCAGGGCACTGAGTCCGGCAATTTCATGTTGGGTATAAGCAAGCAGGCTGTCGGCCCTGGCTTGCCTGCCCGTCAATACACCAAGATCTGTTATTTCTTTATACACATCGGTGAGGCTTTGCAATGAAACCCCGTACACCGGAATACCATGTTCCTCTATCGCTTCAATCGATTCTTTCTGCGATGACCAGATTATGACCAGGTCAGGTTGCAGGGCAACCACGCTTTCCAGACTTACAAAGTCCCAATTACCGGGCGCCGGCAGTTTTTTATGTTTAATACGTTCATCCAGTGCGGCATACTGATCATAAACACTTTCAGAATAAACAGTTGCCGGAACAGCAATAACCCTGCTATCGGCACCCAGCATATACAGTCCGGAAAGTGCGCTTTCTATAAGACATACAATACGCGTGGCGGGTTTTTCAAGTGTAACCTCCACACCCCTGAAATCGGTAACCTTAATGGCATTGTCAGGGCCGGTTTGATTTACCGGGTTGCGGCACCCTGTCATCAATACGGATATTGACAGTGCAAGCAGAAGGAACCATGTAAATACAACCCTCATCCGGTCACCATTAAAATGTTACCCTGAGACCGCCCATACCTGAAAAACCCGGATTCTGAAATTGCCAGGGCATTTCAAACCGGTTATCGGTAACATTATAGAATTGTCCGAAAAATTCTACCCTATACGTATCATTCCCGGCCAGAACCTGCGACACGTATATATTAAGTAACTCCCCTGGTTTAAAGAAAGTCCGGCCACTTTTTGAACTGCTGTCGTAGTAACCGCCGTTGTAGCTCAGATACGGGCTGACCGATAAACCGAAAGATGTTGACAGGGAAACCCCCAAATTTGCAATATGAGCAGGTGCAAAGGGGATCCCGGCGCCATCCTGATCTTCATCATATTGGTTTTCAACGTTGGTTATCATATAGGTATAGTTGACGAACCAGTGCAGATTTGATGCGAGTTGCTGTTTGATTTCAGCCTCAACACCGGTTGATGATGATTTGCCGGCATTTATGGATTTTGTTTGGGATGGATTCTGACTCACTACATTATCAATAATTGCATCGTCAATAGTAATCATAAAGCCACGAAGGGAGAATTTCAGGTTTGCCGGCAATGAAATATCTGTCCCGGCGTCAAGGCCCAAACCGGCTTCCGGTTTCAGGTCAGGGTTGGGCAATTGACCGTTGCGGCCGGCAACACCCTGATCTTCCAGCTTAATGGTGCCCCCAACCGATTTTAAACCAGGAGTTAGAAAACTGTTCCCTCCATTGGCATAAAATGAAATGGCTGAATTCAGATTGTAACGAACCCCCGCACTCCAAATCAACCTGTTCCAGTCATTCGATTTTAATCCGGGTGCTCCCCCGTTGATAAAATCAATGCTGTTGTTAATATAGCTGTAACGCAGTCCGGCCCGAACAATGAACCCCTCGATATGAATTTCTTCCTGAACATAAATTCCGGCCTGTGAAGCCCTCGATTTGTTGCCATACGTTTTGTACCCCTGCAAAGGATCAGACCATGTATTGTATAAAGCTCCCTGGTAATCACTTCCTATAACCAAAAGATTGTTCCGGCCATGCTCAACAATTAAGGAGACATCAACAGGAACAATATTCTGTTCTACACCATTTTCAGACAACAGGGAATCCAATTCATTAAATCTGCTTTCCTGCCAGGTGCGGTTATATTGCCTGAGTCCCATGTTCGCCTTAAGGTTCACCCGGTCACTCAATTCCACAGAATACCCTGTGTTAATGATCCCATAATCGTTGTCAAATCCCCGGTACAGCCGGCCGGCATCTCCGGTATGAAAGGTTTTGTTTACAAACAACGTCAATTTTTGCCTTCCATCACCTCCCGGGCGAAGAGTGAGACCCCCGTACAATTTGGTCTTCCGGTATTCCGGATCTTTTTGCATATTCAGCCATGAGTTTTCAGTGCCATAATTTGTATAATCGGACATCTCATAAGAAGCACCGGCAAAATAACTGAGGTTTTTTGCATTATCCTCATGGTAAAACTGGCTGTTGAGTGTATTATAGGAACCATAAGAAGTAGAAATACGGGTAAGCGGTTTTCCAATATTGTCCTTCAGAATGAGGTTGACTGTACCGGCCAGTGGACTCTGGTTACCCGAAAAATCCTGGGAAAGGTAGTTTGGATAAAGAACGGAGGCCGGTCCCCGCTGGACTTCGATCCGGTCAATGGCAGAAATGTCGAGTGACATGGGGTCAACAAAAGCATCTATAGGCAATCCCTGCAGCATGTAAGTGCTGTATTTGGGGCCAATGCCGCTATACGTACCCCAGTTGGCATCATTTCGCGAAAGCGCACTTACAGATACCCCCGGTTTATACATAATGGCTTCGGCAACATTGCGATTTCCGGTAACAAGTGTATTTATTTCTATGCTTTTAACAACATCAATTTTTTGGGTAATGTTACCGGGAGATTGTGGCTGTTTTGAACCGGTTACAACCACTTCCTGCATAACGACGGTATCAGGTTTCTGTGAAAATGAACTGATCAATGACAGGGTGAGGATACCTGCAAATAAAAATCCTTTTCTCAATATCCGGCTGTTCAGTATTGAATAATTATCCAGGGTAAACCCAATGTACCAGGGTTTCATGAAATTTGTAGGGAGGTTTGTCGATAGCGATTCAGTCATAATGTTACGAAATTATAAATCGTAACACAAATATAGAAAAGTATTCTATTTGGCAACAGGGTAAACAGAAATATCTTATTCCGGAAATGTTAATCCACTTTTATCTTCGCAAAATTGCATAACTGCATAACTGCAAAACTGCATAACTGCAAAACTTTAATTTCTACCGACAGGTTGACCCTAGCGGGATAGAAGAATGATGGATCTGCTTTTTCTACCGACAGGTTATCCCTGACGGGATACCGAACAACAGAACAACAGAACTGCAAAACTGCAAAACTGCAAAACTGCAGAACCCCCAGATGCTATTCTGTCCGGCTCATCACGAGTTTTCCATGAATTACGCCCTTGATGCCTATCAATTTATTTGATAATTCGGTTAAACTGCTGGCAGTACCTTTCACAGCGATTATTTCGAGACAATTATCATGATTTAAATGAAAATGCTGTGAAGAAAGGATTAAATCAAAATATTCGTGTTGTATATCGTTCGATTTGTTCGTTACATCCCCCTTGTGATGATCGTAAAGCATAACAACCGCACCTGCGACCATTTGATTGCAAAGCCATTTTTTCTCTGCTATATTCTTCTCAACCAGGTGCCGGATAGCCTGGGAACGGTTGGGCAAATTATTTTCAACTACAAAACTATCCAGGGCTTTAAGAATATCTTCTTCAAGGCTGACACCAAATCGGGCTAATGACATCGTGCTATATATTAATATTTTCGAAACACAAAATTAAAAATTAATACTCTATTTGAATTATGCGGAGTGATTTTATACAGAATCTAATAAATTGTGTTCTTTGCTATAGGCCGGAAAATGATTCTGCGACTCAATGGTCCGGGAGAAGCATTGATTAATAAACGTGGAAACCCTGACGAAATTGAAGAAATATAATATCCCATTTCGATCCCTATTTAAAAAAGGCCCCACATGATATGCGGGACCTTTTTTCTTTCAGCCCAAAGGTGGCATGACTAATTCCTTACAAGGGTAAAAAACGTCAGCCATTTCAGGTTTGCTACTTTAGAATTTCAAAAGTGACCTTCGCGTTAACCCGAAACTCGACAATTTTGTCACCTTTTACTACTGAACTCAAGTCCTTAACATAGACTGACCTGATTCCTTTGACGGTTTTACTTGCCATATCCACGGCATTTTGTACAGCTTCTTCCCAACTTTTAGGGGATGATGCCAGCAACTCGATAACTTTTAATACAGCCATTGTTTACAGATTTTAAGTAAATACTTGAAAATATTTTAAACAATACTATTCTTATAAGTATTTGAAAAACTCCCTTTAAGGTAGTTAATAAACCGCAAATAAAAAAACTCTTCAGGAATAATAGAATCACTATCTTAGTCTTCACAACCACTGAATACAAGCATAGAGATGAAAAGCAATTCGGAAAATGTGGATACCTATATTAAGGCTTTTCCGGAAAATGTCCAGAAAATCCTGGGACAGGTTCGTGCAATAATAAAGGAGAAAGCTCCCGAAGCAGTTGAAACTATTAGTTATGGGATGCCGGGCTATAAAACACATGGCAGGCCACTGGTTTATTTTGCCGGATATGAAAGGCACGTGGGATTTTATGCCACACCGACGGGACATGTAAAATTTGCGGCAGAATTATCGAAATACAAGCAGGGAAAGGGTTCAGTTCAGTTTCCGATTCATAAACCCATTCCCTTCGATTTGATAGCAAGAATTGTGGAGTTCAGAGTAAAGGAAAATGCATCAAAAAGGTAATAGCAAATTATCTTTCTGTCTGTCCATATTGCTGTAACAAAAAATCCCCCGATTCACCGGAGGATTCTTAATTATCCTTTTTCTAATCGGGTAGGAAGCGGCTCGCGCCGCTGACCCCCCACACCACCGGGCATACGATTTCGTACCACGGCGGTTTCTAAAAACTTTTACACCTTCATTATTAGAAATAAAGATAGTAATCCCTGTCGAGCAAACCA
>JBGSSA010000054.1:0-14628 GCA_041737295.1 Bacteroidales bacterium | reverse complement strand
CACCTCTGAATTTTTCAACCGCTTCCTTCATCTGGGCCTCAGACAAAACGGGAGTTACAATGAAAACGGTTTCATAGTGATTTAACATATCCGATTTTATTTTAGTTATTTAAAACAGGTCGCAAAAGTAGTAAGATTTTTCGAAAAAAGTGAATATCTGCCAGTGAAAATTGAAAAGTTAGTTGTTATTGTTTAGGCTGAAGGATGAAGGCTGAAGGTTGCAGGCTGAAGGGTGTCTGATCCGGACGACTGCAAGACTGCATGACTGCATGACTACTTCACAGCCCCTTAACTTATTCCACAGTTTTTAATTATTCAATGTTCGTTGTCCATAATTAGTTCTTCCGCCAATTCCGGAATCATAACATCCGTATACCCGCTTTCCTTTAATTTGTTGCTGAAGAATTCCTGCGCGGAATACTCTCCATGCACAAGGATCAGTTTTTTCAGCTGCGTTTTGTCCTGGCAATCCAGGAACCGGATCAGTTCACCGTAATCGGCGTGTCCGCTGAATGAATCAATGCGTTCAATGTCGGCCCTTACAGGGTAAATAGTGCCGAATATGGATATTTCCTTATCCCCCCTCAGGATACGGGCACCAAGGGTTCGCGGGGAACAATATCCTACCGCCAGCACGGTATTCCTGGGATTTGAAATGCTGTTTGCCAGGTGATGTTTTACACGCCCGGCCTCCATCATGCCCGACGCGGAAATGATGATGCAGGGTTCGTCGGTGTCGTTCAGCCTTTTTGAGTCTTCCACCTTCTGGATGAAATACAGATCGTTGAATCCGAACGGATCAGGATCGGTTTCCATGACCTTGAGCATGGCATCATTAAAACACTCCTGATGCAGCCTGAAAATATTGGTGGCATTCACTGATAAGGGACTGTCGACATAAACCTTCAGTTTGGGCAGCTTACCGCTGTTGTAAAAATTGTTGAGTGAATATATTACCTCCTGTGTGCGGCCTACGCTGAAAGAGGGAATGATAAGCTTGCCCCTTTTTTCAATACAGGTCCTTTTGATAATATCAAGAAGTTTGCCTTCTGCTTCTGTAGTGCTTTCATGCAGGCGGTCACCATAGGTGGATTCGCAAATGACATAATCCGCCTGGGGAAATTTTTGCGGGGGCCTGAGAATACGGTTGACAGGTCTTCCGACATCCCCCGTGAACGCCAGCCGGGTAATCTTTTCTCCTTCTTTGATCTGCAGATTCGCCACGCCGCTTCCCAGCATGTGCCCCGTGTTGGTAAAAGTAACCTTGACTCCTTTGGTGACCCTGTATGCCTTGTCATAGGATATACCCACAAAATACTGCATGGCTTCTTCGGCATCCGCCTTTGTATAGATGGGCTCGATGAGCGGCAACTTCTGGCGCATCCTTTTTTTGTTGTTCATTTCCGTATCATGCTCCTGTATCTTGCCGCAATCGGCCAGCATAATTGCACACAAATCACGCGTGGCATGGGTTGTTACGATGGTTCCCTTAAAGCCCATCTTTACGATATAAGGTATCAGTCCCGAATGATCGATATGGGCATGGCTCAGCAACAGGTAATCGATCTCCTGGGGATCAAAGCCCAGGTTACGGTTCATCGATTCGGTTTCCGATCCCTTTCCCTGGTACATACCACAGTCGAGCAGGATTTTCTTACCATTGTCGAGTGTGATCAGATGTTTGCTGCCTGTAACCTCGCGTGCGGCGCCACAAAATTTTAGTTGCATGATGTTTTTTTTTAGAAGTAAACAAACATAATAAAATTAAATCTAAAATAAATTAAAAAACTTAGCGTAAATTTTACGCTAAGTTTGGAAATGACAATCTTTCTTTATAATTTTCACATAAAATTGTAAGATTTGGCCAAACAGAAACCAAACCCGGAAGTGGATCTTAATCCGCATGTATCTGTAGACTGCGTGATCTTTGGATTTGATGCAAAAAAGCTAAAGGTACTCCTTATTGAAAGGGAAAAAATCCCTCATGCCCATTTACGCGGACACAAACTGAAACTGCCGGGGAGCCTGATATCCGAAACTGAGGACCTGGACACTTCGGTGATGCGGACATTGAGGGAACTGACGGGACTGGACAAGATCTTCCTGAAACAATTTGGTGTTTTTGGGTTGCCCGACCGCCTGTCACCGCCTGAAGACCTGGCTTGGCTCAGAAAAACGAGCGGCATGAAAATCGACAGGGTAGTTACAATTGCTTATTATTCACTGATCAAAATATCGGAAAGCAATATTACAAGCAAGACGATCTGGGTTCCGGTTAACGAATTGCCGGAACTTATATTCGATCATAACCGGATTATCAGCAAAGCCCTGCAGGTGGTGAGGCGTGAACTTCGCACGGAGCCCATCTGTTTTGAACTGCTTCCGAAAAAGTTCACCATCCGGCAGATGCAGGATCTGTATGAGGCAATCCTCGATGAAAATATGGATAACAGGAATTTCAGGAAAAAAGTGAAGCCGCTGGAATTTATCCTGCCCCTTCCTGATAAAGAAAATGGAGTGAATCATAAACCGGCCCAGTTATTCCGGTTCGATAAAAAATTGTATGAAAAACATCGCAAAGTTTCAAGCGGTTTTGATTTATAGGCTGAAGGCTGAAGGCTGAAGGCTGAAGGCTGGTGGCTGTAGGCTGTAGGCTGTAGGCTATTGGTTCCGCTTACCGAATACCGAATACCGATTACTGACTTCAAACTAACAACTAACAACTAACAACAAACAACTATGTTCCTCCTCGGATACGACATCGGAAGTTCTTCAGTAAAAGCAAGCCTGGTTGAAACCGAAACCGGGATTTGCCGCGCGAGTGCCTTTTTTCCAAAAAAAGAAATGCCGATCCAGGCAACGCAACCCGGATGGGCTGAACAGGATCCTGAACAATGGTGGCAAAACCTGAAACTGGCCACACAGGAGGTGTTGGAAAAATCGGGAGTCAAAAACACCGATATCAGCGCCATAGGCATTTCCTACCAGATGCATGGCCTGGTTTGCATCGACAAAGACCATAAGGTACTCAGGCCTTCTATTATATGGTGTGACAGCCGGGCCGTAGGCATCGGTGCAAAAGCATTTTCCGCGATAGGCGAGGAGAAATGCCTCCGGCACCTGCTGAATTCTCCCGGCAATTTTACCGCATCAAAGCTGAGGTGGGTATATGAAAATGAACCTGCCCTTTATGAGAAGATCTACAAAATCATGCTGCCGGGCGATTATATTGCCATGAAGCTGACCGGCGAGGTGTCGACTACTGTTTCCGGACTTTCGGAAGGCATCCTGTGGGATTTCATCAATAACCAGCCCTCGGCTGACCTGATGAATTATTACGGGATCAGGAAAGAACTGCTTCCTGAAATTCTGCCAACCTTTTCCGTTCAGGGAAAGGTCAGCTCCGCCTGTGCCCTTGAAACCGGGTTGCCCGCAGGAATCCCTATCTCCTACCGTGCCGGCGACCAGCCCAACAATGCCTTTTCACTCAACGTACTCAATCCGGGTGAAATTGCTGCTACAGCCGGAACATCAGGAGTTGTATACGGAGTTTCGGGAACCGTTCAGTACGATCCGCAAAGTCGCGTGAACACCTTTGCCCACGTAAACCACGAAAAGAACAATGCCCGGCTTGGCGTGTTGTTATGCATCAACGGTACCGGGATCCTGAACTCATGGGTGAAATACAACATGGGATATGAGCAGGGCGGATACGAAGCGATGAACCAGGATGCAGCAAAGGTGCCCGTGGGTTCAGCCGGACTGTCCATTCTTCCCTTTGGAAACGGCGCGGAACGGATGCTGGGAAATAAAAACCCCGGCAGCCTCTTTTCCAATATCGATTTTAACCGCCATTCCCGGGCGCATGTTGCCCGTGCTGCACAGGAAGGGATCGTATTCTCGTTTAAGTACGGGATGGAGATCATGGAACAAACCGGTATAAGTCCCAGGATGATCCGGGCCGGACATGCCAATATGTTCCTGAGTCCCCTGTTCCGCGAAGCCCTTGCCTGTATATCAGGCGCACAGATCGAATTGTACAACACCGACGGATCACAGGGTGCAGCCCTTGGCGCCGGGGTGGGGGCAGGGTTCTACAAATCCTTCCCGGATGCCTTTACCGGCCTGAAAAAAATCCTCACCGTCGATCCCGATGCTTCAAAAATCCAGGCCTACAAAGAAGCCTATAATCACTGGCTTGAAGTACTAACTAGCAACACGAATACCTAGAAGCCTAGAAGCCTAGCAGCCCAGAAGCCTAACATCCTAAATCATAGAGACGAATCACAATATATAGTAAAAACAAATAAATAAAAATCCCCATGAAAGTAACCATAGGTAACAAAGAATTCTTTCCCGGAATCGGAAAGATCAAATTTGAAGGTCACGAATCCACGAATCCGATGGCATACAGATGCTATGACGAAAATCGCGTGGTGGCCGGAAAAACTATGAAGGACCATTTCAAATTTGCCATAGCATACTGGCATTCCTTCTGTGGCACCGGTGGCGATCCGTTTGGCCCCGGAACCCGCATTATGCCCTGGACGGATAGCGAGGATGCGATACAGCAGGGAAAAGACAAGATGGACGCGGCTTTTGAATTCATCACCAAACTGGGTGTTCCCTATTATTGTTTTCATGATATTGACCTGGTGGATGAAGGAAATCTTTTCACCGACTATGAAAAGAGGTTGAAGATCATGGTGGATTACGCTTCGCAGAAACAGAAGGAATCCGGCGTGAAATTATTATGGGGTACCGCCAACGTATTCTCCAATCCCCGCTATATGAACGGAGCGGCCACCAATCCCAATTTCAATGTTCTCGCCTGCGCGGCAGTGCAGGTAAAGAATGCCCTCGATGCCACCATCGCACTGGGCGGTGAAAATTACGTTTTCTGGGGCGGACGCGAAGGTTACATGAGCCTTCTCAATACCCATATGAAAAGTGAACAGGAACACCTGGCCCGCTTCCTGCATATGGCAAAAGACTATGCACGCAAAAACGGATTCAAAGGATGGTTCTTTATCGAACCCAAACCTATGGAACCCACCAAACACCAGTATGACTTCGATGCGGCCACAGTTGTGGGCTTCCTGAGGTATTTCGGACTGGATAAGGATTTCAAACTGAATGTCGAGGTGAATCATGCAACCCTGGCTGGACATAGCTTTCAACACGATCTCCAGGTAGCGGCAGATGCCGGAATGATGGGCAGTATGGATGCCAACCGCGGTGATGCATTTAACGGATGGGATACCGACCAGTTCCCGATCAACCTGTATGAGCTTGTTGAAGCAATGCTCGTAATTCTTGAGGCAGGCGGATTACAGGGAGGCGGCGTGAATTTCGATGCCAAATTAAGGCGCAATTCCACCGATCCCCAGGATCTGTTTATTGCCCACATTGCTGCCATGGATGCTTTTGCCAGGGCACTGACCATTGCTGACAACATTATGACAAAATCGCCCTACCTCGCCATGCGCAAGGAACGGTACGCATCATTCGAAAGTGCCAATGGAAAAGCCTTTGAACAGGGTAAACTCACCCTCGAAGACCTGCGCAATATCGCGTTGAAAAACGGCGAACCCGCTCTCATCAGCGGCAAACAGGAATTGTACGAGGCCCTGATTAACATGTATATCTGAAAAGGAGATATCCCCCGCTGGCGGGGGTAGGGGGTGGATGGCTCAAATCCTCCCCCTGACCCCCTCCAAAGGGGGACATCGTTCCCTGAGGCAGAATTGTTAGACTGCAAAACCGCAAAACTGCAAAACTTTCTTATCATCCGTAACTTGATTTATTAAACGTCTTAATCTTCAAATCACAAAAAAACATGGCATTTGTAGATACTTCTGTAAAGTCCGCCGGAACTGCCTTCACAAAAGGGAATCCTGTATACATCATGGTGCTCACGCTGGTTGCAACCCTGGGAGGATTGTTATTCGGGTACGATACAGCCGTAGTAAACGGTGCCGAGAAATCACTCGTTGAATTTTACATTACAAAAATCTTTGATCCTGCGAATGCAGCCTATACCCTGCTGTTGATCAGCCAATACAAGCTGCTCATGGTATTGGTCATTTACCTGGTAAGTGTGATTATCTCTTCCCAGATCGTCCGGTTAACCGGATTAAAAAAAGGAGTCGCGGCAGTTGCCATTATTCTCGTCCTGGTTACAGTCTGGGCAGTGAGCTTTATGAAAAAGACGATTCCCACAGCGGGTCCCGAACTTCAGGATACCGCGGATGCGATCAAGGGTTTTGTGATCGCCAGCGCCCTCATTGGCTGTGTCATTGGCGGGGCAATGGCCGGTTTTATTTCTAAATCGCTCGGACGCCGGAATGGGCTGATCCTGGCTGCCATCGCATTTTTCCTTTCAGCCATCGGCGCCTGGAGACCGGAAGCATTTAACGTTTTTGGCACACTCCCGGTTTATTCCTTCGTGGTGTACCGCATTATCGGCGGCATCGGCGTAGGCATTGCCTCAATGATCTCCCCGATGTACATTGCTGAAATTGCGCCGGCAAATGTTCGCGGTAAGCTGGTGTCGTGGAACCAGTTTGCCATTATTTTCGGTATGCTGGTTATCTACCTGGTCAATTATTTCATAGCCAGACAAGGAAATGAACAGTGGTTAATCAATGAAGGCTGGCGTTGGATGTTCTTCTCGGGCGCCATACCTGCAGGCATTTTCCTCATCCTGTTATTTTTCGTGCCGGAAACACCCCGCTACCTGGTGATGAAAGGTCATGACCAGAAGGCATTGAAAGTGCTTCAGAAAATATCGGGGAAAGACAGTGCTCCTCTCATCCTGAAAGAAATCAAGGATACAATCCAGGAAAAAAGTGCACCCTGGCTGTCTTTCGGTTTCTTTGTCATCTTCATCGGTATTATGTTGTCGGTTTTCCAGCAATTTGTCGGCATCAATGTGGTATTGTACTATGCGGGAAACATTTTCAGGAACATGGGATCCGAAAGTCCGCACCTGATGACGATCGTTGTGGGTATTGTCAATCTTTCATTCACTGTACTGGCAATTGTCACCGTAGACAGGTTTGGACGCAAGCCGCTGATGATCATTGGTGCGCTGGGTATGGCCGTAAGCATGGTCGCCCTTGGTTTTGCTTTTTATTCGGGCAATCCCGGTCTCGGAGCCCTGATCTTTATGCTGACATACACGGCAGCCTTTGCCATGAGCTGGGGTCCGGTAACCTGGGTATTGCTGGCTGAGATATTTCCAAACAGCATCCGGGGTGCTATGTCGATTGCCGTGGCTGCACAGTGGATTGCCAATTGGGTGGTATCACTTTCATTCCCCATAATGAATGATAACCAGTGGCTGACACAGAAATTCAACCATGGATTTTCATATTGGATTTACGGGGTAATGGGAATCCTCGCCGCATTGTTCGTGTGGAAGCTCGTTCCGGAAACTAAAGGGAAGACACTTGAGGAGATGGAAAAACTGTGGAAAAAGTGAAGAAATGATTATTACAGTTGATAGCCTGTCCCGACTTTTCGGGACAGGCTATACACGCTTTGTTATGCACTGGGTTTTGTACTTGTCTCTGTTTTGCGTTTTGTGAAGTATTCTCTCACTTCTTCTTTAGTCATCTTTGACAACTCCCTACTCAATTTGTCCCGCTGCTCCCGCATAAATTTAACTGCGTCAAATTGTTTCTCAATTGTCTTATCTATTGTTTTCATATTTCTCAAATTCTCTGGGTGAACGTATCTCCAATTGTCTGTAACCTTTTTTAATATTTATAGAATTATAACCCCTTATTCGGTCAACATTCACGATATGTTTAAAATTCCAACTTATTAAATAATCAGCCCGATTTATAGTTGCCAAGGCTATATGTAAACAGTCAGCAAAACTTGTTTGTCCAACTACTCCTTCTGCGATATATTCAGCCGCCAACTCAGTTACTTCATCAGTCACATCAAGAAACTCTGCCAACTCAGCCTTTAGTCCCATTACTAATTCTTTAACTATACCTGGAGCATTATTTAGCTCATCCTGAGTCACAGATGAGAATAGTAATTTAAATTCGTTGTTTTTAAGTCTATCAAACAGCGGTCTTGTGTGTTCAGCGAATTCATCATCATAATATCCGCCAAAAACTGAAGTATCTATATAAACTCTCTGTTTCACAAGTCAAATTTACGAAAAATAGTCATACTTTCATAAGAAACGGTCTCTCATCCTTGTGCATAACAACGTGTATAATCAATTGCCTGGCAGCGGGTTGCACTTTGCAAAGAAACTAGCAAGTCAGATTAAAAATTGCTAACTTTGATTTATGAACTGGAGAAATCACATAGAGACTAATGATAATATTTTGCTCGGAAAGCCTATAGTTAAAGGGACACGTGTTTCAATTGAGCACATTATAAGGCTGCTTGCTTCAGGATGGACTGAAAATCAGATTCTTGAAAATTATCCAAGGCTTTCAAAAGAGAGTCTTCAAGCTGTTTTCGCCTACATTCAAGACATAATGAAGGATGGATTAATCTATGAAAAACCATTGAAGACAGCTTAATGAAACTCCTGTACTAGAAATGTACAATATACAACATATTGATAATCAATTAACTGACATCAAGTTACATATTAAAACCCCGGGAAAACTGAAAATTCCCGGGGTTTTTTAATTGCAAAACTGCAAAACTATTTCCGACAGCCCAGAAGCCCAGAAGCCCAGAAGCCCAGAAGCCTAGAAGCCCAGAAGCCTAGAAGCCTAATTCTTCTGAATCCAGCTCAGTATCTTATCCGAATACGGTTTTTCCTTGGGATTGGCAAAATCGACAAGGTTTCCGTTTGCATCGATCATATATTTCTGGAAATTCCAGGTTACCTCGGAATCCTTAACACCATTCAGCTTTTTTGACGTAAGCCATTTATAGAGGGGATCCATATCATCTCCTTTTACAGATATCTTCGACATCATTGGAAAGGTGACCTCATAATTCAATGAGCAGAATGTCTTGATTTCCTCATTCGTACCAGGTTCCTGCGAGCCGAAATTATTTGCCGGGAAACCAATTATAACAAAATTCTGATCTCCGTATTCTTTATACAATTTTTCAAGATCGGAATACTGCGGGGTATTGCCGCACTTCGAAGCCGTGTTCACGATAAGCACTTTTTTACCCTTGAGCGAGGACAGGTTGAATTCTTTTCCGTCTATATCCTTCACTGTAAAATCATACAGCGTTTTATGCGTCTGTGCCATTACCGGTATGGCAACTATAACTGAAATCATTAATAGGATGAGAGTTTTCATTTCAATTTTGTTTAAGATGTATAATACAAAGATACAACAACAGTGGGGAAAAAATGTTCTGCGATTAAAAAGGGAAGTCATGCAGTCATGCAGTCATGCAGTCGCTCTGCTATGGATGATAACTGCAAAACTGCAAAACTGCAAAACAATCCCTGCTATTTATTAAATTTGATCATAGTATACAGGCACATGTCCTCTCTTATCCATAAAAACATTCGTATATCGGGCCGGGTGCAGGGAGTCGGATTCCGCTATAATGCACGGGAAGCCGCTTTCCATTATGGCATAAAAGGCTTTATCCGCAATCAGCCCAATGGGGATGTATATATCGAAGCTGAAGGCACCCGCACGGCAGTGGATGAATTCCTTGCCTGGTGCAAACAGGGCCCGCCACGAGCACGGGTAGATTTTGTTGATGTCACGGAAGGGGAAGTGAGAGGGTTCGGGGAGTTTTTAGTAAGGGACTAGGGACTGGGGACTAGGGACTGGGGAAAAACTAAAACTAAAAACTAAAAGTGTGAAAATGAATTTGAGTCGGGGAAACTTTAATCTGGCTTTCTTTGCCAGCTTTTTCTACCGATAGTTTATCCCTGACGGGATACCGAACCGCAGAACCGCAGAACTCTGACGGGATTGTTCTTCCTTGTCCCTTGTCCCTCGTCACTAGTCCCTGGCTCATCGCTCCCGTAGAAATTTATCCACTTTCTCTAAAAACTCCTTTATATTGATGGGTTTCGTGATATAATCATCACACCCGGCTACGTGGCATTGTTCGAGTTCATCTTCCATCACAAAGGCCGTCTGGGCAATAATGGGTACTTTCCGGTTAAAAATCCTGATCTGCCGGGTAGCTTCTAAACCGTCCATTTCAGGCATTTTCAGGTCCATCAGCACCATGTCGATCTTGCTGATTGTTTTGACCAGCTCAACAGCCTGCAACCCGTTTGAAGCACGAAGGATCTGCACTGCCTTGTCCTGCAGCAGGGCTTCCAGGAATCTGAAGTTCACCACATCATCCTCTACGACCAGAATTACCTTGTCCTTCCAGGTGTAGGCAGGAATTTCGCTTTCCTCTGCTGAGGTCAGGGTGTGATATGTTTCAGGGACTTCCTCGTGCGGGATTGTAAAGTAGAAAGTAGAACCCTGCCCGGGCTCCGATTCAACCCAAATCCTGCCACCCAGCAGTTTGATGAGGTTCCGCGAAATGGTGAGGCCCAGGCCCGAACTTTCCTGCTTTGTTCCCTGCATGTCCTCCTCGGCAAAGGGACTGAAGATATTTTTCTGAAGCTCCCGTGACAATCCGATGCCGGTATCCTTAACGTAAAATTCTATCTTTTCATCGCCAACAGGCATATATCCGATTTCAATCAGGCCCTTGTCGGTGAATTTCACCGCGTTATGGATCAGGTTCGTCATCAGCTGCTGAAGCCTGCCCGGATCCGTATACAATATCAATCCGTGTTGCTTGGGATAACTGATCCGGATATCGAGAAAATCCTTGTTCTGAGATTTCTTATACTGGTTGAAAATGATCATCAATTCATGAAGCAGCAAATCAATGTTGCAGGGCGATTTGCGGATGGTGATCCTGCCGGTCTCAATGCGCGTAAGTTCAATTACATCATCGATCATTTTCAGGATCCGGATACCCTGATTTTTGATCGTTTTCACATATTCATGCCGCTTTTCAAAGGGCAGATTCCCGATATTCAGCAGTTCGCTGAATCCGATGATCGAATTCATCGGGGTGCGGATCTCATGGGATATGTTAGCCAGCAGTGAGTTCTTTAGCTTTTCCCCGTCTTCGGATTTTTCTCTTGCCCGGATCAGGTCCCTTTTCAGTTTTTCCTGTTTCGAAATGTCCCTGACAGAGCCGAGGAAAATATTTCCAGTTTCGGGTGAATCGTAAACCGAGATTTGCATGTTGACAGACCGGAATTCCCGGCCATCGCCTTCCATACGGGAAATTTTCAGGTCAATTTCCGCGGGCTTCCCCGACTGGCGGATATCGGCCATTGTTTTTTCAAGAATACTACGATCTTCAGGCTGGATGGCTGTTTTAAATGCTTCCCACGTAACCGGGTCCGCCGGGATACCCAATATTTCTTTTCCCTGCGCGGATAACCATACTGTATCGTCCTGAAGGGAGCGTACCCAGATACCGATATTATTTGAAGCAAGTACACGGGACAGCAGAGGAAGGCTATGGTAAGGCTGAATATTTCCGCTCCCGGGTGTTCCCGGGTTTTTCAGCAGGCTGAGTTCTTTTTCACGGGCCGCAATAGTTTCTTTAAGTGCGGCTATTTCCTTTTTTTTACTTCCCAGCATAGATCCAAACCTTTAGACCTGCCTTATTTCCTGACAGGCTGCAAAAAAGCTGTATATGTGTTTTCGTTATCAATCTTTGCCTTTGTCAATTGAATCAAAATCATTTTTTCATTTCCGTTTTTGTCAATTATGAAGGCTTCATTCCGTTTGCCTGTTATCTTCTGGTCTCCCGGACGGGTAAAGCTGTCGATTACCTCATCCCTCCCGGTCATGCTTTCAGGAAAAAGCACACTCACATCCTGGTTGATCACTTCTTCCCGTTTCATATCAAACAGTAATTCTGCAGCTTTGTTAAAATGATGTATGCGATTGTTTTGCCCGGTGGTCACAATAGCCTCGGGAGCATCCCCGATAATCCAGTCATTTATCGCCAGCAGCCGTTCTGTTTCTTTGATCCTGCACTGCAATTCATACTTTATCTCACGCACCTTGGCAGCCTGGTCCTTTTCAGCATCTTTCAGCATTTTCTCCTGCTTCCGGAGGGCTTCTGCCTGTGCAAGCGTTTCTTTTTCAAGCGTTTTCTCACGGGTCACATCAAAGCCGGTAAAGACAATCCGGTTTATTTCATGCGACATGTTGAAAACCGCGGCAAATGATCCGTTGATCCACTTCTCCTCACCATGCGAGGTTTTGATCCGCAACAGTCCGGTATAGCTGGTGCCGCTGATTATGGTCTCCCAATGTTTGTTAAATGACTCCAGGTCCATCGGATCCATCATGTCATATATAACCAGGGCTTTCAGGTCCTTTTGGGAATATTTCAGCAAATGCATGAAATGGTGGTTGTAATCCTGGAAGTTTCCGTTCACGTCGAGCTCAAACCGGATCCCGAGTTTTGAAGCCAGTTCACATACAATCTCATTTTTCTGAACCCGGATAACCTCTTCGGATGCATCCAGTCCGAGCAGGATAATCCGGTCGTTGTCGGCATCTTCCGATCGGGTTATGATAAGGGATGAAACGGTCCATAAAAACTTTCCTGACCGTGTACAGTGTTTCAGATACCCGGTATAGGGCTGGCCATCCGCCAGGAGTTTTTTCCAGATTTCACGAAAATGTTCGCGGCTGTCTTCACTGATGAAATCGGTCATCGATTTTCCAAGGGTACTTCCATTCTGGTCGTATTCCAGTTTCGAAAAAAACAGGGTATTGGCCTGCAGAAATTTCCCTTCCATATTGAATTCAGCCTTGATGAGGCTCTGGTTAAGGGTGTCTTCAAGCATCATAAACCGCTGTGCCTGCCGTGTGGCATCTTCCTGGGTAGCCTGCAGTTCCTCCATATTCTGCCGAATTTCCTCTTCATGCGAAGTCATGGCCTGCGTTTGTGCTTTCGATTCCTCCAGCAGCCTGGCTGTGGTCATGTTGGTCCGGACGGCAGAAAGGGTAGAGGCCACCGATTCTGCAGCCTGCGAGATTAAATTGATGTGATTCGTTTCGAATTTCTGAAATGAAGCAAATTCGAGAACGCCGTAGATCTCGTTTTCATATTGCATAGGCACGATCAGGAGGCTGTCGGGGTTCGACTCTCCCAATCCGGATGTGACGCTGATATAGCTGTCGGGAATATTTTTCAGGTGGATCACCTTTTGCTCCATGGCGCAGGTACCGATCAATCCGTCACCCCATTTGATCTTCTGATCGGCGAATTTGCGCCGGTCATAGGCAAAGAAAGCGATCAGGTTAAAATAGCGATCCTGCATTTCCGTATCGTCGAGCATGTAAAATCCACCCTGGATGGCATTTACTTTTTTCGTCAGTTCCTTGATCACGTTGAACGACAGCTGATCCGGATCATGGAGGTTATTGCGGAGGATTTCGCTGATGCGGGCAAGACCCTCGGCAACATAATTTCTTTCTTCTTCTGAAGACCTTAGTTTTTGGGCGTTATCCTTATTTACTTTGAGTGTATCGCGCAGGCGGATGAGGGAATTTCCGAGTTCATCCGTTGAGCCGGTGATCTTAAAATCAATGTCAAAATCATCCCGGATCAGGTGCTGCGTAAATTGATTGATTCGCTGCACGCGGTCCTGTTCCTGGTCGATCAATGCCTGTTTTTCAATCACCTGTCCGGTGAATTTGCGTGCCATCCAGAAGCTTGTAAATGGAAAGACGAACATGAAAAGAATGAGGAACCAGTAGCCGGGATTGTTCATAAACAACCAGATGAGCCCGGATGTTGAAAATGTGGCCGTCTCACTTTTCATAAGTCCCAGGAAAACAGCTGCGAGGAGGACCACCACGGAAAAGATGACAGCCATGAAAGTGAACTGTGAAACGATTTCTTTACGCCTTATTGCATCCATAGATTAATGTACTTTGGCATTTATACGCTGAACGACCCTAAAAGTAGCTAATATTTTGCAAAATTTGGAGAAGTTTACGAAATTAGGGGGAAAGGCTGAAGGCTGAAGGTTGGAAGGCTGAAGGTGGAAATGGAATGTTATTTGAAATATTTACAATTTAAATCAAACCGTTATGAGAAACCACACTAAACTAAGGGCATTTGAACTCGCAGATGATTTGGCTGTTAACATTTATATGATCACAAAGAAATTTCCAAAAGAAGAAATCTTCGGATTGAGTTCTCAAATGAGAAGAGCAGTTGTTTCTGTACCTTCCAATATAGTTGAAGGATGTGCAAGGGAAAGCCAAACGGAATATCGCCGATTTCTGGAAATTGCCTATGGATCTTTGAAGGAAGTTGATTATCAGTTTAGTCTTGCTATAAGGTTAACTTTTATTCAATCAGTTGACCCACAAGCTATTGAATGTAAGAATAAACTTGAAGAGTCAAAGAAAGTACTTGGTTCCCTTTTACGCAGTATGAGATAAGTGTATTTTCCAACCTTCAGCCTAAACCCCTTCAGCCTTCAGATACTATCTTAAAATTCAAATTTTTTCATCATTTTTTTTTAATTTTACCTCTACGGAAAGAGGACTTCTTGCGAAAGCATTAAACGGAAGTTCATCTAGTGTAGGCGACTTCGGTCGCCTATTTTTCTGG
>JBGSSA010000083.1:0-3944 GCA_041737295.1 Bacteroidales bacterium | reverse complement strand
ACATGACTATGATGATATGGTGCCGCATTTGCATACCTTCTTCCAGGCTGTAAAAACCCGGAAACCGGTTGTTGAAGATGCCGTATTCGGGAATAACGCTGCCATTGCCTGTCACATGGCCAATGAATCCTATTTCCGCGGGAAACAGGTATTCTGGGATGAGGCAACGAAAACAATAAAGGGGTAATCTTCCCCTGTAAAACAAGAAGAGACGGGTTTCAAACCCGTCTCTTCATTATCAGTTAAAGGGAAGATCCCTACACCACCTTCATATTCACCGGATCCCAGTTGATGATTTTCTTCTGGAAATAGCTGTCGTTGCAGGCAAGACACGGTGCTGCTGCCCTGAAGGCAAATTCCGGCCCTTCAACGAGTGGTTTGTTTTCCCGCACGCCATCAAAGAAGTTGATGAAATGCTCAATATGTTCATCATATTCCTCGGGTGCGACATAGCTTACCGGCGCAACAACCGGCCTGGTCTGCTGTTCTTTGGAATATTTCTGGTTATACTGTTTTTTCAGTTCTTCCTGCATTTTGGCAGGATAGGTATTGAAAGCATCCCAACCGCCTATTCCGGGAGCCTTTGACATGATGCTGTGCGTAAGGTTGAATCCGTTATCCACCATTTCAATGGCACCCTCGCTGCCGATAAACCGGGTAAGCCCCTTGTCACCGAGGCCGCTGACAAAATTAACCCGGAGCATCACCTGGAACGCAGGATGTTCTTTCGTTTCGGGATATTCCATAATGCCGGTCATCACATCGGGAACATCACGGCCATCTTTCCAGTAGCAAAGCTGTCCGGAAGCAAATATCTTCTGCGGTCCGAAGGAATCCGTCATGAGATGAATTCCGGATAGCAGGTGAACAAAAAGGTCACCGGCAACCCCGGTACCGAAATCCTTGTAATTTCTCCACCAGAAAAATTTCTTCGCATCATAGGGGATTTTTGTCGTACCCTCAATATACCGGTCCCAATCCACCGTTGTGGCAGATCCGTCGGTAGGCTGGGTATATTCCCAGGCGCCAAGGGCATCCTGCCTGTCGAAAGAAGCTTCGATACAGTTGAGCTGTCCGATTGCACCTCCCTTGTATAATTCCTTGGCCTTGCGGTATACAATGCTGCTGACCCGCTGACTTCCCACCTGCATCGGCTTTTTGGTTTTCTGTTGCGCCTCGATTACGGGCAGTCCGTCGGCTATTTTCTGAACCACCGGTTTTTCACAATATACTGCCTTTCCGCTGTTCAGGGCTTCGATCGTGATGCGGGCATGCCAGTTATCGCTTGTGGCAACAATTATGGCATCGATGTCTTTTCGCTGCAGCAGCTCACGGTAATCCCGTGTAGTATATAAATTATTTCCGTATTTTTCCTTTGCCCTCTCCAGGCGGCCGGTATACAGGTCGGAAACAGCCACCAGCTCCACTCCGGGAACTTTAAGGGCTGAATCAGAATCGGCATGTCCCATAATTCCCATGCCAATTGTCGCTATTCGAATCTTGTCATTCGGACCGATTTTTTTTGTATAGGCGATGATCCGTTCTTCATTTCTTTCATCCGCGGCCAGGGTTTTTAAGGTGCCGGCGGCGAGCAACAGCGAAGAGCTTCCCAGTTGCCGGATGAACTTTCTGCGTGATGGATTGACTTTCATTTGGATAGCATTTATTAATGGTTAGCTTATTATTTCTTATCTTTAGAGGTCAGGATGTATTTATAAAATTAGAACAATTGTACTAATATCAATCGCGTAATGGACAAAATCATGTTCATTGAAGAGACCCTTGCAGATGGAGATATATTTATTAGCGGCAATTCTGGTTGTAGCGTTGCTGATATTGCTGCTTCAGTTGAGGCCCGGGCCGAAAAAATTGCCGGGAGACCTGGAATTCAGGCTTGACAGGCTTGAGAAAAGTACGAGCCAGCTTGAATACGCGATTCGCGAAGAAGTGAAGGCCAACCGGCATGAGCTTGGCAATACATTGGACCGGTTTCAGTCTTCATTCCTTGAAACACTGAATTCCATTTCAACATCACAGCGTGACCAGTTGAAGGTCATTACAGATTCAAACAGGGAACAGCTGAAGGAAAGATTTGGCGCGCTGGAATCGCGGCAAAACGAGCTGATCGCCGATACAGCCCGGAAACTGGAGTTAATGCGCGAAATGGTGGAGGAGAAGCTTCAGAAAACACTGAATGAGCGTATCGGGCAGTCCTTCGACCTTGTGAGCCGCCAGCTCGAAAGCGTGCAAAAGGGATTGGGAGAAATGCAGACCCTCGCGCAGGATGTCGGCGGATTGAAAAAAGTGCTGAGCAATGTGAAAATGCGGGGTGGCCTGGGTGAAGTAAGGCTTGAAATGTTGCTTGAACAGGTATTGGCACCACAGCAATACGAGGCCAATGTGAAAACCAAAAAAGGTTCGGCGGAGGTGGTGGAATTCGCCATCCGGCTTCCCGGCAAGGAAGATGAAAACGGATTTGTATACCTGCCCATTGATGCCAAATTTCCTCAGGAGGCATATCACCATCTTACGGAGGCATATGAACTGGCCGACCCGGAAGCCATTGAAACCGCCAGCAGGAACCTCGATGCGGTGATCCGTAAAATGGCCAGGGATATCAGGGAAAAATACATTGATCCTCCGAATACAACGGAATTCGCGATACTTTTTCTTCCCTTTGAAGGATTGTTTGCCGAGGTCATCCGGCGCACAAACCTTATGGAACAACTGCAGCGGGAATATGGCATCATGGTGACAGGTCCCACCACGCTGGCAGCTATCCTGAACAGCCTTCAGATGGGATTCAAGACACTGGCGATACAAAAACGCAGCAGCGAGGTGTGGAAGGTACTGGGGGCCATCAAAAGCGAATTTGGCAAATTCGGCGGACTGCTTGAAAAGGCGCAAAAAAACCTGCACACTGCCACCAATCAGCTGGATGAGCTTGTCGGGCAACGGACAAAAGCCATACAGCGCCGGCTGCGTGATGTAGAGTCATTGCCGCGCGAAGAGATCAATCAATACCTTCCCGAAATTCAGGCCGATGAAATGAATGACGAAGAAGATTTATCTTCGCAACCATAAACAGCAACTTACAACGTTAAATAATAAAGACATGAACTTGATCAGGCAGGAATTTCTGGAAGCAAAACATGTGCTGGATTCTTTTATCGCGGATGAGAATCATTTCAACCGGATTGAAAATGCCGCGTTGCTAATGGTGAAAGCCCTGCAGGAGGGACATAAGATCATATCCTGCGGAAATGGCGGATCCATGTGCGATGCCATGCATTTTGCAGAGGAACTGACGGGACAATTCCGGCATTCCAGACGGCCGATAGCCGCCGTATCCATTTCCGATCCGGCTCATCTGACCTGCACGGCAAATGACTATGGATTTGAACATATATTTTCGCGGTATGTTGAAGCGTTGGGGCAGCCCGGAGATGTGCTTCTGGCGATCAGCACCAGTGGCAATTCTGAAAATGTGGTGTTGGCCGCTACGGAGGCAAAGACAAGGGGTATGAAAATCGTCGGACTCACCGGAAAGGAGGGAGGGAGGCTCGCGGTACTCTGTGACGTGGAGATCCGTGCCCCGAAAACAGCCTTTTCCGACCGTACCCAGGAAATTCATATTAAGGTGATACATTCGCTCATTCATTATATAGAATTAAATATTTAAGTAACTTTCAGGGTATTCAGTAAAAATCACCGGTATATCAGATGGAACGGATAAGAATATATGCCTTCGCGATGGTGCTGCTTCTGCTGGCAGTTTCGTGCATTGACAAGGACATCCTGAATATTTCCGATTCCGTGGAGATAAACTCACGCTATTCAGTACCCGTCGGATCATACGATGCCGATATCAATGATTACTTAGAATCACTTGATGTTTCAGGTCCGTCTTCGGGGGATTCGCTTTATTACGAGGGAATCCTGTA
>JBGSSA010000008.1:0-9528 GCA_041737295.1 Bacteroidales bacterium | reverse complement strand
TAATAGAAAAAGACCGATAAATGCGGTCCATAAGGCCATGTCCTCCCTGGAGATCAATATGAATAAGAAAACCAGTGCCATCAACCGGAAGGCTCTTTTTTCAAAATAATACAGGAATGCCGGCACCATCGAAGATGCCATGATCGCAATGTTACAGTCGGCATCGAACATGGTCCAGCGGCCATATATGACAAGGTACTGAAGTAGGGCAAGGATGGAAAGTATATTATCGGATGTCTTCAGTTCGATCAGTTTATATACAAACCAACCCCCTAAAAGGATGATGAAAATCTGAATATAAAGAAGGGTATAGGTGCCCGTTAACCATCCAAACAGCCAGTAAAATGGCAGAAAAACCATAAGGGTGAGTGAAAAATGATCCTGAAGAAGACTCATTTTATTTCCAAAAAACAGCGGACAATCGCTTACGCGAAAATGGGCATAATCATAGAATGCGTAGTTATACAGACCGTAATCAAAGCACCAGGTTCGGAAAAAGTAATGGTTATAAAAAACTATAACCAGGTAAATGGACCCAAATAGTGCCAGAATAACTTTATACCCGTATTTATTCAGAATTGAATTATTTGGAGATGTTGTCATCCGGTTTATGATAAGTTACATTGAACGTAATTCGAACAACGCTTCATTGGTTGCCGGAATTGTATAAATCTCGCGTGCACTCCAATGAATGTTCTGACTACTTGAATTTAGCTGGTTCAGAATCTCCTCCAGCCTTTCTTTTGTGTAATCCGCAATAAACAGATCATAGATATCACCAGAATTCAAAAATTCGGAGGGTTGAACTTGTATATTTCCGGCATAGAAAGCTTTACCCCAGGGAAAATACATATACGTTTGCGGATATATAATTTTCATTTTTTCATAAAGTCGTGGTGCATACTTACCGCCGCACATCTGAAGTCCGAATATCAGGGCATATTTTTCTGAGGAACATCCGTAATATGAAGCGCTTAAAATCATTGGCCCTGCTGATTCGAATTGTTTTAATTGCATGAACGATTCCATTCTTATCATTTTTTGGTCATTCATTTCTTTTAGCCGAATACGAACATCTGGTATAAAGACGGATATAAAATAAATAGTAATTCCGGAAAAAGTAAGGAAAATGCCACCCCTGAAATTCCTTGAGGCAAAAACCCGCCTCAACATAATAAAAGACAGAATAATCAGCGGTATAGTCAGCAGAATGGAGGGCACCATATAATGAAAGGAAAATTGTTTGGCTGAAATTACAAACTGCAATATTACCAACAAAACAAGACCTATTGAAGCATTGCTGTAAAACATGTCTGTAGCATTCTTTCTCACTGTTTTGAAAAGGTGAATCGCCCCGGCCAGGGTAAGAATAAGGACTGATATTACCAGAAAGGGCATATCCACGATCAGCAGTTTAAAATGCATCAGAAATTCCTGTCTATTTATTATTCCCGGGTCTCCGCTTCCATATTTTCCGGTATGAAAAATAAGGTTACTAACCCATGTATAAAAAGAATTGTACTTGTATAGGATAGGAAACGCAAACACAAAAAAAGCCATGACTGAAATGAGTGAAAAGCGGAGTTTATTCTTCCAACCCGTCACAATAAAAAGTGGAAATACCACGAAGGGCAGGAATGTGAGTTTGGTGGCTACACTTAAACCGAACAAAATACCCAGGGTTAAACTGTATTTATTCATCTTCAGATTTCGATCCTGGTCAGCAGCCATCCGGATAAAAACGATCATCCACAAACAAATCAAAGGAAGCATTAATGACTCAGGAATTAACCGGGCAAGGGGTTCAATACCTAGATTGTGTACGAAAGGGATAAGTTGAACCAGTAAAGCCAGGTATATGTTTCCGGTTTTCCTAAAGGTAAACAAACCGAGAATGGCCAGCATCGAGGCGCCCAGGAAATTTATTACATAAATGGTTGCACGTATATAAATTTCCGGGTTTTTTAACACGTCCGAAATCATGTCCGCAGATGGTCTGAAAAGTTTTACAATCCATATGACGATGGCAATAATACATTGAAAAGGAGTACCGGGATGGTCAACATAGGAAACATCAGGATGCAAATCGGCTAGTATCAGACCGTTAAATAAATAAGCATATTCCGGATCTACACATTTAAGGAAAAAGTAACCTATTGCTTTCCCATAACAGAATTCCAAAATAAGCAGGATAATCGGAAGAATTAGAAATAATAATTTCCGGTAGTCATATTTCTTTAGAAACAAAAATTGACTGATCATAAAAATATATTCTATGTGGCTGGCCTTACTTCGAAATCGGCTGAGCATACGCGGCTACATCTGAACCGCTAATTTCCTTATCACACAGGATGATCAGGCGTTCCAGCACATTCCGGAACTCCCGGATATTTCCGGTCCAGGTAATCTTTTGCAGTTCGGTTATGGCATCAGGCTGGATCACCATTTTGGGACGGCCGTATTCCGAACTGATAAGCTCATTGAAATGGTCGGCCAGCAGCGGAATATCATCGATTCGGTCATTCAGCGACGGAACATGGATGATTATAACTGAAAGCCGGTGATACAAGTCCTCCCGAAAATTTTTCTGGCTGATCTCTTCTTTCAGGTTTTTGTTTGTAGCGGTAATAATACGTACGTCCACATCAATATCTTTGTCGCTTCCCACCCGGGAGATCTTATGCTCCTGCAGCGCCCTGAGCACCTTGGCCTGGGCCGACAAACTCATATCACCCACCTCATCGAGAAAAAGCGTTCCGCCATGAGCCTGCTCGAACTTCCCTTTACGCTGCTTGATGGCAGAGGTAAAGGCTCCTTTTTCATGCCCGAATAATTCGCTTTCGATCAGCTCGGATGGAATTGCGGCACAATTCACTTCCACAAAAGGCATGGAAGAACGCGCGCTTTTTTCATGAAGCCAGCGTGCCACCAGCTCCTTACCGGTTCCGTTATCACCGGTGATCAGCACACGGGCATCGGTGGGAGCCACCCGCCCGATCATTTCCGTCACTTTGACAATACCTTCCGATTCCCCTACAATATCGTAAGTCTTGCTGATTTTTCGTTTCAGTACCTTGGTCTCGGTCACCAGCTCATTCCGTTCCGTTGCATTGCGCATGGTAACGAGCAGCCTGTTCAGGTCGAGGGGTTTTTCGATAAAATCATATGCCCCTTTTTTGATTGCTTCCACGGCCGTGTCAATATTTCCGTGCCCGGAAATCATGATAATGGGTATGTCGCGCGACAGGGCATGCATTTTTTCCAATACCTCGATACCATCCATGCCGGGCATTTTTATGTCACACAGCACAATGTCGTAATCGCCTTTTTCATAAAATTCAAGTCCCTCGCTTCCATTGGTAGCCAGATCAACCTTATGACTTTCGTACTCAAGTACTTCCTGAAGGGTATTACGAATACTTTTTTCGTCGTCAATGACGAGTATGTTTGCCATCTCTAAAAATTATAAGTGACTTCGGTAAAACACCGTAAACCGGACTATTGTTTGATGGTCTGAAGGGAAAGTAATTCATATACAACGCCCTCCTTCAGGGCAAAGTTGGATTGAATCATTACACGCAATTTCAGTTTCTGTAATATAAACTTAACTACCAGTGTGGCGAGCACAATCATTTCAAGCCGCATGCTTTCGAGCCCCTTCATTTGCTTCCGCTCTTTGAGCGTGGAATTGATCAGCTTCTGGTATAAATTTTCAAAATCAGTGAGATCAATTGTATTGGACTCCGGCGACAGCGATATACCGGATTCAAAATTCGGATCATCGGCACGGATCATCGCCGCAATCGTTTCAAAGGATCCTGATGCGCCAATAAGTGTGGTGATCTTATGCTTTTTGAATTCCTCAAACAGATCGGATAATCTTTCTTCAAGGTAGTTGGAAATAAATTCGATCTCTTCAATGGATATGGGATCCGATGGCTTGAATTTTGAAAGCAGTCGCGCTACCCCAAGCGGATAACTTTTCTTCCAGAAAATGTTGTCTTTATCAGCGATGATAAATTCATTGCTACCCCCGCCGATATCCAGGATCAGCACTTTATCCTCGGACAGCCTGACCGCCTGCTTTACACCATAATAGATAAGCTCTGCCTCCCGTTCTCCGTTGATAATCTCGATGTCGATGCCACACCGCTGTTTGGCCAGCTTTACAAACTGGTCCCCGTTGCGGGCGCTGCGAATTGCCGACGTTGCAAAGGCATATGTTTTTTCAACTTTGTATTCCCCGATTGTCTGCAAATGCCGTTCAAGTGCATTCAATCCACGGGTTATGGCGTCCGGCCGGATTTCTTTTTTATCCATCCCGCTTTTGCCCAGCTTTACCGGAAGTTTGTTGTTATAAAGGATATTATAACCCTGGTCTTCACCCATGTCAACAATGAGAAGGTTGAATGTGTTGGTACCCAGGTCAATGACAGCTATGCGCATAATCAGGAAAATATGGAATCCGAAAAAATGACAATCTTAATCCCACTAAAGTACAGATTTTTATTTTCGGAAAAAAAAAAGAATGAAGAAAGTTTTGCAGTTCTGCAGTTCTGCAGTTTTGCAGTTTCAAGCAAAGGTCTGTCCATTAATTAATTGGCGATGCAGAAGTTCTTCCAGTGCAGATATCCCCCGCTGGGGCGGGGGCAGGGGGTGGATGTGTGGCATCCTTTCCTTCTACCGTTAGAAAATCCCTAAAGGGATTGTCCCTGCTCGTCACTCGTCACTTGTCTCTCGTCCCTACTTGTACCGTATCCATTTCCACAATTCCTTATACGTGACTTTCTTACCGTACATAAGTATGCCGGTGCGGTAGATCTTGGCAGCCAACCAGACGGAACCGAGAAAGGTAAGGATCAAAATAACAGCCGATAAAAACAGTTGCGTGGCGGGAACCCCAAATGGTATCCGCGCCATCATCACAATAGGAGAGGTTAGTGGAATCATTGAGAAAATGACGGCTATTCTTCCCGAGGGGTTCAAAAAGGAATTGGCCATAACCAGCAGGCCCAGGATTAGCGGAATGGTAATGGGCAGCATGAATTGCTGGGTGTCTGTCTCATTATCCGATGCAGCTCCTACCGCCGCAAAAAGGGAGCCGTATAGCAAAAACCCTCCCAGGAAATAAAATACAAACGCTCCGATAATCAATACCCAGGGGATTTCTCCCAGCTGTTCCAACGCGCCTCCTAAAAATCCCATGGCACTTTCATCAGCACTTCCTGCATTAGCAACCTGCTCCTGCGTGCTTATAGTATTATCGGAATTCATAATGCTGTTAACGGGAGCAGTCTGTTCTGTTGCAACTGTTTTATTTTCAGAGATGAACACCTTTGCAGTGAACATTGTAATGCCATAAGTAAGCATCATCCAGGCCACAAACTGGGTAAGCCCTATCAACCCGATGCCGATGATCTTCCCCATCATTAACTGAAAAGGAGTGACCGAGGAAACTATAACCTCCACAATCCGGCTTGTTTTTTCTTCAAGGACACCCCGCATTACCTGGGCGCCGAAAAGGAAAATAAAGAAGTAGATCAGGAATCCCCCTGCATAACCAAGGCCCCTTTTAGCACCCGTGGTATCAATCTGTTTGCTGGGCCAGTTCTTCCATTCTACCTGCTGCAGCTGAACCTTGGTTTGAAGCGATTGGATCTCAGAAGCCGGTATATTTTTAACGAGCAGCTTATTCTTAAACAGGAAATCTTCCAATGATTTGGAGATGTGCATTTCCATTCCCAGGCTGGGAGGTTTCCGGTAAAATAACTCAACGGAGGCTGTTGTTCCTGATGAAACAATAGTTTGCGGAAGATACAATACTCCCTCATACTGCGATTCATTAAATGTTTTTAATATATCCGTCAGGCGGACACTTCCAAGATAGGTGAATTTAATATTTTCCTTATTGGGAATTATGTCTCTGAAAAACTGGAGCGAATCCGGAACGGATTGACCGTTTGCGTCCGCTTCTACAACAGCAATCTCCTTTACGTCTTTATCTTCAAGTGTTGTAAGCCAGGCCGGACCGATAATTAATGCGGCAAATAAGACCGGCCCCAGTATGGTCATGATAATAAATGATTTTTTTCTTACCCGGGTGGAGTATTCACGCCCGATGATGAGGGCTATCTTATTCATGGGATTCGGGTTTTAAAATGAGATTTTGTGCTTTTACAACGTGAATGAAGATTTCGTTCATTGTAGGGATGACTTCATTGAACGAAGAAATCGATGCAAGGGGCATTACAAGTTTTAGCAAATCGTTGCCTGTACTGGTTTCTGCAGCCCTGATCCTAATCCGGTGCATGCCCCTGCTGTGCTGATGGTCAACCAGCGTGAAAAGCCCGTCGAGTTTTTCAAGTATCAGGGATGCATCGCCCTCAAACCCTATTTCAAACAGGTTCGACCTGTGACTCATCTTAATATCGTGCACATTGCCTTCAAGGATCGTTCTCGACTTGTTGATCAGGGTGATGTTGTCGCAAAGTTCCTCCACAGATCCCATATCGTGGGTGGAGAAAATGATCGTGGACCCCTGTTTTTTAAGCTCAAGGATTTCCTGCTTCAGGAGATTGGCATTGATGGGGTCAAAACCGCTGAAAGGTTCATCAAAAATCAGCAATTTGGGCTGATGCAGAATTGTCGTGACAAACTGCACTTTTTGCTGCATGCCCTTTGAGAGCTCTTCCACTTTTTTGTCCCACCAGGCCTGAATTTCGAACTTGATGAACCAGTGCTTGAGCCGTTTCATGGCCTCATCACGGCTCAGGCCTTTCAGCCGGGCCAGGTAAAGAGCCTGTTCCCCGACTTTCATTTTTTTATACAACCCCCGTTCTTCGGGCAGGTAGCCTATAGAGGCAATATCTTCAGCAGCCAGCTTCCGTCCGTTGAGGAAAAGCTCTCCCTCATCCGGGGCCGTAATCTGGTTGATTATCCGTAAGAGTGTTGTTTTGCCTGCGCCGTTAGGTCCCAGCAGACCGAAGACCGATGCCTCCGGAACATTGATGGATACCCTGTCGAGCGCAAGATGATTGGAATATCGTTTTACGATATCCTTTGCGGTGAAAAGATACATGCGGGTTTAGAATTGGAACGTTATACTTCGAAACATCGAAATTAACCAATTACTCGAAATAGTTCTTCATGCGGTCGAAAAAATTACGGTCCCCGGAGCTGGGATTTGGTTTGAAATTTTCAGACTCGTCCAGTTTTTCCAGGATCTTTTTCTCTTCCTTGCTGAGGCTCTTGGGAATCCAGACATTGATGCTGACAAGCAGATCACCCCTGTTATAGCTGTTCACCTCGGGCAGCCCCTTGCCGCGAAGCCTGAGTATCTTGCCGGGCTGGGTTCCGGATTCTACCTTGATTTTAACTTTCCCGTCAAGGGTGGGAATTTCAACCTGTCCGCCCAATGATGCCTGGCACAGGGAAACATATAAATTATAAAGCAGGTCATTCCCGTCGCGTATCAGGTCACTGTGCGGTTCTTCCTCGATGATTACCAGCAGGTCGCCGTTGATTCCTCCGCGCCGGGCGGCATTTCCTTTTCCCGATACAGATAATTGCATGCCTTCGGCCACACCGGCAGGGATCTTAACAGAGATCACCTCTTCTCCGCGCATCACACCTTCGCCTGCACATTTATTGCATTTGTTTGTGATTGTCTTGCCATCGCCGTTGCAGGCCGGACAAACTGTAGTGGTCTGCATCTGGCCCAGGAATGTATTGGTTACCCGGGTTACCTGTCCGGATCCCCGGCAGGTGCTGCAGGTGTTATATGCACTTCCGCCTTTGGCGCCAGTGCCTGAGCACTCATCGCAACTGATATATTTTGAAACCTTGAGCTTCTTTTCAACTCCTTTTTCAATTTCCTCAAGGTTCAGTTTCACTTTTACCCGTAGGTTCGTTCCCTTGGCAACCTGGCGGCCGCCCCTGCTGCCACCGCGCTGGCTGTAACCGCCAAAACCGCCGAAGCCCAGGTCACTGAAAATGTCTCCAAAATGAGAAAATATGTCATCCATTGACATACCATCAGCGCTGTATCCACCACCGGCCGCTGATCCCACGCCTGCATGTCCGAACTGGTCATACCGGGCTTTTTTCTGCGGATCGCTTAGTACTTCATACGCTTCGGCCGCTTCCTTGAACTTGTCTTCCGAAGCCTTATCCCCCGGATTCCGGTCGGGATGGTATTTTAATGCCTGCTGCCGGTAAGCCTTTTTTATTTCCTCTGCCGTCGCATTTTTTGAAACATCAAGTATTTCGTAAAAATCACGTTTTGTCATGTCAATTTCCCCTTGTTATATGTCCGTTATGGTTATTGATTTATTCCCCAATAACCACCTTGGGGTATCTGATCACCTTGTCGTGCAGGAAATATCCTTTTTCGACCACATCTACTACCTTCCCTTTCAGGTTTTCATCGGCAACCGGAATTTTGGTGACCGCTTCATGAAAATCAGTATCAAAATCCTGGTTCATCGATTCAATCTCACGGATACCCTGCTGTTGCAGAAAATCCTTGAACCGCCCATAGATCAGGTTTATTCCCTGTTTCACGGCTTCAAGGTCCACCGAATTATTGACTGCAGCAAGTCCCCTTTCAAAATCATCGACAACCGGGATGATCTTTTTCAACAGATCATCGGAAGCCGTTTTGATCATCTCTGTCTTCTCCTTGTGAGTGCGTTTGCGGTAATTGTCAAACTCGGCTGAAAGCCTGAGATACTTATCCTGAAGTTCGGCAGTTTTATCCGTGCATTCCTTCAGGTCTTCCTGCATTTTCACAACATCTGTGTCCGGATTAACGGCCTGATCATTATTCTCCTGCATGCCCGGTTCCCCAACCGGATCAACACCCGGATGATTGATAGCCTCCACAGTTTTTGATGAAGCCTTTTTTGCTTTGTGCTCTTGTCTCATTCGTTAAATTTTTTCCTTACACGTTCATTTCTCATACGTGATATCCATAGTCCTTCCCCAAAAGTAATTTCCGTTCTGCAAAATACTTGCCATTTTGCAGAAAGCGACAAATTGACAGTCAGGAGACGCTTACTGCTTCAGACTTTTGATCTTGTTTTCCAGTGATTCTGCCCGAAGGTCCCGGGCAATGATTACACCATCGCCGTTTAACAGGACGTTGGCAGGAATTGCGGATATCTGGTATATTTTTGCGGCATCTGAATACCATCCTTTCAGGTCACTGACATTTTCCCACGCCATCCCGTCTTCCCGGATGGCGGCTGTCCATCGCGTTGATTTGGTGTCAAGGGATACACTGTAAATAGTAAAACCATTGCCCTCGCTGAATTCTTCGTCCTTATACTTCTGGTAAACCTTTACCAGATTTGGATTTTCAATCCGACAGGGTAAACACCATGACGCCCAGAAATCAACAAGCACCATCTTACCCCGCAGGGAAGACAGCGCTATAACCTTACCGTCGGGAGACGAGAAAGCCAGATCCGGAGCCAGTTTGCCGATTTCGAGTCCAATTTCGGATGTTGGTGTTGTTGCTTTAGCGGT
>JBGSSA010000249.1:0-14259 GCA_041737295.1 Bacteroidales bacterium | reverse complement strand
TGCAGTCATGCAGTCATGCAGTCATGCAGTCAGCCGCGTCAGCCAATCGACAAATCATCAAATCATCAAATCTCCAATATCAAGTATCGAGTATCCATCAACTATCAACCAACAACAATCAACAATCAACTAAAATGAGCTATCGCTCCAAACCAATGAATCCATAGTGTTTGTTTTCCCCTCCCCTCCCTGCATACATTTACTTCAGTTTTTGGACAAAAAAAATTGAATTATAAACCAAAATTATCGGAGGAAAAATAATGAAAAAGTTACTTGTTCTTCTCTTTGCTTCTGTTTATTGTGTTGCAGGAATTGCAACTGAACCGTCCGGCTCCTGGATAATATACAAATCCAGCAGAATGGATATAAAAAAGATCAGTTTTGGAGTTTCCAATGCCCGTATTGTGCAGGAAAGTGGCAAGATTCTTAAAGTCCCCATCGCTCTGCTCAGCACATATTCTATTGATGGAAAACTGTTTAATAAGATGCCTGTATACAAGTACGGCAGGCAAACCGGCGAAATGGCTTTTATGGAACTTATCGGTACCCGTGGTGAACTGAAATTTTACAGGTACGAAACCTTCAATTATGAATCAGTCAAGCCACAGGAAAAAGTAAACAGCTACGCAATATATAATGGAGACGAGTTGCATCTGGCACTGACAGACAAAACTCTCGAAAATGTATGTAAATACTTTGGACTTGAAATTGTCTACAAATGATGCTACTGTTACTGAAAAAAATCCTGCCTTATTGAGCAGGATTTTTTTTGATCCATTATGTCAAATTTTTGGGCTCCAGGGACTGGAAAACGCCCTCATGGAAATGTATATTTAGTCAATTTTTGTGTTACTTGACTTTGAATCAGGACTTTTGTATCTTACTGAATAATTAATGGTTCAGTCACCGGGCTAAACTATTACGTTATGAAAAATGCACTATTGATAATCCTGTTTACATCCTTAATTACCAACATTTTATGCCAGAATTCAAAAATAACTCTTGAGCGTCTGCCTGATGAACCGGGACTCACTGACCATGAATTTAATTGCATAATGCAGGACCATAATGGATTTATCTGGATGGGGGGTAAAACTGGGTTATACAAACACAATGGGTATGGAGTGACTTATATCAGTAATAAAGGAGATTGCAAGGATTGTTCATTTGGAACTATAAACAGAATTGTTGAAGACAGCCTGGGATTACTTTGGTTATTGACAGAAACCGGGATCAGGATTTATGATCCGGAAAAGGAAAGATCAATGCTGGTGTATCAGCCTAAGGAGGGAATCTCCTGGATAACAATGCTTTCAGATAATCAAGGTACAATATGGGCCTCAGATTTAGCAGGCCTTTTAAAAATATCATACAGGGAAAACCTGAAAAATTCTATCTCAAAAGATGAGATTTTTAAACTGGGAGCAAAAAATATATTCAAAATTGATCCTTACCTGCTTCCATATCTGAAACACGGTGAAAATAATGTTGTGTTTTCTCTGAATAATGATGAACTGGGAAATATCTGGATAGGCTGTGCTGAGGGCCTGTTTCTTCTAAAAAAAGGACACAGCAGCCTTTTTCGGATAGACAGGCCATTTTCAAATGGACTGCTGGATGGAATTCAATACGTGAGAAGAATACTACCGATTGACGAAAATTCGCTTTGGATTTTGGATTCAAAAGGCCTTTACCTTCTTACGAATGTCAAAAGGGCGCTTGCAGGAAAAAAGCCTGATGTTTCAGTACTTAATTTCACAAAGAAAATGTCTGATGGTGAAAAAATTAATATGCTTTCAGTAGACCGAAATAAGAACTTTCTGGTGTTTGCAGGTGAAAAAATCTATTTAATCAATAAATTCAATTTACCTGATCAGAACCCCGTTGAGTTTATTGGCTATAATACAACATATCCAAACGATTTGGATAAACGGTTTAAGATAAAGGAAATGTTTGAAGACAAGTCAGGCGTTATCTGGATTGCCATGACGTCTGAAGGAGTCTCAAAGTTCAAAATGAACCGATTGGTTTTTACTAATTATGATATTTTAAAAAACCAACCTCTCAACAGCAGTAAAATATGCAATATTTATAAGGACAGTCAGGAGAACCTATGGATCGTAATCAATTATAAAACATTGTATAAAATTAACAGGGATTTCAGCAAGATTAACCTATACGATCCCGGGGCGGAGAAAAAAATAACTTGTTTTATACCCGCCGCAGCTAATGACTTATTTTGGATCGGCTGCGAAAAAGGGATACTTGAATTCAATATTAGCAGCGGAAAATTCCGTGATCCTTTGCACCATACGGGCATAGCCGAGAAATTACGGAAGGTAAGGGTATTTGACTTACTTGATGATGGAAAGCTTTTATATATAGCAACTTCCACCGGCCTGTTTGCATATAACCCTGAAAATGGAAAAATATATAAATCTTCATTCGGTGACTCCAGCATTATTGGGTCCCTAATTAAAAAGAAAAATGGTGATATATGGGCTGTAGGGAATTTTTATGGAATCCATAAAATTGAACTCAATACCCGGATTGATATGCTTTACCTCACACCGGTAAAAATCAACAATAAATTTATTGATGTCAAAATAGACATATCATCCAATTATATTTTTTATGAAGACAATAATGGATATTTATGGATAGGAAATGAGACCGGGGTTCATCGTCTGAATCTGAAAACCGGGGGGTATCAGAATTATATGTTATTTGAAAACACAGACTTTCAGGAGGTAATGTCAATTACATCGGATAATCACAATACGTTATGGATTGGGACCCACAAAAAACTCTGCAGCTTAAATATGGAATCCGGAAAAGTTAAGATTTTTGAAGAAGATGACGGGGTTCCTTCGATAAATTATAGCAAAAATTCAGTATACAAAGATACGGAAGGCAGGATATATTTTGGAGGCTATGGGGGTTTTTACAGCTTCTTTCCTGACAGTTTCAAAACAAATGAATATGTTCCCCCTGTTGTAATTACTGATTTGCGGCTGTTGAACAGGTCAGTCGAAGTGAATAGTTCTAAAAATCCGATTCTGGCAAAAAACATATCTCACACAAAATCGATTGATCTTCAACATGACCAGAATGATTTGACCTTTGAATTTGCCGCAATGGATTACAATCAGCCATCAAAAAACAAATACGCACATAAACTGGACGGATACGATAAGGAGTGGATTTACTCCGACGCAAAAAGCCGGTCAGCAAATTATACTAACCTGGACCCCGGAACATACATATTCAGGGTCAAAGGTTCAAACAACCATGGCGTTTGGAACGAAGAAGGTACATCGCTTTCAATCACAATACATAAACCCTGGTATGGAACGATTCTGGCCTCATGCATTTATGCACTGGCATTTCTCATCTTCATATGGGCATATATCCGCTTGCGAATCTGGAGATTGAAAAAAGAAAAGCTGGAATTGGAACGCCAGGTTAATTTTCGGACAAGTCAAATTAAGGAACAGAAAGAGGAAATACTTTCTCAAAGAGACATACTTGAAGAGCAAAATCAAGAGATTTCTGAACATGAAGAACTTAAAAACAGGTTTTTCGCTAATGTATCTCATGAATTCAGAACTCCCCTGTCATTGATCCAAAGTCCGGTAGAAGAATTATTGGACGATCCCCGGCGAAATGAAAAAGAAAAAAGAAAACTGAATATGGTCAGGCGAAATATCCATCGTCTGAATGACCTTGTCAATCAGTTGCTTGATATTTCCAAGCTTGATGGAGGTAAAATGAAACTTGAACTGATTGAGGCGAATGTGATACATCATTTACAGGCAATTACAGGTATCTTTATTTCCCTGGCAGAAACAAAAAGCATTAACTATGTTTGTCATTTCCAGGTAAATGAAATGAATTGCTGGTTTGATCCCGATAAGCTGGAAAAGATTACCGGGAACCTGCTGTCAAATGCTTTCAAATTTACGCCCCAGGGAGGAGAGATTAGTTTTACTGCAGTATATAAGAACAGTGAGAATAACATGGTTGACCGGTTCCTTGAAATTTCAGTAAGGGATACGGGACCGGGAATACCAGCCCATAGCCTTGAAAAGATCTTTGACCGCTTTTACCAGGTTGAGGAATCGTTAAAATCGGAAGGCGGAGGCACCGGGATAGGTCTTTCGCTGACCCGGGATATGGTGAAATTGCTTCATGGGGATATTACGGTCGAAAGTACGCCCGGAAAAGGAAGCGTTTTCACAGTTTTGCTTCCTATAGGCAAAAACCACCTGGACGCATCCGAATTTATTTTGCTTATAGAAGCCCCGGAATGTATCGACTTCAGATCTGGCTTGAATATACATAAAGAAGATGCATACCCGGAAGAAACAGAAAAAACACAGGCTAAAAAACCTTCTTTATTGGTTGTAGAAGACAACAGGGATATCCGGATGCAACTCTCTGACAATTTATCAGGACTGTATACAATATTGGAAGCCATTGACGGGGTGTCAGGACTCAAAAAGGCCGTTGAAATGATTCCCGATCTGGTCCTCACTGATCTGATGATGCCCCGAATGGATGGTATAGAACTGTGTGAAAAATTGAAGAACGATGAACGCACGTGTCATATACCGATCATCATGTTAACGGCTAAGGTTACCCTTGAGGATAAAATAGACGGCTTTCTCGTCGGGGCCGATGACTATATACCTAAGCCCTTTAATATGAATGAATTAAAAGCCAGGATATCGAACCTGATTGAACAACGGAGAAAGCTGAGAGAGAGATTTAGCCGGGAGGTTACCCTTCAACCTAGCGATATTTCAATTACCCCTATAGATGAAAGATTTCTCAACAAATCTATAGAAGTCATTGAAAAACATATTGATGATGAGAATTTTGATCTCGGCAAATTCAGGGAGGAAATGAACATGACCCGAAGTACACTCTTTCGTAAAATACATGCTCTAACCGGCCAATGCCCTACTGAATTCATCCGTACAATAAGACTAAGAAGAGCTGCAAATTTATTAAGGCAGCAATTCGGTAATGTAACCCAGGTTTCCCTCGAAGTGGGTTTTAATAACCTGTCCTATTTCAACCGGTCGTTTAAAAAGATGTTTGGAGTGTCCCCCGCCGAATATGCGAAGAAAAGTTAAGCCAGGTGTTTGGGCCAAAAATGCAAAATTTTGGTCCGATTGTATTGGATTTCCGCCTGCCCGATTCAATACCTTTATACTGATTTTCAGCATTTCCTGTAATCTGTGATGAAAGGAGGAAAACCGTATGAGAATGATAATTGCCATCCTGGGAGTTGGTTTATTCTGCCTCGAAAACCTCGCCAGTGAACCGGCCGGATCCTGGGTCGCATTAAACGACAATAAATATCCGTGCCATGAGATCAGTATTCGGATTAAAAAAGCCCGGATAGTCCTGCCCTATGGAGAAACAATGGTTGTACCGCTGAATAAGGTTAAAGCCTTTTCAATAAATGGCAGTGAATTCGATAAACTTCCATTATATAAAAATGGCAAAATCACCGATCGCCAGGTATTTATGGAACTGATATGCGAATCAAAAGGCTGCAGACTATACAGGTATGGTTATTGCAAAAGCAAATGCATTAAGGCAAGAAAGATCGTTTATAATTATTATATCTATAAAGGAGAGAATCTGCACCTGGCTACCAACAGCCTAGAAATGCCCAATGTATGTATTTACGGACTGAAAAAATGTTATAAATAAAAGTTAATTAGTTAGTAGTAAAACAGTTTCAGTAGTTTTTTCATAAGCTAATTAAGGTAGAGAGGCTGGTTGGCATACCGGCCTCTCTTTTTCCTACAGCCTTCAGCCTTCAGCCTTCAGCCTTCATCCTAATAAGTTTCGTATTTATACGTTTTCCTCGACACGATCTTATTGTTTCCGTCGTACACAATTTTCTCTGACCGAAGGCCGCCTGAATATTTGTATTCTGTCACTTTAATTTTTTTACCGGAAGGGTCCATATCAGTCTCGCGGATCTTGTTGTTATCCTCATCATATTGGTAAGTCACATGTTTGCTAACCTTTCCCAGCTTGTATTCTATTTCTTCAATCATATTGCCGTCATTGTCATACCGGATCTCTGATTCCTTTAATGCCTTTCCTGCAACTCCCTTTTCATATTTCTGCTCAAATTCCGTAATACTTTTCAGATTATGTTTTACAGCTTTCTTATCCTGACCATTTACCCAAATTGGAAATGAAAATACAAGGAAGAGGAGAAGGATCCGTGAGGCGGGTTTTTTTATCATCTTAATTATTTAATGAGTATACGAATGTAAATTTAATTAGTCAGCTGATACCTGATCATATTTTAATTGTAAAAATTTAACATGAATTTGTTGGCATTGATAGTAACTTTTAGTTACTTTGTATCTCAAAGTACTTTTAAATTATTTCTTGCCGGTTGAAAATACAACAGTAACAAATTTCAACCATTTTTTTTGATTTTAAACTTTGTTTTTCAAAGTTCTTTTAAAAACTAATAAACTATGGAAACTCAGGAAAAAGTAAAAAACAGTCTGTTTAACTCGGTGGGCCTCAAGCTTGCACTGATTGCCTTTTTATCGCTTTTATTAATGATCCCGGCATTTATGATCATGGATCTTATACGGGAACGGGAGCAACGAAGCAAAGAAACCATTAGCGAAGTAACTTCCCTGTGGGGGAATGAGCAAACTCTGACTGCCCCTGTGCTCACTCTCCAGGTAGTTACCGTCCCTAAGCCCGGTCAGAATGTGACCGGGAACATCACCCGGTATGTGCATTTTCTCCCCGAAAACCTTACAATAACAGGAAATGCCGAGCCGGAGGTGAGACACCGGGGAATTTACCGCGTGGTCACCTACCGCTCCAAACTCCATGTTACCGGTAATTTCCTGCCTCCCGACCTGCAAGCCATGAAGATCTCAGAGGAGGAAATCTCATCCGTCGATGCATGGATTGAAATCGGCATTCCGGATATGCGGGGAATAAACCAAAACATCCGGATCCAATGGGGTGATTCCGTTTTGCCTGTTGTGCCCGGTACAATTACCCGCGAAATAGCACCTTCCGGCGTACATGCACGTGTGAATGCCGATTTTTCATCTCCACTGGCCTTCTCCTTCGATGTGGATTTAAACGGAAGTTCAAGCCTTAATTTCATTCCCCTCGGGAAAGAAACAAATGTTGACCTTGCATCCGCCTGGAAGTCGCCAAAGTTCAGAGGGGCTTTCCTTCCCGACAACCAAAAGGTGGATGAAAAAGGGTTTACCGCGCACTGGAATGTTCTGCAGCTCAACAGGAATTACCCACAACAATGGATTGACAATCAATATACAGTGGATGAATCCTCCTTTGGTGTGGAACTCATCACGCAGGTTGATACCTATCAGAAATCAACGCGATCCGCAAAATATGCAATACTTTTTATTGTGCTGACTTTCCTTGTTTTCTTTTTTGCAGAGATCATGACAGGTGTGCGGATCCATATCTTCAATTATGTCCTGGTGGGTATTGCCTTATGCATTTTTTATTCCCTGCTGACCGCACTGGCCGAGTATATCCACTTTACAGTTGCCTACCTCATCTCAAGTATAGTGATTATCGGAATAATTGCAGCGTTTGCACGTTCCCTTTATACCAAAAAACAAGTTACGCTAACGGTCACCATGACTCTGGCTGCATTATATATCTACCTGTTTGTAATTCTTCAGCTGGCCAATTATGCATTATTAATCGGAAACATTGGATTGGTTGTGATCCTGGGACTTGTAATGTACTATTCACGAAAAATCGATTGGTATTCCCCGGTAAAGTCAGACTCTCTGATTGAATGAATTGCGGAATGGCTGATGCGATTATTTTGCCAGGATTCAGTAAATTTAAATCATATTGATAATGATAGTTATGCCTAATCAACAAATCAATAAATCAACAAATTAGATAAGCAGGACAAAAACTACAAGGACCATGGAAAAGTCAATGAACGGGTTTTCAATTTCGGCCAGGCTGAAAAGTTTCAGATATGCTGCCCTGGGATTTATTTATATTGTCAGGCATGAGCATAATGCAAGGATACACCTGCTCATCTCAGGCGTGGTACTGATCATGGGATTCCTGCTCCATATCAAACGGGTTGAATGGGTGTTGGTCCTTTTATGCATGGGTTTTGTGCTGACAGCTGAAATGATCAATACCGCGATTGAAAAATTGTCGGATATTGTTTCTCCTCATTACAACGATCAGATCAGGGTAATTAAGGATATCACAGCTGCCGTGGTCCTTCTGTCTTCGTTTATCTCATTGATCGCGGGCCTTGTTATTTTTGTTCCATACCTGTGGCACCTCGTATGAGAACCACCGGCTACAACATACAGGTCATCAATATTCCAGCCTGATTACTGTTGTGCCGTCAAAAGGCATGATTGTAACCGTTTCATCCTCCATGTTGTATGATCCGCCAATGACGTTGACCGGTTTTTTACCATCCGGATGCGGAATTCTAAGGATCACCTGCTGAGGCATGCGTTCCGATTTGCAATCAATATTGGCTTCAATGTATCCTTTATCTGTATTTGAGGTTACCCTGAATGAAAGCGGACCGAAATAACTGGCAGCCCTGGTGACCTCAATTTCCTTACCATTTTCCAGCCATTTTCGGGGGATTCCGGAAAGCAATTTCAGTGAACGGCCTTCCTCGAGATATAACATCCAGCGGGTTTCCATCAGGAACCAGGCTTCTTCATGTGTTTTATGCACGCTCACTTTATACAGATGCTCCCAAAAGGTATAAGTATCCCGGTCTGACACTGCTGAAAACGTATTATAATATGTTTTCAGAAAAGGTTTTGTCATGCCAAGTTTCAATTGAACCCAGTTATGCCTGCTATAGTAGGGTTGGCTGAATGCTGCATTTCGCTGATAAAATAATTCCTGGTGGTAATCGAGTAACATCCGAGAAACCGGCTCCCGGGGATCCAATACTTCGCAGAAGATAAGGTAAAGCGGACCCAGCATGGCATCCGAAACAGTGAATGTTCCATGAGAGAGAAAAGTCTCATTTGTATGGTATAAAAGTCTCATGGCAGTAGCTTCAGTCCAGGGAGGGGCTGTCGGACACCAGGTTCCGTCCCCCAATGGCACTACCGGCGAACCGGCCATAGAATTTAAAAATGATTCACGAATGTCCTGTTTCCAGGATTCCGCTTCTTTTTTTAAACGAATTGAATTGGAACCATCAATATCCTGCAGCATCTCAGCAACCCGGCTCATTCCCAGGTAAGCATATGCGTTGAGCATATACTGGTGGAAGGGATCTTCGGGATCCGCGACCTTTCCATCTATCATTCCATAACCTTTTCCCCGAAGGCTTTCTTTCTTATTCCGTTCACGCCAGTTCAATAAAAATTCACATGATTTAAGCAGTTTGGGTTCAATTTGCCTTATCCAGGCTGTATCTTGCGTATACCGATAGTATTCGCCAATACTCCAGAGTGCGGCACCTGTTTCAACCATGTATCCCCCAAAGTTTTGTATCAAACCGTCTTCATGCTGTTTATCAAGAAAATACATAAGGGATCGCCTGGCTGTTTCATGAAGTCCCATGCTATTGTAGAACTGAATAATGGGAGAACTTTCAGTTCCTATGGGAGAATATACTCCAATACAGGGAGCCAGGATACCATCGGGTTCAATGCCATAGGTGATCAGATCGAGATGCAGCAAACCCGCCTGTATCATTTCTTCAATTCGTTTCTCAGGCAACCGGATCCGGGCAGCATGAGAAAGTTTTTCCTGCCAGAATTTCCTGCATTCGTCATATCTTTCTGTAAATGATTGATCTGAAAGTAATTTAGCCCTTGCTGCAGAAACCGGGCTATGGGGAAGACAGAATTCAAATATTGCTTTCTCGCCCGGCTTTAGTAAAACAGCGATTTCCTCATTGGGTAAAGGACCTCCGTTTAATTTTGAAATACCGAAAACGCGGTCGGTGGAATAACTTGAAAAACCGGATTCGCGATGGTAGGTATAGCTTTTCTTATCCCACCAACCCTTACCGGGCTTGATGGTTCTGAACCATGCGTATCGCGGAACAGATGACATATTCGTCGCCACCGCCCTGTAGAATAATACTGTTTCTTCGCTTTTGTTTAACTCCTCGTTAATCCTCGATTTGGCCTGTTCACGCTGATTTGGGGTAAACATATGCCCGTAACTGGAGCTGTCTGCAACCAGGTAATGACTGCCGATAGCTACGCCTGAATTCAACGGGGTGGATTCCAGCGCAACAAAGGATGTGGTATAATATTCAATCCCATCATCCTGCATCGTACTGTGGAGTATTGGCAAAACTCCGTCCTCAAGTCTTCGGGTTGCATTGGGTTCCACACCCTGCCCGCGACCGGCCATGTAACAATAAGACTCCCCGGTATTATTTGCCTCTTTGAGGGCAACGTCAGAGGACGCCATCCGAGGTATAATCATGTCCATATCCTGGGGCAATCCCATCTCAAATATCCTCACATCACGGCTTATCCCTAGCCAGGCGGGACAAACCTGGTTTCGGGTATGAGCTGCTGCCGAATCAAAGGACTCTTCCGGTTCATATTCTATTTTTTGAAGTTCTGACTGAAGGCCCCTGTTCTTAATATCCTGTTCGATCTGGCTATATGACCGGTTATCACCCCACCCGCATACTACAACATGATATTGCGGAATAAAAATCGGATAACCGGTGCTTACATCCCTCAGGAAAAAAGAAAATGAATTACCTCCGGCATGAACGGTTATAAGGGTTGAACCGCTCCCGTTTGATGTGTTCACGCCTTTCAGGGATATCTCAATACGGTTCTGGCCGATTTTATTAAATTCAAAATGATTTTCCCTGGCTTTGCCGCTGCCTTTAACCACACCAAGCTTTTCCAATGAACCATTCATAACCTCAATGGTTCCCGACGGTCTCTCATTCTGCCATTCAACAGATACTTTTATATTTCCGGACTCATCTGCAACAGCACCACAGAAAACGATCGCGCCAGACAAAAGGCAAATAATACACAGTACTAAAAATTTCTTCATTCTATTTCCAGGTTTCAAATTAGGTACAAAAGTAAAAGCAATTGAAATCTAAGATTAATATTAACTATTTTTGCCAATAGTTAAACAATTTATTTCTCGTTGAATTTAATCTCTTGCATTGCTTCCTACCTTGCTGCAAATTAAAATCTCATACAATCTTTATTCATTAACCTGGCAGAAGCGAACTGCCAGGTTTTTTTGTTGATCAAAAAATTGGTAACTTTCATATTGACGGAAAACGATCGGGATCATGCAAAAGGAATTTGAAAAGTATTTGAAACAAACCTGTCGATGTTCGCCGGAGAAGCGTTTTTTGCTGACTGTTAGCGGCGGTATTGATTCCGTTGTAATGGCGGAACTATTTCATGCTGCCCGAATTGAATTCGATTTTGCTCATTGTAACTTCCATCTGAGAGGCAAGGAATCGGATGGAGACCAGCTATTTGTTGAAAAAATGGCCGGGCGGATGGATGTCAGGTGCTTTGTTAACCACTTTGATACACGTGATTATGCCGACAAGAATGGGATTTCCATTCAAATGGCTGCACGGGACCTGCGATATACCTGGTTTGAAGAGATCCGGGAAAAGAATGGGTATGACTTTATCGTAACGGGTCATAACCGGAATGACATGGTTGAAACGGTACTTATTAATTTTGCACGCGGCAGCGGTATACGCGGCCTTACCGGAATCCGGGCAAGGCATGGTTTTCTGGTAAGACCATTGCTGTTTGCATCGCGGGCAGCGATCCGCAACTATGCGGATTCTCAGTCTTTATCGTGGCGGGAGGATTCTTCCAATGCCGAGACAAAGTATATCCGCAACCGTATCAGGCATGTATTGATCCCGGAATTCGAAGCCATCAATCCGGCATTCATGCAAAATGCTTCTGATACAATCTCGCGGCTCGGCCAAACGGAGCAACTACTGAATCTGGCATTGACGCAAATAAAAAAAACGGTGTGTATTGAATTGCCCGATAAATTTCTCATCGACATCGAAAAACTGACTGAGTATCCGGCAGTTGAAACGTTACTTTTCGAACTTCTCAGGGAATACGGTTGTACGTCGATTCTTGTCAGATCCATAATATCCTCCTTTGGATCTACTCCCGGAAAGCGTTTCGTCACACGAACACATTCCATAACAAGGGACCGGACCCACCTGATCATTACAAGGAACACCATACCAGTCGAAACAGAGATGGAAATAGACGCGGATACCGTCCTGCTTACATATCCCATACATCTCACAATCGCAGGCATGAAGATGAACCCTGATTATACTATCCCTTCCGAAAACAGATATGCTGTGCTGGATTGGGATCAGATTGTTTTCCCGCTCACCCTGAGACGATGGAAGGCCGGTGATCATTTTCATCCGTTGGGAATGAAGGGATCAAAGAAGATCAGCGATTTTCTGATAGACAATAAGGTACCCCTGCCCGATAAACAGCATGTATGGGTTATTGAATCTTCAGGAAATATTGTTTGGGTTGTAAATCACCGGATTGATGAAAGGTACAGGATTACTTCGAATACAACCCGGATTTTACTGCTTGAATACAGGGATCCTGTCCATGAATAAATACAGGTACCCTCACGCCTTCTGATCATTATAAAAAATTAAAATATGGATAAACAAAGCAGTCTTGAAAGAGAATGGAACCGTGCACTGGAATCACTTGATCCGGAACAGGCAATCCCCACTATTTATGAGATCCGGAATTCCGGTTCAATTAAAATGCTGCCTGTACTTTTTCAAATGATAAAAAAAGAAACACCCCTGATCATCCGAACAGAGATCCTGAATCTTTTGGGGGAAATTAAGTCGAAGGATGCGATTCCCGTTATTGCCTCTTCGCTTGAACAAATGGACTTCGGAGAACAGCTTCCTGGATTTTTAGCTGCTTGCTGGCAGTCGGGACTCGACTTCAGCAATTACCTTCCGGTGTTTGCCAAACTTTTTATAGAATCTGATTATCTTACTTCACTGGAGGCTTTTACAGTGCTGGAGGAATCATTCCCCAATGCGACGGACCAGGCAAGGGCAGATTGTTTAAGGTACCTGCGGCACTCCGAACACCTCGTCATCGATGATAAGCTTGCTCTTTTCAGGGAACTGAGGAAGGTGATTGAAAGCCTGGAGTAGGCTGTAGGCTGCTAGGCTGAAGGAGGAAGGAGGAAGGCTGAAGGCTGTAGGCTTCTAGGCTGAAGGCTGCAGGCTCCGAACTGCAAAACTGCAAAACTGTTCTTCCTTGTCCCTTGTCCCTCGTCCCTCGTCACTGCTTTCCCCCGAAGGCAATGAGTAGTTTCGTCAGTCCTTCGAAAGCCGTCAGGGGAAGCGTTTCAGGCCTGTCATAAGGGTTATGGTAAGCAGCAATGCCTCCAAGGGTGTATATGAAAAAACAGGGCACCCCTTTTTCAAAAAATGGACAATGATCACTGTTGCACGCCTTACCCCTTTTTTTGATGTTCTTAAGATGCCGGCCACTGTCATTAAGTTGACTTAAGAGTTCAAACCGGGAGGGAAATTCGGTTGCATTTACAACGGTGATACCATCAACACCCGTACCGACAAGGTCGAGGTTTACCATGAATTTAATATGGGAGAGACTGATCAACGGGTTATCTACAAAATATCGCGATCCCAGCAATCCAGCCTCTTCACCTGAAAAACCGATAAATACTATAGAATACCGCTGCGGATTCCTGCTGAAGTGCCGTGCCAGTCCGAGCATCATAGCCGTTCCGCTGGCGTTGTCATTTGCACCCGGGAAGAAGGTATTCCTGCCCATCGTCCCGAGATGGTCGTAATGAGCTGCATAGACAAGGAAAGAATCGGGACATACCGTTCCGGGAACAAAACCTATCACATTCTGAGTCCTGTATCCCTCCAAATACCTGCTTTTAATTTGAATACCCAGGGATGTAACCGGATCATAAAGGGTGCCCTTTATGATGATGTAAGGAATGACGGATAAATGGGTTGCTGCCCCGAAAACCAGTTTCTCATCCGAAATCTCTATGAGCGCCTTTATTTTATATGGATTCCCAAACCGTTGCAGGTTCCTCCATTCATTCCATAATTTTTTTGTTTCTTCCTTTTCCAGTGTCAATTTACGAGTATCCACAATAAGCACCTTATTGCCCATACTTTTCAATAAAGCAACT
>JBGSSA010000239.1:0-6887 GCA_041737295.1 Bacteroidales bacterium | reverse complement strand
GGTTGGCCGATGAATGAGATTACTGCCGCTACAAGTATCCATACCAAAATGTTGTAAAATCGCCAGATCAGAAACCCGATAATGATTAATAATAAAATGTATCCGGCATACTTAATTACCTGTTTCATAGATGAGAGGATTCGTTACTTACAAATTTAGGAAACATAAACTGACTTTCACCTCAATACCGTGCTGAATTTGTTTTTGATATCATCCAGGATAACATACATGCAAGGAACAATAATGAGGATGATGGACGTGGCAAAGATAATACCAAAACCGAGCGATATGGCCATGGGTATCAGATGATATGCCTGGCGGGAGGTTTCAAGAATGATGGGTGTAAGGCCTCCAAATGTTGTCAGCGTAGTTAATATGATGGGCCTGAACCGCCGGATTCCTGCTTCATGGATCACTTCCATCGCTGAGCTGCCAGCCCTGTTTTTATTGGCATAATCGATCATGATCAATGAATCGTTTACCACAACCCCTGACAGTGCGATCAATCCCATCAGACTGACCAGTGACAGGTCGTAACCTAACAGGATATGCCCGATCACTGCACCTACAAGTCCAAAAGGAATGGATAACATCACGATCAGGGGCTGTACATAACTGCCAAAGGCTGCAGCAAGAAGTGCGTACATAATGAGCAGGGCCATAATATATCCTCCGCGCAATACACTGGTGGATTCCCGCATTTCCGCCTGGCTCCCCCGGTAACTCCATGTTATCCCCGGAAAATCTGCCCTGAGTTGTGGCAATATCTCCGTATTAATAGATTCCAGTACACGTGAAACAGCTCCGGCCGGTTCTACATCCATTCCTACTGTTACCACCCTGCGTCCGTCCCGGCGGTTAATCGTTATGAAGGCTTCTCCCTGCTCCACGCTCACAATATCCATCAGGGGAACTTCCAGGCCATCGGGAGTGCGAATGATAAAATCCTCCAGGTGATGTATATCTTTTCGTTCCTCCAGGGGCAGTTTCACCCGCACTTCTATTTCATTGGTTTCGCGAAGCTGTCGCATGGCAAGGGCTCCATAAAATGCATCCCGAACCTGCCTGCCAACTTCCGAGGAAGTCAACCCCAGGTTCCGGCCTTCGGGAAGGAGTTTGAAATCATATTGAACCTTTCCTTTATTGTAATTGTCGCTGACATCACGGGTTGCTTCGAAGGTCTTCATACGTTCCATAAATGCCTGGCTTGCCTTTTCAAGCATCAGGAGATCAACATGGCTCAGGTCTAAACTGATAGCCTGCTGTGCACCGCCCGGTCCTCTTTCCGCTTCAAAGGTGATCTGGTCAACTCCTTCAATATCACCGATTTCCTCGCGCCATAGGTTAATAACCTCCTGGGCCGACATGCTGTGTTCATCCGGTGGTTTCATCACTATCTCAACATCCACAAAATTCTGACCCCTGATATTGGTTTTTATTCCTTCGGCAACCGTATACAGATTATATTTTTCGAACATGCGGTGGGTTGATTCAGTGATTTCATTGGCAACTTTTGCGGCCTGGTCGGGAGTTACACCCACGGGGAGCCTTACACCGGCTTCAATTTCATCGGCTGCCACTTCTGGCATCATAATGATCCCCAGGTGATCGCTGTAAGCATAACCGGCCACTACAATCAACAGGGTGAACGCGGCACTCATCGTAATATACCGGTGGCGCAGGCAAATCTCCAGAAACGGACGATATTTCCGGTCTACAAACCTCTCGAATCCACGGGCAAAAGATTGTTGCCAGCGTTCCAGATAGTGTGATATTTTCAGCTGTGATTTTTTGTAACTATGCCCCAAATGTGCGGGTAGCAATAATAATGCTTCAAACAGCGAAACGGTAAGTATCGTGATCACAACTACAGGCAACGGAAACCAGAATTTACCTGTTGTACCCGGAATAAACAGAAGCGGTACAAATGCGATAATGGTTGTGACAACACTGAATATCACCGGTTTTGAGATATCTTTGGTACCCCTGATTGCCGCTTCGGTAAAGCCCATACCTTTTTTCCTGTATTCATGGACATTTTCCCCTACAACAATAGCGTCGTCAACAACAATACCAAGCACAACAATAAAAGCAAACATCGATATCATATTGATGCTTATCCCCAGCATGGGCAGGAGCATAATTCCACCAATAAACGATACAGCCATGCCTGTCATAACCCAGAATGCCAGCCGAAATTCAAGGAATAACGCCAGGATGAATAAAACGATAAGAATTGAATAAATACCGTTTTCTGTAAGCAGGGATAACCGTTCACGGTAGTCCTCTGCACTGTTGCTGTCAATGCGGTGTTTAACTCCGGGTGGCAGGGTGCTTTCAAAATCCTTCAGGATGTTTTTGACTGTGGACTCTATTTCAAGGGGTGACTGATTACCCACCCGGAAGATTTCAATTCCAACCGATGGCTGCCTGTTAAACTGTCCATGAAATCCGGTTTCTTCAAAGCCATCGGTAATTTTTGCGATGTCTCCCAGTGAAACAGCAGATCCCGATTCAGATGTGACAATTTTGATTTTCCCAAACTCTTCAGCCCATTGTTTCCGGTCCTGCATGCGCAACAGGATTTCTCCGGCTGAAGTCTCCACTGCACCGGCCGGCACATCTTCACTCGATTGAACGATGAGGTCGGCTACCTCTCCAAGTGTGAGATTATATTCACGTAATTTGTACCGTGGAATTTCCACATGCGTTACATAATCCGGTACGTTTCCTATTTCAACCTGTGTAATCCCTTCATTGCTTAACAGCAAGTCACGAAGCTGTTCCGCCAGTTTCACCAATACCCAGAAATCGACATCCCCATACAATCCGATCTCCATGACATCGCTTTGCTGTTCCAACAGCCGGACTTCCGGCTCTTCTATGTCATCCGGAAAGGTCCTGATCCGGTTAACTGCCTGATCTATATCCTGAAAAGCTCTCATACGGTCTATACCCGCTACCAGCTCAATCCTCACCCTGCCTGATCCCTCATTGGCAGTAGAGAGATATTCCTTAATCCCCTGTACACCCCTGATGGCTTCCTCTACCGGCATAAGGATGCCCATCTCAATCTCTGCAGGCGCGGCTCCCGGATAATCTACCGTGACTTCCACCAGGTCCAGTTGAAATTCCGGAAATACCTCCTTCTGAATATAAAATGCAGTCCATATACCGCCAACGATCAGGATGATCATCAGCAGATTGGCGACAATGGAATTTCGGACCAGATACGCTATGGGGCCTGTATGTTCTGTTTTTTGTTTGATATCTGATTCAGAATGGTCCATTTTTCTTCTGCATTAATGAAGGCCTTAATTATAGCCGACAGGGTCCGTGGCAGATTGCTGCCCGGGTAGGGAGTCTTCTTTAACCCGAAGCCTGGCTCCGTTAACCACGGTAGAAAGATTGGTAATAACAACCTTGTCATCCTTTTCCAAACCGCCGGCAATATAAGCATACTGTGCATCGGTAAAAGCGATCTCAACATCACGGATCTGCAATTTACCATCCTCCAGTACCCAAACTGTTTCATCCTTTCTCACGTAATCCCGGTTGAGTCGGATGACATCATTAATCTCATCCGAAATAATATCAGTTTCTACAAATGCACCGATTATTAAGGCCGGCAAACCCCGGTTCTCAGATTGCAGGGCAAATGGATCGGGTACCGTGATCAGAATTCTTGCGAGACGTGTCTGATCATCCAAAGCGCCAACCAGTTTGAAGAGATACCCTGTGCGGTATTCTCCATCTTTCCACCCAGCCTGGTTCCTGATCCTTACCTCGGATCCCCTTGCATGACCTGCATCAGGAAATGAAAGCCAGCGTAGCTTTGCAAGCGGCACAGTAGCAATTACCCAATATTCATCCATACCCACCAGCCGACCAATATTATTTCCGGGAGATACCTGCGATCCCACGTTGGCATTCCGATCGAGCACATGCGCATCGAAAGGAGCTATAATTGTAGTCCTTTCCAGATTAAGTTCCGCCTGGCTAACAGCTGCCTTTGCCGCTTCAATCCTCGATTTTACTGCGTTCAACTGGGGTTCCCTCAACACGAGTGCTTCATTTTCAAGGGATACCGATTCATCAAGAAGCTGATAATCCATCCGGGCTATTTCCTGGCGCCCCATTTCAAGTTCCAAATCCGCCATAGCCTGGTGCAGATCGCTTTTGCGCATTTGGAGAATGTTTTCATAATCTGCCCTTTCTATTTGCAGCAAGATCTGGCCTTTCTTCACATATCCACCCGGAGTAAAAGCCGGTGATATTCTGATTATTTCACCGCTGACTTTTGGACTCAGTATGATGTCCTCTGACGGCTCAACCGTTCCGGTTGCCACAATGGAGGGATGGAAAGATCCGCTGCTGATGCCTGTAACTTCAACGAGCATGGCCGCTTCCCTTGTGGCACCTTCACGGATTGCTTTTGGTTCCGTTACAAACACAAGAGTGGTTATAGCTGCACCGGCGAGCAGTATAAAAAGACTGATAATTATTGTTCTTTTCCGGTTCATATTTCAATTCATGAATCATTGCCTGTTTCCCTGACTGAGTCAATTCCTCCTGCCAATGCCCTGTATAATGTGATCCTGTATTCGAGCAGTACAAGTTTTGCCGATAGAAGACTGCGCCGGAGCTGCTGCTCCTGGCCAAGTGCCGTAAGAACATCAAGATAATTGCCAACCCCGTTGAAATATTCAATCCGAAGCTGTTCATATGCCTTTTTCGCAAGGGTTGCCTGTACCTGCAGGCTCTGGATGCTCTCTGATTGGTGCTTCTCCTGTATCAATGCATCTTCCACCTCCTTAAAGGCAACCAGTACAGTCTGTCCGTATTCATACAGGCGTTGATTTTTTATCGCCTCAGTCCGGTCCACTTCAGCCCTGAGTCTGCCACTTGTAAAGACGGGGGCAAGCAGGTTGCCTGCCATTACATAAGCCCAATCCTTAAAAAGGTTATTCACATTGTCAGCCGCTGATGACATAGAGGCTGTAAGTGACAAACGAGGATATCTGCCGGATATGGCGGATGCCAGTTCCCGGTCGGCAGCCAGCAACAGGTTAAAGGCACTCTGTACATCCGGTCGCCTGCGGATGAGCTCAACCGGTATACCCGTTTTCGGCAAAGGCGGAAGATCAGGCAATCCACTAAATTTATAACTGTGATTCTGCATTGGAAACCGGCCTAACAACACGGCCAGCTGGTGTTCCACTAACCGGAACCTGGTTTCTGCCGTTATTCTTTGTGCCCGGGTTGATTCGAGCAGTTGCCTTTGACGGAGAATGTCCACGCCCCGGATTTGTCCACTGCCGAAACGTGCCTGCATGAGTTCAAGCGACTTCTCATTGGTTTCAATCTGTTCTGTTACCAGGGTCAATTGGTTGTGTGCCTCGGTTAGCTGGTACCATGTGCGGACAATCTCAGCGGAAATTGAAATGGAAGCTGTCTGATAATCCATTAATGAGGCATCAGCCCGGTATCGATCCGCCTTCACTGATGAGCGGATCCTGCCCCACAGGTCCACTTCATAGGAGGAAGTGAGTCCGAATCCCATGCTTTTATTTTGTTCAAATCCCCCACCCTGATCACTTATATCTCCCTGCATGGAAGCATACAGATCAGGAAAAAATGACGAGGACTCACGACGAACTACCGCCCGGGATTCCTCGATCCGATACCATGCCGCTTCAAGGGTATAGTTCGATTGTAATGCACTGTCCACAATTACATCCAGCCATTGATCCTCAAACACGGTCCACCACCGGGCAGCAATCTCCTGGCTCCCCGACATCGAAAAAGCCACGGGGGAATCCAACGGCAGATCAATGTTTAATGCCTTGCGGGAACAACCTGCTGGCATGAATAAGGTTAACATTGCCAGGGGGATGATCAACGTTGATTTCCTGTACATTTATTATAATTTCAGATCCCAAATACACATCGTATCAACAAATACAATCACCATGAGGTTCATACCGGGCTGAATTTCGTCAATCGGAATCCGGGAGTTTTTGTAATCCGCTTTTAATCATCGTTGTGCATCGGATTATGCCTCATATCACATCAACAAGCATTCCAATCGACGGTGGCCTGCTGAAAACTGCAGGTTAACAGGTTCCCGAATAAAAGCGAAAGCCTTCTAAACAAATGCAATATACATATGTTTATCAATTGCAAATTCACCTAAATCTTTAGATATGGAAGAACAGGACAAAAAAGACAGAATCAGGCGAATTATTTTTATCGTCCTGATGATCATCACCATCATCTCCATCTATACCTTGTATAGAATTGCCCTGCCCTTTATGGCAGAGCATGGTAGCCTGGATGCAGCAGTTATCCTTGCAATAGTTCTTTCCACATTTACCCTGGTTTTTGCTGTTAAAGGCGGAGTACCTCCTCCCAAGCCCAAGGGAATAACTAAAGACGAACCTGCTTTTCCTACCGATCCGGAAGATCAGGAAATTGGTAAACCCGGAGTTTCTTCCAGGCAAAAATTAACGACCAAAGCCGTTAAAGGGGGGATTCCTCCTGCTCCCCGAAAAATTGCACCATAAAGTAAAATGGATAAGTACTTTCTGCAGCTGCTATTACTTATTTTTTTTGTTCCGGTTACAAATAGTGGTTTCTGTGCCCGGCCTGATGTCAAAAGAACACAATTAGAGGCCCGGTACAACAACTATATCGATTCCCAAAAATACCTGGATTATTATGACCAGGCCAGAAAATATTTCTCTGACGTGGTCCGGGAAAGTGAGAAAAACGGATATTGGGATATTTGCCTGGGGGCGTTGAGCATGATTGCCTACATAGCCGATTTGAATTATCATCACGATGTGATGAAGGATGCTGTTGTAAAGGGTGGCCTTATCATGGAA
>JBGSSA010000072.1:0-8239 GCA_041737295.1 Bacteroidales bacterium | reverse complement strand
GTTCTTTAGTTCACCTTAGTTTCCTCCGGTTTTGGTTATTAACAAAAAGCAAAGTTATGAACTCCCCCTAGAACCCCCTTTTTCAACATCATATATTTAAGATAAAAAATATGATTCAAATCTAAAGGCGGTTCTGCAGTTAGGGGGAGGTTATCTGGAATTGTCTTTAAGGAGAAGATAAATTAAAAAGTCTTGCAGTTGTGCAGTCATGCAGTCGTGCAGTTCCGGAGGACCGAATCGTAAATCGTAAATCGTAAATCGTAAATCGTAAATCGTAAATCGTAAATCGTAAATTGTTACCGACCACCAATTACCGACCACAGACTACTCCTTCATCTTACCCTCTCGCTTCCTTTCGATAACAGGAGGGATTCCGGCCATATCACCGATGATGTTGATCAGTTCGGTTCCGGTAGGAACAATAACTTTGGCATTGTCCTTCATGGCTGATTCCATAGCCTGTAGTTTACGGAGTAACTGGGCGTGGCCAATGAAGTATCTGTCAGCAGCCTCATTAACCAAACGGATTGCCTCTGCTTCTCCTTCGGCAATGAGGATCTTCGATTGTTTGTATCCTTCTGCTTCCTTGATCTTCGCACGTTTTTCACCGTCGGCAGCGGTTTCGCGGGCAGAAGCGTAGTCAATGGCCGATATTTTTTCATTTTCAGCTTTTACTACCTTGTTCATGGTTTCCTGAACATCTTTCGGGGGGTCAATTTCTTTCAGCTCGGTTCTTACAATTTGGATGCCCCAGTTCTTTGTTTCTTCCAGCAGCGTTTTGTACAGCTCGGCGTTTATCTTTCCACGCCCACTGTTGGCTGATTTAAGGGTGAGAGTACCAATTATATTACGAAGAGTAGTGCGGGCCAGGTTAACGATCTGCCATGCATAATTGTTTACATTATACTGGGATCCTTTCACACTGACTTCATCTGGTTTTACCCTGAAATAAACTTGAGCATCAACTCTGGCATTCAGATTATCATTGGTGATAATATCCTGGGGTTCTGCATTGACCATTTGTTCGGTGGTATTTACCCGATACAGCTTATCAACCAATGGAATGATCCAATGGAAACCAGGTTGTGCAAAACGCTGATATTTACCAAGCCGTTCAATAAGTCCCCTGTGGGTTGGACGGATAATTCTCATTCCCAGTAAAAAAATGATTACAATGGGAATGATAACATAGTAAAAATTAAAATTTGATTCCATATAAGTTTCCAAATTAAAAAATGCATCTGTAAGATAAAATGCTTATATTTAGTATGTAATAATAGAATTTTTCACTTACCCCATAGATGCAGCATAAAAGTAATAAAATCATAGAAATTAGGGCTGAGAAAGCCGAAAAAAATTTCATTGAGGAACGATTAACGAGGTACACGGGTTGACCTAGTTTCAAAATACAGTCAGGCACCGGGCACTGGAAAGATGTTAGACGGGCCGGGGGTAAAAAATTAGGTTTTTAAAAATCTATTAGATACATTTGTTTCAGGCAACGTCACCGCAAAAAATAGTATCTAGAAGTGCCCTGTAGATTCTTGTTTTTTAAATGCTAACGGGCTATGAGTTTTCTAAATTCATATCGAAACATAATTATCAATTAAAATATAGAAAATGGAAACAAAATACTTGTATTTATTAATTCCTGTCTTATTGATATTCTTCGCAGGAATCAAAATTGTACGGCCAACTGAACGAGGTTTAATAGAGAGGCTGGGAAAGTATCATAATTTTGCCAATCCCGGATTTCACTGGATTATTCCAATCATAGACAGAATATTTGTGATCAACGTAACTGAACAGATGGTAGATGCCCAGCCACAGGAAATAATCACAAATGATAATCTGAATGCAAGCGTCGATGCACAAGTTTATTTCAGGGTAAAATCAGATGAAGCGAGCGTAAAAGGATCGACTTATGATGTTAATAACTATAAATGGCAGATTGTTCAACTTGCCCGTACAACTCTTCGGAATATTATCGGCACACTGACGTTAAAATCTGCCAACAGCGAAAGAGGGAAAATTAACACAGAGCTTCTTGCAACCCTTGATAAAGAAACGAAAGGTTGGGGAATTGAAATTATCCGTACCGAATTAAAACAAATTGACCCCCCACCGGATGTTCAGGAAACAATGAACAAAGTAGTAAAAGCTGAAAATGAAAAAATTGCGGCCATTGATTCCGCTACTGCTGCTGAAACAGTTGCGGATGGGATAAAGAGGGGAAAGATAAAAGAAGCAGAAGGTTATAAACAGGCTAAAATATTGCACGCGGAAGGCGAAGCTGAAGCCATTAAACTGGTAAATGAAGCAGCCGATAAGTATTTTGTCGGCAATGCCCAATTGTTGAGGAAGCTGGAAGCTCTTGAAGCATCACTCGGAAATAATGCTAAAATTGTTATTCCAACTGGAAGCGAATTGGTAAATATCATTGGGGAAATGGCCGGAATAATCCCAATAGAAAGAAAGACAAAAAGTTAATGCTGTTACCAAAATGCATACATTTACCAGGCGGAAACGCTAATTTCCGCTATTGAGCCCGGCGCTCCATTCGCAAATTACAGCAATCTGCTCAGGGGTAAGCGCAGCATCAGGATGATCCTTCAGAAAGCCTTTTGTGGGCATTTTGCCTTTTGTTACCATATTACACATATCCTCAGCCTTCTGGGCCTGTTTTTCAGGGGAATATTCATCCCATTTATCCATTTTAACTTTGGATACGGCCAGTCCCTTTCCACCTTCTCCATGGCAGGCCAGGCATGAATTTACAAGGATCTGGTGCACTGCAGCAGGAATTGAGGAAGAATCAACGTTGGATACCGTGCCAGGATGTGAGGAGGGAAAAGATTTTCCTGAAGTAAAGCCAAAGGCACAGACAATTAAAAGAACAGCAGGTAAAAAGTATTGGTTTTTCATATTGGTATATTTTTCGTTCAAATTTAGCCAAAATTTGCCAAAGTGCCGGCTATTGGCTTTTTATGCCAATCGTTCAGCGAACATAAGTTCTTCAGGATAGGGTTCGAAAAAATTTGAGCCTGCGGGGTCAGTTGTGAGATCAAGCCATCGCTTTTCCGAACCGGGAGCCAGAATCACAGGCATTCTTTTCTTCAGATTATGGATCACTTCCATCATGGGATTGGCGCGGGTTGTGATTATTGTAAAGGTGTCGATTATCTCGCCTGTTTCACGATTCGTCCATTGATCATATAAACCGGCTAATGTAAAAGCAACCTGATCCCTGAGTCCAATAAAGTAGGGGATTTTTTTGTTGCCGTCTGTTTGCCATTCATAAAAACCGGTGGACAGAACCAGGCATCTTTTCCTGTTCAACGAATTTCTGAATGATGGTTTTTCCGCAAGGCTTTCCGATTTTGCATTGAATGTCTTCATGCGAATGTCCTTTGCTGTAACGGTATCCTTCACCCAGAACGGGATCAGCCCCCATGTGTAAAGCCGGATACTCAACGGGTCATCATTGCAAATAACAGGTAATTGCGGTAATGAGAATGCGCTTACTTTGTTTCCGGGTTTATATTTTTCCGGCAGAACGAGCTTTGCGCCAAATTGCAATTCCAGCTGTTCCCGGGTAAGATCGATTTTGATCGTATAGCACATCCCTATCCTGATATTAGCTAAAAAAAGAAACCTACGCTGAGAATGATCTGATTTAACCTCGTATCGAATGAAGTTGTGGTATTGCCAATATCGATCCCGGTGCCCAGTTTGCTCAGATTCCCTTCGTATTTGACGTCAAGGGCAATTTTGCCTATATCCAGTCCTATTCCTGCCTGGTAGCCTATCGTGGCTTTACTCCATTGCATGTCATATTCTGTAATTGTTTCAAGGTCAGACGTATTGCTGATTAAAAATGAGGCTACCGGACCGACCTCAAATTTCAGGATCTTAAGTTTGAACCCCAGCATTACCGGAATATCAATGCGGTTAAGTTTTTGACTTACCGTACGTGCTTCATCGGGGGTGGAGGAGTTGAGTTCATAAACTTCCAGGTCATTGTGGATAGCCGAATACAATAGTTCGGGCTGTATAAAAAAACTGAAAAGCTCTATCTGGCTTATTAGTCCGGCATGATATCCTATAACAGAATAGTTGGGACAGGTTATCTTGAAATCTCCTGTATTCACTTCAGTACTGCTGTTCATTTTGGATGCATTGATCCCTCCGCGTAAACCGAATTTAACCTGGGAAAATGACAGGGATGATGTCAGTAATGACAAAAGAAATAAACCGATCAATTTGTTTTTCATGAGAATGAGAGTATGTGTAACATTACAAATTTAAGAACTTTTATATGCGTAATGGCAATCTATTAATTTGAACGAATCTATTGCCGGATTATTTCACATCCTTCCGCTTTTTACAGGTTCCCCTGCCGCGTCAGCCCATTTCACACCATCAATCATCAAATCAACAGATCCCCCTATGGCGGGATAAGGGGTGGACATGCAATCCATTTTTCTACCTACAGAATATCCCTGACGGGATATCTGAACTGCAGAACTATCCCCGAAGCTGATTTCCCCCTATGGCGGGATCAGGGGGTGGATATTCAATCCATTTTTCTACCGACAGTCAATCCCTACCGGGATTCTTCCTTCTTCCATCTTAAATCTGCCGTGGAAACAGCGTATATTTGCAGATTTAATAAAAATTGACTCAGTAATGCTGCACCGGATATCTGTATTAAAATCATTCCTTCTTTTATTTACAGTCCTGATTGATGCCTATACCTTCCTGGCCATATGGGATCTTATGAAAGATACCCATTCTCTGTTGATCCTTCCGGTATTGCTTGTTTTCTGTTTGGCTACTATCGTGTTTCTTATTTTTATACTGAGAATACCCCGGTTCGATTCGGGGATTAGGGATCCAGCAGGACTGAGCGGTCTCTTTCTCCTCTTCGGAGTTTATTTCCTGTTTTATCTTCCAAAACTGGTTTTTATTGGTTTCAGGCTAACAGAGGATGTCATCTGGTTCTTCTCCTGGATCATCAGTTTCCCCATAAAGTGGATAACCCATTTTTCATTGACACCGGTCCGGTGGAGTAACCTTTCAAAAACCGGATTGGCACTAAGTATTATTCCTTTTCTTGCTATTTTGTGGGGTTTGGTGTTCGGCCGGTTTCACTACCAGATTGAAAGGAAAGAAATCGTATTCCGTGACCTGCCGGAATCTTTTGACGGACTGAGAATTGTACAGATATCCGATATTCACCTGGGCAGCGTTTTCGGAAAGCAGGACCGTGTATCCAGGGCTATTGACATTATAAAATCTCTTGATCCGGATCTTGTACTTTTTACAGGTGACCTTGTAAATAATTACAGCGAGGAAGCCCGCGGATGGGAAGATCTGTTCAGTGGCATCAATGCCCGGTACGGAAAATTTTCGGTGCTGGGTAACCATGATTACGGCGATTATTGGGAATGGAAATCGGATGTTGAAAAGCAAAATAACATGCATATATTGTATAAAATTCATGAGGACATGGGTTTTAATTTGTTGCGTAATACTTGTGATATTGTCTCGATAAAAGGAGAAAAGCTTGCCCTTATCGGTGTGGAAAATTGGGGATTGCCACCCTTCAAGCAATATGGAGATCTTGCAAAATCGCTCAGGGACGTTCCTCCCACAATGTTTAAAATTCTTTTATCACATGATCCGAGCCACTGGGATGCCGAAATCAAAGAAAAAACCAATATTCAACTTACGCTCTCCGGCCATACCCATGCTATGCAGTTTGGATTTAGAATCGGAAAATTCCAATGGAGTCCGTCGGCATATATATACAAAAGGTGGATGGGACTTTATCAGCATAACGGCCAGTCATTGTATGTAAACAGGGGCATGGGTTTTATCGGGTTTCCGGGTAGAATAGGCCTCAGGCCTGAAATTTCACTGCTTGTCCTGAAGAAGGAATTGAACTAAATCAACCCGATGAGGTTATATTATTCAGTAAGGTTTTACTTATTTAAACTAAATTTAAATAAAATTCATCAGGATTTTAGCCTGAAAATTGCTTTCTTTGCAAAATATTAATAGGTTTAATTAAACTCGGTATTTTATATGGTAGTTACAAAAGATAAAGTAGTTTCTCTTACCTACGAGCTGCGGGTAGACAATACCCAGGGTGAAATTATTGAAACGGTTGAACGTAATTCCCCGCTTACATTTTTATTTGGTACAGGCTCCCTGTTGCCAAAGTTTGAGGATTATCTTTCAGGATTAAAAATCGGGGATTCTTTCGATTTTAATTTGCCGAGCAAGGATGCTTATGGTGAATTTGATGAGAGTTCAATCATTCAGATCCCGCTACAGGCATTTGAAATGGACGGAAAAGTAGATTATGAACTGGTAAAAACCGGCAATAAGATTCCCATGCAGGATAGTGAGGGACACCGTCTTACAGGTACTGTTAAATCAATTGACAAGGATACTGTGACTATGGACTTTAATCATCCGTTAGCCGGAAATCACCTCTTTTTTAAAGGAGAGATCGTTGATGTTCGCCCGGCCACTGAAGATGAATTGACCCATGGACATGCTCATTATGAAGGAAGTTGTGAAGGTTGCGACCATTGTGGCGGAGAAGGCGGACATTGCCACTAATTATTTGTTGATTTGTTGATTTGTTGATTGGGCTGACGCGGCAGGAAATTTATTGAATGATCGAGAAGCCGTCTGCATCTTTCCAGGCAGGAAATTTTGTCCGAAAAATATTTAATTCATTCAACGATATTGCCGCATTTATGATGCCTTCTGCAGAGGGTGCCAGTGCGGCAATTTCTTTTCCCTTTGGATCAAGCAAAACAGAATCCCCTATATAATCAATACCGTTTCCATCTTTACCTACCCGGTTAACTCCGGCAACGTAACTCTGGTTTTCAATTGCCCTTGCCCTGAGCAGGGTATTCCATACGTCAGTGCGTCCGGCAGGCCAGTTGGATAAATACACAAGAAGGTCATAGTTTTGCCTGTTCCTGCTCCATACGGGGAAGCGCAGATCATAGCAAATAAGAAAATTGATCCGCCATAATCCCAGTTTGATGATCAGGGGTTTTGTCCCGGCTGTGTAATCGTTTTCTTCTCCCTCGATACAGAATAAATGCCTTTTATCGTACCATTCCATCCCATGCCGGTCTGTAAAAATCAGCCGGTTATAAAATTTATCATGTTCGGTGATGATTAAACTGCCTGCGATGGCACAATTCAGGTTTTTTGCCGTCTTTTCCATCCACCTTACAGTAGGGCCATCCATGGGCTCGGCAACCGGTGCCGGATCGGTGCAGAAACCCGTAGAAAACATTTCAGGAAGAAGCACCAGGTCAGGTTGAACTGTCAAACCTTTCAGAAGGTTGTCTATTTTTATCCGGTTTTTTTCTGCATCCAGCCAGATACTGTCGGGTTGTACAATTACAATATTCAGATTATCGGGGGCCATGATTTATTGTATATGAAAATCGGTTTCAAATTCGAGGATCAATTCATTTATAATTGTCTTTACCTGAACGATCAATGCAGGTATTTGTTCTTTCTTCTCGCCGGTCTTCCCGCTTTCTTCAATAATTTTCAAAATGTTTTCCAGTTCTTTTGCTCCAAGAAAAGATACGCCGGGGATAAGCTTATGTGCCTCACGGCCAACAGCCTCTGTCTTATTTTGAAGGATATATTCTTCCATTCGGGCAACCACAGGAGGAGCCGTTTTCTTAAAGGTTTGAAGCATGTCGAGAATGAAGGTTTCATCATTATCCGACAACTTTCTGAGCATGGTTAGGTCGTATTTCATTCGATATATGATTGTGCAATTGTGCTAATGTACTAATAAAAAAGTATTGCAGTTTTGCAGTTTTGCAGTTCTCTCTGTTGGATGCGAAGAAATCGATAAGGATAACAATTGGTTACCCAAAATTTTAAACGCAGAGAAAAAAGTGAGATTTGTTTACCAGGCTTCAAAAGGTCGCAGAGAAATCTCATTACATTCGATTGAACATTTCCAGCTTCAAATCTTCAAATCTTCAAATCTTCAAATCTTCAAATCTTCAAATCTTCAAATCAACAAATCAACAAATATCTCGTCCCTCGTCACTTGTCACTCTTATGTAACTACTCATCTAAGCCGCTTCAAGAAGAGCCAATCTCTTTTTTAATTGATTGATTTTCTTCTGTTTATATTTTTCTTGATATTCCATCAGGGCATTTGGGTTAAATGCTTCCT
>JBGSSA010000071.1:0-27242 GCA_041737295.1 Bacteroidales bacterium | reverse complement strand
GTTCTTTAGTTCACCTTAGTTTCCTCCGGTTTTGGTTATTAACAAAAAGCAAAGTTATGAACTCCCCCTAGAACCCCCTTTTTCAACATCATATATTTAAGATAAAAAATATGATTCAAATCTAAAGGCGGTTCTGCAGTTCTACGGTTCGGCAAATAATCAGATAAGCCAGAAAGAGCACTTTAATAGTCCACGTGTTTGCAGAAAAGCGCCTTAAAAAATTCTTCTAACCGATTTTTTCAATTTTAGTTCAGGTATAAGAAGAACTTGATTTGTATTCTCTCCATTATTTATAAATGAGAAAAGAGATTTTACAACCATTTTGCTAATATCACTAATAGGCTGAGCGATACATGTGATCGGGGTTTCCATATAATCATGGTAGGGAAGTTCATCAAAAGCAATTAATGAAATATCCTCAGGAACCCGAAGTTTGTGCTCTTTAAGTGCTTTAAGACAACCCATTGCAACAGTATTGCTCAGAGCAAATATTGCAGTAGTTAGGGGACGCTGTTGAAGTAGAAGTGTTGTTTCCAGATATCCGTTTTGCACAGTGAAATTGTCTCCAACAATATTAAATTTTTTTATTCCTGCCTCCGACATAGCATCTTTAAATCCTTTAATTCTTAACCTGTTAGGTGTTGATAGCTGAATACCTTGAATACAGGTAATCATTGAATGTCCATTTTCAATTAAGTGTTTTGTAGCTGCATAAGCGCCATAATAATTATCAGTTGAAACGTAAGGTATTTCCAATTCTTCGAAATACCTGTCAAAACATACAACTGGCAGACCCTGATCATACACCTTTTTTATGTGTTCCCAATTGTTCCCGCAGGGTGCTATAATTAATCCTTCAATATTTCTGAACATGAATTCCTGTAATTCGGATTTCTCAACTTCATAATTTTCATCGCTGTCCCCGATAATAGTGATATAACCAAATCTGCGTATTTCTGAATTAATTTCACTGGCAAAAGCAGCGAAAAAAGGGTTTGCCAATGAAGGAATTATCATTGCGATGGTTTTGCTTCTCCCAGATTTCAAATTTGCCGCAAAATGATTTGGGATATAATTTAGTTCTTCTGCGGCTTCAAGTATTTTTTGTTGAGATTTTTTTCCAATCCTATACTTTTCCGCTTGGCCACTCATCACCCTGGAGACAGTGGCAATAGAAAGGCCCACTTTACTAGCGATATCAGTAATTCTTACTTTTTTTGCAGCCATGCTATTATTGTGCAAATGTTTGCGCAAATATAATATATTTTTTTGGATTTTGGCTGTTTATATATTTTTTTATTGAGATACATGGCATCTATCTAGTGATTTAATAGTCTAAATTATAATTCTTTATGTTTTATCCTTGTAAGACTAATTGTCAAAGGGTCATAATAATAATCCTCATAATAGGAAAATATTTAGTACAAACGTTTGTACATATTGTATTTTTTGCTAATTTTGAAACTGGCATTTTTATATATACTTCTTTTATAACATTTTATACTAACTGAGAAACATGGTTAATAGAATATTATATGTCATTAGAAATTTGATTTGCACAAATAAGTACAATACCGGAGGGTATTATTTAGGATTATGGAACAATATTGCATTAGTGACCGGACGTATCAGGTATATTTTGCATTTCGGGACACCTTTTAGAAAAGGCCAAAACAGCCTTAAGGTAAAAGCATTAGAACAATTATTTAGACAATACTAATATGGTAATATCAAATATATATTATAGAAAAATCAATTCTTCACATGTAACCTTTAAACTCTAATCTATGAAAAAAGAAAAGCCAACCAAGGAATTGCAATATGATTCACTTGGGAATATTTTACTAAAGTTGCTTGTTGTTATTCTTCTCTTTTTCACAGGGATACTTCAAGCTCAAACCGGCGATAAAATTCAAAGGAAAAGCATATCGGGAGTTGTTGTCGACTCAACAGGGGTGCCTGTAACCGGGGTTAACGTCGTCATTACCGGAACAAATAAAGGTACCTTGACAGATGTTAACGGGAAGTATAATATTGATGTTACTTCAGATTCAAAGAGCCTGACATTCACATTTATCGGGATGGAAAGCCAGGAAATCAATATTGGGGCACAGAGCCGGATTGATGTAACAATGATTGAATCAGCTATTGGCCTGGAGGAGGTTGTTGTAATTGGTTATGGGACCCAAAAGAAAGTTACGGTGACAGGTGCTGTGTCCGAAATTAAAACAGTCGATATTGCAAAAAATGCGGTCTCCGACATCTCAAATTCAATTTCAGGCAGAATACCAGGAGTAATCACAGTGCAAAGTAATGGTGAACCAGGTGATGATGCAGCCCAGTTGTATATTCGTGGTCGCGCTACTTTTAATGACAATTCTCCTTTGATATTAGTGGATGGTGTTGAACGACAATTTAATTATATAGACCCCAATAATATTGAATCAATGTCGGTACTTAAAGATGCTTCGGCTACTGCTGTTTATGGAGTTCGCGGCGCAAATGGGGTAATAATTATAACGACCAAGCGAGGCATCGAATCCGCACCAAAATTTACTTATACCGGGTATTATGGAGTACAAAATCCGATTAGAATACCCTCGACTTTAAATTCCTATGATTATGCGAGATTGTATAATGAAGCATTAATTAATGATGATCCAGGTGCAGAGCCAGTATATTCAGCGGACGATCTTCAGAAATATAAAGACCATTCAGATCCTTACGGGCATCCTGATGTTGATTGGAATAGGGCAATGATGAGGGAAAACGCACCCATACAACGTCATTCACTGTCCATGACAGGTGGTGCCAAGACATTTAAGTACTTTGCTTCTCTTGGCCATCTTAATCAACAGGGAAATATTCCCAATAATAGTTTTGTGACAAATGACTATCGTTTAAATCTTGATGCCGATATTAGTAAAACTACAAGAATTTCGGCGAACATTTCCGGAATACTATCAGAACGGCTTTACCCCGGATTAACAGGGCAATACAAAGTGCTTGTGGCGAATTTGCGGCCGAATGTGTGCCCTGTCAAGTGGGAGAATGGATTGTGGGGAACAGGTTACAATGGAGGCAATTCTGTAGCAGCAAATTATGAATCGGGCTATTATCGGTATTTAAATAATTCTTTTCAAAATTCTGTTACAATAGAACAAAAGCTCGATTTTATTACAAACGGATTGGCCGCTAAAATTCTGGGCGCATATGATGTTGCATTTAATAGGAATAAGCAATGGCTTACACCTTTTGAAACGTATTCAAGAACTGCCGAAGGTGAATATGAAAGTACCTTATATGGGGGTGAAAATCCCAGTTTATATGAATACTCCGGAGAAAGCAAAAGTACGGCATTTGAAGTCTATTTAACGTATAACAGAATTTTTGGCAGGAATTCGATATCAGCTCTTTTTCTTTACACACAATCTGCATTCTATAGTGATAATTTTGATGCGGGCAGAAGTGATTATAGTTCCTCTGCAATCGATCAGCTGTTTGCCGGTCCGGCTTTAAATCCAACAAATGATGGTTCTGCTTATGAGTCCGGAAGAGAAGGATATGTCGGCCGTATTACGTATGGTTTTGAGGATAAATATTTAGTGGAAGCTAATTTTGGATATAATGGATCTGAAAACTTCCCTCAAGAAAATCGATTTGGTTTCTTTCCTTCTGCAGCTGTAGGCTGGATAATTTCAAAAGAAGATTTCCTTAGCAGCCTCAAATTCATTAACTTCATGAAAATCAGACTGTCTTATGGTGAAGTCGGAAATGATAAGATTGGGGGAAGGAGATTTTTATATCAACAGCCGTTTTATTATGGCGGAGGTTATGTTTTCGGAGGGAATAATGGATTACCTGTCCAGTCTATTTATGCAGGAGGCCTCGCAAATGAAGATGTTACCTGGGAAAAAGCAAAAAAGACAAACATTGGACTTGATTCCAGGTTTTTCAACAGTATATTAGAATTTAATCTCGATGTCTTTTATGAAAAACGGGATAATATATTATGGCAAAGGAATGCTTCAGTACCTTTAACATTTGGAGCAGAATTGCCTGTCGAAAATATTGCAAAGGTCGACAATAAAGGCTTTGAATTAGTATTAAACCACAGATACAAGATAGGCGATTTTGAATATTCCATTGGTGGAAATTTTACTTTTGCTAAGAATAAAGTAGTCTTCCAGGACGAAGCAGAGAATACTCCTGAATGGCAAAAAAATACAGGAAGGCCCATAGGTCAGTATTTTGGACTGGTGTCGGAAGGTCTGTATATGACACAGGAACAACTTGAGAATAATCCTAAATTATTAACAGTAGACCCTCGCCTGGGAGATATCCGGTACAAAGACATAAATGATGATGGCATCATTAGTGACTTGGATTATACTGCTATTGGATATTCCAGGACACCACAAATTATGTACGGAATAAATTTATCTGCAAAATACAAAGGTTTTGATTTAAGCGCTTTACTACAGGGTGTTGCAAGGAGTAGCCTTATGTTCTCTGAGGAGGTTGAAATGGAGTTTATTTATGGCTCTGGTGCTTTAACGAATATCCTGGGGCGGTGGACTCCTGATGGTTCTAATGTTAATCCAAGTTATCCCCGGTTATCACTTAACAGAAATGAATATAAAAAAGAGAGTTCTACTTATTGGTTAAAGGATGGGGCATATTGGAGATTGAAAAATATACAACTAGGATATACCCTGCCGCAAGGTTGGCTTAAAAGGATAAACATAGAAAATGTCAGGATGTATATTAATTGTACCAACTTATACACTCATGCGAAGTTCAAGGATTACGATCCTGAATCGCCGGGAGGATCTAATTACTATTATCCTCAGTCAAAAGCTAATACAATAGGATTAAGTGTAACATTTTAATTTATTGGATATGAAAAACATTCTGAAAATTTTACTTTTATCTTTTTTGACAACAATCACTTTTACAGGTTGCGAAAGAGATGTTTTGGATAAGGGGCCACTTGATGTGGTTGATGAAAATGTGATATGGTCTGATCCTACTGTAGCCCAGCTTTATATCAATGATTTATACCGCGTGGTTGCAGGACATTATTATTGGGGCATGGACCGCTATAATGCCTGGGATAACTTTGATAATATTACTGATCTTACGGAAGGTGGCCACTCATGGTTGGCGTGCTACACTTTTAATAATGGAGAAGTTACCTCTGAATACAATCCATATGAGGAAGACTGGTTCTCATATTATTCAAGAATACGAAGTGCGAATGTATTATTGGATAATTCAAGTAAGTTAACAGGCGACCCTGACCTGATCAGGACTGTAATTGGTGAAGCCATTTTTTTGCGTGCTTATTTCTATTACAAATTGGTTCGCAATTTTGGCGGAGTTCCGCTTATAGTACATGCACAAAAATTAACTGACAGCTTATCAGTTAGTCGTAACACCTATGATGAGTGTGCTGCATTTATTTCAGATGAAATGGACAAAGCGGCTGACATGTTGCCTGTTTCATGGGATGATAAAAATATGGGACGCGCTACAAAAGGTGCAGCATTAGCTGTGAAATCACAGATATTGCTTCAGGCTGCCAGCCCTCTTTGTAACCCTGCAAATGATTTAGCCAGGTGGCAAAAGGCAGCTGATGCATCAAAAGCAGTCATTGATTTGGAGATTTATTCATTATACCCTGATTATGAAAAACTATTTACGGATGACAATAACCAGGAAGTTATCTTTGACATGCAATTTTCTTATCCATACCTGATTACCGGTGATCCGGCTGAAATTGTGGGTACTAATTTTGAATTAGAACCCCAGGATCTTTCCCGCTGGGGAATGGTTCGTCCAACACAGGAATATGTTGATATGTTCGAATTGAATAATGGGAAAGCAATCACTGACCCGACCTCGGGATATGATCCAAATGATCCTTACATAAATAGGGACCCCCGCTTTTATGCCTCAATTTTTTATAATGGTGTTTCCTGGAGAGGGGAATCAATAGAAACTTTTCAGGATGGTAAAAACGGACCCGGGATGCAGGACGCATTCGGAACAAGTTCAACAATGTCTGGATATTACTGCAGAAAACTGGTCGATCCATCAATACCAAGTGTCTATCTTGTAGATAAGGTACAGGCTAACTGGATATTGATCCGGTATGCCGAGATTCTTTTAAATTATGCTGAAGCAATGATTGAATTGGGAGATGAAAATACGGCACGGACATATATTAATTTAGTTCGCGACAGGGTTGGAATGCCGGCTACTTCAGCCTCAGGAAATGATCTTGTAAATTTATACAGGAATGAGCGTGTTGTAGAACTCGGCATGGAGGAACAGCGTTACTACGATTTACGCCGTTGGAAATTAGCTGAAGAAGTACTGAATCGTCCGGTTCATAAAATGAATATTATAAAAAATGAAGATGGGACATTTGAATATAGTATTGAAGAAATGTCTCCCCGAATTTTCCCGGAAAGGATGTACTGGTGGCCTATTCCAATTGATGAGATGCGTAAAAACAGTAACCTGGTTCAGAATCCGGGATATTAACTATTTGAAAAGCAGTACCTGCTACGCAATACGTGGCAGGTACTAATCTTATCAACCCTCAGAATTTAACAATTATGCCTCAAAACAAATAAATGGAAAGGCGCCGATTTTAAGCGTTGTACCATGCAGAAAAACCTTTATCGCTAGGGTGCTTTGGCATCCATGACGAGTGTCCGGTACTCACTTCTTAAAGAGGCTTAAAAAAGAGCTATATAAGAGTAAAAGGAAACGTAGGATTTATTCTGGAAACACATACCCAAATTAATTTGATATGAAATCGAGAATTTCAATTATTTGGTTACTATTTGTGATTAGTATTTTCTTAGGTTGTGCAAAAAGTATTTCTATTCATAATGGCAATTATTATATAAGCAGCAATACAGGAAATGATAACAACTCCGGAATGACAAGCGATTCGCCCTGGCAAAGTTTAATTAAACTTTCTGAGAAAGAATTTCTCCCCGGCGACAGTATTTTATTTGCTAAAGGCTCAACTTATGAAGGAGGCTTCATTATCAGAAGTTCAGGCATTCTGGAAAAACCAATAGTGATAGCAAATTATGGCAGCGGTCCGGATCCGGTTTTCTCGAATTCTTCAAGCTCAATACTCAATGGCAATGTGATTCAAGTCCACGGAAAGTTTATTTCGGTCGAAGGATTGCATTTTAAAGATTGTTCAAATACGAATTCCTCTAACGATAAGGAAATACTTTCGGTCGGAGCCATTTATGCAGTAACCGGGGCAGATAATCTAACTGTGAAGGATTGTGAATTTACAAACTGTCCGATTGGAATTTATATAAACAGTCAATATTGCCTAATAACCAATAATTATATTCATGACTGCAATCGCTTTCTGTCAGAACCGGATTGGGGTCCGATTGGGATAGTAATTGGTAATTCTTATAATGAAGTCTCATACAATACATGTCGCAATTATGTAAAAGTTGGGGGTAATTATGGAGCGGATGGAGGTTTTTTGGAATTTGATGACCGGTACTTTGGAAATAAAGTACATACTGTTAAGGTACATCATAATATATCTATTGAAAATCAAGGTTTTGCAGAAATAGAATCGAAAGTTACCGGTGATAGTCTGAATTTTTATTACAATTTAAGCGATGATTACCAGCAATTTATTTTTTACTGGGGAGGTAATAACTCAAAAGTGGAAAATAATACGGTAATTCGAACAAGACCATCAAATAATGGGGCGGTAAATACTGTATTTGCAATGAAGAATGGAGACTTTTCACTTAGGAACAACATCTTTGTGGTGGGCAATGGTATACAAGTCCTGAATACGGCACCTTATGATATGGGAAATTATGAAAAGGTTGTTCATGAACATAATCTCTATTTCTGCAACGATGAAAGCACAACCGATCCATGTGGAAAACCCTTAAATATGGGGGAGATGATAACAGACCCCGGGTTCCTTAGCTGGAGTCTTTGTGATTATCATTTGAATTTTGACAGTCCGGCAGTCGATGCTGGCACAAATCTAGGGTATACTTTGGATTTAGAAAATAAAACAGTACCACAAAATAAACTGCCTGATATAGGAGCTTATGAAAAAGGTAATAGATAGTATATCTACCGTACTACCCTGTTTTAGGACAAACGTTTGTCCTAAATTTAATATTTTATATATTTGTGCTGATAAGTAAATCAAAAATTCATGCAGTACTTATTTCTAGTTATATCCTTGTTCATTTTATATTCCCGGGATTTGAAAGCGCAGGTCCGGAATGATATGGAAACAACTGTCTATAAAAACAGTTTGCGCAACCAGGTGCCCGATAATTGGTATGTAACAGCCCCGGGCATGTTACGTGTAACCTTAAAGGCAGGAACAGATTTCAGGCAGCTTGATCTTGATTCGCTTGTATTGAATGCCCAATTGGATTCTATTGTCAGGCAGGGATTTACTTCCATTGAAACATTTGCCACGCCTCACGGCGGGAAAAGTTTCAGTGGACTGGATGCTGTTGACCGCTATACGATTGATCCTGAAGTTGGCACAATGGATGATTTCCGACGCTTAGTGCGGCAGGCCCATCGCAAGAAACTGGCCGTAATTGCTTTTGACAACCTGGGTTACTGCAGTGTGGCCGCCCCACATTTTCTAAAAGCCTGTGAAGACATCAGCAAGGGAATCCATTCAAAAGAAACGCAATGGTTTTCCTGGTCAGACAGCACCACTGCCAAGCCACCCATGTATCCGGACAGCTATTATCTCGGTGGGTCAAAATGGGAAAAATGGGTGTACAGTCCCCTTGCAAAAAAATACTATTGGAGCAAATGGGAGGGCGTGGATAAAAACAATAGGCCATGTTCGCTACCTCAGTACAACTGGTCGCCCGAATGGCAGCAGGAAGTTAAAAACATTGTGCGATTTTGGATGAATACGGGCATTGATGGTATGTGCGTGGATGCAGTGAATTGGTATACACATTACACGTGGCAGATGGGTAGGGAATGTATAACCGATATTATTGCCTCATATGGCAATACCTACAGCCAGCCTGAAGGTGCCGGGGGATTTCATGAAGATCCTGTTCCATGGATTACAGAAGGCGGTTGGAATTGTGTGCAGGATTATGGTATGGGTATATGGTGGGAGAAGGAGAATAATATTCTCGTTAATGCCATTGATAAAAATAATCCCTACGGACTTGAAGAATCCCTGCAAAAGTATCATGACCGTGTCGTTGCAGAGGGAGGTATACTCTATATGGGTTCTGATTCAAGGATACAGGAACTTCCTAAATATTACCTGTATGTAGCATTCGCCATAGCAACTGGACATCTCTACTGCAAAAGCATGGGCAGCGGCGAAAATTTTACTTGGGATGAAAAGTTAGCCGACTTGCTTCATTTGAAAAGAGAACACCCTGCCTTTGGGCAATTAAGCAAACGCCAAAAACTGAATACTAATGACAATAACCAGTTTTATGCCTTCATTCAAAAGGCTGACAACAATTCGGAAAGAATACTTTGTGTCTTCAATTTTCAAAAAATTCAAAAAGATATAACAATCGATTTAAGTGGGTTGAATGCTGCATCTTTGAAAGACCTGGGAAATACACAGACCATAGAATATTCCGGTCAAATGCAACTTACACTGCCTGCTTATGGGTATAGATTTTACAAAATAGTTCCATAAAAAATAAAATCAACAATAAATAAAATTTCACCTATGAAGAAAATATTGGTAATAGGCAGCTATAATGTGGACCGGATAATCAAACTCAGCAGATTGCCTGATAAGGGTGAAACGATTGGTGGTGGTATATTATTAAGATCCGATGGTGGCAAAGGTGCCAATCAGGCTGTGGCCGCTATCCGGGCAGGCGGCAATGTCACTTTCAGTGCCTGCCTGGGAAATGATTATACGGCTGATTCCAAAATTATGAAATACAAAATGGAAGGCATTGATATTAAATACATTTTTAAGATTGATAAGGAAGAAACAGGATCCGCTTTCATTTTAGTCGATGAAAAAGGTGAAAACATGATTGCTGTTGCACCTGGAGCCAACGGTAAATTTTCTAAAGAACATGTTGATACGATATTACCTGCCATCCAAAATACAGATTTTATATTGTTGCAGTTCGAAATACCACTGGATACCATTAAATATATTATTACGATGGCTTCACGGAATAATAAAAAAATTATTTTAAACCCTGCTCCGGCAATGATAATAGAGGCTGAATACCTGAAAATGGTTCATGTTTTGGTCGTAAACCAGACAGAAGCTGCGCTTTTAGCAGGAATTCAGCAGGTCAATACACTGGAGCAAGTTAAAGAAGCAGCAAAAATTCTGAGTGCAATAGGTCCTAAAGTCGTAATCGTAACTATGGGGGCAAAGGGTTCCTATGTGATCAAGGAGGATAATACCGAGGAAACTATACCTGCATTTAAGGTTAATGCTGTGGATGCGACTGCTGCAGGCGATACCTATTGCGGGGCACTGGCAGTTGCTTTGGCGCAGGATAAATCTGTTAAAGAAGCCGTTAAGTTTGCAACAGCTGCTGCAGCCATAACTGTCACACGAATGGGAGCCCAAACATCAATACCAAAAAGTCAGGAAATATTGCAGTTTTTAACTACCAACAGTTAATAATCTTTTACAATCCTTGTTTCATTGACCCGGATATGGGCGCTTATGAATTTCGGTCCAACGATTAAGTATATATGCTGCTTTTAACTATAAACCAAGTTAATAACCTGAATATGGTAATAATTGATTCTTATTCCGTTGCAATTCTTCTCACTGTAATTACCATGCTTTGCTGGGGTTCGTGGGGGAATACACAGAAACTGGCCACAAAAAAATGGCCCTTCCAACTTTTTTACTGGGATTATACCTTTGGAATTGTGATTCTGTCCCTTGTGCTTGGCCTGACCATGGGTAGTACGGGATCATCGGGCCGCAGCTTTATCACCGATCTGGGCCAGGCAAGCATTCATGCTATTTTCCTCGCACTTTTGGGAGGAGTAATATTCAATTTGGCCAACTTGCTGCTTGTGTCTGCGATTGACATTGCCGGTCTGGCCGTTGCCTTTCCCATAGGAATAGGCTTGGCGCTTGTTCAGGGAGTGATTGTAAATTACATGGGAGAAAGCGATCATGGAAATTCTTTTTTGTTGTTTGCTGGCGTCGGCCTTGTAGCCCTTGCCATCGTTATGGACGCGCTTGCTTACCGAAAACTTTCTGCCAGCCAGGGAACAACAAAAAAGGGAATAATATTGTCATTGCTTGCCGGTTTTGCCATGGGCTTTTTTTACCGATTCGTAGCCGATAGTATGTTTAAAGATAATAGCAATCCTGAGCCCGGAATGCTATCACCCTATTCCGCAGTTTTTATTTTTTCCATCGGAATTCTTATTTCAAATTTTCTTTGGAATACGATATTTATGTACAAACCCATTAAGGGTGAACCGGTTAAATACTCAATGTATTTTACATTGGGCAATGCAAAACTGCATTTAATAGGCATACTGGGAGGGGTAATATGGTGTCTTGGCATGTCCTTTAATATTGTAGCATCAGGAAAAGCCGGCACCGCAGTAGCTTATGGCTTGGGACAGGGAGCCACATTGGTTTCGGCAATCTGGGGTGTATTTATCTGGAAGGAATTTGCCAAAGCACCCAAGGGAACAAACGTCTTGCTGGCAGGGATGTTTTTACTGTTTATTGCCGGTCTGAGCTTAATCATTGTTTCAAAAATCTAATCCTATTAACCATGAAAAATGTTTTAATTTTTATTTTTTGCCTGAGTATTGGCTCGGTTTCCTGCACTAATGGTGGTAAAGATACCTCCCCAACTTTCAAATCGGGAGATTATTTGACGCTTTCCAAAGATACGTTAAGAGACAAGATAATGGGTGGATGGGCAGGACAAACCATTGCTGTAACCTACGGAGGGCCCACAGAATTCAGATTTCTGGGTACCATGATACAAGACTACCAGACATTACCCTGGTACGACGGCTATATGAAAAAATGGTACACCGAATCCCCTGGTCTGTATGATGATCTTTATATGGATCTAACTTTTGTTGACGTTTTCGAGAGATGCGGTCTGGATGCACCGGTGGATTCATTTGCTGAGGCCTTCGCTCATGCAGATTATCTGCTCTGGCATGCCAACGAAATTGGAAGATACAATATTTTAAAAGGACTGAAGCCTCCGCAGACAGGCCATTGGCTCAATAATCCACATGCTGACTGTATTGATTTTCAGATTGAAGCGGATTTTGCAGGACTTATGTCGCCGGGAATGACTGTTTCTGCAACAGAGATCTGTGATAAGATTGGCCATATTATGAATTATGGAGATGGCTGGTACGGCGGGGTTTACGTTGCATCCATGTATACGATGGCATTTTATCATAATGACATTAGCTTTATTGTAAATGAAGCTCTTAAAACGATTCCTGAAAAAAGTGAGTTTTACCAGTGTATCAGCGATGTCATTAGCTGGCATAAAATGTATCCCAAGGACTGGAAACAAACCTGGTTTGAAGTTCAGAAAAAATGGACCGAAGATATTGGCTGTCCGGATGGAGTGTATCGTCCATTTAACATTGATGCAAAAGTAAATGCAGCTTACGTGGTTATTGGGTTGCTGTATGGAAATGGTGATTTTGGAAAGACGGTTGATATCGCAACCCGTTGCGGGCAGGATTCTGATTGCAACCCTTCAACTGTAGGCGGTATTTTGGGTACAGTGCTTGGCTATAGCCATATTCCATCATATTGGAAACAGGGACTTAATGAAGTGGAAGGAATGAATTTCAAATATACTCAGATTTCACTCAATAAGACTTATGATTATGGCTTCAAACACGCGCTCTTGATGATTGAGAGAAACGGTGGCAAGGTCTCAGACAACGAAGTGTCTATTAAAATTCAGGAGCCACAGGTTGTCAGATTTGAAAAAAGTTTTGAAGGTCTATATCCTGTTGGGAAAAAAAGAATAGACCTTTCTATAGACAAAACAACTGACGATTCCACATTGGTATCTTTTGAAGGTACAGGAATTGTAATCACCGGAAATGTTGAGGTTGATTCCAAAAGGATACTTAATGACAGGATGGCCGCAAAAGTTGAAATCTACCTGAATAATCAACTTACCGAAACTCTGGAACTGCCTTACAGCTATAATACACGCAGGGACGAAATTTTTTTCAAATATCAATTGCCTAAAAAGCAATACCAGGTCAGGATTAAAGTGATCGATCTCCTGGAAAACGCCAGAATTAAGATCAATGATGCAATTTTATATTCAGATGCTCCGGCTAATTATCATTTTTAATACACGTTATATTGTGTCATGTACTCAGTAAAATATAACAAAATGAAACAAATAATCTTTGCGATTGTAATTTCTCTGCCCTTTTATGGATTTGCTCAAAATTCTGGTACAGTCAGGATCTCTGTTAAGGAATACCAGGATAAGGTTTATGCAGCCTGGCTCGGACAATGCATCGGTAATTTTGTAGGTTTGCCGCACGAAAACGAGCACATCGAGAATCCGGGGTCGGATAATTTCCCACTTGGATACACCGGTAGCATTAAACGCATGAAAGAAGCAAATGGTGCATTTTCTGACGATGATACCGATATAGAGTACATGTACCTTTTGGCCATGGAGAAATATGGAATCGAACCCACTTATGACCAGATCGCCGAATCATGGCTGGATCATATTAAAACAAGAGTTTGGCTTGCCAACCGGGCAGCTTTGGCCTCTATGCGGTTTGGTTATACCCCTCCGGTAACCGGCATGAAAGAATACAACCCTCATTGGTTCCAGATTGACCCGCAACTGGTCAACGAAATATGGGGAATTACAGCCCCCGGGATGATACATTATGCTGCAAGGAAATCAGAATGGTTTGCAAAAGTTACCAATGATAGCTGGGGAGTTGAACCAACAATCCATTATGGCGCTATGTTTTCAGCTGCCTTTTTTGAGTCAGATATTCAAAGACTTATTGATATTGGAACTTCAGCGTTGCCGAAGGGAAGCCGCTTTGGCGAAACGGTTGAAAATATGAAGGCCCTGTATGCCAAATACCCGAATGATTGGAAACAAGCCAGAAAAGAAATGGCCGAAAAGTATTATAACAATGAACCAATTGATACCCGTACAATCTGGAATGCCAACCTGAACGGAGCCTGCGGCATTCTGGCCTTGTTATATGGAAAAGGTGATTTTGAAAAAACTTTGTATTATGCCTGTATGATGGGTTTCGATGCCGATAATCAGGCTGCAACAATGTGCGGGTTACTTGGAGTTATTAATGGTACAAAAATACTGCCTGAGAGCTTGCTTTACCCATTTCCGGAATTAAATTGGAAAGAACCTTTTAATGATTTGTACAAAAATGTATCGCGCGATGATATGCCCGATGCCAGTATCAAAGATATGGCCGAACGTACGGTTTTGCAGGCTGGGAAAATTACAATAGCTAACGGTGGCCAGAAAATTACGGAGAATGGGGAGGAGTTCTTCATCATAAACACAAAAGCTGAATATCTTGCCCCGCTTGAATTACCTTACGGCAGGCTGCCAATTATTTCAGAAGGAAAAGAAACAGACTTTACGTTTCCTGTTTCCGGAAATAAACCTACCTGTGTATGGACCATTCTTAATGGTAAACTGCCCGAAGGGATGAATTTGCAGAAAGGCAGGCTTTCAGGGATTCCTTCCAAATCCGGGGTATTCCCAATTCGGTTAAAAGTGGAACAGGATGGGAAAACTGCAGAGAGGGAATACAATATTATTGTAAGAGGAGAGAATTATGCCCAAAACGCAAAATCTATATTGTCAAATGTTACCAATACATCAACGGCTACACGGGATAGTTTATGGATATCAATACCTCATGATTTATTTGCTCCAACTGTTAATGTGATTAATGACGGCATTTTGTATGGTAAAGGGTCAGTTTTCTTTAGCATTAGTGAAAGTCTTGATCCTAAAAATGATTTTTATGGTTATGAATGGGAAACTAATAAAGAGATTGGCTTAATAGGTTTTCATACCGGTGCCGTGGAAGAATCCGGAGGTTGGTTCAGAACGCTAAGCGTGGAGTATAAAAACGATAAACAGGAATGGAAGGAAGTAAGCAATCTTACCATTACGCCTTTGCTTGTTAACAAAGATAATACGGAAATAAAACCCGACTTTGTTGAGTATATGCTTTCGTTTGAACCTGTTAGCACCAAAGCCATTCGAATAATAGGACAGGCCGGAGGGGGTTATCATTGGTATTCTCAAAACAATACACCCTATTTTACTTCTATTACTGAATTATCGGTTTATGGCCCTTTTCCGGATAGATAAGTAAGGGTTCAAACTTTTAATTAAATAAGCGTGAACTTTGTGTGTATATTCGCCTGAACGGAATTTGATAGTCATAATGTAAATAAAATTCTCATTTAAGATTAAAAATATGAGAACTATTACTACAATAATAGTTTTTGGATTATTATCATTAACAAAATCCATGCCTGGTCAAACTGTTTATGTTGCACAGGATCGCATGGAAAAAGATAGTATGAGAATAATTGGCGAAAAGGTAACAGCATCATTAGAAAAATACAGGTTACAGCTTGTTCAGTTAAGAAAAGAGTTCAGATCGACAGATATGCCTGACATAAAATTTTTTCAATTTGGCATGGGAAACCGAACAAAATTGCTATATAAACATGGAAGCCTTATCAATGCTATTAACGGTAAAACAATAAGTGAATGGCAGGTAAAAACCGAAACCATTGTTCCTAATGATTACAGGGTTAATCTCGAAACCCTGACAGATAATATTGTTAGTATTTTCGAAAACGAAAAAGGTGTTTATATCAGCGAAGGGGGAGTAGAAACTTTAGTTGAAGGAACCGGAACTTCATTGTGTCTTCCATCATTTGAGAAATGCAGGTACAGCGAAGTACTTAAAGTTTTGCATCATGAGATTTTAATAAATATAATTGACAGTAAACCTGTTCCAAACTATCTCACGTATAAGAACCCATGGCGGCGCGATGGATCCATGATGGCCATGTGCCTTAATAAAACCGGAAATATTGGCCTTATTCGAAACTGGGTGATGTCCCTGAACGATCCTTATGACAGAAACAATAGTGGTGAAACAGAGGCCGACAACCTGGGACAAACTTTATATCTGTTATCCTGTTTTTCTACCAAGAATCATTCCCTTGTTAAACAAATTCTGGCAGAGGTTCCAAAGTATGAAGTAAATGATGATAATGGTAAATATATTAAAGGACGGTCCGATTTTCATGAAGCGCCGGTATACCAGACCAAATGGCTGAAATTTGGGTTGCATTCCCTAAGTATTGAAGATACATATACAATTCCTAAAATTCAGGATAATTATTCATCGCTTTTTTGGTGGGATTATAAAGATTCCTATATGAAGGGTACTTCCGATGCTTACGATGAATGGAAAAACGATTTTTACCCATACATTGGCTGGGCCGCCGACCATTTTCACGGTTATAAAAGAAATCCCGTGAGCAACAGAGATTACCCGTTATCATGGGAGATAGAGGCGAGTCAGGCTGATTATAAAGGTATGGCCATTATAGATGAACAGTATGTGATAGATAAAAACTCCTCTCCCCATACCTGGCATGCTTCCGAGATGTTTTTATATTTAATTGAGATTACTAAATAAAACCGATGTGTCAGAAGTAGGTTATATTGTGGGATTTATTGACCCTTTGTATTTTAGCCGATACTTTATAAAACGCTTTGGTGTTTCACCCATTTTTTATCATAAGAAGTTTAAATAAGTTATACGCGAAACTGAGATCATATGGAATTGCGCAAAACTACAAAACTGCAAAACTGCAGAACTGCAGAACTCAAAACTTCAATGGCTTCCCGGGGTTAACAAAAACGTAGGCCCTGGTTAAAGCTCATTAGCGGGTTACGTTATAGTGTATACTTTTTAATCTGAAGGTTCCGTACGTAAAATCTCCCTCCGGAAAGTTCCAGATAGTTTCACCGTAAGTCGGTATTTTTCTTCCATCGAGTTCTCTATAATCGCTTACCGGTGTTGACCATCTTGCTCTCTTCATTGTCCCGTCATCCTGCAAGGCATACCTGTCCTCCGAAACAAAATTTATAAGTTCTCCCTTTTCGTTAAAATACAACATGGCAGATACGTTGTACTTGCCATTTTCAATAGAAACCTGGCATGAAAGCGAATCAATTTCCTTCCAGGTTAGCCTCTTATCGTAAAGATTCCCCGGCGCAAAAAAGCACATATCATTCAGCAGTGTGACAGTCTCAGCGGTTGTAAGGTCCTCGCCCTTTATATCAACCACGTTTAACAGATTCGCAACTCTTACAATGAACGTTGCCTTCTCATTACAATATACATGGAAGGCGTGAAATGGAATTAGCATTTTATGGGCCTTCATAAGAAAAAGTCTTGAAAATGACCCAAAAAAATTATATTGCTCCGATGTGGCAATCATAGGAGCAGCACCCGGTTTACTTACCATTTTTGCATCAAAAGTAACACGCACATTCTGAGGTTTACCCTTGCCGACAGCCCCTGAGTACCTGATGTATTTTCTGACAGGCAGGGGTAAGTGTTCTATATCGCTGTCAGTCAGAATTTCTTCAGGTCCCGGTGGCTGCTTTATTAATTCATCTTTTACTTTGCGCGCATAATCGCCCTGAACGGATTTCCATCCGGTAAAAGCGGAGATCGAAACCATCAGATTTGTAAGATTTACCATAAATTCCAATTTTTATATTGCTTAAAGTATTCATTCCTGGAATAGTTGGCTCCATATATTAGCACGACTGCCTTTCTACCTATAGATTATCCCTCACGGGATACCAAACTGCAGAACTGCAAAACTGCAAAACTGCAAAACTAAAGAATTCCCTCCCGCATCTTAGGCTTAATAATCAGGCGCAAACTCTGATCGTAAGTGAAATAATAGTACGCCCAGTTAATAAAAATGATGAGCCGGTTTTTAACGCCTACAATGGCCATCAGGTGGATAAACATCCAGAAAAACCAGGCAACCAGTCCCTGGAATCTGAAATATCCCAGGTCGACCACGGCCCGGTTCCTGCCCACTGTGGCCAGGGTACCCAGGTCACGATATACAAATTCCTGCAGCGGTTTGTTGTTTTCGAGATTTTTCAGGTTCCGCGCCAGCAACCTTGCCTGTTGTATGGCTACCTGCGCAACCTGTGGATGACCGTTCGGGTATCTTTTTTCTGTCAAAAATGCCGCATCGCCAATGACAAAAATATTTTCAAACCCTTTTATCCGGTTGTACTGATCTGCAATGATCCTGTTACCGCGCACCAGCAGTCCTTCATTCAATCCTTCAATTGTATTTGCTTTGATGCCTGCGGCCCAGATGAGGGTGTGGGTGCCCAGGGTTTTATCTGTGCCGATCCGTACCGTGTCATTGTCAAAATCCCTTACTAAGCTGTTCAGCATAACGGTTACGCCCAGTTCCTCAAGATATTGAAGGGCTTTAAGCGACGATTTTTCCGACATGCCACCAAGCAGGCGACTGCCATTTTCAATAAGGTAAATTTGCATTCTGGAGAAATCCAGTTCCGGGTAATCCTTGGGAAGAACAAAATTCTTCATTTCGGCCAGGGCGCCGGAAATTTCCACCCCTGTCGGTCCGCCGCCCACGACCACCATATTCATCAGCCGGGCCTGAACCTCAGGATCCGTGGTGTTCAACGCCTTTTCAAAATTGTTGAGGATGGTGTTCCGCAAACCCAGCGATTCCCCCACACTTTTCATCGGCAGGGAGTACATGCTGATAGAGGTATTTCCGAAAAAGTTATTTCCCGCCCCCTGGGCCAGCACCAGGTAATCATAACCCAGGTTTCCGATGGAAGTCTCAATTTCACGGGTTTCAGGCAGAACCTTTTTTACACGGGCCATCCTTACATGAATATTCCTGCAGCCCTGGAATATCTTTCGCAGCGGAAATGAAATGGCACTGGGCTCAATCCCGGCAGTGGCTACCTGGTAATACAGGGGCTGAAAAGAATGAAAATTGTTCTTATCAATCAGCACAACCTGGAAAGTTTTTTTTGACAGGTACCGGGCGAGCTTTAATCCGCCGAATCCGGCACCTACGATCACTACGCGTTTATTTTCTGACTGAGGTATATTGGCAAGCATGGTTTGTAGATAAGCCGCAAAGTTTGTCAATTTCAAATTAATGCAAACATGTTTTGCCAACTATTGTTAATTTAGTTCAATCAAACTATTAATCACATGGGTAAAACAATAAGGATCCTTTCGTGGAATGTCAATGGCATGAGGGCCATCGTAAAAAAAGGAATGTATGTCACTTTTCCGGGTTTGCGGGCCGATATCATCTGTTTCCAGGAAACCAAGGCACAGGTGGACACTATGCCTGACCTTGACATTCAACTTTTAGGGTATGACCTGGTCTTCAATTCCGCCATTCAGAAAGGATATTCCGGTACAGCGATACTCTCGAGGGTTAAACCCATGGATCACTGGATGGGAACCAATAATGACATTCATGGCCAGGAGGGAAGGGTAATTACTATGGAATTCGACATGTTTTACCTCGTAAACGTGTATGTTCCCAATTCCGGACAGGAATTGAAAAGGCTGGATTACAGGAAGGAATGGGATGCACATCTGAAGGATTATGTGGCTGAACTCGACAAAAAGAAACCTGTGATTTTAACAGGCGACCTGAATGTGGCAAATGAACCTATTGACCTGGCACGTCCCAAAGAAAACTATAACAAAGTAGCCGGATATACCCAGGTTGAAATCGACGGGTTCAGGGAATTTCTAAGTATTGGCCTGGTGGATACATTCAGACATTCGCATAAGGATAAGATACAATATTCATACTGGAGTCAGCGGTTCAATGCCCGTGAGGCAGGAATCGGCTGGAGAATCGATTATTTCCTTGTGAGCAAAAGATTAATCAGCCATGTAAAAGATGCCTTCATTATGGATGAGATCATGGGCTCGGATCATTGTCCCGTGGGAATTGAAATTGAAGTTTAGGGGCTAAGAGAATTGTTGATTTGTTGATTTGTTGATTAGAGACTTAGGGACTTAGGGATTTAGTTTTCATAATTCATAATTATTAAATTATGCCCCTATAAATATTACAATATTGTTACAAAAAATACCAATATTTTTGTCAAACCCCATAAAACATAATAGTATTGTCACAAAAAATTAACAAAAAATAACATTTACCCCCATAAATTAGTTTTAACTTTGCTGTCTCGTTTATAGTAATAATTTAATACTCGTAAAAATGAAAGCAAAAGTTAATTCAATCCGTATGTTGGTCATGAGTGGTTTATCTGTGATGATGCTGTCAAAGGCCAACGCTGTGGAACCTGAAAAGGTAATACTGACCCTGTTGCCAAACAAGCAATTGATCATTGAAGCAAATATTCCTCAGGATCAGTCCGCAAATCTCGAAATTACCAGCCTGGAGACCCGGGAAACACTGTATAACGACAAATTGCAGGTTACTGAAAAAGCCGTTTATGATCTTGAAGCGTTACCCGAAGGCGAATATTCGCTTGTCATAAAACATGGAGATCTGACCCATGAAAAGGACATTATGCTTTCGGAAGGAAAATCTTACCTGACAAGGGAAGCGATTTATTCAGCCCCGGTTTTCACCCCTTCTGAGGAAGGCAAATTGTCGGTCCGTTATTTAAACCATACCGGAGAAAGTGTAAGTGTTTCCTTTTTCAGGAATTCCGATAATATCTTTTCCGATGAGATCGCTATTCCGACTTCATTTGAACGGTCGTATAATCTTAAAAACCTGGAAAGCGGAAATTACAGTGTGGTGTTGAAATCCGGAGACAGAACATTTTACTATGATCTGAATAAGAAGTGAGTTGCTTGATACTGGATGCTTGATACTGGATACTTGATGCTGGATACTTGATACTGGATCCTTGATGCTGGATCCTGGATTGTCACAAATCCGGTCCCGAAATTTCGGGACCGGATTTTTTTTGTGGTGCCACATGTACCTCAAAAAAGCGATTAGCCTGTTTTAGCCTTACTGATTAGTAAATATAAAAAGCAGATATACAATATAATATGATACCAAATACTATCTCTGCAACTTAATTGATTATTGTTTTATAAATATTAACTTTCTATAAATTTCCAATTGCATAAGCAAATAGTCTTTTTGAGATAACAACTTGCCTTAAGCTTGTGAATCAGTTTATCAACGCAGATGATCATACACGCGGTATGCCTGGCAGAGACAATTATTAATTAAATTTAAATTTTCGGGTTATGAAAAAAATGTTATTGTTTCTTTTATCAAGTTTTTTAATAATCAACTTGCAGGCACAGAAGCCAAAAGTCATAATTGATGCCGACACCTGGAATGAGATAGACGATATTCCCGCTATTGTGAGTGGCTTAAAATCGGACAAGATTGACGTTTTAGCATTAACAGCCGCACATTGGGACCGTTTCGAGCTTTGCGGCCGGCAAACCATGTACGAGAATTGGATCGCAAACAATAAAATTTTGCAACTTTTAAACATGGAACATATTCCAAGCCTGAAAGGCGCCAGATTTGCAATGTGGCAAGGACAGCACTATGGCGTCAAAGGTTGGGATCTCAACAAGGCAACTGATTTTATAATTAAAACAGCGTTAGAAATGCCTGAGGGCGAAAAATTGAAAGTTATTGTTACCGGTTCGGCAACCAACGTGGCATCTGCTGTTTTTTCCGAACCTAAAATTATCGACAAAATTGCCGTTTATTTTCTTGGTTTCTTATATGATTTCGATACTAAAGCCTGGAATAAGAACGATTTTAATGTCAAAAGCGATATTAATGCTATTGATGTATTGCTCAATACCGAAAATCTGGAAATTCACATTATGCCGTCAAATATTAGCAAGCAATTAATTATTACACGAAAAGATATTGACAGAAGGCTAAATATGAACGTAGGGATTGATAAAATGTTAAAGGAACGTTGGTATGAATTTAATGAGGACCATGTTGATTGGATTATGTGGGATATTGCAGCTGTTCAGGCTCTTATAAACCCACAATGGGCCAAAGAAATTTTAGTAAAGACTCCCCCCGAAAACAAACAAAGAGAGGTATACATGTATAATTATATTAATGTTGAAGCCATGATGGAAGACTTCTGGAGAGTTTATTTAAAGTAATTTAAGTTTAAAAATACTATGTTTAATTTGTTAAAAATAAAACTATGTTAATTATTGATTCCTACTTTACAGCCATCATCATGTGTATTATAACCATGGTATGCTGGCCCATTAATATTATACAACGAATGAAAATAGTAATGAATAAAGCCGCAGTCTTGCTGGCTTTCGGCCTCATCCTTGGCCTGTTGCCAGGCTGCACCGGCACGCAAGACGAATCCGCCAAATCGCCTGTATATGACAAGCTGTCTTCAGGGGCGATTGTTCCGCTCGACGGACCGGTACTGGCTGGGAAACCCGTGATGTTCAGTCTCAATGGTAAACTTAACGACGCTTACTGGGAGCTGGGTGACGGGGCGACGGCTGAGGGCCCTTCGGTCAACCACACGTACCAGAAACCGGGGTTTTACCGCATCGTCATGGGATCAAAGGTGGGCGACACATTCAACGAGCTTTCTTCCGCTATCGTAAGAGTCCACACGCAGGAAACACTGCACCTGCCGCAGGTCATTCTCGACACCGACGCCCGCAACGAAATCGATGACCAGCATTATATCGGCTACGGCCTTTTCAGCAACGTGGACTTGCTGGGCATCAACAGCATCCATCACGGTCTCCGCCCCGATCACGGTGGGCATGCACAGGAGCAGATCAACTACGGCGAAATTCACTACATCTTCCAGCTCAGCCGTGCTAGCGGCCTGTTGAAACATCGTCCCGAAAATCTAATGCCTCTGGTGTTCCACGGTGCAAGACTGCCGTTGCAGGTTCCCTCCAGTGGCAAATGGCAGGACACGAAGCCGGTTAAAAGCGAGGCCAGCGATGCAATTCTGGCAGCAGCTCGTGGCGCATCGCCCGACAATCCCGTGTGGGTACTGCCTGTCGGTCCATGCACTAACATCGCCAACGCGATTCTTCTTGCACGTGAAGAAGGATTGGACTTGAAAAGCCGAATCAAAATCGTCTGGCTGGGCGGTGGCCCGGAACAGGTCAACTCCGGGAGCTTCAACGGAGAGAACGACCCCTGGTCGGTCTATGTAACAGGCCAGAGCGGCGTCGAGTTTTGGATCATTCTCGAAAATCCCACCGGTGCCAGCCTCGCCATCGACAAACGCACTGATTTAGGCCTTTATCCCGACAACCAGTTGGGCAAATATCTTGTAGCAATTTCGAATATTCACTCCACTGAACCCATGAAATCGCTCTACGACCTGACGACGATATCAATGGTTATCGGTAAACACCTTGGGAAGCCTTGGCTGACGTTGGTCGAGCCTTCGGTGGTACTAGGTCCGGATCAGGAGTATCGGTGGCAGAAGGTCGACTCGCCAACGAATGTTCACATCATTCGGGAAATCGATGCGAAAGCAATGAAAGCCGATTTCTTCAATACCTTAAACGGCAAGCCGACCACTCTGACGCCAGTATTGTGAATACACATAAAACTGCAAAAAAAGTTGGCATAGTGGGATATGTGGGGGAAGGCTTGCTCGATGGCTGTTCAGTCAGGTGTGTTCCAATCTCCAAGTTCTGTCCAAATGCTCGAGATAACCAAGTCAATAGAACAGGGTGCCGGCGTACTTTACATTTATGGAGATTAAGGAGGGGTCGGCCAAAGGGCCTCCTTAAAAACACGAAACCCCGTGATTTACACGGGGCATATGAATTCTATTTGTGGTGCCACGTGTACCACAAATCGTTGTTTTCGTTTAATTTGGCCTTATGTTTTCCGATGATAAAATGTTGATTTGCAATATATATGATAAAACGGGGTAAAATGGGATAAAAATAAATGAAACAATTTTTGTACAACGGTTGTACAAATGGTAGATTTGTAACACAAAATTTACACCATGGCAACCATCAAATTTTTCACCCGTTCAAACGTGTCCACATTGGCACCCGTTTACATGCGATTCACAAATGACCGAAAGGCAAATTTCATAATCCGTACACCGTACCGGATGCCACCCGATTATTGGAACGTTGAAAAACAGGAATTTAATAAAATCAAATTGTACACGGACGCATTCACCGAATTGGATAAGGTGAATATTGAGGGCAAATTCATTGAATTGAAACAATTGATTTTTAAGGAATCGGTAAATCGGCCCGTGACAAAGGAATGGTTGTTGGATTTGGTGAATAATTCATATCAAAAGGAACCGCCATCGGCACCGAACACATTGAATCAATACATTGATCGTTTCATTTCGGAGGCAAAAAACGGGTCACGGTTGACCGAAAAAAAATCACGTTTCAGTTATTCATACACGCATTCGTTGACCGGGTTTCAGGCCCAATTTAACGTGTATCAGGGGATATACACCGACAAACAATTGGAGGCATTGAAGGAATGCGGCGAAACACCACGCACACGGCACGTTTTGAATTTCGATGACATAACCATTGATTTTTACAACGATTTCATCCGGTTTTTTTATGGAAAAAAATACAGCCCGAACACGGTGGGCAAACACATAAAAAGCCTTAAAACGATCATGCAAATGGCCAAGGATGAGGGTTTGCATAAAAACGCCGAAACGACACGGCGATCCTTTAAATCCATTTCATCACCGGTTGAAACGATATACCTTACGGAATCCGAAATCCAAAAAATTTATGAATTGAAATTATCCACCCTTCCCGAATACGATTTGGCCCGTGATGTGTTTTTGGTCGGGTGTTATACCGGCCAACGGTTTTCGGATTATAGCCGGATCAACCCGGAAAACATTCGCACGTTGGAAAATGGAAAACGGGTGATTGATTTGAATCAACAAAAAACCGGCGAACGCGTGACAATACCAATTCGCCATGAGCTTGAATCCATCCTGAAAAAATACAATTATCGATTGCCGAAAACGTACGGCCAAAAAGTCAATAAGCGGATAAAGGACATTGCGGCCGATGCCGGGATCACGGACATGGTCGAATTTGAATCGAATAGGGGTGGAATGAGGTTCAAAACAAAGGCACGAAAATGTGATTTGGTTGTCACCCACACGGCCCGCCGATCCGGTTGCACAAATATGTATTTGGCCGGAATACCGTCGATCGACATCATGAAAATTTCCGGGCATAAAACCGAAAGTGAATTCTTGAAATACATTCGGGTATCAAAGGAGGAAACGGCGATGAATTTATCATCGAATGCGTTTTTTGTCGGAAATCCGTTGAAAATCGCACGGTAACATGGACACGCGGTATTTTTTACATACGTTGTTTGACGGGGTGGCACAAAGGACGCCAAATTATGAATTCCATAAATTGAAAATTGAAAATCGCGGGTGTTCCATTATTAACGGGGTAAGGGTGTATAGGCCTGAATTGGCAATCATTTTTGAATTGAATGAAATACCGGTACGCGACATGGACAAACGCAATGTTGTGATTGATACCCGGCCATATTTGGAGGAATATGTATCGGCATTCCATGAAGGTGAACGGTATTTCGATGCGAATTTCGTCCCGTCACCAAATATTGTTTTCGGATCAGGCGGGCATCAATACATGGTCGACCTTCATGCCAAATATTTTCATGCCGGACACCATGGACGTGATGGATGGAATTTTGTGAAAAATCAATACCCGGTCATTTTGACGTTCGATGTGATCCGTGAATTCGGATATTATTCCGGGGTCATTCACGCGGCGGATGCCGTGATCGAAAAATACGATGTCGTGTTCCGGGATTTCCACGAACACGGTGTATTTTGTCATCAATCCACGGCAACGAAATTTGAAAGCATTTTCCGCAAATCGAAGCATCCCGGAGAGGTCAAACAATTATTAAAAATGGATCACATCGATGATAATGGCATGTGGATTGGTAAACCATCGGAATTGACATTGGTCGTCGATGCCCTTATGGCGCGAAATATAATTCGAAATGAATGTGATCGCACCACCGCGATCAAAGTGTTTTGTGATGAATTCGGATTGAAAATTGGCCCCGGCGGAACGTCGTTTAGTACATTGAGAAAAAAACGATCCACCGGCATCGATAAATTCACAGAATTATTTTCCCTCCTTTCATAACCCACGTCAATCCGCACATCCCGGATTATTTTTCGTTGACACGTCCAAAACGTCCAAAACGTTTTTTCAATCATGTGTAAACTTGTTCCCATAAACGGTTTACATCATGAGCAACGCAATAATGATACAAGGGGTCACCGCCGATGAATTGGAAAAATCCATTCGGCAAATTGTCCGCGAGGAATTGGCCGGGTTCCAACCCACGGAACCGGAATTGAGATTTTACACCCGTGATGAGGTGTGTAAATTGTTGAAAATTTCCCTGCCGACCCTCGGTGAATACGTCAAAATGGGTGTCATCAAAGGATCACGCATCGGGACGCGAATCCTTTTCAATGAATTGGACATCCGAAATGCCGCCCGCGAAATTCCGACGATGAAATATCGGCGGAGGTAAGGCCATGAAACCAATTACACAATTGAAGGAATTGGCAATGGCGGAATCGGTTCGCAAATATCCCAATTTACCAAATTACGCCCGCACGGTTCACCCATACACCGATAAAAATGCCAATGGATTGACCCGCATGGTCATTGATTGGTTGAAATTCAATGGTCATTTTTCCGAACGTATTTCCGTCACCGGGCGTGTTTTGGATTGTACGAAGGTCGTGACCGATGTGACCGGATCAATGCGCCGGATCGGTTCAATGAAATGGATTCCACCAACCATGACACCGGGATCGGCGGATATATCGGCCATTATCAATGGGAAAACCGTGAAAATCGAAATCAAATGCAAGGCAACTGGATATTTCGGTGATGTTGACCCCCCTGATAGGTTTAATTCAAAGAACAGATGTTAAACTGACATTATTACCGATTTTTACTTTTTCTTAAAGATTCCTTCCCCTTTAATTCTATTTTATAGGATGTATGTACCAAGC
>JBGSSA010000222.1:0-13796 GCA_041737295.1 Bacteroidales bacterium | reverse complement strand
AAATAGGCGACCGAAGTCGCCTACACTAGATGAACTTCCGTTTAATGCTTTCGCAAGAAGTCCTCTTTCCGTAGAGGTAAAATTAAAAAAAAATGATGAAAAAATTTGAATTTTAAGATAGTATCTGAAGGCTGAAGGCTGAAGTCGTATACAGTATCCAGTATCCAGTATCCAGCATCCAGCATCCGGTATCCGGTATCCGGTTAAAGTTCTTTGATATAGATATTTCTAAACTGCACCAGTGACGGAGGACCTACCCATACACCATTTTCCCGGCTGCCATGATGCTGCAGTCCAATGGCACCTGTATCGGGTAACCCCGGCAGTGTGGCGTTTTCAATTACAAGTATCCCGTTTTCTTCCACGTTCAGCACATTTCCTTTTACCGTAATTTTAAATGTGTTCCATTCCCCGATATTTTTGTCGGCATTTGTTTTGGGAGTAACAGCCCGGCGAACATCGGCCGGCATTTTTTCATCCATCCGGTATCCATAAACTTCGCCACAACCAACAGGCCAGCACCAAATATTAACCTGCGATTTGCTGCTGCCGCGTAAGAAAATTCCGGAATCCGAATCCGGAACCACCATAGTGATCTCCTTGCCATTTTCATCCAGCTTATGTAACCCGGAAGGCAGGATCAGGGGAACACCCGCGTTTTTAAAAGGAGTGGATTTTATCCTGAAATCAACATACATAATAAAATCTTTATACTTTGTAACAGTCCAGAGATTTTTGTCATCCCCGGCTTCACTGAGCGCATCATAGTCTATCACCCCATCAACTACCTTCCAGTGACCGTTATCACCATCCGGAATTTTCCAGTTTGTAAGGTCTTTACCGTTGAACAGGGAAGTAAATCCTGCAGGGGCTTTTGATTCCTGGGACATTGCATACATACCACAAAGCAGGAAAGCCGTAATTAGTAAGATCAGTCTTTTCATAGCATTATTTTAATTGGTTATATATTACAGTACACTGATTATGCGATTCATTTGTCAGCCTGAAGGTGTTGTATGGACAAAAAGAGTACTACCCGATAGTACCAGGATTAAATTTACAAAACATATGCTTCATTGTGATCAGGAATCGGGGATTTTTTATTGCTTTTTATGTGGCATCCGCACCTGCAATATTTCTGCCCGTTTCTTTGAATAGCCCTGTTGATTCATTATATTTGAACTATAGGGTACGGACTAAATATATTTTTCAACCATATAAAAATTAATCTTACCGATGATAAACCGAAAACTCAGAATGGGCATGGTAGGTGGAGGCAGTGATGCTTTCATTGGCAGCATCCACAGACTGGCAGCCTTTATGGATGGGCAGATAGAGCTTGTATGCGGCTGTTTCAGCATTGATCCGGAAACGTCCCTTTCCTCCGGAAAATCGTATTTCCTGCCCGACGACAGGGTGTATAAAACTTATCGCGAAATGTTTGAAAACGAGGATAAGCTTCCTCCGAATGAAAGAATGGACTTTGTCACCATTGTCACCCCTAACCACGCGCACTTTGAACCTGCCATGATGGCCCTTGAACGCGGCTTTCATGTGGTCATCGATAAGCCCGTGACTTTTACCCTTGATGAAGCGAAGAAATTGGCTGCCAGAGTAAAGGAAACCGGATTAATACTGGCCCTTACGCATACCTATTCGGGATATCCCGCTGTAAAGGAAGCCCGGGAAAGAGTGAAAAGGGGTGATTTCGGAGAACTCCGGAAAATTTATGTTGAATATCCGCAGGGATGGCTGTCATCAAAAGTAGAAGATTCGGGTAACGCGCAGGCTTCCTGGAGAACCGATCCCAAACGGTCTGGTAAGGCCGGATGTATGGGTGATATCGGTACACATGCCTTCCATCTTGCCGAATATATATCCGGGTTACGGGCCATCGAAATATGTGCCGAACTGAATGTATTTGTTCCGGGCCGACAGCTTGATGATGACGGTGCCGCACTGATCCGTTTCGACAACGGTGCCCGGGGAGTGCTTATGGCAACACAGATCGCCGCGGGGGAGGAAAACGCGGTGAAGATCCGCATGTATGGCAATAAAGGCGGGCTGGAATGGTCACAACATGAACCCAATACACTATGGCTGAAATGGACGGACAGACCTGTTGAAATGGTCAGAACCGGCCAGGGATACATGGGCCAGGTAGCAAAACATAATTCCCGAACGCCGGCAGGACATCCGGAGGGATATCTCGAAGCCTTTGCGAACATCTACAGGAATTTCTCACTTGCCGTCCGGGCTAAACTCGAAAATAAAAAGACAGAACCTGAATGGCTCGATTTTCCGGGCATAGAAGACGGTGTACGGGGCATGCAGTTTATAGAGACTGTGGTGAAAGCGGGGTACGACGACGGCACAAAGTGGATTAAATTTGTTGAATAGGCTACCAGTGGCTAAGAGGCTGAAGGCTGAAGGCTGAAGGCTGGAGGCTGAAGGCTTTTAGGAGTCTTCTCTCGAAGAGAAACTGACTGCATGACTGCATGACTGCACGACTGCATGACTGCATGACTGCACGACTGCACGACTGAAATACTAAATTATAGAATGAATCTAATATCTATTAAATCAAATTAATATAAAAAACCATGCGTCCTGTAACACTATTCACCGGCCAGTGGGCCGATCTTGACATTGAAACGGTGTGCCGCAAGGCCCGCGAATTCGAATATGACGGTCTTGAACTGGCCTGCTGGGGCAATCATATGGAAATCGACAAGGCCGATGCAGCCTATTGTGAAGGCCGTAAAAAATTACTGTCCAGGTACGGGCTGAAATTATATGCCATTTCAACGCACCTGGTTGGTCAGGCCGTATGCGACCAGATCGACGAGCGGCACAAAAGTATCCTTCCCTCATATATCTGGGGAGACGGGGATCCTGAAGGGGTAAGGCAGCGAGCTGCGCAGGAAGTGATCGCGACGGGACATGCAGCCAAAAGACTAGGGGTGAAAATCGTGAATGGATTTACCGGAAGTTCAATCTGGCCTTATATCTATTCTTTTCCACCCGTTTCACAGGAAATGATTGACAAAGGATATGAAGATTTTGCACGCAGATGGAAGCCGATACTGGATGAATACAAAAAGCTGGGAGTAAAATTTGCCCTGGAAGTTCATCCCACGGAAATCGCGTTTGACATTACCTCGGCAGAACGGACCCTGAAAGCTATAAATCATCACCCCGCATTTGGCTTTAATTATGATCCAAGCCACCTGGGATACCAGGGAGTTGACTATGTAGAATTCATCTACCGGTTTAAGGAAAAAATCTTTCATGTTCATATGAAAGATGCCTATTGGAAAGATACACCAGGAGATATTGGCGTTTTTGGCGGGCATGTCGCTTTTGGAGATCCGCGAAGAAACTGGAATTTCAGAAGTCTGGGACGGGGCGATATTCAGTTTGAAGAAATTATCCGGGCCCTGAATTCAATCCGCTACAAAGGCCCGTTATCAGTAGAATGGGAAGATTCTGACATGGACAGGGAAGAAGGTGCCGCTGAATCGTGCGAATTTGTAAGGGGTATTGATTTCAAACCATCCGGACTTGCATTTGACGCCGCGTTCGAAAAAAAATAATACTACCCGCGTAATCCTCAAAACAATGGATCCACTGCCCGGCGGATCACCCGGTGCTGAATGCAGATCATACACCAGCAGGTATTGATTTTGTGCATGATCAGGTGAAACTTGCCCGGGAATATATGAGCAATATTTTAACATAAAAAACTTGCATTTCGCCCCTTTTTATGCTAATTTTAGTCATACATATTAAAGCATTTCGCAGACCCTGAAGTGGTCTATGCATAAATTTTGGGCTTAGCGCCCTTTGCAGCGTACTTAGTTGTACGTCTGCTTTTTAGCCCGGCAACGAAGCCGGGCTTTTTATTATTTTTATGAATTTTAAATTGATTTAATGGACAATATCTCTGAAATTGCGGCTCAATTTAAACTGGACGGAAAAGTGGCTGATATCTCGGCTTTCGGGTCAGGCCATATCCACCAGACATACCATATTAAAACGGAATCAAACCGGGATGATGACTATATCATCCAGATGATCAATACAAATGTTTTCCGTGATCCTGCCGCCGTTACACATAACATTGCTCTTGTTACCTCCCACATACTCGGGAAGCTGAAAGCACGAGGGGAGAAGGATTTAAAGCGCCGTGTATTGCATCCGGTGCATACTGTCGATGGCCGGCATATGTACATCGATTTGCATAACCAGGTGTGGCGGTGTTTTATATTTATTCCCGGGCACAGTTCATTTGACAGGGCTGTAAATGAACACCAGGTATATGAAGGAGGAAAGGCATTCGGTAAGTTTATGTCAGACTTGTCCGACCTCCCTGTGTCGCAAATCCGGGATACAATACCGGATTTTCACAATCTCGACTGGCGACTGCAGCAATTCAATGATGCCCTTTCAAACGGCGTAAAGTCCCGTATCCGTGAAACCGATAAAGAGATCACCATGCTTAAAACACGGCAGGATGAAATGAGGATGATCCGGAAACTGGGAGCGGAGGGAAAAATTCCGCTTCGCATTGTTCATCATGATACTAAAATAAACAACGTATTATACGATGCCGATGAAAAGGCACTTTGTGTGATTGACCTGGATACCGTTATGCCCGGATATGTGCATGATGATTTCGGGGATGCTATCCGGACTTTCACAAATACCGGCGAGGAGGATGACGCAGACCTGGGTAAAATATCAATGAATATCCTCTATTTTAAGGCCTTTGCAGAAGGATTCCTTCAAATCGCCGGCTCCATGCTGAATGAAACCGAAACAGAATACCTTGCCCTGTCAGCAAGGATCATGACCTATATGCAAACACTCCGCTTTCTTGCGGATTACCTGAACGGGGATACCTACTATCGCATTCATCACCCCACTCATAACCTGCAGCGAGCCAGGGCACAGATGAAATTACTGCTCAGTATGGAGGAACAGTATGGGGAGATGAAGAGACTTGTTAATTTAGTGACGAGGGACAAGTGACAAGGGACAAGATGATTTGAGCCCCTAAGTCCCTAATTACCTAGTCTTTCAGAAATTTTTTACTATAAACCGTTCCCTTAGATTTTAACTTGCAGATATATACCCCGGCTGCCAAATTATGTATATTAACAACATGATTTTCTGGCAAAACCTGTTCAACTAATTTCTTACCCCCGGTATTCCAAATTTCTACAATAGCGGAAGTGGGTGAATCCGGAAAATTCACAGTAATAAAATCCCGGGAAGGATTCGGATAAGCCGTAATCTGAGGATCTGTGACATCCGGAACCCGGGTGGTCTGCCCGGTATAATAATAGGTTGCCCTGCTTAAAGCCACCCATCGACTGTCGCTTTCCGACCAGTTATGTATTATTAATCCGGTCAAGGCTCCATCTGTATTGTATGAGTAGGTGCTTTTTGAAATTTCCATCCATCGTTCCGAAGTCGCATCCCATGAATAAAGACTGTCCGCCAAAAGATTATCATTATTATCGAAGCCATTTTCATGTTTATAATCGGAACGCCATTGACTTGCATTTGGCTCCCAGGTATAAGACAGGCTCCGTATGGATTTTCCGTTTAGATCAAAGAAGTATTCCGATTTACCATAAATAAGCCATTTGTTGTAATCGGCTTGATCCCAACTATACAAATAGGATATGTAATTGTCGCCATTAGCATCATACAGGTATTTTGTCTTAAAAGACGCCGTCCATGAAGTGTGCACATCCCAGCTATATTGAATTTCCAGTGTGTCCTTTCCGTTTTCATCATAGACCATCTCTTTTTTGGTTGAATTAACCCATTCCTGGTATTCTTCATCGAAGAATAAATTAATAATCACCGTGTTATTACCATGTTCATCAAAAGTATATCTTGTTTGAAACTCCTCATTCCATTTACTTCCTGAATTAAACCAGCTTGAATTGATAAACAGGCTATCGTTTCCATTCGCATCATAATAGGTTTCTTCTTTGGTTGTGAAATTCCACCGGGATGAAAGAATATCCCATTCGGAACTTGTCGCATTAACCAGTTGTGAATTTGAATTATAGGTGAAAACATTTCTTCTGTTTACGATCCACCTGGAATCTTCTTCCGACCAAAATTCCCCTATGACACTATCAGGCTTCTGAGAAGATGCAGTCTTAGGTAAATCATGGCAGTTGGCCGCATTCATATATAAAGAACAGATCACCAAAAACGTTAAATGCATCATTTTTTTTGCAAAAGCGAGTCGGGTTTTTGGATTCATGGGAATGATCATACGAATAGGAATAACTGAGATAGAAGAGAGGTTAAATAGCGCTTAAATGTAAATAAAACCCTCAGATAAATACGCTTTAAAGGGCTTTTCAAAAAAAAACCCCCCGCTTAAAGGCGGAGGGGTTTATATATATCAGATACGAAGATTAGTATCCTGGATTCTGTGTAAGAATATCCGAACCCTGGAGGTCGATCTGTGTCTGCGGAATTGGCCAGTATTCATTCTTGCCTTCCGTGAAACTCTTTGGTACAGCACCACCAAACAAGGAGCGGAATTTTCTGTCGTTTACCATCATGGCATTGATTGTCTGAGCAGCAATGCCCCAACGGACCAGGTCAAAGTAGCGATAGCCTTCCATACCGTATTCAAGACGCATTTCATGACGAACAGCTTTTCTTGCAAACGCCTGATCAGCAAAATCAGGATAGGGACTAACCAGGTAGTTGGCAGCAGGCTGGGTAAAATCCACTGCGAGTCCATCCTGGCTGGGTAATGTGTACGTTGTGCACAGGCCCATTACAACACTGTTGGCAGCGCGCTCCCGAATCTGGTTAACCAGATCCAAAGCAGTTGGGAGGTCATTCTCCTCAACAGCTACTTCAGCTCTCCACAACATTACATGGGCAAGACGGATAGCGCGGTAATTGTTTGCGTTTACACCAGTTGCCCAACCGGTGGTTGTTGAAAATGCACCCTGCTCGGATTTTTTGAACATATTTTTCTTGTAAATATAAGGACCGGCATTACCCTGGTCACGTACCCAAGCTTTACCACGATAAATACCCCAATCAAGGTATGGGATACCACGACGTCCAACGGTATGATCCAAACGCGGGTCAACCGGATCGGTAGTAGGAATAAATTCTTCGTCAGAACCAATACCCATGTCATTCTTGAGATTTTCATCGTCAAAAGTATCCAACAATGGCAGACCGTTCGCATCAACCTTGAAAGCATTTACGAAATTCTGTTTCGGTTGAAAGAAACCGCAGCATGTACCTGTACCATCAACATTCTGTGGGTAGTTCAGGGCATCGCCATAATTACCATTGGGAGACTCTGCTGCACCATCGTTCACTGAATACTGAATTTCCCATACGGATTCAGCATTGTTACGGGTAGCAATCATGTAGTTGTCTTCATAGTTATCCACCAAAGAATATTTACCGCTACCGATAATGTCATCAAGCAGTGTTTTGGCTTCAGACCATTTTTCCTGGAACATATAAATCCTTGCCAATACAGCTTCGGCAGCATACTTGGTCGGACGACCAGGCTCTGCCTGTGTTTCCGGTAAATTATCAGCAGCGAATTTCATATCAGCTTCAATCATCGGCCATGTATTCGTAGTATTAGGAACAGTGGCAGGATCAACAACATCTTCAGTGATATAAGGGATGTTATTGAAAACCCTCTTCAGTTCAAAATGGAACCATGCTCTAATAAATAAAGCCTGAGCTTTGTACTGGATTGCGTTTTCAGGAGTGATGTCGGTAGCGAGAGCCATAACCTTCAACACGTCATTGGCACGTCCGATCACTTCATAATCTGCATTCCACTTGTCGCTTACATAACCGTTTGAAGGGTCAACTGTAAAGTCCTCCACCGGAACGATGGAACTCTGGTCAGTGATGTCTGATCCTTTTGTAGCATCATCAGCAGCAACTGCACCCCAAACCCAATTTGTAACAGAAGCAGACCAGGCCCAGGAACCAAACCAGCCATTCTGCTGTAAACCACCGCCAACAAAGCCGTGATAAGCGCCGATCAAAAGGGCATTCACCCCTTTGTCATTTGCAAGAGACACATTATTATTAGATGCGGTAGGCTTGGTGTCGAGGAAATCCTTCGAGCAGGAAAAAACACCCAATGCCATGGCACATACTAACGTACAACCAAATATTATTTTTTTCATATTATTTACATTTAAAGTTTTAGATCAATGAATTGACTACAGATCAAGTTTTACACCAACCATGAACTGGCGAACACTTGGCCATGCGCCCTGGTCTATTCCAAGACTCATACCTGATGAACTAACCTCAGGATCAAGACCTCTATACTTGGTAAAAGTAAACAGGTTCGTAGCTAAAACGTATACCTGCAGGTTTCCTATACCCATTTTTGTGGATAAATTATTCGGAATGTCATAAGAAAGTTGCATGGTTTTACATCTGAGGAACGATGCATCCTCAAGAAAGGCCGTTGAAGGCTTTTGGCTATTATTGTCGGCGTCGAATGCGGCTAGTCTGGCACCAGTATTGTCAGGTGTCCATGAATCATACAGTGCATCTTTGCTGCGGTTACCATTAAACTGGCTGTAATCAATCCAGCGAGCTACATAGTTCATCATCTTATTTCCATAGCTGGCATACAGGAATGTGGTGAAAGTGAAGTTCTTGTAACCGAGGTCAATATTCAAACCGCTTGTGAACTTGGGATGGGGGCTGCCAATGTATGTACGGTCATCATCATCAATTTTTCCATCAGGTGATCCGTCATCATTACCGGCAATATCACGGAATTTATAGTGACCTGCCCTGTTGTAAGATCCGCCGTATTCAGGAGCGTAAGCAGCTGCTTCAGCGTCAGTCTGGAAAATTCCGTCAACGATCAGACCGAAGAATTCAGGATAAGCAGTACCAACTGTAGCACGTGAATAAACCATCTGCCTGAGGTCAGCTCCATTGATAAACTCATTGGCGTTATCGGACAATTTGGTTATCTCATTTTTGTAATGGGAAACAGTCAGACCAATTCCGTAGGTGAAATCTCCACCCATGGCCTTGTTTTTGTAATCAATATTCAGGTCAAACCCATTATTCTTCATATCGCCAATGTTAACTGACGGGGGAACAAGTGAACCAACGGTGGCAGGAATTGCAACCGGGTAAAGCATGTCCTGTGTTTTCCGTGACCATACATCAACAGATGCTGACAGGGTATTGTTCAAAAAAGCTGCATCCAAACCTATGTTTGTGGTAGCAGTAGTTTCCCATTTTGCGTCTTCGTTACCCAATGCATAGTGGGCAAATCCTGATGTACTACCCGTGGGGTTACCACCAATACCATAAAAGGTAAACTGGGGATTGCCATAGAAAGTGGTGTAACCATTGTAGTTACCAATTTCATCATTACCTGAGATACCGTAACCTGCGCGCAGTTTAAGATAGCTTAACCAGGCCTTTGTTCCGTCCATGAAACCTTCTTCAGAAATTCTCCAGCCAACTGAAAAGGCCGGGAAATTACCCCAACGGTTGTTGGCACCAAATCTTGAAGAACCGTCACGACGGATCGTAGCTTCCACAAGGTATTTTTCCTGGAAAGCGTAATTTACCCTGCCGAAATACGACATGGTCTTCACATCGTTGCCATCGCCGCCATTGCTTTGATCAGCCTCGCCAGCATTCAGATACATGTAATCCACGTCAGTTGAGAAAAAGGTTGTTCTCTGTGCAGTAAAATTGCGATATGCACTTGAAACAGCTTCTGTACCAACCAGTACATTTATTTTATGAACATCGGCAAAGGTTTTTGTATAGCTGAGGGTATTTGCCCAGTTCCACTGAATGGTATAGTTATTCGACATCGATAAGATGTCGGTGGGTTTTGCCTCAGTGAACTCAGGATTTTTCATGAAAATATCCTTGCCATTATAACTTCTGTAGTCAAATCCAAAAAGGGATTTAAATCTCAGGTCTTTCAAAAGGGTTACTTCAGCATAAGCATTACCAATACCGCGAAGGTCACTGCCCACATCGTTTCTGTCACGCCACAGAACTGCAACCGGGTTTTCACCGTTACCTGTTCCGTTGCCTTTGGTACCGGCAAAATTGTCCATGATGTCATACACAGGAACAATCGGTTGCATACGGTAAGCCTGTGAGATCGGAGTACCTTCGCCGTTGTCACTTGTATTACCATTTCTGGTAGTATAAGTTAAACCCAGTGATTCACCAACACTCAGCCATTTGTTCAATTTGGCATCAGCATTTGAACGGAGGGAATAACGATCGAAATTGGTATGGATCAAAATACCATCTTCACTGAGGTAACCTACTGTGAAAGCATAGGTTCCTTTGTCAGTTCCACCGGACAGGCCCAGGTTGTATTCCTGCATAACAGCCTGACGGTAAATTTCTTTGTACCAGTCGGTTCCTTCTTTATTTGCCCTTGTGATCGGCGTGAAATTAGCCGGATCGGAAATGTAATTGGAAGGATCAGTGGAGGGGTCGCCTTCTGATGCGCGGTTCGGGTTGATATAATCCGGAATAACAGGTGTAGCACCGGTTCCATATAACTGGCTGACCGGATATGCACTGAGGGGTTTACCTTCATATGCAGCCTGCTGCCATGATAATTCACCAAATTCCTGTGTATTCAACAGGTCATACTGATTGGTTGCACTTCCAACACCTAAACGTGCACTGAAAGATACATTCGTTTTTCCTGTCTGACCACGTTTGGTAGTAATGATGATAACACCATTTGCACCACGGGCACCATAAATGGCAGCCGATGCAGCGTCCTTCAGAACAGTGATGTTTTCAATTTCGTTCGGGTTAATCTGGGAAAGACCATATTTGGTCGGAACACCGTCGATAACGAACAACGGGTTGTTGTTGTTGATCGTACCCAATCCGCGGATATTAATGTTAGCATCTCCACCGGGGGTGTGTGCATTCTGAATGTTAACACCGGAAGCTTTACCCTGCATACGCATGATTGCGTTTGAAGAGCCGTCGCTTTCCATTGCTTCGGCATTAACCGTAGCAACTGAACCTGTAACAGAAGCCCTGGTCTGAGTTGCATAACCAACAACCACGATTTCACTCAGTGCAGTCACTTCTTCTTCCAAAGCTACATCAACCATTGTACGACCGGCAATAGCGACTTCCTGGGTTTTCATACCCACGAAACTAAATACCAGCGTCTGAGCATCAGCGGGAACCGCCAACCGGTAAGATCCGTCGGCCTGAGAAACAGTTCCGGTGGTCGTACCTTTTACCTGAACGGTAACGCCTGGCATGGCCTCACCATTGGCATCAGTCGTCTTCCCTGTAATAGTAACTCCTTGTGCCATTAATACTTGCATTCCTGCAAATACACAGCATAAGAGCAGAAGCATTAGTTTTTTCATAAGAAATAGTTTTAAGTTTAATTAATTAGTTTAATTAATTAGTTAATTAAGGTAAGATAAATCTAATACAAATTTCCTTTACTAGATGTGATTTTGCTCAATTTTTTCAATGACTGAAGAAACTAAAAATTTAATTAGTTGATAATAAATAAGTTAAAAAATGTTAATTTTTGAATTTATTAACAGGTTCCGTAAGTTGTAAAGAGAAATTCACGCATGCTGTGGGTTTGGATTTAAGGAGAAAAAACTCTATAATTGAAGTACAATGTATCTTTCAAACATACCATATATATATAGGTATGATTTCTGCAGTAAAGTTGTAAAGGAAAACAGGATGCGGTTCTGCCGTTCTGCAGTTCTGCCGTTCCCTACTCCCTGCTCCCTACTCCCTACTCCCTACTCCCTACTCTCCTCTCCCCTCTCACCTGTCACTTGTCACTTGTCACTTGTCACTTTCTTCCTACATTGTTATTTAAATAACAAAAACATTTATACCTTTATGCCGTAATAAGAATTCACTGTCTGCGCTGCGGATTTATCTTCAGCAAAGACCCAAAAAAAACTAGTCTGACCCAAAGGAAGTCCAATGGAAAAGAGAATCGCCGCCATCATCATCCTGGTTAAAGAAAAAGACCATATTCAACAGCTGAATGAGATCCTCACCCGGCATGCCTCTGTCATTATTGGCAGGCAGGGAATTCCTATCCGCGACAAGGGCATCAGTGTAATTTCATTGGTGGTAGAAGGAACAACGGATGAGATCAGCACGCTTTCCGGACAACTGGGAAGGATCGAGGGAGTTTCGACCAAAGCCGTATTGGCAAAAGAATGAAAGTTTTGCAGTTCTGCAGTTTTGCAGTTTTGCAGTTCTTCCGTCTTCTTAATCACTTAATCACTTAATCACTTAATCACTTATCACCCTGCAGCCTACAGCCTTCAGCCTTCAGCCTTCAGCCTAAAGCCTAACAGTCAAACAGTCTAACAGTCTAAAGAAATGAAATTCAGTCCCGAAAAGTATCGAATCCCGGATGAGCGAATGAAACCCTTTATTGATGCGGAGGAGATTCAACAGTTGCTTGCTCATGCTAAACCGGATAAAACCACTGTACGATCCATAATAGCCAAATCACTTGATAAGCACCGGCTGAGCATGCCGGAAACGGCAATCCTGCTGAACGCAAGTGATCCCGACCTTATCCTTGAAATCAAGCAAGGTGCAAATAAGCTTAAACAGGCAGTATATGGTAACCGTATCGTTCTGTTCGCACCTTTATATATAGGGAACAAGTGCATCAACAATTGCCAGTATTGTGGCTTCCGTGCATCCAATAAAGAGGCTGTCAGGACCAGCCTGAATAACCTTCAGATAATCCGTGAAGTAGAAGCACTGGAAGACCAGGGCCAGAAAAGGCTTATCCTGGTCTTCGGGGAACATCCTGATTATACCCCGCAATTCATTGCTGATGCAGCCCGCACTGTATATTCGGTGAAAAAAGGACACGGCGAGATCAGGCGGGTCAATATCAACGCGGCCCCTCTTGAAGTTGAGGGATTCCGGGTTGTTAAGGAGGCCGCGATCGGAACATACCAGGTCTTCCAGGAAACTTATCATCCGGAAATGTATTCTATATACCATCCCTCGGGAAAGAAAAGAGATTACAATTACAGGCTCACTGCACTCGACAGGGCGCAGGAAGCAGGGTTGGATGATGTTGGTATTGGCGCACTATTTGGATTGTATGACTGGCGGTTCGAGGTTATGGCACTGCTCAGGCACACCAATCACCTCGAAGCGTGCTACAACGTGGGCCCCCATACTATTTCCTTTCCACGGCTGCAGGATGCCTCCTCGGTTGTGGCGAATGATCAGTACAGGGTCAGTGATGCTGATTTTGCAAGAATGGTAGCTATTTTACGGCTTGCCGTTCCCTATACAGGGATGATCCTCACTGCCAGGGAACCGGCAGCCATCAGGTCTGAATTGATGCAATACGGGATATCACAAATAGACGGAGGTACTAAAATCGAACTGGGTGCCTATGCGCAATCCGCGGAGGCAGAGCAAAACCTCGACAAGGAACAATTCAGGATCAACGATGACAGAAGTTTGAACATGATCATCGATGAACTTATCGAAACCGGGCATATGCCTTCCTTCTGTACGGCTTGTTACCGCAATGGGCGCACGGGAGAACACTTCATGGAATTTTCCGTCCCGGGCTTTATTAAGAATTTCTGTTCCCCCAATGCTATGCTCACGTTGGCTGAATACATCGAAGATTATGCCACGCCCGACACTGCCAGGAAAGGTTGGGATATCATTGAAAAAAATATAGTGCAGTTGAATGGAAATGT
>JBGSSA010000221.1:0-6950 GCA_041737295.1 Bacteroidales bacterium | reverse complement strand
GCACCTGTATTTGTGGGTTATAATTTCGATGGCAACCACACAGTGACAGACGATCCCGCGATACTACTGGCCACTTCATGGATTAAAAACGATCCCGGACTGGGGGTTTCGGAAAACAAGGCAACTGATTATGCCAGGGGTGCAGGCAAGGGCAGGTGGCAGGCAGAGAAGATCATTGATGCCGGCTATGGATTGGTTACACTGTACTACGGTGACGTGGATCCTGATAAAAATGATTTCACTGATGGCGTTCATCCCTTGTTATACAGGAATAACCAGACCGAACCCCTCGCTGATGAATGGGGGGCCATATCGGCATGGGCCTGGGGACTGAGCCGGGTTATGGACTATATGGAGAAAGACCCCGGTATTGATGCAAGCCGGGTGATTGTGACGGGACATTCCAGGCTGGGAAAAACAGCCCTTTGGGCAGGTGCACTGGATCAGCGTTTCGCGGTTGTCATTTCAAATAATTCGGGGTGTGGCGGGGCCGCTTTGTCACGACGGAAATACGGCGAGAGACTTGGCGGAATGAATCAATACTTTAAACATTGGATGTGTGATAATTGCAGCCAGTACGACGGGAAGGAAGAAACGCTTCCGGTGGACCAGCACATGCTGATTGCCCTGATGGCGCCGCGCCCGGTATATATTGCCAGTGCCGAGGATGATACATGGGCAGACCCTAAAGGCGAATATCTCTCGGGGTATTATGCCGGTCCGGTTTATCAGCTTTTTGGCAAGAAAGGACTTCCCTCATCAGAGATGCCGGAAGTAAACCATCCTGTCATGAACACAATAGGTTACCATATCCGGTCAGGAGGGCATGATGTATTGGCATGGGACTGGGATCAGTTTATACGATTCGCCAATTCTCACCTGGGGCATTGACACTTGAAACCCGCCAGCACGCTGTCCGGTTTAGCAGGTTTTTTATTTTTTACGGGTCTGAAGAAATTCCACCCCAGACATAACAGGTAATGCTGATTCCTTAAAATCTTTGGCATTTCTTGTTATCAGGATATCACAATCAGCTTTTAATGCGCAATGATATTGCAGTGCATCATCAAAGTCTGAAAAATTCGAGGCTAATCCTTTTTCAATGATTGTCTCGTCTAAATCAGATATTTCTGATATAATCTTAAACTTCCTTAACTTCTCTTTTACTTTGTCAGGGCTCTCAAATTTTGTAAGCAGATAGTAAACTGTAGAATAAGAAAATGCTGAAACTACCATTTTGACTTTTCCTTTATCAGCAAGTGTTGCAATTTTTGCAATAGAATCATAGTGAGGTAATCTTTCTCCTAATAAGTCTATCATCACATTGGTATCAATAAACAGCCTGGTCATTATTTATACTTTTGTGTTAAATAATCACCATACTCCTTTTTAATATCGAAATCCGCGGGGATATTGACGCCGGTAGCTATGCTTTTTACAAAAGGAGATATTTCGATATCATCACTATCTTTTGGGTCATTGTTATTTATCAATGATCTTAAATAGGATTCAATTATTCGTGAAAGACTCCTTTTATGAGTAGATGCATAATCTTTTGCTTTATCAATCACGAACTTATCAAGCTTTAATGTCAATTTTGTATCCATACTAAAATGTATTATATACGTAAAAATGTAGTATATTAGTCCGTATTACTCAAGAAAGTTCATTACATTATTCGGCTGCTTGGGTCAGAGTGGTCGGCTTGCCGTTTAAGGTATTGAAGAAATCGGCGATGGACCCGGCTGGTTTCCTTATTTTAATGCCAATTCAATTTCCGAATCTATTTCAGCTTTATTGAAAGGTTTTCTGAAATATTTGACAATCAACCCCATATTTAATGCTTCCTGAATCTCATTGGTAATATCATAACCTGTTAATATAAAATAGCTTATATCCTGAAATTGTGCTTTTGATTTTTTAATAAACTCTATTCCATCCATGAAAGGCATTTTCATGTCGCTTATAACGATTGAAACGTTACGGGTATTCGCAAGCAATTCAAGGCCAATCAAGCCATTCTCAGCAGTGAATACTTCGTATTTTTTGCTGAAAACTATCTTGAAAAGCTGAAGATTAATACTTTCATCATCCACATAGAGAATCTTAGGTTTCCCGTTCATAAATGGTCATGGATTGGCAAAGTTATTTTAACAGTTGTTCCTTTATTAAGTTCAGAGTAAAATTCAAGTATACCTTTATGATCCCGAATTATGTTGTAAGTTATTGATAATCCTAAACCTGTACCTTGCCCGGGATCCTTTGTAGTAAAAAAGGGGTCAGTAATTTTTGCTAAGTTTTCAGGATTTATCCCGCATCCTGAATCAGATATTTCAACAATACAATTTTTCCCGCTTTTATTGGTTGAAATTAAGATAAACCCTTTTTGATCAATTGCCTGTATGCAATTATGTAATATATTAACAAAAACCTGATGCAATTTACCAACATTTCCTTCAACTCTAATTTCTTCGCATATGAAATTTTTGGTAACCTTAATTCTTTCTTTCAATTGGTTATTCAACATCGCCAGGCAATTATCAATAATTGAATGGATTTCGCATACCTCTGAAAGAGCCTCATTGTTCCGGCTGAACTGGTTTAGTCCTTTTACAATTTCAGAAACGCGGTCAATGCCGGTTTTTATGCCATTTAACAGTATTGGTATTCTTGTATTGGTTAATCCTGTTTCATTAAAATAATCATCTAAGCCCTCATATGCACCCATAATATAATTTAATGGATTATTTATCTCATGTGCCACACCTGCTGAAAGGATGCCGAGTGAAGCCATTTTTTCCGATTGGATAAGTTGGTTCTGGGTTTGGTAAAGTTGTTCAAGGGTTGCTTTCAATTTTTCACTTTGTTGTAAGATTTCTTTTTGACCTTTTTCGAGCTTTGTATTGGCATCTTCCAAATCGGTTGTTCTTTCCCTGACTTTTAATTCAAGTAGTTCTTTTTGCAATTTCAAGCGTCTTGTCCGCCAATTAAATAACAAAAATATTGAACCAATAATAATAAGAATCAAGGAAATTCTAAACCATAATGTTTGCCAAAATGGCGGTGTAATCGTAATTTTAATGGCTGTGGGCACTTCGTTCCAAACGCCATCGTTATTGGTTGCCTTGACCATAAAAGTATACTCTCCGGGATCTAAATTCGTATAGGTTGCATATCGTTTATGGTCTACATAATTCCAATCATTTTCGAAATTCTCCATTCGGTAAGCATAATGGTTTTTCTTTGACCGATTATAATTGAGTGCATTAAATTCAAAAGTAAAAACAGATTTATCATATGGCAATGTAATTTCTTTGGTTTCGATAATAGATTCACTTAAGATTGAATCAGGCGAATTGACGTGAATCAGTTTATTGAAAATTGAGAAAGCTGTTATATATAAAGGCGTGTGGTAAGAATTGTCTTTTATTTGGTCTGGATAAAATGCATTAAATCCTTTGGTTCCGCCAAAATAAAACCTGCCATTTTTGGCTTTAAAAGAAGCACAATCATTGAATTCATTGCCCTGCAAGCCATCATTTGTGTCATAATTTCTGGATTTTAATATAGTTGGTGAGAATTTAAAAACGCCTTTATTCGAAGAAATCCAAAAATCCCCATTGCTGTCTTCTAAAATTCCGGCAATCTCATTACTAAACAGCCCATTATTTTCATCTATTACAGTAAAATCATCTGTAATTTCATTGTATTTATTCAATCCACCCCCATGCGTTCCTATCCAAATATTTCCCTTGCTATCTTCAAATAGGGTGGAGACCTGATTACTCGATAACCTTCTTAAGTTACCGGATTCATAATGATAATTTACAAACCTGTCAGAGCTTGCAATATATTGGTTTAATCCTTCATCGTAAGTGGCAATCCATATTCTGCCTTTTGAATCTTTAAAAATCTGACTGATATATTTCCCTCTGAATCCATTGGAAGGCCTGATATGTTTTACAACTTTATTTTTTTTCCAGTTATAAACATCAATTCCAAAAGGCCATACTGCTATCCACAACAAATCCTTATCAACTTCGTTGATTGACCAAACCATTGGACCGGTCAACTTTTCAGGATTTTCTTTATCCCAACCCAAATAGCTGAATTTACCGCTTTTTTTATCAAACCTAACCAGACCTTTGTTCCAGGTTCCAATCCAGATTGTACCATCATTGGTCTGATAAATAGTTTTAACCACCTCAGGGGACGCTTTTCCCTTTAGCTTAAAATCAATAAATTTGTCTCCATATTTTTCCTTATTGTAAAGATACATACCTCCACCATCAGTCCCAATCAACAAATCATTCTCTTTGTCCTGGTATATCGCCAATACAGAATTAGATCCTAAACCAGACTGATTATCAGGATTGGGCCTATAATTCGAAAATTTTTTTCTTCCGGGATAATAAATATTAATACCAGCCAAATAGGTTCCAGCCCAAATATTGTTGCTTTTATCTGAATATAAGCAATATATAGCATTTGTGTTCAGGCTGGCAGGGTCATATTCATTGTTTGTAATATGATAAAATTCGCCTTTCTCTGTTTCCAGGATATCAATTCCTCCCCCATCTGTGGCAATCCAGATTTGACCATCATTTGTTTCCTGGATATCAGTAATAATGTCAGAATTCAAACTTTTGGAGTTGTTTATCTGATGAATCCAATGTTTTGTAATGTTATTTTTGGGATCATAGAAATACAATCCACTATTACTTGTGCTTATCCACAAATTGGAATCTTTATCGATTAACAGTTTCGATATAATTTCATCAGATTTTTGCGTACTTGAAAATGATTTATTAATGACATTAAATTCTTTTGTGCCGGGATTAAACTGAACAAGTTCCAGTATGCTGTTGGTCATCCAAAGATTGTCATCTTTATCAATAACCATGTCGATGCAATTATTTACGCAGGATGCTGGCAACGAATAAGAAGAGAATTTCTTTTCTTTCTTGTTAAATGAATAAAATCCTTTATCGACAGTGCCAATCCAGATTATACCCTTGCTATCCTCTTTAATACACCTGATTTTGTTGGAACCTAATGAGTTAGTATCCTTATTTGCCTTAAACCTTGTAAAATTTTCTTTTTTACCATTATATATGTTCAAACCCTGGTCCCAGGTACCAACATAAAGAATTCCTTCACTGTCTTCAAATAAAGAGCTGATCCAATTATCGGAAAGGCTATTGCTATTCTTCAGATCTGTTTTAAATATTGTAAAATTATATCCATCATACCGGAATAATCCATTTCTTGAAGAAAACCAGAAGAATCCCTTCCTGTCCTGTAGAATATCCATAATGGTACTATGGGGCAGGCCATCCTCGCTGGATAAATGTTCAAATGATATTTCCGGATTTTGAGCTATAGCAGGCTTTCCAGGAAATATCAATGCCGCAAGCAGACTTATAATTAAATACTTTTCCATCAGTAAATAATTAATAAGTTAAGATAAACAATATAATCAAACTATAATAAATAAGATACGCTCTTTAGATATCGGTTTCAAGAGAGGGAAAAGGACTCGTCACGAAAAAGAAATATCACAATTCTGTTCCGTTTCGTTAATTACCGCTCCGAGGCTTTTGTAGAATACAATTGCCTTTGCATTCCAGTTTGAAACCTGCCACCGCAGGCGGTGACAGGTTGTCTCGCGGGCGAAATCAATCACTTTTCCGATCAGCAGGGTTCCGATTCCTTTCCCCCTGTATTCTGGAAGCACATAAAGATCATCCATGTATAATGATTTGCCGACCCAGGTATAATAGCAGAATATATATGTGGCATACCCGACGATCTTTTTGTCGGCTGTTTCCGCTATATAGCAATTGAAAAATTCTTTCTCATCTTTCATCCTCTCAACAGAATTGAGCAGTTGATCCGTTTGGTGCTCAAAAACTGCCAGCTCATGAATCAGTTTGAAGATTTCGGTAAAATCCTTTTCTTCCGCTTTCCTGATCTTAATATCCATATAGGATTATTTAATAAATATCGTGGTGTGATAAAGGGTCACTGATTATTATTCAGGAATACTTCTGTTGTACACACATCAGCATAGGATGAATTCAATGCAGCCAGAAAACTGAGATGTACATGGTTTGAAGAAATAACCTGTCCGTTCAGCGAAAGCGATTTCGTTGCACAGGCATCTCCGATTACAGTGCAATTGTATCCCAAATCCTTGGCAGCACGGGTAGTGGCATCAATACACATGTGTGTCATCATGCCGCAGATAACCAGTTCCTGGATGTCAATCTTTTTAAGCAAATTAAGCAGCGCAGTATCTCTGAATGCATTCGGATAATTCTTGGTGATCACATCTTCTCCGGTAAGCGGTCCCACATTGGGATGGATACGTGAACCCGCAGTTCCCGGCAGGAAAAAGGTTGCATCAGGTTTCATGGCCACATGACGGATGTGAAAAACAGGCCAGAATTCATTTCTGAACCGGTCAAGCAAAAGCCTGGCGTTTTGGATGGCTTCGATTGCACCATCCAGTGACATTTTACCGCCCGGGAAATAATCATTCTGTAAATCAACAAGAAGTAAAGCTTTTCTCATTTTATTTAGAGTATTTTGATGTGAGAAGCCCATTTTTTTGGGGCTTGCTGACAGCAAGATACAAAAAAATGGATACATGAGGAAATTATGCGGTTTTGCAGTCGTGCAGTCATGCGGTCATGCAGTCGTGCAGTCATGCAGGCAGTTCCCCCTTCTGGAGTAGACTCCGAAAGCCTTCAGCCTCCAGCCTTCAGCCTCCAGCCTCCAGCCTTCAGCCTTCAGCCTCCAGCCTCCAGCCTTCAGCCTTCAGATACTATCTTAAAATTCAAATTTTTTCATCATTTTTTTTTAATTTTACCTCTACGGAAAGAGGACTTCTTGCGAAAGCATTAAACGGAAGTTCATCTAGTGTAGGCGACTTCGGTCGCCTATTT
>JBGSSA010000065.1:0-10306 GCA_041737295.1 Bacteroidales bacterium | reverse complement strand
TCACACAGCTCGTTTCCTAACTATGTGTCAGGAGGACTTCAACCTGAACGGCAAATTGGGTTGTAAGGCTCTTTCATCCTTAAAGGTATTATTTACTACTATATATACGCACGCCTCGTGGCGCACCTGATCTCGCAGATTAAGAGTAGCTGAATTCTGGTTATGTTAATCGAATGAAATGAGATTCTTCTCTGTGACCTCCAAAAATCTATAACGCGCTAAACAAAAAACTCTGAGCGCTCTGTGTAAATCTTTTGGCAATCTCTTGAAAAGTTATCTGTTCTGAGGTTGGAGGGAGACCCTCCCGAGGACTTTGCGTTAAAAATTTTGGGTACTCCTTAGTTAACCGGTAATATTTTCCTAATTTACATTCCTTGATTTTGACGAGAAAACAATCAAAAAAATGGGTCTTTTTGATCGATTTAAGCGTATGATGCGAAAAGAAAGCGTCATACCTGAGGATATACCCGAAAGGGCTCCTGAGGATGATATAACCCCATCAGAAGGAATTAACCGGGAGGACCTGCTGAATAACTTCTTAAGCAGGATTACACCACGGGAACCTGCATCTTCCTATTCGGCTATACCGGATCAGCCAGTCAGTTTCAAATCCATATCTGTGCGTGACTATCCAATTCTCCCTGTATCGCGCAGCCTGGAGCAGAAAATAGCAGAGTTGCAGAAAATCGCCGAATCGATTGAAAAAAGAGATCCGGGAGCCACATTGGCCTATAATATTGATTTTACAAAGTTTAAAGTAAATTATGAACATGCCCTTAATCCCGCCCAACTTGCAGGAGTAATTTCAATTGACAGGCCTGTACTGTGTATTGCAGGTGCCGGAAGCGGCAAGACACGGGTGATAGTTCACCGGGTTTCCTACCTTATGGAAAAGGGTGTTGACCCGCAGTCAATTCTGCTGCTTACTTTTACGCGAAAAGCAGCCAATGAAATGCTCCTTCGCGTGGAGACCCTCCTACATGATAAAAATGCAGGCAAGGTTACGGGAGGAACTTTCCATTCCTTCGCCAGTTATGTATTGCGAAAATATTCAAACCTGCTGGAATTGCCGCCTAATTTTACAATCATCGACACGGCAGATTCGGAGGACATCATTGACCTGATCCGAACGGAACTTAAATTCAATTCCAAGGAAAAGAAATTCCCCAAAAAAGGCCGGATTTTCGACACAATCTCATATTCCCGCAACAAGCAAAGTACAATCCGGGAAATTATATTGAAACAATATTCCGGACTTGAAGACCGGATAGCTGACATCGAACTTATTTTCAGGGCTTACACTAAATACAAAAAAGCAAGCCATATGCTCGATTTCGATGATCTTATGGATGTTCTGAATGAATCACTTAAGAAAAATCAGCGGTTCAGGGAATTAATGCAGGAAGCCTATCAGTATGTGATGGTTGATGAATTTCAGGATACAAATGCAGTTCAGAATGAAATTGTGCAGCTGATTGCTGCGAAGCACAGGCGGTTGATGGTTGTAGGGGATGATTCGCAAAGTATATATGCTTTCAGGGGAGCTGATTATGAAAATATACTTCGGTTTCCGGCTGTTTATCCTGAATGTACCGTAGTGAAAATTGAAGAAAACTACAGGAGTAACCAGTCTATCCTTGATTTTACAAACAGCATCATAGAAAATGCGAAAATAGGATACAGAAAAAAGCTGTTCACTAAAAATCTCAATCATCATATGCCGGTCGTTCACCGCACTTATGGCCAGGATGATGAGGCAGTATTTATCGCCGATCGAATACTCGAGCTTCGTGAATTAGGGGTGCCCATGAACCAGATGGCAGTGCTGAACAGGGCAGACTGGCATAACCGGTATATACAGGCCGAATTAAGCAAAAGGGGGATACCCTATGTTGTTGTAGGTGGTTTCAAATTCAATGAACGGATGCATGTACGGGATGTGGTGGCATTCCTGCGACTCACGTTTAATCCTTCAGATGCCATTTCCTGGCACAGGGTGCTTAAGTATATAGGCGGTGTTGGCCAGGTGACAGCAAGCCATGTGATCACCTGCATCCAGGATTCGAATAACGAGTTTGCATTTGATATTTTCCGGCATAAGAAATTTTATGATGAACTGTATGAAATGGGGTTGATGTTATCAAAAGCAAGTCAGCCGACTTATACACTCACCCGGAAAATAGAAATGATCCGTGATTATTACGAGCCGCTTCTTAAAGCAAGGGAAGATGACTACCTGCAGCGAATGCAGGATGTTGAAGTGCTCATTGACCTTTCAAAGAAGTATAAAAACCTCGATCGCTTTCTTTCAGATTTTGCGCTGGACCCCCCGTCAAAAAGAGTTGCTGATCAGTCCACTCCCCTGATTGATGAGGGTGAGGAAAATGGTAAAGTTACGGTTAGTACAGTTCATTCTGCCAAGGGACTTGAATGGTATGTTGTATTTATTCCCCATGCCCTTGACGGGATGTTTCCATCCAACCGGGCCACGGATATCGAAGAAATGGAGGAGGAGAGAAGGCTGTTTTATGTAGCCTGCAGCAGGGCAAAGGAAGAACTGTATATTACTGTGCCCCGGAATATCTATTCCTACGATGCGGTTTTTCACCTTCCTTCCAGATTTGTGGTAGAGATTGAAAGGAATAAGTTTGTTCTGGACCAGGGGAGCTAAGTAGTTTTGCAGTTTTGCAGTTTTGCAGTCTTGCAGTCTTGCAGTCAGCAAATCAACAAATCATCAAATCCCTATTTTCGCCCGGAGGTATTGCACAGGCCAGTCTGCATCCTCCCCGAATTCATGTGCTGCAATCAGGGGCAGGTATGGATTTCTTAGCAATTCCCTGCCAAAAAAGACCAGGTCCGCCCGATCATCCTGTAATATCTTTTCTGCCTGGCTCGCGGAGGTAATTAATCCTACTGTTCCGGTGAGAATTCCGGTTTTTCGTATAGCTTCCGAAAAGGGAACCTGATATCCCGGTTCTGCCGGGATTTTTGCATGTGCCACATTACCCCCTGATGAGCAATCAATCAGGTCAACACGTTGTGCTTTAAGTATTGATGCCAGTCGAACGCTGTCCTCCGGCGTCCATCCACCCTCAACCCAGTCGGTGGAGGATATCCTCACAAACAATGGATTTTCATCCGGCCATACAGACAGAACCGCCTCTACAACCTTCAGTAGCAGTCGGATCCTGTTTTCAAACGCACCTCCATATTGATCTGAACGATGATTGCTCAGGGGAGATAAAAATTCAAACAATAAATACCCGTGTGCACTATGAATCTCAATCACATTAAAGCCGGCCTGCAATGCCCGTAAAGCTGCAGCCTTAAAATCAGCAATTACTTTTTGAATCCCTGCTTCATCAAGGGCGGCGGGTACACTGTCGCCGGGATTGAAAGGCGTGGCGCTGGGTGCAACAGTCTGCCAACCCCCTTCCGATTCTGCCAGTTGTTTTCCGCCATCCCATGGCGGAGCACATGATGCTTTCCTGCCGGCATGAGCCAGCTGGATTCCCGCGAAGGAACCATGTTGCCGGATAAATCGTGAAATCCTCCCGAATCCTTCAATGTGCTCATCTTTCCAGATACCCGTATCTCCCGGTGTTATGCGGCCTTCAGGCGAAACGGAGGTTGCTTCGGCGATGATCAGACCGGCGCCGCCAATGGCCCTGCTGCCCAGGTGCACAAGGTGCCAGTCATTTGTAAATCCATCAACTGCAGAGTATTGACACATAGGTGATACGACGATCCGGTTTTTAAGGGTAATGTTTTTTATGGAGAGAGGGGAGAATAGTTTTGACATATTTTCAGGGTATTTGGAATAAAGTGCAAAGGTAATCATAATTAAATCGGACCAATTCCGGCTGTTTTGATTATACATCGTTGTACTGGCAATTGCAATTTTAAAGGATCCCATTCACTGGGTTTTTGTTTTTCCAATTCTTTTTTTACTTTCACTTTTCTTTAAAACCCAAAATTGAATACTATGCATCCGAATAACCATATAGGTGAGAAAATTGCCATGCTACGGAATCTCAAGAAAATTGAACCGTCGGACCTTGCCCTCAGGGCAGGTCTTTCTTACGGCCAATTGGATCTCATTGAAACCGGACGCTCAATTCCATCTTTGGGTGTTCTTATACGCATCTCACGTGCACTGGGCATTCGCATAGGGACGCTGCTCGACGACACAGTAAAAGAAGGCCCCGCGATAATGCGTGCACGAGACAGGCAGCAGGCATACAGCTTTTCCACAAGTGAGGATGTAAACAGGGAACACCTTACATTTTTCTCACTGGCACCCAATAAGGCCGGACGCCATATGGAACCCTTCATTGTGGATATAGTGCCCGGAGAAAATAAACTCCTGCCTAAATCTTCACATGAAGGTGAGGAATTTATTTTCGTGATGGAAGGTAAAATTACAGTGGCCTACGGAACTGATGTAATTGAACTCGATAAGGGGGATAGCATCTATCTTGATTCTATTGTGGATCACCTGGTAACTACTCCGGGTCCATCCGCCCGGATACTTGGCGTTGTTTATGTACCGGTTTAAAAACTAATCTGATGGAATTATTGGAATATACCCTGGGTGGGATGCTTGAGAAATGGGCATCCGAATCACCTGATCATGAATTTATGGTTTATCCTGACAGGAATCTGAGATTTACGTATTCCCAGTTTAATCACCGTGTCAACCAGCTGGCAAAAGGACTTTTGTCCATTGGTATTAAACCGGGAGATAAGGTGGGAATATGGGCTAATAATGTGCCCGACTGGTCAACTTTTATGTATGCTACGGCAAAAATCGGTGCTATCCTTGTGACTGTCAATACAAGTTATAAGTTAACAGAGCTTGAATTTCTCATCCGTAATGCGGACTTAAATACACTTTGCATCATTGATGGCTATCGTGACAGCGATTATGTGAATATGACCTTTGAACTTGTACCGGAACTTAAGACTGCAGTTCGGGGTGAACTTGTAAGCGAAAAATTCCCTTTGCTAAAAAATGTTATTTTTATCGGGCCCCAGAAACACAAGGGAATGTACAATACCCATGAGCTTATTCTGCTTGGATCCTATTTACCTGATGATGAACTTAACAGGATTAAGGAAAAAGTAACCTGCCATGATGTTGTAAACATGCAATATACATCGGGAACAACAGGTTTTCCCAAGGGTGTTATGCTCAGTCACTATAATATTCTGAACAACGGGTTTGCCACCGGCGAATGCATGCAATACACCCAGGCGGAGCGCCTCCTGGTTTGTGTTCCGCTGTTTCATTGCTTTGGATGCGTGCTGGCAATGTGTGCCGTAATCACGCATGGTTCCACAATGGTATTTGTGGAAGACTTTGATCCGCTGATGGTGCTGGCTTCCGTACAAAAAGAGAAGTGCACGGCCCTGTACGGTGTACCCACCATGTTCATTGCAGAGCTTAATCATCCGATGTTCGACATGTTTGATCTGAGCAGCTTACGAACCGGTATCATGGCCGGATCATTATGTCCTATCGAAACCATGAACCAGGTTATGGAAAAGATGAATTGCAGGGATCTGATCATCGTCTACGGCCTGACCGAATCATCACCCGGAATGACGGCCACACGCACAACTGACAGTCCCGAAGTAAGGGCAACCACCGTAGGCACCAATTTTCCGGGAGTTGAAGTGAAAGTCGTTGACCCTGAAACCGGTGAAGAATGCGATATAGAAGTACAGGGAGAAATTTGCTGCCGGGGTTATAACGTGATGAAAGGGTATTATAATAACCCTGAAGCAACTGCGAAAGCAATTGACAAGGACGGCTGGCTTCATTCCGGAGACCTTGCCGTAAAGACATCCGAGGGTTTTTATCGCATTACAGGACGAATAAAGGATATGATCATCCGGGGTGGCGAAAACATATATCCCCGTGAAATTGAAAATTTTCTGTATCAGATGCCCCAGATCGAAATGGTGGAAATTGCAGGCATCCCCGATGAAAAGTATGGCGAAATTGTGGGCGCATTTATTAAATTAAGGTCAGGTAAAACCCTTACCCAGGAAGAAGTCCAGGAATACTGCCGTGGAAAGATCTCGCGTCATAAAATTCCAAAACATGTATTGTTTATTGATGAGTTTCCCAAAACAGCAAGCGGTAAGATCCAAAAATATAAATTACGTGAAATGGGCCTTCAATACGTAAACTCCATGTGTTCGTAGTCCCCTGATTACAATTTTCGGTGCATTGAGATTAAACTATTGAATAGTAGTTTTGTTACTATTTAGTTGTTAAATTTCAATTAACTTCCCACATGGCATCCAGTAACAAAACTTCCATTTTATTCATCCTCATTCTTTTAGTTTTAGGCACCAGGCACATCGTTCCCGCTTTTGGCCGTGTCAGGATGAAATGGGTTTCCGAATGTTCTGTCAGATGCATGAAAGATTTAAACCATTTGTTATGCCATTAACTGTCAAGCGAAAAAACATTAAATTCCTACCGGATCCAAGCAGGGTAATCGTTCGGTTCTTGTATCTCGATCCGGCCAGGTCTGCCAATGTAATTCATGCTGTACTCGGGTTGTCGGATTCTGAAGTTTCATATGTGTTTGGGCAGGTACTGAGAAATTTCTCGTTGAGACACCGAAACATTTCAAAGATATTTGAAAAGCATTTTAACAGGATATCCTCTCATTTATCGCGGTTGGGAATAGATCCGGAATCCTTGAATATTTCCCGGAAATTATTGATAGGTTCATATTTCACACTTGAGTATGCAATTGAATCCGCTGCCTTTTTTAATCCTTCTGTAATTGAACATCCTGACCAGACAGGACTTAGAAAGGATGAAAAAAGAGTTATCTTCAGTTTCCGGGCAACCGGTGAAGGTCATATATCGTCGATAGTCTTTCGTACCGGCATTCTGGATAAAAGCAGCAATCTCACGTTGGAACCAACCGGTAAGATGATGGAGGAGGCGGAACATATAAGGCGACATTTATATGATAAGGCATCCTTTAAAATTAAACTGGATGAAATGCTGGATTTTCACACCTTAATTCCGAACGATTTGATCATGGATAAACTTCCAGATAAATTCACCTATGGCGAATTAAGGGATGTTATTTCCGCAGCCCGGACCACACTTCACCTGGCAGCAGACAAAGATCTTCTGTTTAATCAGATCATGTGGCTGGCTTCTTCTCATTATGAACTTGAATTTTCATACGATACTCATATTTCTGAACGGGTTATTTTTCCTGTATCAACCGCCGAAAGTAACGGAATCGAGGATGCCCGTTTTGTGAAATTTGTTGATACGGATGGTACAGATATGTATTATGCCACTTATACTGCATATAACGGAATTACTGTTCTTCCAAAAATGATTTCCACCAGGGACTTCTATCATTTTAAAGTATGGCCTCTGCATGGCGAAATTGCCCAAAGCAAAGGCATGGCACTTTTTCCCAGAAAGATCAACGGCAGGTATGCCATGCTTTGCCGTCTGGATGGATTCAATAACTATATTTCATTTTCCGATAAAATAACCATCTGGAGAGAAGCCAAACTGCTTCAACAGCCCCGCTATCCATGGGAATTTGTTCAAATCGGGAATTGTGGTTCTCCCATTGAAACACCTGAAGGATGGCTCGTGATCACTCATGGTGTGGGTCCGATGCGCGAGTATGTACTGGGAGCATCGCTGTTCGACCTCCAGGATCCCGAAAAGGAAATTGGCAGGTTAAACAAGCCGCTGCTTGTACCCAATACGGAAGAGAGAGAAGGTTACGTGCCCAATGTTGTTTATTCCTGCGGCTCAATGATACATAATAATGACCTGATACTGCCCTATGCCATGTCAGATTATGGGTCAACCTATGCCACGCTCGATATCAGGGGGCTTTTGAATACATTGAAAAACTCTGAAACCAGTCAGATAATCACCCAAACTGCCTGATTTAAAGCGATGAATGTAAAGGATCTCCATAAATCCACAGAATTTTTCCCTGACACCGAAAAAATGCCCGTTCTTTTCATTGGGCATGGCAATCCGATGAATGCCATTGATGAAAATGAATTTGTCGCCGGCTGGCGCAACCTGGGCAGGGAATTGCACAGGGTTCATCTTTTGACCTTGCTATTCCCACGCCGGAACATTTTCTTCCCTTACTGTATTCCCTGGCCCTGAAAGAAGAAAATGAAAATTTAAGTATTTTTAATGACAAGGCCCTGGCAGGTTCTCTTACAATGACCTCTGTCAAAATTTTCAATCCCTAAATTGACCTGTATCCCTTTTTGTCCGGTCACCGCGAAACTATTGTATCAACTTGTGCTATTTTATCCACACGAATACCCGGAATGAAATATCTCAGCGCCCAGGTACGTTAAGAAGGTATATTTAGCATGAAAATTGTACTCCAGTTGGGATATGAATATGTTCATTCGTTAGTTGAAAAAAAATGTAATCAATTATACAATTATGAAAAAGCAGTTAGTAACAGTGGGATTACTATTTCTCGCGGTATTTTCCTTTGCACAGAATCCTATTGAAAAAGGGCAGGGTCAGTTTAATGCAGGACTGGGATTTTCCTCATGGGGTATACCGCTTTATATTGGATTTGATATTGGAGTTCATAGGGATATAACTGTCGGAGGTGAATTTTCACTTCGATTTTATGATGACAGATACAGAGAAGTAACCTATAATCAATCAATCATTGGTATTTCAGGTAATGGGAATTATCATTTTAACAACCTGTTACAAATCCCTTCCAATTGGGATTTTTATGTAGGGCTGAATCTTGGATTCTACATCTGGAATAATCAGGACAGATATCCGGGACCGCATTCTTCCGGATTAGGTCTGGGAGCGCAGATAGGCGGACGTTATTATATAACAGATAAATTCGGTCTCAACCTGGAATTTGGAGGAGGCAATTCATTCTCCGGAGGCAAATTCGGGATCTCCGTGAAATTGTAACGTGAATTGTTAACTTTTTTTATTCGATTTCCTTTTACATTTCAGGTATTTCAATGCTCTAATCATTATTTTTGGTCTTACAAACCTTAAATCCGTGGATAAATCCAGGAAACTAATCTATGTAGATTGGACAATTCGATTCATTTCAGTGATAATTATCTTCATTGGAATCTACTGGTTATGGGCATGGCTGAACGGTGCAGCCGTACAGAATTTATCCTATGGAACCGAGAGCGGCAGAATCATTATGAAAACCAATATGTCCCTGGCTATTCTGCTGATAGGCGTTATTTTGTTATTAACGGGGTCGCCTTTAAAAACAAAAATGCTGATCATAATTTCCGGCATTTTGGCTGCCTTTGTTTTTGCAATCGGATTCCTTACGTTGATTGAACACATCCTCAATTTGGATGTCGGGATTGATCAGGTATTGGCCAGCGAGCCATCGGGTGCAAAGGGGACATTAAGTCCAAACCGTATAGGCTTGCCCGGTTCGCTGAATCTTACCATATTAGGTGCAGGTTTTTTATTCCTTATTGGTGGAAAAAGAAAGGCGGCCACCATTATGGGATTAGCAGTTTTTATAATTAATTTAATACCTGCTTCAGGGTATCTGTTGAACATAGGCCTGTTTTACAGCAATCCCAGGATCACTGCAATTGCGTGGCCTGCAGTGCTTGCATTGATGCTTTCGGGTCTTGGACTTATTTTTGTAAAACCGGGGAAAGACCTGAAGGATCTGATAACCAAGGACAATCCGGGAGATATTCTTATCCGAAGAATTTTACCCCCCATCTTTCTTATACCGTTATTAACAGGCTTCATTATAATTCACGGGGAGAAACTTGTATATTATGATCACACAACCAGTACGGGCATACAGGTTGTTTTGCTTGTTGTACTCTTTACCCTGATGGCTTTCAGGATAAGGAAGACCGTAAACAGAATCAATGCCTCACGCAAATATTCGGAGAAATCGTTGCGGGAAAGTGAAAAAAAATACAGGCTTATTTTTGAAACAGCCAACGAGGGAATCTGGATTACTGACACGAACCGAAAAACCATTCTGATAAATCATCGAATGTCTGAGATGTTGGGATATCACGTGGGAGAAATTTTAGGAAAGACCGGCTCAGAGTTTCTTTTTAGTGACCAGGAGGAAAACCTTAAGGAAACATTTGAATTGCTTAAAAGTGGGATCAACATTTCCCGGGAATTTAAATTAAAACGTAAAGACGGTACCATTCTGTGGGTTATTTCCAACGCTTCTCCTGTTTTTGACGAAAATGGTCAGCATGTTAAAACGGTTAGCATGCTGACTGATATTAC
>JBGSSA010000064.1:0-18927 GCA_041737295.1 Bacteroidales bacterium | reverse complement strand
TCACACAGCTCGTTTCCTAACTATGTGTCAGGAGGACTTCAACCTGAACGGCAAATTGGGTTGTAAGGCTCTTTCATCCTTAAAGGTATTATTTACTACTATATATACGCACGCCTCGTGGCGCACCTGATCTCGCAGATTTGCATGTTCAAGACTCTGAAACCGGCCAATCAAATGCAATGAGATTTCTCAGCGAACTTAAATTGACCGGTAAACACACCTCCATTGCCTCTGTGGTAAAATTTTTCACTCGCCATTTTGACACTTACAACCCGTTTGCATAAATAATCAGGGCAGTTTTATGTTATCATATGTGTCTGTAAACCAGTTATTAAATCGAAATATCAAAACAATTACTTAATATAAAAGTACTTTTTAATCCAAAAAAACATTTTGTAACAAAGGAAATTGTTTATATATATCTGATAACCTGTATTTTAACTAATATTTATAAATTTTTACTTCATATACTTTTTAAGTGATTTACAATTAGTAAATTATTCCCCGGCAGGCATTTTACCTTGTTATGATAAAAAAAGAAGATAAAACTCAATAAAGTTACATATGTAATTGATCAATATTACACATGTAATTCAATAAATTATTACATTTGTAATATGAAAGACAGGCTTCTTAAAATCATAAAGCATTATAGTCTTACTTCCTCACGTTTCGCTGATGAATTAGGGGTTCAGCGTTCCGGTATCTCACATATTATCAGCGGCAGGAATCAGCCGAGCTATGATTTCATTGTGAAACTAATGAAGCTTTACCCTGAAATCAATCCGGATTGGCTCCTGATGGGCAGCGGATCGATGTTCAGGACACCTGTAAGCATAAAGACCAGCCCTGAACCCGATTTGTTTAATCAAATTAAGGCAGATATCCCAAAAAAACCTGTTGAAAATTCCGGAACAGGTAACCCCGGGATAGTTGAAAAGGTTACAAATGTAACACAAATCCAGCAGATCGTTATATTTTATCCTGACGGCACCTTTAAACCTTATCTTCCGATATCTATCGAATAGGATTTTTCCTATCTTTGCAAAAAACTGCATGTATAAATCGGTACTCCGTCCAATCCTCTTTCAGATTGATCCTGAGCGTGTTCATCACATGGTTGTTCTTGCTGTTAAATTTATCGATAAGATACCCGGAATTCGCAAAGCCATGACACGTTTTACAAATAAGCCGGATCCTTCAGGAGGTGTGACCATAGCCGGCCTGCATTTTTCAAACAGGGTGGGATTGGCTGCAGGATTTGATAAAAATGCCGGATTTTTCGATGAATTCTCCATGTTTGGTTTTTCGTTTATTGAAATCGGCACTGTAACTCCCAGGGCGCAGCCTGGTAATCATAAACCCCGGCTGTTCAGATTAAAGAATGACAATGCCCTGATTAACCGCATGGGTTTTAATAATAAGGGGCTTGACCAAGCAATCGGGAAGTTAAAAAAAAGAACCAGCAGGGTTATTATAGGTGGAAATATCGGTAAAAACACGGCTACAGCGAATGAAAACGCTGCTGCTGACTATGCAGCCTGCTTTGAGGGTTTATACGATTCTGTGGACTATTTTGCACTGAATGTGAGTTGTCCGAATATCGCTGGAATGGAGAAATTGCAGGATAAGGATTCCCTGAGGGAAATACTGCTTTCCGTTATGAAAATAAGGGCTCAAAAACCAGTAAGGAAACCTGTATTCCTGAAAATATCGCCCGATCTCACATTCAGCCAGATTGATGAAGTTATTGACCTGTATGCAGAAGCAGGTCTGGATGGCATTATTGCCACCAATACAACCACGGACAGGAATTGCCTTTCAATCAACCCGAAACAGGTGGAAAACTTCGGCCCCGGCGGATTAAGCGGCAAGCCTCTGACAAACCGGTCGGTTGAAATTATTAGTTACATATGTAAACAATCAGGTGGTGCTATTCCCGTAATCGGGGTAGGAGGGATTATGAATAAGGATGATGCCTTATCAATGATTAGGGCAGGTGCAAGATTGTTACAAGTGTATACAGGGTTTATTTATGAAGGTCCGTTCCTTGTCCGGGATATTAACATTGCATTAAAGGAATATTTCCAGGCATTTCCGGCCGGAACCGGAATAAATCAGCCCAATTAACCATTTTGTTATGAGTAAAGCCCGATTTTTTCTGTCCTTTATATTTACAGCCGTTTTATTCTCTGCTGTTTCATCCCAGGATAATAACCTTGTGGTTAATCCCGGTTTTGAGGTCTATGAAAAGTGTCCGGAAGATTTCACACCCGAGAACCTTACACACAGGTTAATTCCCGGCTGGACATATCCTACAAGGGCAACACCGGATTACTTTAACCGATGCAGTCCCAAAAATGTCGGTGTTCCAAAGAATTTTGCCGGAGAAAGTGAAGCTCACGGAGGTAACGGATATGTCGGGGCTATTTTAAGCGGTACAGAAGAAAGCTACCGTGAATATTTCCAGGGAAAGCTGAAAACGCCTCTGGTTAAGGGACAGAAATATTGTGTACGCTTTTATTATAAGCTGGCTTCATTTTCCAGGTTTGCCGTTGATCAGATGAGCCTGTACTTCAATGATACGGAAGTAAAGAACGATATCAATGTAAACCTTTCCTATACACCGCAGATAACCAATAAGATTGGTTTATTCCTCGATAACATAAATGACTGGGAGGAGTTCTGTACAGTATATACAGCCAGCGGAAATGAGACTTATTTTATCATTGGCAACTTCAGTAACTATGATAATACAAATTATGTAGTAACGGATAAAAATGTCGTGAACCTGCGCAATCATGCATATGCTTATTATTATTTTGATGATATGTCGGTTATGTCACTTGACAACTGTATCCTCTGTCCATGCGTACAGCATGATTTTGAAAGCCGCGTCATTGAAACCCGGTTTACTGGTGGAAAAGACCCGTCCACCGGAAAGGTGAAAAAAATTATTCCGGATGGCGAAATAAGAATTGGCATGCTTGGTGGTACACCGCCTTATCTTGTTTCATGGAATAATAATATGACCGGACAGGTTCTAAAGAATCTGCCTGCCGGTCAGTATATATATACTGCCAGGGATGACAATAATTGCCTGTCTTCGGATACGATCCTGTTTACTGCACCTGTGATCTCCCAGGATGATTTTCTTGAGGGATTAAAAGATATTGATGAAGGATCGGCCGTGGTGCTGAAAAACATATTTTTTGAATTTAATAAAACAACCTTACTGCCTTCATCATTTGCTGAGCTTGACAAAGTTGCCCGCTTTATGATTGACGAAGACATTAAGATGATTGAGATTTCAGGTCATACAGACAATGAAGGATCTGATGTCTATAATCAGAAATTATCGGATGGAAGGGCTGCTTCTGTAGTAACCTACCTCGAATCAAAGGGTGTGATTCCTGAAAGGATGAAGGCCGTAGGTTATGGCGAAAGCAGGCCGGTGGATACAAACCAGACCGATGGTGGAAAGGCGCAGAACAGGCGTGTTGAATTTATGTTAATTAAAAAATAGGTTGGTTGGTTGTGATGATAATAAATTTTAGCACATGCACAAAACTATACTGATTCCTTTTCTGTTTCTTGCCCTTTCTGTTTTTTCGCAGAATTCAAAAAAGGGCTTTAAGTTGCTGGAAAAGGCCGATTATGAAAAATCAGCCGGGATTTTCATGGAAGTGATGAAGGAAAAAAGCGATGACGCCGCTGCCTCATTTGGACTTGCCATGATATACGGAGATGAGAAATCGCCCTTGTTCAAGCTTGTGGATTCGTGGGATTATGCAATGAAGTGTAAAACAAATATGGAGAAATTGACCCCGGATGAGCTTGAATTCATCGGCGAGTATTTTCAGAATACGGAGACCCGGCCCCGGAATGTTCCGGTTAAGAAGAAAATCGATTATGCTGTTGAAACGGTTGAAGAGAAGCTTATTAAATATGTCCGTGAAGAGAATAATCTTGCCCTTGTATATGAGGTGCTGGACAAATTTCCGGATTACAGGTATCGTGATAATGTAATGCACATCCGGAACCAGTTGGAATTCAGGAAATATGAAAAAATTAATACGCTTGAAAGCTATCAGGAATTCATCCGCAATTTTCCTGACGCTGCACAGATCGATAAGGCGAAACGGCAAAGAAATAAACTGGCTTATGAAAAGGCACAGCAAATAAACACTGTCGAAGCCTACAAGGAATACCTGAAAAACTATCCGGATGCACTGGAAGGAAACCAGGCTGTTAAAATGCTGAATGCAGCGGCTTTTCAGGAGGCGAAAAAAGAAAATTCGATCACTGCATTTGATGCATTTATTCTTCAATATCCGGATGCCCTTGAAGTAGCTGATGCCAAGATCCTGCAGAAGCAGCTTCTCTATGAGTATGCAAAAAAAATAAAAACCCTTGAGGCTTATAACGACTTTATTGCAAAATATCCCGACGGCCAGCAGTATGTTGACATATTCAATTTGCGGTCATTGGATAAAGGAATGAAGCTCATGGAATCCAGGGGATTTCCTGCCAGTACCCTTCAGTGGGCCCGTAGTTTTGGGGCTGAGGATACAAGGGCCTTTTCAGCTTGCCTTACTATTGATTCTTTGAACAATCCTATAGCAGGGGGTACAATTATCCGAAGTGATACGGGAAAATCCGACGTATGGGTAATAAAAACCGGATTGGATGGAAAAATGATCTGGAATAAAACAGTGGGAGAGGAGAATAATGATGAATTGAGTATCCTTGAAAACGGCCGGAATAATGAAATCATCGGAGTAGGATATACATGGCTTGGTCAGGATTCTTCGTCACGGCAAACATGGATATTTAAACTGGGAGCTGATGGTCAGAATTTATGGAGTAAGAAACTGGGGCGACTAAAGGTTAAGTGCATGCTAATTGCCGGTTCAGGAAACATTTTCCTGGCCGGATCAGAATCTACTGATACTTCCGGAAGCAAATATGCCCTGGAAGCTTTAAATGAAAATGGAAAACATTTATGGAGCAGGCGTTACGCGGGTAACGGGGAGCTAGTCAGGCTCTGCCAGTTGCCAAATAATTATATTTTAATGACAGGTGATCAATGGAAGGCAAAGATTGATTCACGCGGGTACCTCTTATCAGAATCAACCTTTGCGGCGACAGACAGCATAATTCAGGCGATTACCCTTCCTAAGGGTGAAATACTCTACACCGGCATCAGAAATAATGCAAAGACGGTTTTTATCAAGACAAGCTGGGATAACAAGCCCATTTTCGATAAGGAGGCTTTTCCGGAGGACAGTCTTTATTCCGTGCACTCGATTATACCCGGAACTGACGGCCAGGTTATCCTGTTGATGGATTTCGCCCGGCAACAAACGATTTCCTGGCTTAACACGTCTACAGGCACTATTGTTAAAACAATCCCGCTTCCGGCAGGGATGAAAGTTACCGGCTTACGGAGAGATTTTGATGGAAATTTAATGCTGGTTGCCCTTGACGGTGAAATTATTCTGATTAAAAATTCAGGAGTTAATTTGTAATAATCTGGAATTAAGCAGATTACAAACACTGTGAAATATTTATACACACATTTTAAAAAATATTTGACGAATGTGCATCTTTTGGTGACGAAAATACGTATATTTGGTATGAGTAATTAAACAGTTAAAAACTTACTACTATGGCAACGTTTTTATTAGTGCTGGTCCCTGCGATTTCCCTCTTTGTACTTGCCTATCTTGTTTTAACTGCACCCGAATATCGCGAATTATAGAGCTGTCATTTACCCTGAAAACAAAAACTTATACCCCACAAATTGTGGGGTTTTTTATTTTGTGATCCTGAGTTTGCTATGGCGCCTGCTATACAGAAAATATACAAGCAAACCAATCCCAAGCCAGATTAAAAATCTAAGCCAGTTTGAATGGCCCAGTGTGGTCATCAGAAACAGGCAACTCAATAATCCCAATACCGGAATCAGGGATATCTTTTTTCGCAGGCTGAACCATCCCGTAAGTGCGCTAGCTGCAATAAACAACAACATGGGAATTCTTTCCATGATAAAAACCACAAGGTTACCCCCTGCAGGTAAACTAAAAAAGCCTGTCCAAAAGTCGCGGTTTAACCTGAAATGAAATGTGAAGATTACGATGAGCAGCGGCAAAAGAATAAACCGGGCGTTTATGAAAGGGACCTGGTACTTGCTGACAGGCTTGTTTCCCTTGTTGTTCAAAAGAAGTACACCGCTGCAAACAACAACGAATGCAAACAGGGTACCTATGCTCGTAAGATCAGTTACTTCCGTCAGGTTCATGAATAAGGACGGAATAGCCACAACAAGTCCGGTAACTATTGTGGCAAATGACGGTGTCTTGAACCGGGGATGTATCCTTGAGAATGCCCTGGGCAATAACCCGTCGCGACTCATGCTCATCCATATCCGCGGCTGTCCCAACTGAAATACAAGTAAAACACTTGTCATGGCAATTAGGGCTGTAAAGGCTACTATTCCACTGATCCAATCGAGTCCTGCTTTTTTAAATACGAAAGCCAGCGGATCTCCTACGGCCAGTTCCTTATAATGGACCATACCGGTCAAAACGATTGAGATCAGCACGTACAATATCGTACAAATAAAAAGTGAATAGAAAATTGCCCTCGGCAAATCGCGGGACGGGTTTTTACATTCCTCTGCTGTTGTGGAGATGGCATCAAATCCTATGAAGGCGAAAAATACAGCCGATACTCCTTTTAATACCCCGGACACTCCTTCCGGAGCAAATGGGTTCCAGTTTTCAGGGTGAACATAAAACGAACCGGCCACGATGACAAAAAAGATGACAAGCAGCTTAATTGTAACCATGATATTATTTGTCGTTTTGGATTCCCTGATGCCTACAAATACAATGAAGGTAATAACCATCACTATAAAAAGCGCCGGCACATCGGCAATAAACCTTATATTGCCTAAAGCAGGAGCGTTCAACCATGCCTGGCTGGCATATTGTACGGATGACGGAAGCTGGGATATATCATTTCCCGCGGACAACGCCGTGGCAACGGCTTTATGAGCATTAAAAGCTGAGAAATAATCAATCGTAAGGTATTCAGGGATTCGCCATCCAAATCCCTTGATAAATTCGGTAAAATAATCTGACCATGATATGGCTACAGCAATATTACCAATGGCATATTCAAGAAGTAAATCCCATCCGATGATCCATGCTATCAGTTCACCCAGTGAATAATAGGCATATGTGTATGCACTGCCTGAAACCGGCACCATCGATGCAAATTCCGCGTAGCAAAGGGCCGAAAAGCCACAGGCCACCGCTGTAAAAATGAACAACAGTGAAATGGCAGGCCCACCCTGGGCGGCTGCATTGCCGATGGTTGAAAAAATACCGGCACCTACAACAGCAGCAATACCGAATGCTGTAAGATCCCTGACATTAAGTGTCCTATTCAGAGTTGAGCCCGATGCATCATTCGACTTAACCTCAACCAGAATATCCTGAAGTGATTTAGTACGAAAAAGACTTCTGGCCTTCATGTGCAACGACTAATTTGTGAGCGAATAAAGATAAGAAAATTGTGATTAGAATTATCTTTACCTAAAACCACCCAGCGTCCCATGCTATGTTAAAACTCGTCCTCTTTTTACTTTCCTGGATGCTGCCCGCGTACCTTCTTTCGCAGGGGTTTATTCCGGGTTGGTCGGGAGAAAGGGTAATTTCCGATGTAATATTTCTGGATACCGGACTTTGGACAAAAAACCAATCGAGCCTGCCTGATGGAGATACCTGTAAACTGACAGCCGATGATGCCCTTCATATTCACTGGAAATACGGACCTGGCAAACGGCCTAAGTTTGCCCAGGCATACATCGTTTTACCCACTCCAATCGATCTTTCAGGTATGGATGTTTTTGGAATAGATATTCGCGGGATGTCCGGCAAACAATGGGCACGGCACATTGAGTTCAAATTCGAATCAGTGGGTCAGCAGGCTGCATATACCTGGGAAAATCTTGGCCATCTGAACAGGTGGGGCGAGAATCTTGTGATATTAAAAAAACAATTTTCAAATTACAAGTCGGTAGACTGGAGTTCTATCAGGGTAATCTCCTTTGCCGTAACAATGAATTCAGGCGATGACTCAGACATCGAAACCGATTCGGGCATTGTTTCCTTCAGAAATCTTATTGCGCAGTCAATTGATCAGTTCGCCAGGGCCAATTCCTTTGAATCGCTTTCTGCAGTGCCTGCTGATCAGTTGGATTCTATAAAGGGGAATGCCATCCGGGCAATTGCAGACCGTCAGAAAAGTTCCGGCCTGCTCACCACCTGGACCCCTGACGGTTCATCCTGGTTGTATGGACAGGGATTGGCACTTAAAGCACTGTGTGAAGAAGGGCAGTGGAATGGCGGTATTCCGGCTAATGATTATGCTGATGCTGCAGCACGCCTGGCACATTTTCTGTCCGCTCACCAGGAATCACTGGGATATTGGCCGCGTGCCTGGAATTCTGTTTCAGGAAGCATCCTCATCAAACTGGAAGGCGACAATACGGTATGGATGGGGGACTTTCCCTGGATTCCCGGAAGTCTGGCCTGTTATTACAGGAAATCGGGTGATGCATCGGTCTATCCTGCTATCATGAAGGCCAAAGCGTTCATGTATGATCTGATTGACAGCGACGGTAAGGTTTACACTAAAAATATGGTGACGGGACTAAAATCCGAAGTCGGCAATTACGAAGGATATGCGGCAGTCATGTATGGCCTGCTTGAATTGGGTGATACGGTAAAGGCCAACCTTGTAATGGATTATGTAATGAATCATGGCTGGGACGAGACCCTTGCCATGTGGCAGGAGGGGCCCGGATCTTCCCGTCCGGTTCTGCTTGTAAATACCTGGCTTTCCGCGCTTGCGAGAATAATGAATTACGAAACCGAGTCTATTGAAGCCCTTTCCCTTGCAGGCAAATTGCTATACACAAGAGGTCCCGGTGATCCCTACGGTTTTGATGGTATCGGTCCAATTGCCACATGGTATGAAGGCACTCTTTCATATATCGCTTCAAACGGTCCGGGAAGCAATGGTCTTTTTACCGGAATTATCCCTCACATTAATTCCGATGGCACCGTGCCTGCTTATAATGAAAATCTGGGTGCCGTGGGTGGAATATGGGCAGTGGACTGGGCAAGCCTGGATGCGACTTCATGGCTGTATTTTGCGGCTGCCGGCAAAACGCCGTTTGCCTTTTCAGGTGCAAATAGTGAAACTTTTACAGCAGCCATACAAACGACTGAAGGAAAGGTTGATATGTACCTTTCAGGTGAAATATTACACATTGAAACCGGGAGCACTGTAAAGAATGGTTCGGGCAAACTGAGTATATACAGTGTATATGGTACACTGATCGGAACTGTTGACTGGCATGCGGATCAGCAGGATTATGATATCAAAAAAATAACCGGGAGTAATTCCTTATCTCCCGGCATCTATCTGGCTGAACTGCAATTTCAGAACAGGATTTTTGTGAAAAAGTTTCTGTGGATGGCCAACTGATCAGCTTCCAAAAACTTTTTTTAGTATTTCCGAGGTCCTGGCAACCGGATCCCTGCGGATCTTCTTTTCCTCTTTCGATATCATCACGAATAAGCCCTGTATGGCTTTATCGGTAACATATGCCGCCAGGTCGGGATTCACTTTTTGAACCAGTGGTATTTTATTATAGGTAGTGATCAGGTCTTTCCAATATTTTGTGGCCTGCACCTTGTCCAGCGATTTTTGAATTTCAGGCTTGAATTTTACCCGAAGGTCGGGTGACGTGGTGTTGCGCAGATAACTTGTTGCTGCATCATCCGGGCCCTTAACAATACCTATTGCATCACTGATGCTCATTGCAGTGATGGCATTTACGAATATGGGTTTGGCCTGTTTGGCGGCATCTTCTGCAGCCCGGTTGATAGAAAGGATTGCTTCATCCACCTGTTTACCCATTCCTATAGACCGCAATTTACTTTCCACTATCCTGGCATCCTCAGGGAAGGGGATTTTAATTTCCGGATTGCCGAAATATCCATCCAGAACCGATACAAAATTTACACTTTCACCCGTTCCTTTTACAAGGGCTTCCTTAATGCCCTGAGCTGCTTCATTTTCGGAAAATCCGGTGCCGGATAATCCAAGTGATTTTTGCGCTTTCTTAAGCAATTGTGCATTCGAGCAGGCGGGCAGGATAAAGAAAAAGGACATTACAAGCAAATAGACATTATTTTTCATACATACGATTTTTCAGATGTGAGTCAAATTACATGCCAGAATTAAAAATAATATTTGAGAAACTGAATATAACTAACAGGATTTAATGATAATTTAGAGCCCTGATAACTACCATCTGGTAATTGCCGGAATTCACCATAATCACGGCTTGCGTTTCCGACGATCTTAACAATATTTGTAATTGCAATGTTCAAGTCTGCAGTATTTTTTATACTTCCATTGCTCCTGTTTATCCCGTTAAGCAGGACCAGGGCACAAAACAACGTTTCAGCTACCGACACAGTTTTTGGATTTGATCCGGTACTTTACAACGGACGACAATATACCTACCTGCCTCCGGGGAATTCTACCGGGGATCCATTTCTTTTTGAAGGGTTCCAGGCAGGATGGGTTAATGTGCTGGACCGGACTTACCATGATCTAAATCTCAACTATGATATAGTAAACCAGGTTCCGTTATTAAAATATACGGATCATGGTGGAGCCAGGGTAGTAATTGAAGTCTCTGATTCATGGCTGAAATCATTCGGAATCGGTAATCGCGTATTTGAATTACGCCAGCAAGGCGGGGTTCGACCTGTTATTTACCAGGTCATTGAAAGCGGGGATGTAAAAGTTTTATATCACTTTCAAAAAGAACTGAATCTTGAAAATGTGACAAGCACGCCGGTATATGCTTTTTCCATGCCAAAAAGATTCAGTTCCGTGGAAATAAATGGCAAGAATTTTGCATATGAAAAAAACAGGGATTTTGTAAATGCCTTTAATGAAAATATTCAGGTGAATATTAAAAACTATCTAAAGACCAATAAAATAAAGGTTAAGAAATCTTCTGACATAACAATCAATTCCCTCGTCAATTATTGTAATACCCTACTAAACCCGTGAGGACAATTTTAATAACCCTGCTGCTTTTTATTTCGATAGTCGCTAAACCGGCTGCGACACCTGATAAAAAAATAGTCTGTCATTACAAGGATACATCTTTTCCTGTCTTTTGTGCCGATATCCTGAAACAGGCTGAAGTCACGGTTTTCTATATCGAAACTGATGTCAGCCGGATAAAGGTCACCCTGGATTCGGACAGCATCGGTGTCATGGACGCCATGAAACTGGTATTGGCCGGAACAGGCCTGACAGCGTCTGACTGGTATGGAAACATCGCAGTAATGAAAGGTGAACCATTGCCTTCATCGCTGCCGGAATTCAAAAATCCGGTTTTGGTTGAAAATGAAGCGACGGCGCAGGCATCACTCACTGAAAGTGAAGAACGTTATCTGAAAGGCAGAAAGGCGAGGGAAGCAGAAATTATCCGCATTGGGAAGAACACATTCGTAAACAACTCCGTCAAAGTTAAAATTCTTGGACAGATCACCGACCAGGAAACAGGAGAGTCTGTGATAGGCGCTGCTATGCTGATCGATGAGCTGGCAACCGGGGCATTGACAGACACAAAGGGCTTTCTTTCCATGGCTATAAGGCCCGGAACTTATACAGCCCGGTTTGAATATCTCGGGTATGAAAAGAAAATTTGCATTCTTCAGATCTTTTCATCGGGTGAGTTTACGGTTGAAATGAAAAAGACTATTATACCTATCAACGAAGTTGTCATTATAGGAGATAAAAAAACAAGCGTTGTATCAAAGGATCCGGGTTTGGAGAATATATCCAACAAAACTGTGCGTGAAATTCCGACCATGCTCGGAGAACGGGATATACTTAAGGTCTCAGAAATGATGCCGGGTATTGTCAGTGTTGGGGAAGGGTCCGCGGGACTTAATGTACGGGGTGGGGGATCAGATCAGAATGCTTTTTATATCAATAAGATACCGGTTTATAACACATCGCATTTATTCGGGTTTTTTCCGGCATTCAACGCTGATATCGTCAAGGATTTTTCGATTTATAAGGGATATACACCTGCCCAGTATGGTGGCCGGTTATCCTCTGTCTTTAATATAGTATCCCGGCAGGGTAACCGCAAAATGTTTAACATGCATGCATCCCTGAACCCGGTGACTGCCAGTCTCACACTTGAAGGCCCCATTATAAAGGATAAGAGCTCCATACTTGTCAGCGGACGGTCATCTTATTCCGACTGGATTCTCAATAAAATCAGTGATCCTACCATTCAAGCCAGCAGTGCCCGTTTCAACGATCTTGCCGTGGCCCTGAACTATGATTTCAAGAATACCCAGGTTTCTATTTTCGGATTTAACAGCTATGACTTTTTCAAGCTGTCAGACATTACACGATATGAATACAGCAACCGGGGGGCATCAATGAACATCAGGCATAATTTCAGTACGGATGTCCAGGCTGACCTTTCGCTGATTGCTGCCAGCTATCAGTTTGAAACAGTTAATACACAGGAGGTTTCATCAGCCTACCAGCATGGTTACCAGATCGATCATTATGAAATGCGACTTGATTTCAACCATATAACCCTGAACAGGCACTCATGGGAATACGGAATGAGTTTTCTGTATAATACGCTCGATCGAGGTGTAGTTAATCCTTATGGAGCCTCCCTGCGCGCCAGTGTAGACCTGGGCAGCGAAAAAGGCCTGGAAAGTTCGGTTTATATTTCGGATGATATTGAAGTATTGCCGTGGATGAAAGTTTCGGCTGGACTTCGTTATTCATTATTTACTCCACTCGGACCGCGTGAGATTACTACATACCTGGAAGGTGCACCCCTTGATACACGTTATGCTGAAGATACAATATCCTATGGGAACAACAAGGCCATTAAATGGTATTCAAATCCTGAAGCAAGGATATCCATTAATCTTGAAACCGATCCGAAAGGATCTGTTAAACTGGCATTCAATCAAATGCACCAGTCGATTTTTCAGCTGAGCAACACCATATCGGTTGCACCGAATACCCAGTGGAAAACAGCGGATTATTACCTTGTACCCGCTCGCAGCAATCAGCTTTCACTGGGTGTCTTCCGTAATTTTCCGCAAATTGGCTGGGAAACATCGGCGGAAGTCTTCTGGAAACTTACAAACAATTTCCCGGAATTTAAGGATGGGGCTGATTTTCTTAGTGGCGATCCGACTGAAACCCTTGTTCTGCAAGGTAACCAGAAATCATATGGCCTTGAACTCTGGGTAAAACGGAACGGTCGAAAACTAAACGGCTGGATTGCCTATACGTATTCAAGATCTCTGGTCAAAGTGGATGGAGGGGAGGTCTGGAACAGCATTAACGGAGGCAAAAGCTATCCTTCGAATTATGATATTCCCCATGCCTTCAACGCGCTCATCAATTACAGCATGAACAGAAGAATCAGCATGTCATCCGTGGTAACCTACCAGTCAGGCCGGCCCATCACATATCCCTTATCCGTTTATTACGTTGACGGAGTGCCTCATACCGACTATTCAAACAGGAATGAATTCAATATACCTGATTATTTCAGAATTGATTTGTCTATTACGCTTGAAGGAAGCCTGAGAAAGAATAAACCTGTTCACAGTTCGCTTGTTTTTGGAGTATATAACCTGACGGGCAGGAAAAATCCGTATTCGGTATTTTATACAGCCGAAAATGGGGTTCTGCGCAGTTATAAATATTCCGTAATTGGTGTACCGATTATGACAATAACATGGCTCCTCAAATTGGGAAATTATGCTACGGAATAAGTATATATTTTTGTACATAATTCTATCTCTGCTAGTTGCAGGATGTATTGAAGTGTATGTCCCTTATCTGAACGAGGGACCCATAGTTGGTTATGTAGTAAATGGTGAAATTTCAAACCAGGCCGGATATCAACAGGTTACAGTTTCAACTGCAACCCGTGTCAATGATCCTGAATATACCCCGGTATCCGGCTGCCAGGGCGCTATTGAGGATGACAAGGGAAATGAATTTGCACTTGAAGAATTTGAACCTGGTGAATACAGGGTATGGATTGATCAGGAATACCTTGTACCAGGTACATCTTACCGGGTGCGGATTATCGCACCCACAGGCGACCAAATTGTGTCGGATTACGATAGAATGCCGGAATGTCCGCAGATTGACACATTTTACTATGAACGGAAGGAAAAAGTGTTTGCAAATACCTCAAAAACCCGAACCGGATTGCAATTTTACACGGATCTGAAAGGGAAAGAATCAGACAGTCGTTATTACAGGTGGACGGTTGATGAAACCTGGGAATATAACTCCGGTTACGCACGTGAATATTATTACGACGGAGATTGGCATAAAATATGGCCTCCTGATTCCTCTACTCACACCTGTTGGATAAGCAGACAGGTAGCTGATATTATTACCCTGTCGACAAGTACACTGACCTCGAATAGTTTTAAAGGAATGCAGGTGCATTTTGTCGACAATACCACCAACAGGTTGTATGTCAAATATACTGCACTTGTTAAACAGCGGGCCATTTCAGAGCCTGCCTATGTTTTTTGGGAGCAATTGCGGATCAACAGCAAGGACCAGGGGGGATTGTATGAAAGACAGCCTCTCTCGGTTGAAGGAAATCTGCACAATTTGACTCATCCGGAAATGAAAGTGAAAGGTTTTTTTGGAGCCTATTCTTTTACGCAAAAGCGGATTTTTGTAGATGGTATCCGTGATATGGGTGTTATTGACGGGTATTACTGTGACGCTCATAAGTTGGGAAATATGGGCTGGAGAGAATTTTTCCCTGAAGATTACCCGGTTTACTATACCTACTGGGGCCTGGAAGTGCGGATACTCGACCATGTATGCATAGATTGCCAGGATTTGGGTGGCAGCCTGAACAAACCTGATTTTTGGCCGCGATAAAATGAAAAGTAAATTAATATATCCAATTTCGGCATTATTACTCCTCTTCATGGGATGTATAGAGTCGTATATACCAAAAATTGAAGGCAGTACGGATGAAATATATGTGGTTTCCGGTGAGGTTACGAATATACCTGGATATCAGTATATCAGCGTTTCCCTTGCTTCCTCGGTCTCAGAACCGGAGTACATCCCTTTAGGCAATTGCATCATAACCATCGAGGATGATCAGTCCAATACTTTTGCCATGGAAGAATATGAAACAGGGATGTACAAAGTATGGATGGATCAGGAATACCTCGTCCCCGGTATATCATACCGGGTGCTTCTGAAAACGCCTTCGGGTGAAGAAATTCAATCTGATTTTGACAGGATGCCCACATCTTCCTTAATTGATTCAATTTATTGCGAACGAAAGGAATCCTATAATCAGAATAAGGGATTGCCATTAAAAGGGATGCAATTTTATGTTGACTTTCACAGCGACGATCCTGATACCCGTTATTTCAGATGGGTAGCGGATGAAACCTGGGAACATCACGCTCCGCTGCCCATGGAGTATTATTATGATGGAAAATCACATAAAATTAATCCTCCCGATTATACTTATAAGGTCTGCTGGTCAACCAGACCGGCCGGACATTTCTTCACCCTGTCTACCCTGAACCTAGTTACGAACAGTTATGAAATGTTCCCGCTTCAGTATGTGGATAATACTTCAAACAGATTGCTGATAAAATATAGCGCGTTGATTTCGCAATATTCTTTGTCACGGACTGCTTTTGTATTCTGGGAGCAACTGAGGATCAACAGTGACGCACAGGGAGGATTGTATGAAAAGCAGCCCTTACCTGTAGAGGGCAACCTTCATAATTTGTCCAATCCGGACAAAAAAGTAGTTGGATTTTTTGGAGCTTCATCCGTAGTTCAGAAACGAATTTTTGTAGATGGGATAAAGGATATGGATATCGGGGATGGAGCTTTTTGTTCACCGGAGGAACTGGGAATGGGAGGATGGCGTAATGTATCGATATATGAATACCCGGTTTATTATACCTATGTTGTCATTGATGGTGCGCGGGGCATTCGGACACTTCAAAAATCATGTGTTGATTGCCGTGAATCAGGTGGAACAAATGTCAAACCTGAATTCTGGCCATAACAAGATGAAAATAAAGATAACATGAAAATAACTGCAATTTCCGCGCTCGGCATGCTTTGCATGAATATTTTGTTGAGTATCCAATGTCATGCACAGGCTGCCGGTAAATCGGAACAATCTTTTCGCCTGTTCTCCGACCGGAACATGTATGTTATTGGTGAAGTCATTCATTTTTCAGCGGTGAATCCATTCGAAAAAGATTCAGATGAACGAGTGCTGTACGTTGAATTGATCACACCGGAAGGCAGGCAGATAAACGGGGGAAAATTCCTTACCGATCACGGAATAACAAATGGCTGCCTTGAAATCCCTGAAGACCTTCTTTCAGGATATTACTTTATGCGGGCTTATACAAGGCTTATGCGCAACCTCGGACCACTCAGCTACGATTACCTGCCACTGACTATAATTAACCCCTTTAAAAGCAATATTCTGGCTTCAGATAATGAATCCTCCATGGCTTATGAAAAAGATACATTGGAGAGCGGTCCTTTTCAGTTTTCCGGTATAAAATCACACTATAAAACAAGGGAAAGGGGTGAATTCCGCCTGTCAGACAACAATCAAAATACGGGTTCGAAAGGGATCAGTATAACCATTGTTCCGGAACTCAGTGCAATGGAATACAGGATTCATTTCCGGAACAACATAATTCCTGACAGTTCAGAAATATATTACAGCGAAAAAAGGGGGATCTCGCTGACAGGAAAACTGATGAATACGGATCAGACAGAACCTGTTCCCGGCAAGGTGGTTACCTTATCCGTTATGGGTGAAAAAGATTTCAGCGGGTATAAAACAGACAGGAACGGTCGCTTTTTTTTCACGCTGCCGGATGATACGGGCAGAAGGGATATATTCCTTTCGCTACCGGATTACAACAGCTATGGAACAGGTTTATTCATTGATAATGATTATTGTACCCGGATGGTGAATTTTAACGTGGGGGAATTCATCCTTTCCGGAGAAGAAAAAAAGCTTGCCCTCGCGCTTGCAAAAAATAACAGGCTCGGCAGTGAATTTTTACGCGAACCGATTCCCACAGGTGACTCCATGATCCGCAGTAAGAAACCTTTTTATGGTGAACCTTCAGGCATCCTGGTGATGGATAAATTTATTCAGCTTCCTACATTACAGGAGTATTTCAACGAAATTTCACTGGAGGTAAAAATAAAGGAAAGCAAAGAGGGCAAATACTTCAAGTTTCTTTCCACGGATGCGAGCATGATGGCATATGACCCCCTGATACTTGTAGACTGGGTTGTGATCAATGATATGGAAAAACTTTTAAAAGTGTCACCTCTGAAAATACTTAGAATTGAAACAGTTAACAAACCTTATGTAAAGGGAAATTTAACGTACGGAGGAATTATCAGTATTATATCCCGGGAGGGTGATTTTGCGGGAATTGATCTGCCGGCCTCAGGAATTTTCATTAAATACGACTTTTTTGCACCGGCTTGTCCCCGGGCCATTGCATCCCCGGTCGCCGGGAACATTCCCGATGCCCGCAATACGTTGTTATGGATCCCTGATTACAAGTATGAAAATTCAAAAGATAACCCGGTTGAATTCGATACACCCGATACACCCGGCCGTTATAAAATAGTAATCCGGGGATTGTATCCGGATGGCAGAGTTTTCGGACAGTCCATGAGTTTTGAGGTTGGTAAACGGTAATCAGTAATCGGTAGTCGGTAACCGGGGGACAAAATTTATTTCTTGTTGGCCTTGTTATAATACTGCATGGCCTTGTTCATATTCTTTTTCAGTTGACTGATCCGGGTTTGATCGGATGGGTGAGTGGACAGAAACTCGGGCGGGGAGCCTTTGCTTTGTTCCATCATCCGTTGCCAGAAAGCAATGGCATGGTTGGGATCATATCCTGCCATGGCCATGAAATAAAGCCCCAGTTCATCAGCCTCGTTTTCCTGCGTGCGGCTAAACGGCAGTAAAACACCCACTGCTGTGCCTACACCAAAAGCAGCCATTGCTATCTGCCGGGTGGCTTCAGGTTTTTGCGACAGGGCAGCATCGAGGGCCATTCCGCCAAGCTGAACGGCCATTTGCTCAGACATTCTTTCATTTCCGTGATTCGCAATAGCATGGGATATTTCATGCGACATAACCACTGCAACACCGTTATCGTCGATGCATATGGGCATAATTCCTTCATAAAAAGCAATTTTACCGCCGGGAAGGCAAAATGCGTTAACCTCCTTGGATTGAAGCACATTATATTCCCATGCATATCCTTTAAGAAGATCCGATTGTTTTTTTGCGGCAAAATACTTTTCAACGGCATTGGCTATATTGTTTCCGACCGATTTGACAGAATTGACATATTTGGGATTGGAGGATATCTTATTTTCCTTTAAAATCTGGTCATAACTCTCATTGCTCAATGCCATGATCTGGGAAACGGGGATAATCGAAAATTGCTTTCTTCCTGTAAGAGGGACAGTGGCGCACTGAACCGCCATAAAAACCAGGACCACCAAAGAGATAAGTTTGTTTCGCATTGCATTTATGTTTTGTGATTTGTGCGCTATATTATACTATTGTCAGAATTAATAACACTGCAGGTTGTAATAAGTTGGATCAACATACCCTGACATCCCACAAATTTGCTTTGTCAATTGTCCTATAATTAATATTATGTTAAATAGAATAAAATAATAAAAAAGGGA
>JBGSSA010000063.1:0-36177 GCA_041737295.1 Bacteroidales bacterium | reverse complement strand
AAATTCAATCCAATATACAATCCGCTTTCTCCATCACCCTTATCCAGCGCGCGGCCATAATCCACGGCAACGATGAAATTCTGGTTCATGACGATATGGATACCGGCACCTGCACCCATGTGAAGCGATTCATCCTGGCCGTTTAACAGTTTCTGGGAGAATTCATAATCAGGATCTCCGGGAACAGGCAGTTCCGAATCGTTGAATGAATATTTTCCGGTTACCATTCCGGCATCGAAGAACCCGCTCAGGGCAAGATAAATATTTTGTTTTCCCACCATGGTGCGTAGAAATTTCCATCGCATTTCGAGATTGCCATACGCGAAATCATCACCCGCGATACGGTTTCGCAATACGCCCCGGATTGTCTTTGCCCCGCCAAGCCCGTCACGTGTTAAAGATGGTGCTGTATTGTAAACAAAGGGCAACATGTAATAGGGCATTGAACCGGTCAGCTTTGCCTGGTAACTCAACCGGTAAGCAAATGACAGTACTTGAGGTACTAATGTAAAATACTGCCTGTGGGTGACGGCCAGACGGGAATAGGCAAAGTCGCCATTTCCTAAAAATTTTGGGGCCATTAATACCTGCGCATCTGTCCATATTCCCTTCATGGGATTTGCCTCGATGTCACGTGTGTCATACACAACCCCTAATTTGAGTAACGTGGTATTTCCACCATCAGCCTGATCTTCAGGAATTACTCCCCATTGCACATATTTGTCAAAAAGCAACGTGGTATCCGGTAACACATCTTCATCATCTTTTCCCTTGTTCAGTTTTTCAATATCAACAGTGGCCAACTTTGCATGATTGAATTCAAGGCCGGCAAACCAGCGAAATTTGGGCCCTGTTATCTTTCCCTGAAAATCTGCCTTCGCACGGGTTAACCTGCGTTCCTGATTATAAAACATGCGGGATATGTATTCCGGATCTTTATCATCCTCATAGGCCGCGTTATAATACGATTCAAAACCATTGAAACCATAAAAATCGAGCGATTGTTCGGTTAAAAGGCTGGCTTCAGCAGATACCCGGATGCCGGGGATCAACCGCTCAGAGTCATACGTGAATTGATTGATCCCGCTGCCTTTGGTCGTACGAGACCATTCAAAATATAACGAGTGATCATATTTCGGATACCGTGAACCGTCGCCATAATTAAATATGTTGACCAATGCACCATATTTGAACCCGATATCGGTGTCATAGGCAATTACAGGTAAAGCACCAAAATTCCAGCCCTTTTTAATCTTATCTGCCTTTTTGGTCGTTTTTGATGTATCAGACTGATCCTGAGCCTGAAGTGCCATGAATGAGACTATCAGACTGAAAGCAATAAGTAAGGTTTTAATTCTCATATACTTACATAATTTGGTGTTATTCATCAGCACCTAAATTAATATTTTTAATGAACAGGTCAACCTTAGCTTGCAAAAAAGTTCTATTTTTAATATTTTACAACGTTCCGGCATCCAACTAAGATCCATCCCATGAAGCGCTTTCTGAAGATCCTGCTCATTCTTGTTTTATTACCGTGTGTCATACTGTTAGTCCTCATCCTGTACGCCACAATCACCGACTACAAGCCGGGGCAAACAGAGGTTGTCCATAATCCGGATATAAAATACGACACACTATCCCGATCAAAAACATATACGTTAATGATCTGGAATCTCGGTTATGCAGGACTTGGCAAGGATATGGATTTCTTCTATGACGGCGGGAAAAACGTCAGGACCACCAGGGATCAGCTTGATCAGAATATCTACTGCATTGATAATTATATCAGAAGTCTCGATTCATTTGATTTTAAACTTTTTCAGGAAGTGGATATTTCAAGTAAAAGAAGTTATCATCAAAATGAGGTCAACTTGTTTTCGAATGGGTTGATTAACGATCATGCCTTTTACGGAAAGAACTATGATGTATTTTTTGTGCCCGTACCATTTACAAATCCAATGGGTAGTGTGAATTCAGGGGTTTTGTCTTTCAGTAAATATAATCCGGTGGAGGTAACGCGGATTTCATTTCCCGGACAGTATAGCTGGCCCAAAAGGCTGTTCATGCTCGACCGCTGCTTTCTTGTAATGCGCTTCCCCCTGTCCGGAGGCAAACAGCTGCTTGTTGTGAATACCCATAATGAGGCTTATGACACGGGTGCTATACGGGATGAGCAAATGGCCTTCCTGAAAAAATTCCTCCTGGCGGAATATGATCTTGGAAACCACATTATTGTAGCCGGGGACTGGAACCAATGTCCGCCGGATTTTCAACCCCGGTTTTCGGAAGATGTTTTCGATACTATTGATTTTAAAGGAATTGATCCTGCCTTTCTTCCTTCGGGATGGACCTGGACATTTGACAATACAATACCATCAAACAGAAGGGTTGACATTACTTATATCCCGGGCACAACAAGAACTACTGTGATCGACTTTTTCCTGTTGTCGCCCAATCTCCAGTCTGCAGAATGCAAAACTATTGACCTGGACTTTTCCTGTTCCGATCATCAGCCGGTTAAAATCCAATTTAATCTCAAATAATAAAACTTTACAAAGTGAAAATCCTGAAAAGAATCTTGCTGGCCTTACTGATGCTTCTTATTGTCATAGCGTCAGGAGCTTTTATTTTTGTGCGGAATCTTTCGCACCGTTCACTTCCTGATTACAACAGGGATTTGCCTTTGCAGGGTCTTCATGCGCCAGTGGAAGTGTATCGCGACAGCTTTGCAATTCCACATGTGTATGCACAGGATAACCACGATTTGTATATGGCTACAGGTTACCTCCTTGCACAAGACCGCCTGTGGCAGATGGATATGCTTCGACATGTTACGGAAGGCCGCTTGTCTGAGATTTTTGGTGAAAAATATGTCGAAACCGATCTCCTGTTGAGGTCCCTGCGCTTTGGCGCAAAGTCGCAACGAATACTCGCTGCCGCTGATAGTGCCAGCCTGGAGGCCATCAGGGCATTTACCGACGGTTTTAACCAGTACATTCGTGAGAACAAGCATCACCTGCCCCCGGAATTTGGTATCCTGAAATATAAGCCTGAAGACTGGGAACCTGTTCAATCCCTGAACATGATCGGATATATGGCCTGGGATCTGAAAGCAGGTTGGAGTGAGATCCTTCTGAATGATATCAGGAATACCCTTGATTCCCTGCGCTACAGGCAATTACTGCCAGATCTGTCGCGGGAACAACCCGCTGTGTATTCTGAATTAGCGGGCAGAAACAACCCGGTATCGGTTGTCCCTGATCTGCTTCTCCATTCTGATCTGCTTCGGGATTTAGGGGCCGATGTTCTGGATGGCAGCAACAACTGGGCGGTATCCGGTGCGAAAAGTAATACAGGCATGCCCCTGCTGGCAAACGATATGCACCTCGGACTGAGTGTACCCGGGATATGGTACCAGATGCACCAGGTGGTTCCGGGCGAACTTAATGTTACCGGACTTGTATTGCCCGGGGCTCCGGTTATCATTTGCGGACATAACGACAGCATCGCCTGGGGAATGACAAATACCTACGTGGATAATCTTGACTTTTATGAAGAAAAGATCAATCCGGCGGATTCGGGACAATATGAGATGAATGGGGAATGGAAAAATTTTGACATACAAAAGGTCATTATAAAAATTAGTGACGGAACCCAGGTTGAAAGGCAATTGAGGTTTACCCACCGGGGAGCCGTAGTTTCATCCTTTAAACACATATCCGGAAAGGTGATCAGCATGCATTGGGTTGGAGATGAAATGAGCAATGAATTCGGGAGTGTACTTTTGCTGAACAAGGCAAACAACTGGAAGGATTTCACCGAAGCCTTGAAAACTTTTACCTCGATTAGCCAGAACATAGTATATGCAGATAAGAAAGGAAATATCGGGTTATATTGCGCCGCTGGAGTTCCCATCCGGAAACGGGATATCGCCCTTGGAATTCTTCCCGGACTAACAGACGAATATGATTGGAAGGGATATGTCCCGTTTGACCAATTGCCCCATTTGTATAATCCGGCCCAGAATTTTGTTGCCTCGGCGAACAACCGCACGACTTCGGCAGATTATCCCTACCATATCGGATCATGGTACAGTCTGCCCAGCCGGTATGAGAGAATTACGGAAATGCTGAAAGATAAGAAAATACTGACAGCTGATGATTTCAAGACTATCCAGAATGATCAGCATTCCAGTCTGGCTGAGAAATATATGCCCGCCATTCTCAGGTCACTTACTGTGCATGCCGGATGGAACGACACCGAAAAAGCGGCCCTTGGGATTATGAAAAACTGGGATTATTCAATGGATAAGAAAAGCGGTGCTGCCGCCATTTTCGAAACGATGTACCTGCAGCTGATCAAGTGCACCTTTGCAGATGAACTGGGACCGCGATTTGCTGAATTTAACGGCATCACGTCAATCAGCCGAAATGCAATGGACCAGCTCATGGACCTGAAAGATTCCCCCTGGTTTGATGACGTGACCACCACCGGCACGAAAGAAACAATAAGTGATGCAATCGTTTGCTCTTTCAGCGAAGCCGTCGCTGATCTCGGGAAGCAAATGGGAACGGATCCGCAGTCGTGGGAATGGGGAAAAATACATCATCTTGTGCTGGCCCATCCCCTGGCATCAGTAAAGATTCTCGATAAAACCTTTGATCTCAACCGCGGCACCTTTCCTGTAGGAGGAAGTTTTCACACGGTTTCTCCATACAGTTATGATGCCAATAAACCGTTTGAATCAAATCACGGTGCATCGCACAGGCATATTTTTGATGTTGCGGACTGGGACAATTCATTCACCGTGATACCCACCGGTAATTCGGGGATTCCTGCAAGCAGGCATTATTGCGACCAGACTGAAATGTATCTGAACGGACAATATCATCCTGATTATTTTTCAAAGGAATTGATCGAATCCCATGCCCGGTACAACATGAAATTTTTGCCCGAATGATTTAATTGGATGATATGTACAGGCGATAAATGAATGTACAGGCGGGTATAATGTACAGGCGGGTGCAATGTACAGGCGGGTTTCAAACCCGCCTCATACGTATCTTAACATGGAAACGAAAAAGGCGGGTTTCAAACCCGCCTCTACATAAATCTTAATCTGAAACCGAATAATTATGACATACAGCGGAATTATTTTTGACCTGGATGGTACACTGGCCGACACTCTTGCCGATATTGCAAATTCTATGAACCGGGTTTTGGAGAAAGAAGGATTTCCGGTACACCCGGCGGAGGATTATAAATACCTGATCGGCAGGGGACTTGAAAATCTTGTCGCGTCCTCTTTGCCAGCGCAATCCCGTCTTCCGTCCATCATTACAGCATGCCTGGGTTCGCTGATCGAAGACTATCGTGTTAACTGCCTTGTGGATACCCATTTGTATCCGGGTATTGAATCACTCCTGAATCGCCTGCAGGATAAGGGGTTGAAACTAGCCATTTTTTCCAATAAAGCCGATGATCTTACACAAATAATTGTGCAGTCCCTTATGCCGGGTATCCGTTTCAGTAAGGTTATCGGTGCAAAGCCCGGTTTTCCGAAAAAGCCCGATCCATCCGGTGCCATGCTTATCAGCAATTTTTTAGAGCTGAACCCGGAAGAAGTGATTTACATGGGAGATTCGGATGTTGACATGATGACTGCCCGGGGGGCCAGGATGCTGGCGGTGGGAGTATTGTGGGGTTTCAGGACGAAGGAGGAACTCCTGAGCAATGGCGCGGACCACCTGCTTAGTGATCCGTCCGAATTAATGGCCCTCCTTGAAAATTAGCGGGATGTAAGGGTATCATCAAAATGGTATTTCGTTCGCTTCAATCCCAACATTATTAATCATAATATGTTATTTTTGTTTAGGAACGCTCTTGCACAGCCACTAACAAGAACACTAACTCTAAACATCATACCATGAAAAAACTATCCGTTTTATTTCAGATTATATTCATATCACTTGGATTGATTTCGGTACAGGCACAGAAATTGGCGGATCAGAAACTCCGTGTCATCATCATTGGCGCACATCCCGATGATCCCGATGAGGTTGGGGGTACTGCCTATAAATGGGCACAACTGGGCTATGATGTAATGATGGTATCACTGACCAACGGAGATGCCGGACATCAGTCAGTTAAAGCCGCTGAATTGGCAAAGATAAGACGAGAAGAAGCCAGGAAAGCGGGTGAAATGATTGGTGTCAACTATATTACGCTGGATAATCATGACGGCCAGCTGATGCCTACTTATGAAAACAGGTTGCAGGTAATCAGGCTTATCCGGGAACAAAAGGCTGATATTGTTATTTATCCCAGGCCTTACGACTATCATCCCGACCACCGGTATACCGGCATACTTGTCAATGATGCGGCTTACATGGTAACGGTTCCCACTATTTTGCCGGAAGTACCTTTCCTGGCAAAAAACCCGGTGTTTTTGTATACCTATGACAGGTTTACCCATCCTGAATCGTTCAAGACAGATGTATGCGTCGACATTGACGACGCTATTGAGAAAAAGCTCGATATGTATCATCAACATACATCGCAGATGTATGAATGGCTCCCTTTCAACCAGGGGATCCTCGACCAGGTGCCTGCCGGCGACAAGGAGAGAAGGGAATGGCTTGGCAAGATGAGAAAAGAAGATTGGAATGCAGAACCTTTCAGGGCTAAACTTATTGAACTGTATGGAGCTGAAAAGGGAAAAAAAATCCGGTATTGCGAAGTATTCCAGGATTCTGAATATGGAACAAGGCTTACAAAGGAAAATATGGGATATTATTTTCCGTTTGTCAATACAGGTAAAAAATAGTGATTTGTAATCATTGTAAATTAAAACCATCATTTCATGAAACGCTTTATTATACAAGAACTGCTGAAGGTTGCCCTTATTACCCTTGCATCATTGCTGATTTTTCCGCTGATTTCATATTCCCAGTCCGGACTGGACCAGTTGATTCCGGTCGATCAGAAAATTAAAATCGGCAAACTGTCAAATGGCCTCACCTATTACATCAGGAAGAACAGTAAACCGGAAGGCCGGGTTGAACTGCGGCTGGCAGTGAATGCGGGATCGGTGCTTGAAGATGATGATCAGCAGGGACTCGCGCATTTTGTTGAGCATATGGCGTTTAACGGAACTAAGAATTTTGCCAAGAATGACCTGGTTAAATACCTGCAGTCTGTTGGTGTGAAGTTTGGGCCTGAGATCAATGCCTATACCTCATTTGATGAAACGGTGTACATGCTCACCCTTCCGACGGATTCAATCCATATTCTGGAAAAGGGTTTTCAGATCATGGAGGACTGGGCCCATAACCTGTCGTTCGATGATGCGGAAATTGATAAGGAACGTGGCGTGATTGTGGAGGAATGGCGACTTGGTCAGGGTCCGTTCCAGCGTATGCGGGATAAATATCTCCCCCTTGTATTCAAAGGATCGAAGTTTGCCGAACGACTGCCCATCGGAAAAAAGGAGATCATCGAAGGGGCATCTTATGATAAGGTGAAACGATTTTATTCGGATTGGTACAGGCCTGATCTGATGGCTTTTGTTGTTGTCGGGGACATCGATCCGGATGCCATGGAAAAAATGATAAGGGATCATTTTGACAATCTTCAGGCTCCCTCCTCTCCACGTTTGCGGGAACGGTATACCATTCCTGATCAGCCTGGTACTACGGCAATGGTAACTTCCGATAAGGAAGCCCCCTATACACTGGTGCAGGTTATCTGTAAGACCAATCCGCTGATACAGGTTTACCAGAAGGATTTCCGGACAGCACTCATTACCCAGCTGGTCACCAGCATGCTGAACCAGAGGTTGGAAGAACTGAAAGAACAGGCCAACCCCCCCTTATTGTATTCCGCCGTACAGTACGGATCAATCGGAACCCGCGAAAAAAGTGGGCTGCAACTTGCAGGACTGGTTTCCGAAACAGGTCTGGACAATGGTCTGAAAGCATTGATTGAAGAAAGTGAGCGGGCTGCCCAATACGGTTTTACAGCCGGTGAACTGGATCGTCAGAAAAAGCAATTTTTTGCCTCCTATGAGAACGCGTATAATGAGCGTGACAAGACTGAATCGGAGCAGCTGGCAGCGGAATATATAAGAAATTATCTTACTGATGAGCCCATTCCCGGAATTGAATTCGAATTCAATTTTGTGAAAACTTACCTCGACAGTGTTTCACTGGATGAGGTTAACCAGTTGGCTCAGAAAATGATCAAAAAGGATGACCGGGTTGTTATTGTCATGGCTCCGCAAAAGGAAGGAATTGCGTTGCCGGATGATTCGCAGCTTCTGGCAACTGTTGAAGCTATTTCCCAAACCAAACTGGAGCCCTATAAAGATAAAATTACAGGGAGTGAGCTGATGTCCGAAAAACCAAAGGCGGGTAAGATCATGCTTTCCAAAAAGAATGAGGCACTCGGCGTAATTGAAATGACCCTGTCGAACGGAGCAAAAGTAATCCTTAAAAATACTGACTTCAAAAATGACGAGATCATTTTCCGGGCAAGCAGTCCGGGAGGTTATTCAATCTATGACCTTCCCGATTACCAGAGTGCACTCTATGCATCCGATGTTATCGATGCCAGCGGAATAGCGGATTATTCCCCCAATGATCTGTCCAAATTGCTGGCCGGAAAGAACCTGTCGATTGCGCCATACATTGGTGCCTATTTTGAAGGTATTAACGGATCGGCAGCACCAAGGGATCTTGAAAGCATGATGCAGCTTGTATATCTGAGTTTTACGAGTCCCAGAAAAGACAGTGCTCTTTTTTCCTCTTTTGTAGCCAAGCAAAAAGGGGTGATTAAAAATTTATTATCCGATCCGGAGAATTATTTCAGTGATCAGTATACCCGTATTAAAACGCAGAATAATCCCAGGGCAGATGTTATTCCTACTGAAAAAGATATCGATCAGATCAATCTCGGGCGGGTGTTTGAAATATATCAGGACCGCTTCGCGGATGCTTCAGATTTTACATTTTTTATTGTGGGATCATTTAAAACAGACAGCATAAAACCCCTCATAGAAACCTATTTGGCAAGCCTGCCATCCACCAGGCGCACAGAAACATGGAAAGACATGGGAATCAGGCCTCCTGCAAAGAAGGTTGATAAATCGGTATACATGGGAAGTGATCAAAAAAGTATGGTGGCCATGTACCTGGAAACACCGGAACCATGGGATCCGCTTCAGGATCATATTTTTGAATCCCTTGCTCAATTGCTGAATATCCGGTATGTGGAAAAACTAAGGGAAGAAATGAGCGGTGTGTATGGTATGGGAATACGAATTAACCTTGTTAAAATACCCTACAACCATCTTGAAGTAACCCTGAATATTCCCTGTTCCCCTGAAAACACTGAAAAGCTAACCCAGGCGGCCCTTGATGAGATCATCAGCATTCAGAAAAACGGTGCCCCCGATGAATATGTGAATAAGGTAAAAGAGGCCCAGCGAAGGGACTGGGAAAAGAACCTGAAGGAAAACGGCTTCTGGATGCGCGCACTTATGGATATATACAGGCTGAACGATACGGGACTGATTACCCGGCATGACGATCGGGTCAATGCAATCACCTCGGCCAACCTGCAGGCTGCAGCCCGCAAAATTGACCTGAAGAAATACGTGAGGGTGGTTCTGTATCCCGAGAAGAAGTAATTTAGTTGATTGTTGATAGTTGATGGTTGATTGTTAGTTGATAGTTGATAGTTGATAGTTGATAGTTGATAGTTGTTAGTTGATAGTTGATAGTTTGTTATTGGAAATATTTAGACTTTATGGAATATATTGAATTAAATGTTTGGGTAAAAAACCGGGAATTATCAAATATAATTTATGACGTAACTAAAAAATTCCCAAGGGATGAATTGTATGGGATTGTAAATCAGATGCGCCGTTCTGCAGTTTCTGTTATCTCTAATATAGCCGAAGGATGTGGACGAAATCATAAGAATGATAGTGTACATTTTTTTTATATAGCCCGGGGATCATTGTATGAACTTGAAGCACAGTGTTATATTTCTTATGACCAGGGCTTTTTGGCAAATGAAGAATTTAATATGCTGAAAAATCAAATATCGGATTGCAAAAAACTACTCAACGGTTTTATTAATTATTTTGAAAATTCAAACTTAAGATAGTTGTGTATCGTTATATTAACTATAAACTACAAACTATAAACTATAAACTTTAAACTACTAAAAACTATCAACTAACAACTATCAACATTTTTTCCTATGTTTGTTCCCAATAATTGCAATTATACATACTGACAAGTGGACAAAAGAACATTCCTTAAGTCGGTTTTTCTTGGTGGCACCGGACTTTTATTCGCAGCCCGGGCCAATAAGGTAAAGGCGTCCATGACTAAAAAAAAGTGGGATGGCAAATTTGTCCTTCCTGAATTGGGTTTTTCATATGGCGCCCTTGAGCCTCATCTGGATTCATATTCGTTACGATTACACCATCTCCGTCATCATGCAGCTTACACCCAACAATTCAATGCTGCAGTTAAAGAGGCCCGGTTGACCGGGAAAACGGCTTTTGAGATACTTTCCAATGCATCGGATTATTCTGAAACCCTCCTGAATGCCGGCGGAGGTTACCTCAATCATAAATTGTTCTGGAAGATGCTTGCTCCTGCAAAGGGACAGCAGCCTTCAAGGGAATTAATGAATGCCATTACACGGGATTTTGGTTCTTTCGATGAATTCAGGGAAAAATTTGCGCAGGCTGCAAATTCTGTTCCTTCCGAGGGATGGGCATGGCTGGTCTATTCAGATTCACAACTTAAAATTACCTGTACAACTCAAAATAACAGTCCATTGATGAATACAGCAGCTGTGCAGGGTACGCCGCTTCTTTGCCTTGATCTCTGGGATCATGCGTATGCAGATGCCCGCACCAATGACAGATCCGTTTATATACAATCCTTCTGGAATGTTGTTAACTGGGATTTTGTTTCGTTGCGATACAGGAGAGGGACATCAAGGGACAAGAGACAACTAGGGACGAGGGACAAGGGACAAGGGACGAGCAGAGCATAGCCCTTATTCTTCCCTGGAAAGTTCCGCGTCAATTACTTTGTCCACACGAACCACCCTTTTCCGGAAACCGGAAATAATAACCGGGTTTTCAGTTGTGTAAATCGTTATCTCATCCTCATGCCATTGAACAAAGCGGGCAAATTGTGATTTTTTACGAAAAGCGATCTTACCCGGTACATCCTGTGTTTTAATATATTCCAGTTTTTCAAATGCCCGTTCTATTTTGCTGCGATTCTGTTCAAAAGGACCGTTGAGGTGCCTTTTTATTTTGGTAAAAGCGATCATCGGATAAAGCATGCCATATACCATAAGTATTCCAAACATGGTAGTAAATCTCTGATTGTCAAGTAATTCATTCAATGAATCCGATAATGGTTTTCCATATTTCATCAGTGGGTACAACCCCAGCACGATAAAAAAGATGAGGGCAATGTAAATGATGAACTTTGCAGAACGGCGGATGTAATCTTTCATGTTGTTGAAAATTTAAATTAATGTATCACTTCATATTATGAAATATGTAGAGATGGGTTTCAAACCCATCCCTACATCATCTTTTTCAAAGGAAAAACAATGCCACACCGGTTAAACTGATCACTGTACCCAACATTTCACGTGCTGTGACCTTGTGTTTGAACAACAATATGCTGGGAGGTATTATAAAAATTGGAACCAGTGCCATTATTGTAGATGCTATTCCGGTATTGGTGTGCTGGATTGCCACTAAGGAAAATGAAACACCCAGAAAAGGGCCGAAAAATGAACCGATTGTTATGGGAAGCATTGCCCTGGGATTGGCAATCGCTGCACGAACAGAATGCCACCTGCCACCAATTGAAACCACAATAAAAAAGCCGATAATTCCCGTAATGATCCTTATTTGGGTGGCGGCAAACGGATTGTAGTTTTGCATTCCGTATTTGCTGAAAACAATTCCAAGAGCTTGTCCGAAAGCACCTCCAAAAGCAAAAAGAATACCAAGGATCGGTTTGCTCATAGTCATTTTCCGGTTCACCTTATCGCGCCTGAACATAGCCAGCACAATACCCGCCATAGTCAGGGTTATCCCTGCAATGGATTTCAGATCGAGTGTCTCATTAAGGAGTATCCATCCGAAAATGGCCGCCATCGGCGGTGCCAGCGTCATAATCAGCATGGCAAACCACGAACCGATAATTGTATATGATTTAAACAGAAAAAAATCACCAAGTACAAAACCGATTAATCCCGAAACCGATAACCAGATCCAGTTATGTACCGATGCGTCAGTTGGAAAAAACAATCCCCTGGTAAACAAAGTCAATATCGATAGGAACACAAAACCAAGAACCAGGCGTATGATATTCACCGGCAACGAACCTACTTTAATGCTGGCTGATTCAAATGAGAGTGCCGTAATCGACCAGAAAAAGGCAACAAGTAGCGCGGCAAATTCACCATAGTGTTGTTGGAACATGATTTTATTTTGAGACAGCAAATATAGGATTAATAGTTACTTTTGCTTACTAAAATATTTCATCAATGCCGGATATAAAAAAGCAGCTTAATCCCATCAGGGCATTCGCCTTTGACGTGGATGGTGTCTTCACAAATGGTTCAGTTATGCTACATCCCGGCGGAGAATTTATCCGGATGATGAACATCAAGGACGGCTATGCCGTTCAGCATGCGGTGAAAATGGGTTATCCCATTGCCATCATCACGGGTGGTTATTCCAGGATGGTTCAGAAAAGATTTAAATATCTTGGTGTTAAAGACATATTTATGAAGAGCGGAAATAAAATTTCTGCGTTCCAGACTTTTATGAAAAAGTATGACCTTCAACCATCTGAATTGCTCTATATGGGGGATGATCTTCCGGATTACGAAGTGATGAAAATGTCTGGTTTTTCTGCATGTCCTTCAGATGCTGCATCAGAGATAAAAGAGATATCTTCCTATATTTCATACCAGAAAGGTGGCGAAGGATGCGTGAGGGATATTATTGAGCAGGTTCTGCGGTTGCACGACAAATGGATGAATAATTTCTCCTTTGTATGGTAAAGGATTCCGGTAATATCACTGCATTCCTCAGGCTAATTCGTCTGCCTAACCTTCTTATTGTGGCGGCAACCCAGATACTGATACGGTATTGTATCATCAGCCCTTTGCTTTCCAGGGGGTACATGTCACTGCAGTTGTCAGACGGACTTTTTGCCTTGCTTGTTGTGGCTACGGTTTTTACGACGGCAGCCGGATATGTGATCAATGATTATTTCGATCGGAAAATTGACCGGGTTAACAAGCCATCGGATGTAATTGTAGGGAAGCTGGTTTATCCGCGGCATGCCATGGCCTATCATTTGTTTTTCAGCGCAACGGGAACAATTATTGGAATTTGGGTTTCATTCAGGGCGCATGTGTTGTTTCTAAGCCTGATATTTTTTATGGTGAATGGATTGTTGTGGTTTTATTCCACAACATATAAACGCCAGTTTCTACTGGGTAATTTTATCGTGGCCCTGCTGGCCGCATTCGTTCCTTTCATGGTGCTCCTGTATGAATTGCCCATGCTGGCACGGGAATACGGATCGCAGGTTACCCCCATGGTAAAGTACCTGATGATCTGGGTACTTGGATTTTCCCTGTTCGCCTTCCTGCTTAACCTTATACGGGAATTTGTCAAGGATGCGGAAGATCTTGAGGGTGATAAGGTTTTTGGGAAGAGAACTATTGCGGTTGTCTGGGGTATTCCGGCTACCCGCTGGATATCTGCGGCTCTTCTTTTTCTGGCAGTCATCCTGCTTATCGTGGCATGGTATTTTTATATCCCCGACGGCCTTACTCTTATGTATTTCATTTTCTTTCTGATAATTCCCATGCTCATGACTATGGGAATTCTGTTGATAAAAAACTCCACCGGAGCTTTCCGGCAGGCAAGTTTGCTTCTGAAATTTATTTTGATCACAGGATTGAGTTATATGATCATTGTAAAAATAATAATCAACAGGTTCGCATGACATCCCTGGCATCTATCGATCGGCTTAATTCATTTGATATCGTCCTGGCATCAAAATCTCCGCGGCGACAGCACCTGCTTGGTGAATTGGGACTGCAATTCAGGGTTATTGACCATATCGATATGGAAGAAGTCTATCCTGCCTCCCTGCGGGCAGAAGAAATCCCCCTTTATCTTGCCAGGGCGAAGGCTGCATGCTGCGAACGCTATATGGATCCGAATACAATATTGATCACGGCAGATACCATAGTGTGGCTTGGAAATGAGGTTATTGAAAAGCCATTCGATCAGGAAGATGCAGTGCAAATGCTCGGCAGGCTTTCAGGGCGGATGCATGAGGTTTTTACAGGGGTATGCATTAAAACAGCGGCCGGCGAGTCATCATTTTATGCCAGCTCCAGGGTTTTTTTCAGGAAGCTTTCGGAAGAAGAGATCCGGTATTATGTCGGCAAATATAATCCCCTGGATAAAGCCGGCGCGTATGGAGTACAGGAATGGATTGGTTATGTGGGTGTTGAAAGGATCGAAGGATCATATTTTAATGTTATGGGTTTGCCGGTGCAACAACTTTATAACGAATTGTTAAAATTGATCTAACATCATAAACTTATAAATTATGCGTGGTCTGGTTTTGCTTACGATGATTGTATTTCAATTTATGTCCGCCCGGGGTGGTGAAGGAATGTGGTTACCCGTGCATATCGACAGCCTGAAACTGGAGGACATGCACCGATTGGGATTTACTCTTGGTGCCGGCGAAATATACAGCAATGATCACCCTTCACTAAAAGATGCAGTTGTCATTTTTGGAAATGGCTGCACGGGCGAGGTGATTTCGCCCGATGGACTGTTACTGACCAACCATCACTGCGGTTTCAGCAGGATACAACAACACAGCACCATTGAAAAAAATTATGTGACCGATGGGTTCTGGGCTGCATCACGGGATCAGGAACTGCCAAATCCCGGACTTACCGTCGCATTCCTTGTCCGTATGGAAGAAGTTACTGCCATCGCATTGAAGGGCCTGAATGATTCAAACGCTGAGCCCGAACGGAGCAGCATAATCGCCAGGAACCTGTTCGACATAAAAGCTAAGGCTACTGAAGGCAATGGTTATATTTCCGAAGTAAAGTCATTCTTTTTTGGAAACCGGTATTTTCTTTTTGTTTACGAAGTCTTTACGGATGTGAGACTGGTAGGCGCACCCCCCGAATCAATCGGTAAATTTGGCGGTGATACGGATAATTGGATATGGCCCCGGCACACCGGCGATTTTTCGCTTTTTCGGGTTTATGCCGGTAAGGATAATAAGCCGGCAGATTATTCACCCGGCAATGTCCCTTACAAACCGTCCGAATACCTCCGCATATCCCTTGATGGTGTTAAGGAAGGAGATTTTACCATGGTGATCGGGTATCCGGGTCGTACCGATGAATATCTCACTTCACAGGGACTGAGCCTGGTAGCCGGGAAATCCCTTCCTGCCAAGATTGAGATGAGATCGTTGAGATTGGAGGGACTGAAAAATGAAATGGACAAAAGTCCGGCTGCTAAACTGAGATTTGTTTCAAAATACTATACGATCAGCAATGTTTGGAAAAAATGGATTGGCGTTACAAAAGGTGTTGAAAAATCGGATGCAATCAACCAAAAACAAATCCAGGAAGAAAAATTTTCACAATGGGTCAAAAACAATCCGGCAAAGGATGCTGGTTATGACTCCCTGCTTTACAGGTTTAACCACAGTTATAGCCAATACGGGCCGTTATTCCTGGCCAATGATCTCGGGAACGAATTGCTGAATTCGATTGAGCATTTTAGCATGGTTAAAAACGCATTGTCGAATTACTATAGTCTGCTCGATTCCTCGCGTGAATACAATCACGAAGCTATAAGGAAACTGAGCGCATCAGGTATGAGTTTTTTCAGAAGCGGGGCAGGAAATGTTGACAAATTCATTTTGCCGGAATTTTTACGGATTTATGCTGAAAATACGGAAGCAGCGTTTCATCCCGCCTTATACAAGGAAATCAGGGAAAAGTATGGCAATAATTATAAGTCCTACACGGATAATGTCTTTCGAACAAGCCTGTTTACGGATTCCATGCGGTTTGAGAAATTGTTGAGAAAGTCGCCCCGGACAATCCATAAAGAACTATGGACGGATCCTGTACCTGCCATGTTTCGCGAATTTGCCCATCTTCTGATGATCAATGTACATGGGAAAACGGATAGCCTGGAACGGGAACTGAATCGCCTTTACAGGAAATATCTCAATGGATTAATGGCTATGGATTCAGGTCGTGTTTTTTATCCGGATGCCAATTTTACCATGCGCATTGCCTATGGAAAGGTGGAGGGATACAAGTCACAGGACGCGGTTACGTTTTTACCCAACACCACGCTGGAGGGTGTTATGGAAAAGGAAGATGACAGTATTGCAGATTACCTGGTATTTCCGAAGTTAAAGGAGGTTTACCAGAACAGGGATTTTGGCCGTTGGGCTGTCAACGGAAAGGTACCTGTTTGCTTTAGTGCCTCAAACCATACATCCGGAGGAAATTCCGGCAGTCCGGTTCTAAATGCCAGGGGCGAACTGGTTGGTATCAATTTTGACCGGAACTGGGAAGGTACTGTAAGTGATTATGTATACAATCGGTCAATCTGCCGGAACATTTCACTTGACGTTCGTTATGTACTGTTCATAATTGACAAGGTAGCCAACGCATCCTGGATATTGGACGAGCTCACCCTCGTTCAGAATCAGCAGAATTGATCACGCGGTTTTTGCACCGGCCATCTTTTCAAGTGCCAGCATAAGGGCCTGCGTGCCTTTTTTTCCATATCCCAGGGCTTTAACCGACACATATAATTGATTTACAAGGGCTAACCCGGGTAATGAAATTTCCATCCTCCGGGATTCTTCCAGTGCTATACCCATGTCTTTTATGAAATGATCCGCAAAGAATCCGGGTTCAAAATCCCTGCGCAGGATACGGGGTGCAAGGTTGTCAAGTGACCAGCACGCTGCTGCTCCGCCCGAAATGGAACTCAGCATAACCGGCAGGTCCAGACCGGCCCTGGCACCGTAAAGCAGGCTCTCACACATTCCGATCATAGTCCCGGCAATCTGTATCTGGTTGCACATTTTTGTATGCATTCCTGATCCCGCTTTTCCCTGGTATATTATTTTCCTGCCCATGATGTTAAAGAACGGCTCAACAGCTTCAAATACGGCATGTTCACCACCCACCATCACAGACAGGGTGGCATTCCGGGCACCAGTATCCCCGCCCGAGACCGGGGCATCGAGGAAGAATAATTTTTTCGAGACAGCGGTTTCAAAAATTTTAACCGAGAGGGCCGGACTTGTTGTGGTCATGTCAACCAGCACTGATCCGGATCGGGCATGGTTCAGTATCCCATTCGTGGACAGGTAAACCTGGCTGACATCTTCAGGAAAACCTACCATGGTAAAAACCAGGTCTGCATGTTCACATAAATCCGGAATGGAGGAACACCACCGGGCGCCCTTTGATAGTACATTTTCTGCCTTTTCACGGGTTCTTGTGAAAACGCAGGTTTCATATCCCTTATCAATGAGATGGGAAAGCATTGAATTCCCCATTACTCCGGTTCCTATCCAGCCAATAACCGGTTTGCCTGGTATGTTCATATTCAGTTTAGTTGGTTTATCCTGTAAATCTATCAAAAAAACATGCTTGCAGTACAGAATGCATTTGTTTTTGAGATTTTCATCCTAAATTTGACATAGAAGGGTGAGCGGGGACAATTTTCTATAATGCATTCATTTAAAAACAGGATACATGATTGTAACAATGGTTCATATTTGGGTTAAAGACCAATTTGTGGATGATTTCATCCGGGCTACAATTGATAATCATGAAAACACGGTAAAGGAGCCGGGTAATATCCGGTTTGATTTCTTATCCGATTCCGGGGATAAAACAAAATTTGTTTTGTATGAAGTGTTCGAATCGGACGAAGCTGTGGCAGTCCATAAAACTACCGCGCATTATCTCAAATGGCGGGATTTGGTAGCGGATTGGATGGTAAAGCCGCGGCAGGGTATACGGCATCAGGCAATTAGTCCAATCGACAGATCATTATGGTAGAAACATTTGGATTATTGCGGACTCCGAAAATATATTGCGGAACTGGTGAGATCAGCCGGCTTCCTGCCATATTAAACAAGAGGTGCAAAAGAGCCCTGGTCCTTACCGGATCTAAATCCTTTGAGCACAATAAGGCGGTTGCCGGATTGGTCAGCGGACTGGAAAAGGAAAAAATACGGCTTGATTTTGAGAGGATTGAACATGAGCCTTCCCCGGAGGTCATTGACCGGATCGTAAACAAATACAGGGAGCTGGATCTTCAGGCGGTATTGGCAATAGGAGGGGGCAGTGTGTTGGATGCGGGAAAGGCTGTTTCGGCCATGCTGCCAATGAATGAACCGGTAATGGACTTTCTTGAAGGAGTTGGCACGCAACTGCATCCCGGGATAAAGGTGTTCTTTGTAGCTGTTCCTACAACGGCAGGAACCGGTAGTGAATGCACTGCCAACGCGGTATTATCCGGTTTCAGGGAAGGAGTTGCGTTTAAACGCTCACTCCGCCACGAAAACCTGGTACCTGACGTTGCTTTTGTGGATCCCACACTTTCTGTGAGTTGTCCGCGAACAACAACTGCAGCATCGGGAATGGACGCACTGACCCAACTGATAGAATCCTATTTGTCTGTAAAATCGGGACCTGTCACAGACGCCCTGGCCCTGGAAGGGATTGTTCAGATACATCATAATCTTTTGGAAGCCTGGGAAAATGGTGAAAACGTAAATGCAAGGTCGGGTATGGCCTATGCCGCTATGCTTTCGGGAATAACACTGGCAAATGCCGGACTGGGACTGATCCATGGATTTGCCTCTTCAATCGGGGCATCCTTTGAGATATCACACGGAGTTGTTTGCGGAACCATGATGGCCGTTGTAAATCGCTTTATTGTCCGGTCTGTACTGGAGGGTAATGATAAGGGAAGTCTCCTGAAAAAATACATTTTTCTGGGCAAAATATTTTCAGGAATAGAATCCCGTGAAAATGAATGGTATCTGAAATTTACAGCAGATTACCTTGACGAACTGACAACCCGGCTTGAATTGCCCCGGCTGGGAAAATACGGGGTGACAACCGCTGATCTGGAAAAAATTGCAGCTGTTACGGACCATAAATCCAATCCAGTGCATTTTGAGAAAGGGCAATTAATTGAAATGATGAGAGAACGGTTGTAAGAAAATTATGAATGATGAATGATGAATTATGAATTATGAATGATGAAATATGAAAATGAATTATTACGCGCATACGATCCGCGCAATTCATAATTAATCATTCTAAATTCTCTTCTACTTGTCACTTGTCACTTGTCACTTGTCACTACATAGAGATCGCCTAGGTCCTTTTCAAAAATTGTAAATGTATCCTGTTCAAAAAGCAGGAAATCCTGGAAGCTTTTGTGTCCCGGGTAGGGCACATAAAAATGCTTTCGGTTTGAATTTCGCCAGACCATCAGGTAGGATATATTCCTTGCCACTGAATCATCCTTTATGGGTGCCAGCAGGTATTGAGTCCACCAGTTCTTAATCGGAATGCCGTCAAATCCGCATTCCGTCAGAGCGGCCAGCTTTTTTCTTTCGGTAGCGATATCCACAAGCATTCTCAATTGTGCGATGCCATTTGAAATGGTTGCCCCCGACTGAAAATCCCAGTAGTTCTCTGTCCCCAGTATATCCACCCATTCATCACCCGGATACCTTTCAAGATATTGTTCCCTTGATTCAAACATATCGGTAGAGTAGGCATACAACAAATTGTGGACGTCCAGCGAATCCCTGAAATAGGAAACTGTAAATTGCCACAGTCGGATATACTCTTCCTTTGTGCAATGACCCTTTCCCCACCAGAACCAGTTGCCGTTATTTTCATGAAAAGGCCTGAAAATAATAGGAATTGATGTGCCGTTTGCCGATTTAAGCTGCTTGAAAAAAGAGGCGGCCTCCTGAAGTTGGGATTTGTAATATTCATTCTGGCTGCTATCCGGCAAAATCTCCCTTACCGCGGGATAAGTATCCAATGCTGTACCGGCTGTAACCGGATTCGCCATGTGCCAGGAAATTGTATTTACACCGCCGCGGTCATAAACTTCCGAAATTCTTTTTGCCATCACGGTAAAGGGAATGCTGTCTACATTGCTGGCATTCCCTATTCCTGATATTTCCCAGCCATAAACTGCCGGATATGTTCCCGTAACCTGCTTAACATCGGAAAGACTTATCGGGTATTTCCAGTCAGCGCCGGTTGTGGTTGCATCCTGCTGACCAAACAGAATACCCTTACCCTTCAATCTTTTCAGATTTATCCACAATGCTTTCGTCTCTTTTGTCAGAAGGGAATCAACCGGTTTTTCCACCGGTATGATCACAGGTCCCAGGTCGATTTTCGATACCTTTTCCTTTCTTTTATCGGGTTGGCACGAAAAGAACAGACCAACCAGGAGAAAAAGCCATATTACCGATTTTGATCCGGGATTCATTTATGACGTATTTTCAAAATCTCAACTACCTCCTCAATACGGCATTCTTTGGCTGTGAGCAGGACCAGAAGGTGATACAGCAGATCAGCCGACTCATTCAAAAAAAGATCCTTGTTGTTGTCTTTCGCCTCAATAACCAGTTCAACAGCCTCTTCACCCACTTTCTGCGCGATTTTATTGATGCCTTTATTGAAAAGGCTTGTGGTGTAAGAGTTTTCCGGCATTTCCGACTTGCGTCTTTCTACCAGGTCCTGCAAATAGACGAGGAATTCGATGTTATTTTCTGCCATAGTTTTTTTCAATGTGTTAATAATCTTACCGGTATATGTTGTTTATCGAGATATTCTTTAAGTTGAGGAACTGTGATTTCATGAAAATGAAAAATACTGGCTGCCAGGCCGGCATCTGCTTTTCCCCAAGTAAAGACCTCGGAGAAATGTTCCATTGATCCGGCACCACCCGAGGCAATGACCGGAATCGACAGGCTTTCGGATAGGGCAGCAACAGCATCGCAGGCAAAACCATCCCTGGTTCCGTCATGATTCATGGATGTAAAAAGTATCTCCCCGGCACCTCTGTCTTCCGCTTCCATAGCCCAGTCAAATAAATCCTTTCCGGTTGGGATCCGGCCCCCGTTGATGTAGGCTGTCCAAATCCCGTTTTCTTCCCGCGCATCAATGGCTACCACAACAAACTGGCTACCAAAATTGCGAGCCATCTGATCGATCAGATCAGGGTTCCTTAGGGCGGCAGAATTTATGGATACCTTATCTGCCCCTGCTGCAAGTAACTTTTCTATGTCAGCCAATTCCCCAATTCCACCACCAACGGTAAAAGGGATGTTCAGGTGAAGGGCTATGCGTTTCACCAGGTGAACAAAAGTTTTGCGGCCTTCATGGGTGGCCGTGATATCAAGGAAAACCAGTTCATCGGCACCCTGCGCGGCATACATTGCACCCAGTTCCACCGGGTCGCCCACTTCACGGATATTTACAAAATTGATACCCTTCACGGTTTGTCCGTTTCGCACATCGAGACAGGGAATTATTCGTTTAGCGAGCATAGTTTCTGTAATCGGTAATAATCGTAAATCGTAAATCGTAAATCGTAAATCGTAAATCGTAAATCGTAAATCGTAAATTACCTTAAAAAGTCCTTCAATTCTTCCAGTTTTATCTTCCCTTCATAAAGGGCTTTTCCTATGATTGCGCCGGCAACTCCGGATTCATCCAGGGTATGGATTTCTTTCACCGAAGTAATGCCACCGCTTGCCAGTATTTGCATTCCGTTGAACTTTCCGACCATTTCCTTATACAGATCAACGGCAGATCCCTCGAGCATTCCATCTTTTGAAATATCTGTACACAATACCTGCTTGACTCCTATATTCTTATATTTCGTCAGAAACTCGAAGAGATCAATGGCCGTGGTATCTGTCCATCCTGAAACTGCAATTTTTCCGTTTCGGGCATCTGCACCGAGGATTATCTTCCCGGGTCCATATGCAAACAGCCAGCTTTCAAAAAGATCCGGATCGGATACTGCAATACTGCCAATTACGGCCATTTCAGCACCACTGTCAAATACAACCTTCAGATCCTGGTCGGATTTAATTCCACCGCCAAAATCCACAACCAGACTCGTACGTGATACGATCCTTTCCAATGTATTCCAGTTCACGATTTGTTTTGCCATTGCCCCGTCGAGATCCACAACATGGAGCCTGCGAATTCCGAAATCCTCAAAACGCCTCGCAACGGTAAGCGGATCTTCTTCATATACTTTTTTAAGCCTGTAATCACCCTGTTCAAGACGGACACATTTGCCATCCATGATGTCTATTGCCGGAATTATGGTAATCATAAATCAACAAAGTTTTTTAGGATTTGTGAACCCGCATTTCCACTTTTTTCAGGATGGAACTGCGTGGCATAGAAATTTTGACGATGCAACGCTGCACTGAATGTTTCCGGGTAATTGCAGTTTGCAACAGTATCCTGGCCGGCAGCAGCGTAATAGCTATGAACGAAATACACATGTTCATTTTCAGGAATGCCACGGAAGAGAACACAATTGAGATTAAAAATGGTATTCCATCCCATATGTGGCACCTTTAGCCTTTCCTTATTTTCTGCGGAAGGGGTGAATTTTTTTACAGTCTCCTCAAATATTCCCATACAATCCGTATCATTCTCTTCCGAATGTTTGCACATCAGCTGAAGTCCAAGACATATGCCCAATACCGGTTGTTTCAATTCAGGGATCAGGAGGTTGAGTTTTTTTTCCGCAAGGTATTTCATTGTGGTATTTGCCTCGCCCACGCCCGGAAATATCACCTTGTCAGCCGTCCTGATAAGATCGGGATTGTCGGTTACCACGGCCTTAATTCCCAATCGCTGCAGGGCATAATCCACCGACATGATGTTTCCCGCGTTATATTTTATAATGACCAGATTCATTTTTTAAATTACTGTATTCTCTCCGTGCAATCGTAAATCGTAAATCGTAAATCGTAAATCGTAAATCGTAAATTTAGTTAAAAACCACGGTACGATTATTATAAACCAGAATGCGGTGCTGCAAATGCATTAAAATGGCCCTTGACAATACAAGCTTTTCCACATCCTTGCCTTTCATGATCAGCCTGTCTATTGAATCCCGATGGGTAATTCTAACGATATCCTGGTCAATGATCGGTCCGGCATCCAGATCACTGGTCACATAATGGCTTGAGGCACCAATGATCTTTACCCCGCGCTGGTATGCGGAATGATATGGTTTTGCACCCGGGAAAGCAGGAAGAAAGGAATGGTGTATGTTGATAATCCTGTTCGGATAATGGCTGATGAAATTCTCGCTGATTACCTGCATATACCTGGCGAGTACTACGAATGTAATACCATGCTTTTCAAGTAATTCAAGCTCAAGACGTTCGGCTTCTTCACGATTATTCCCGTTTTTTTCCACCAGGTAAAAATCAATCCCGAACTGTTTTGAAACAGGTTCCAGGTCACGATGGTTACTGATGATCATCGGAATGTCCACATCCCATTCCCCGGAATGAACCCTCGACAAAATATCATACAGGCAATGGGATAACTTGGAAACAAAGATAGCCATGCGGGGACGCTGATCGCTGAAATAAATATTCCATGTCATGTTGAATTTGGCGGCAATCAGCGTACCAAAAAAATCGGCGATCTTTTCCTGCGGTATTAAAAATCCATTCAATTCCCATTCAATTCTCATGTAGAATACTTTGTCAAGCCTGTCTACATGTTCATCCAGGGTTATGATATTGCCCTGGTTATTATTGATGAATTCGGTTACGTCGGCAACGATCCCTTTCTGATCGTTGCAATGCATCAGCAGGATAGCTGAATTTTTGTTAGTTCTGGGCATATTACAGTGTTCCTTTAGTGGTTGGAAGTTCATAGCTGAAAACATCCCGTTTAATCGCCATTTTAATGGCTCTTGCCAGGGCTTTAAAGATAGCTTCGATTTTATGATGTTCATTAGTTCCGCTGGCGGATATGTTCAGATTGCAGCGGGCGGCATCAGAAAATGATTTGAAAAAATGCATAAACATCTCTGTTGGCATTTCGCCGATTTTTTCACGCTTGAATTCAGCATCCCAGACGAGCCACGGTCTGCCGCCGAAGTCAATCAGCACCTGGGCCTTGCAATCATCCATAGGGAGTGCATATCCATACCTTTCCATCCCTCTTTTATTACCCAGGGCTTGATAAAAAGCCTCGCCAAGCGATAGGGCTGTATCTTCAATCGTATGATGCTCATCAACATCCAGGTCCCCTTTCACGGACAAAACCAGGTCACAGCCCGAATGCCGTGACAGCTGACCAATCATGTGATCAAAAAAACCCAGTCCGGTTGAAACCTGGTACTTGCCCGTACCATCCAGGTTCAGATCAACCGTAATCTCCGTCTCACCGGTTTTTCTTTCCACATGTGCACTTCTTATTCCAAGGGCTACTTTGTTAAAAATATCGTCCCAGTCGTTTGTTACAAGGGAACAATAGCTCAATACGTCTTCTGAAAATTTTCCAGGATCCGGTGTATAGAGTATGGCGCGGGCACCCAGGTTCCGGGCCAGTTCCACGTCGTTCCTCCGGTCTCCGATGACCCAGGAATTGGCCAGGTCATAATCACCATTCAGATAATCCCCGAGCATACCCAATCCGGGTTTTCGTGTAGGTGCCTTATCGGCGGAAAATGTGCGGTCAACCAGGATATTATCGAACTGTACGCCCTCATTTTCAAAAGCCCTTAGCATTTTCTTCTGAACCAGGTTGAAATGGGCTTCAGGATAGCCGGATGTTCCAAGACCATCCTGGTTTGTAACGATCACTATTTCGAAATCAAGATGCTTGCGGATACTGTAAAGATTCCTGAATACCCCCGGCATGTATTCCAGTTTTTCAAGTGAATCCACCTGGAAATCATCGGGAGGTTCATGAATAAGGGTGCCGTCCCTGTCCACAAAAATAACTTTCTTCATTCCTGAGTTGAGTTAATATTCATTTAATGCATCAATGAGCATCCTGTTTTCTTCTGAAGTTCCCACCGTAACGCGGAGATATCCGTCGCACAGGGAAACGCCGGAGCGATCACGCACGATGATCTTCCTGTCAATCAGAAAACCAAATACCTTTTTTGGATCATCAAATTTCACCATTAAAAAATTAGCGTCGCTGGGCAAAATATTCCTGACAATCGAAAACGACTTCAGCTGGTTAATTAAAAGGTTCCTTTGCTCCAGAATCCGGGTTACCCATTGTTCTTTATTCTCCGTGCCTGTCAACTGTTCGAGTGCCACTTTCTGGGTGAGGCTGTTTACATTATAGGGATACTTGATCCGGTTTAACACCCTGATGATTTCACTGCCGGCGAATGCCATTCCCAGCCTGATGCCTGCCATTCCCCAGGCTTTGCTGAAGGTTTGCAGGATAACAAGGTTTGGATATGCTTTCAATTGACCGGTCATAGAAGGATGAACGGAAAAATCAATATAGGCTTCATCCAAAATGACAAGGCCCCTGAACTGCCTTACAAGCTGCAGGATATCGGCAGCATCCAGGCTGTTAGACGTGGGATTGTTCGGCGAACACAGGAACATCAGCTTGCTATGGTCGTCAGCAAGTCCGGACATCTGCTTTACATTTACCTGGAAATGCCCGTTCAGCAATGATTCGCGATATTCAACACCATTAATATCGGCACAAACTTTATACATTCCATAAGTAGGCCTGATAGCCAGGATATTGTCCTTACCCGGTTCACAGAACGCCCGGATGAGAAGGTCAATGGCTTCATCGCTTCCATTTCCCAAAAATATATTCTCCGGCGCTACTGCCTTGATTTCTGCTATCCGGTTTTTCAGCCTTACCTGAACCGGGTCAGGATAGCGGTTAAACGGACTGTTGAACGGATTTTCATTGGCGTCGAGGAAAACAGCCTCTTCACCCTTGTATTCATCGCGGGCGGATGAATACGGAGTGAGTGACCTTATGTTCGTTCGAAGTAATGAGTGTATGTCAACCATTTTGTTTGTTTAATCGTGTTTTTACGGCATTGCTGTGAGCCTGTAATTCCTCGCTCTCAGCCATCTTCATTATCGTTGGACCGAGATATTCAAGGCCCTGGCGAGTAATATGCTGAAAGGTGATCTTCTTTACAAAATTATCCAGGTTTACTCCGTTATATGCCCTTGCATAGCCATTTGTAGGCAATGTATGATTGGTTCCCGATGCATAATCCCCCGCGCTTTCGGGAGAAAAATGTCCTATAAAAACGGAACCTGCATTGATGATGCGTTCGGCGGTATTTTCGGCATCATCCATAGCGATGATCAGGTGTTCAGGCGCATAATCATTGACCATATCAATAATTTCCGCTATATCCTTTAACAGGATGATCCGGCTGTGTTCAAGGGAACGCATGGCAATCTCCTTACGGGGAAGACTTTTGAGCTGCAAGTCAACTTCAGCCTGCACCCGGGATGCCATATTTTCACTCAGTGTGAATAAAAGTACCTGGCTGTCGGCTCCATGTTCAGCCTGTGACAATAAATCGGATGCCACGAAGGCCGGTATGGCCGTGTCATCGGCAATTACAGCCAGTTCCGACGGACCGGCAGGCATGTCAATAGCCGTGTCACCCTGTGCAACGATTTTTTTGGCAGCCGTAACATATTGGTTACCCGGACCGAAAATTTTATATACCCCGGGGACAGATTCTGTGCCGAAAGCCATGGCCGCAATTGCCTGGGCACCGCCGATCTTAAAGACTTCGGAAACACCAGAAAGCCGTGCCGCGTAAAGTACTGCCGGATGAATTTTTCCATCCCTGCCCGGGGGCGAACAGAGTATAATCTCTTTACAACCCGCGATACGTGCAGGAATGGCGAGCATCAGCACAGTTGAGAACAGGGGGGCAGATCCCCCGGGTATGTACAGCCCCACCTTTTCAATGGCTACAGGTTTTTGCCAACAGGTTACACCCGGGGCAGTTTCAATCTTTTCCGACCGGGTCAGTTGGGAACGATGAAATATCTCAATATGATGAGAGGCAACCGCAATTGCTTTTTTCAGGTCATTATCCACCTTGCCTGATGCATCCGTAAATTCCTGCGGCGAAACACGGAGGGATGAAAGGACAACATGATCAAACTTCTCAGTATATTCATATAACGCCCGATCGCCGTTTTGCCGTACGTTTTCAATAACCGGCATTACAATGGTATTCATATCCTGTCCGGATAATGCCGGTCGTTTTAGAATGTCCTGCCAGGTTGATTTATCCGGATACCGAATAATTTGCATACTTCAATGGATTAAGTGATCATCTTCTCAATAGGAATCACAAGAATTCCCTGGGCGCCATATTCCTTTAGCTTGCCGATAATGTCCCAGAATTCATTTTCATTCACTACTGAATGAACAGAGCTCCAGCCTTTTTCATAAAGGGGCAGAACTGTCGGACTTTTCATACCGGGCAACAGCTTTACAATTTTATCCAGGTTTTCATTGGGCGCATTTAACAGGATATACTTATTGTTTTTGGACCGCCGAACCGCCTGGAACCGGAAAAGGAGATCTTTCAGAATTTTTTCTTTAGCAGGAATCATGCCCGGCGTGGCCACTACGACAGCTTCTGATTTAGCAACAACTTCCACTTCTTTCAACCTGTTATGCAACAATGTGCTGCCTGTGCTCACTATATCAAATATGGCATCGGCAAGACCTATACCCGGGGCAATCTCAACCGATCCGCTTATCTCATGAATATCTGCTTTGAGATTATTCTTTTCCAGCCAGTTGCTTAAAATGTGAGGGTAGGAGGTGGCGATCCTTTTATCATTGAAATACGTCAAGGCATTATACTCGTCCGACTGGGGTATGGCGAGGGATAATCTGCACCTGGCAAAGCCCAACCTTTCAACGATTTCCACCTTCCGGTTTTTTTCCATTACCTCGTTTTCACCTACTATCCCAATGTCAGCTACCCCGTCAGCAACGTATTGAGGAATATCATCATCACGCAAATACAGGATCTCAATTGGAAAATTTTCACCCAGGGAAATCAATTTTCTTTTGCTGTCCTGGTTATGGCGCACCCCGGATTCTTCAATTAATTCAAGTGATTTTTCGCTTAGGCGACCTTCTTTCTGAATGGCAATTTTTAGTTTATTCATTTTTTCTTCTCAATTATTGTAAAAAAAAAGGGTTTGCAGTATTGCAAACCCTGAATATAACTTCATGTACACATACTGCATCTTTCCTGTATTTACGGGTGATGATGATGATGATGTGTACCGTTGAATTTCATATTTATAATTTTGTACTGCAATAATACAACATTTTGTTGAAATAACAAAGAAAAAGATTGGCCGCAAAGGTTATTCTCACAGATCTCGCGGATAAAATTGTGTTTGCGGGGCTTATGTTTCTCGCAGATTTTCGCAGATTTCGCAGATTATTTTTCTCGCAAAGCCGCAAAGTCGCAAGATCTTTATCTCGCGGATCTCGCGGATCTCGCGGATTAAAATGTGTTTGCGGGGCTTATGTTTCTCGCAGATTTTCGCGGATTTCGCAGATTAAAATGTGTTTGTGGGGCTTATGTTTCTCGCAGATTTTCGCTGATTTCGCAGATTAAAAGTATCTAATTCTTTAGAGGTTAATCGAATGCAATGAGATTTCTCCGCGACCTCATCAAGCCTGGCAAACAAAAACTTATGTTTTTCTCTGCTTTAAAAATTTTGGGTACTAATAGTAGAGATGGATTTCAAATCCATCTCTACATTCGTGTCACTACTATCTACCAATAGTTAATCCTGACGGGATTATTCTTCCTCGTCCCTCGTCACTTGTCACTTGTCCCTGCTTTCTACCGTAAAGACTGCAGAAACAATTCCCTGCGTCTTTCTCTTTTCAGTTTCCTGTAATGTGCTTTTTTAGTCCTTCTGATTTTCCAGGTATGTATGAGCTTGTACATTACCGGGATAAAAATCAGGGTCAGTACTGTTGCAAATGACAACCCGAATATAATTGTCCATGCCAGGGGTCCGAAAAACTGGCGGGTATCGCTTCCGAAATGAATATGCGGCTGGTATTCCGTAAGCAGGGTTGCAAAATTGATATTAAACCCGATAGCCAGCGGGACCAAACCGAGGATAGTAGCAGTAGCTGTCAGTACAATAGGAGTGATCCTTATCTTGCCTGCTTCAATGATGGCTTCACGGGTTCTCACCCCTTCAGCCTTCAGTTTATCTGTAAATTCAACAAGCAAAATTCCGTTCCTTACCACTATACCTGCAAGAGCAACAACACCCATACCGGTCATGATTACAGAAAAATCCATTTTGAAAATGGTAAAGCCGAGCAATACGCCAATGATACTGAAGATTACTTCGGATATAATAATGACTGGCTTGCTCAGTGAATTGAACTGTGTGATCAGGATGAATAAAACAAGACAAAGCGAGAGGAACATTGCCTGGCTCAGAAATATCATATTGTCTTGCTGATCCTGTTGTTCACCCGTTATTTTGATTTCGGTTCCCTGTGGTCTTTCAAAATTTACAAGTACTTCTTTGATCCGGGCGTTCACTTCATTTGAAGTATACCCTGACAGCAGGTTTGAAGAAACAGTGATCACCCTTTTCAGGTCTTTACGGTTGATACCGCCATACGTATTCTGATATTTTATCGTTGCAACCGATGATAACGGGATACTCTTTAACCTGCCGGTTGCCAGGTCCATGAAGGTGATCTTCATGTTCATCAGGCGATCGATATTATCACGTGAATACTCATTATACCTCAGCTGAACGGGGTACTGATCTTCCTGTTCGCGGAATTTTGTTACCTCGGTACCAAGAATAGCTGTGCGCAATTCACCGCCTATCTGTGCTGTAGTGATTCCTTCACGGTTGGCACGTATCCTGTCAACATCCACAACCAGTTCCGGCTTGCGGTCCTCGAAGTCCATTTTCAGATCTTCAATGCCTCTGACCTGCATTGAATCAATATACCTGATAAAACGGTTTGAAGTAACAATGAGTTGCTCAAGGTTTTCACTCGACACTTCTATGTTGATCGGCTTTCCAACCGGGGGTCCCATATTTTCCTTATCAACAGTAACTTCAGCTCCCGGTATATCGCTTACGGCATCTCGTATTTTATCCATGAAGGGGGTGGTTTTTATACCACGCCTTTTTGCGAATTCCACAAAATTGATTGTAATCTTGCCCAGGTTGGATGTTATGGTTGATGAATTAAACATATCTGTTGAAGCACCCAGCGCAACGTTGGAAATCACCGATTCAACAATCGGATTATCCCGGCCAAGAATATCAAATACCCTGTTTTCAACTATTTTAGTCACAGAATCGGTAACTTCTACCTCGGTTCCTACAGGCATTTTTATACTTACAAAAAGGGATGCAGGATCGCTATCCGGGAAAAAGACCAGTTTGCTGCTCCCCATATTGAAGATAAAAATGGTGATTACAAAAAGCGCTATCAGTTCCCACAGAAGCCGTTGAGGTCTTTTTCCTTTTAAGGCCCAGCGCAACACTCTTTCATAGGCGGTCATCATCCGGGGAAGTGCATTTCGCTGAAAATTCAGCAAAACTTTATACATAAACAGGTTATGGAGGACGTAGCTGAGTGCCACAAATAATCCCAGGTTGGCCAGGCCGATGAAAAACTTGCTGTGCAAACCAAAACCGGGAAGGAAGAAGACTGCAGAGATGAGTGCTATTGTAATTCCCGTTTTGTAAATATGCTTTTTGTCCCGTATCTCATCCTCTCCTTCTTCATCCGGCTTCATAAAAGTCACGGCAAAAACCGGGTTAAAGAGATACGCAATGATCAGTGATGCAATCAGTGTAATGATCAGGGTCACCGGAATGTAATACATAAATTCCCCAACAATGCCCGGCCAAAAGGCCAGGGGAAAGAAGGGCGCAAGGGTAGTCAGGGTACCCGACAGGATGGGTACGAATACCTCGCCTGCCGCCGCCTTGGCGGAATCGGAGACATCCATGCCTGTTTTCTTGAATATCCGGTGCGTATTTTCGATGACCACAATGGCGTCATCCACAACAATCCCAAGTGCAAAAATGAACGAGAACATCACGAGCATATTCAGCGTGAAATCAAAGACAGGCAGCTTGATCACAATGTATGCAAGTGCCATTGACAAGGGCACGGAGAATCCCACAAAAATTGCATTAGTCAGTCCCATAAAAAACATCAGCACAATAGTCACCAGGATAAATCCGATAATGATTGTATTGTTGAGTTCTTTCAGAATAATATTGGTATAGTAAGATTGATCCCCGGAAATGACAACATTCAGGTCTTTGGGCAGATCATTCTGTTTCATTTCATCAAGGATCACTTTAATATGGTCAGCCGCATTGATAAGGTTGGTACCGCTTTTTTTCACCACATTAAGGGTAATTACATTTTTTCCGGCCAGCCGTGCAAAACTTTCTGCCTTTTTATTCGCATCCTTGATTTCTGCAATATCCGATAGTCGCACAACAGCTCCGCTAGATGAGACCAGGCTTATGTTTTTTATCACATCTACATTGGCAAATTCACCAACCACACGCACCGACCTGCTCATCCCTTCCATATCAATGCTTCCGCCGGAAATTGTCATGTTTTCATAGGCAATTGCATTTTGAATATCACGGAAGGTAACCATGGCAGCCTGCATTTTGAACATGTCCACATCTACCTGGATTTCGCGGTCAAGTGCACCTACTACATCCACACGGGTGACCTGGGGAACTGTTTCAATGCGGTCCTGCATTTTATCGGCATATTGCTTCAGGTTTTCAAGACTATAATCCCCGGAAATGTTAATATACATGATCGGGATCTGTGAAAAATCGATTTCTCCTACAGCAGGTTGTTCGAGCAAATCATTTGGCAGGTCAGACTGGGTTCTGTCCACTGCATCCTTTACCCTTTGCTTGGCTTCGGATATTTCAATGCCTGTATTAAACTCCACGACGATCATGGAGAAATCCTGCACCGAACTGCTTGTAATTTGCTTGACATCCTCAATGGATTTCATATTTTTCTCCAGCGGACGCGTGATAAAGTTTTCAATATCGGTAGGAGATGTGCCGGGATAAACCGTATTCACCATGATATAGGGAATTTCGATCTCCGGGATTTGTTCCTTTGCTATTGTAGAATAACTGATAAAACCATAGGCGGCCAGGATAAATGCCAGGACGTACATGCTGGTTTTATTATCGATGGCCCAGCTGGTGGGCTTAAATTGTTTATATTTCTCAATCATGGTTTAATGGATATGTATGTAAAAACCTGGAGTGACGCGGAAGTGATTAAAATCTGATGATCTGGCCATCGTTCAGACTCATGTATCCACTCGTGATAACCTTCTCGCCGGGTTCCAAACCTCCGGTAACTTCAGCCAGTCCGTTATACTGCTGACCGGTTTGCATAGCCTTTTTGCGGGCGACAAACTGGTTATTTTCCTCTTTTGCAACAAGTACAAAATTACCCTTGTTATCAGTCTGGATAACGTTTAAAGGAAGCACAATAGCCTTCTGTGCGCTGTAATCATTTATTTTTACCACAGCAACCATATTAGCCTTCAAATTGCCGGTAACCGCCTTCAATTTTGCTTCAACACTGAACGTGCGGTTGGTGGTATTGATGAATTTGCTGCAAAAAGTAATCTTGGCATTGACTTCCTTTTTTATATCCGGAAAATAAACCACCACATCATCCCCGATATTCACCTTTGAAGTATAGGCTTCTGCAACATCGGCACTAACTTTCAGACTGCTGAAATTAACAACACGGAAAGCCGGAAATGAGGGGGATACAGCCTGTCCGACTTTAACCATCGATTCCTCCACGGTTCCTGATATCGGGGATTTGATCCTGGCCATGTCGATTTGTTCCTGTATTGAAGCGATTTGAGATTCAAGTCCTTCCTTGGCAGCTTTTGCCTGGAGATACTGCATTTCGGATCCGATCTCCTGTTTCCAGAGATTCTCCTGTTTGCTAAAGGTGGAGGATGCCAGTTCATAATTGGTTTGAAGCGATTTAAGCTGCTCCTGGTAAGCGGCATCATTGATACGGGCAAGGGTTTGACCCGCCTTCACATATTCACCCACATGCACGCTGACACTTGTCACAACGCCCATGGATTCGGGATAAACTGCAAGGTTTTCATCACCATCCAGTTTTCCCTGTACTTCAATATAGTGATTGAAGGGTTGAAATTGTAAATCTTCCACTGATACAAATACACCGGTGTTATCCTTGGTAGTTGAATCTGAACCGGCGGCAATTTCTTTTTCCAGGTTTTCTATTTTCTGGGTGATGGCATCATGTTGTTTTTTTAATTTCTCGAGCTGGGCTTGTTTGTTACCACCACATGCCGTAAGCATCGACAGGGCAATTAATAAAAATACGTTGGTTTTCATTTTATTTCGGATTATTTATTTAATACTTATTGTACATTTTTTGTTAACAGGTTATCCAGTTTTGACTTTGCGCTTACCAGCGCCATCAGCGCGTTAAAGTAAGTGCCTTCTGCCGTGAAAAACTGTTGCTGCGTTTGATTCAGGTCCAGACTTCCACCAACCCCTTCCTGGAATTTCACTATCGATTTCCTGTAGATCCTTAAAGAAAGATCCCTGTTCTCCTGCTGCAGAAAGTAAACATCACGTGCAGCCAAAAATCCCGAAAGGGCAGATTCATATTCGATAGTCAGGTTATCGGCCCCCATTTTCCTGTTGGTTTGCGCCTGCATATATTCAAGCTGACGCTGTTTTACCTGGGACAGCCTCTTTCCGCTGCTGAGAATCGGGAAAGATAGGGACAGGCCATAGGTACTGGGTGACTGGTCGTTGAAAAAGTTGTCATCCAGACTCTTATAATATGAATAAAATCCTGAAACAGTTGGCAGAAACATGGACTTTGACAGTTTGTAATTTAACAATCTCAGTTTTTCCTGAGTTTGCATCATGTTATAATCAATATTGCTTTCCAGGTCAAAGCTGTCAATGAGGGCTGTTTCCAGGTTCATTAAAGTTACAAGCGGATCAATCTGGTCCGTTAGTATAATGGGCTGGTCAATGGGCAAACCCATCTGAAATTTCAACATCCGTTCCATAATGCCAATCTGCCTCCGTGTGAGCGTCAGGTTGCTTCTGATATTTGATTCAAGGATTTTTATCTGATCTACATCGGTTTGTTCAAGGAATCCATTTTTAAACAACTGCTCACTCTGATGTAATGTTTGTTGAATTGCTGTAAGCGTAGAATCAAGGATATCGCTCGACTGCCTGGCTACCAATGCAGTGAAATAGGTATTTGTAATGTTTTCTTCAATACCGATCTTTGATTTTGTATACGCCAGTTCAGATAAATTGGCATACACCCGGGCTGCCTGCAACCCTACGATATACGACCCGCTGAAAATTAGCTGATCCAGCTGGCCACTAAGGAAAAAATTCTTTTTCAAATCATTGATATTGAGATCTTCCATTCCTGGAAAATTTACTATCGCATCCGTAAATCCGGATAATTGAGGATTATACGAATACGAACTGTTAAGATTGATCTGCGGAAGACCGGTTGCAGTGTTCTCCCAGATCATTTTCTTCGCTATTTCCACATCCCGCGAGGAGTTCAGGAGAATGGGACTATTATTCAACGCGTAATTTTTGGCCTCGCTGAGAGAAAGCTTCATGGGTTGGGCCGGGCTGGTTTGTGCATTATTAGAAAATACAACGCAGAGCAGCAACGTCAAAAGCAAAAGTAATCTGACTTTCATTGTACCTGGTTTAATAATATTAAAAAACTTGATTGTCATAAAATGGATGATTATAGAGGTTATACATTATTCATATTTTTTAGAATCGCTGGATCCGTGAAATTCAAGCTCCGGCATATGGGATTCAAAAAAGCTAAGACCTTTTGCGTTGACTATTCCCCTGATATGATAAATAAAGAATTCATTAAAAAAAAGCGGATCCATGAACTCGGGTATTGAAATCACTTCACTGTCTACCATATTGTCTATCAAAGCCACATTCAGACGTGAAACAGTCTTAACCTTGATCTCAATCCTGTAAAGCCCCTCTTCAATTCCTTTTTTGAGGTTATCGGAAATGAACCGGAACACATGGTTTCGTCTCAGATCACGAACCTGGATGTACAGGTCGGGGTAATATTTTTTCAGATCATATTCCGAAGCCGCACTGTAATCCTTCAGCATGGTACTGATACATTTTGCAATTTCAAGCAGCTGTTCAATGGCGTTTTTGTCATCACTGCAGCTGATATTCATTCTTTCCTGCCGGTCCGAAATTTCAAGTTCAACTACTTTATGCACAAGGTCGTCTTTATCATGCACGAACTGGTACAACGTTTTCTTCGAGATGCCCAATTCATGGGATACATCATCCATGGTCACACTCCGAATGCCGTATTTACGGTAAAGCTGGCGTACCTTTTTTAAAATGGTTTTTAATTCGTCATTCATCGTGCAAATATAAACTAAAAAAACTATGGAAACAAAAAATAGATAAAAAGTTTCCAAAGTTTTTAACATAGTCCCGAAAGATTCGGAGAAAACAATTTGGTAATAAGGAGATCGCCCAAAATTTTAACGCAGAGCCCGCAAAGCTTTTTTCGCAAAGCACGCTAAGTTGAGGTCGCAGAGAAGAAATCTCATTGCATTCGATTAACCGATTTCTAAAAATGGATTTGTTTTTCTTGAGAGATCCGCGAGATTTGCGAGAAATAAAGCTCCGCAAATAATTTTAATCTGCGAAATCAGGTGCGCCACGAGGCGTGCGTATATATAGTAGTAAATAATACCTTTAAGGATGAAAGAGCCTTACAACCCAATTTGCCGTTCAGGTTGAAGTCCTCCTGACACATAGTTAGGAAACGAGCTGTGTG
>JBGSSA010000062.1:0-3374 GCA_041737295.1 Bacteroidales bacterium | reverse complement strand
TCACACAGCTCGTTTCCTAACTATGTGTCAGGAGGACTTCAACCTGAACGGCAAATTGGGTTGTAAGGCTCTTTCATCCTTAAAGGTATTATTTACTACTATATATACGCACGCCTCGTGGCGCACCTGATTTCGCAGATTCGCAATATCCAACCCCTGATATCGGTTAATCGGATGGGTTGAGATTTCTTTCCGACCTAATAGGCCCCATGAACAAAACTTATGCGGCCTCGGCGTTTAAATATTTGGATATGATATGGTGATTTTCCAATCTCTCCTTATAAAAACTAATCTTTTAGTTGCATAACTAAATTATTAGTTGTACATTTGATATGAAATCTTATTATATGGAAAATAGCAAACCTGAAAAACTGGAACTCACCCGGGCGGAAGAAGAGGTGATGCAAATCCTCTGGCAAATCAAAAAGGGCTTTGTAAAAAACCTGGTAGGGCATTTTCCCGATCCCAAACCAGCTTACAACACCGTATCCACCATTGTGCGTATCCTCGAGTCCAAGGGATTCATCGGCCATACCGCATATGGAAAAACCCATGAATACTATCCCCTGGTTGGTAAGGACGAGTATCGGAAGCAATATCTCAATACCATGCTGCACAATTATTTCGGCGGATCATTCCGGCAGCTCGCCTCCTTTTTCGCAAAAAATGAAAAACTTGAGATACGGGAACTTGAAGAGATCATGCGCATGATGAAAGATGAACTTGATCAGAAACCCTAATTTATACAGGCTATGATGTCATTTTTAATTTTTCAGGGTTGGGCCGCGTTTGGCATCGCGGTTTTTACAATCATCTATTCCCTGCTTTTCAGGAAAGAAACATTCTACCGGTTCAACCGGATCTTTCTTGTATCTTCCCTGATCCTTTCGATGGTGCTGCCGGCAATCCATCTTGCCCCCTTGCCATCCGGCACAGGCCTGCTGCCCGTTGCCATTAAATCGGTAACTGTTATGTCCAATAAAGTATATGCCCCGGGAATACAGGCCAGGGAGACGTTCCATTTCCTGCCGCTGTTTTACTGGATAATTGCACTGCTACTGACCCTGTACCTGGTATACCAGTTAACTGGCATACTTACTCTAATCCGACGCCAAAAGGTCCATTCAGAGGACGGCCATAAGGTAGTGCTGCTTCCATCGGGCACGCATACCTTTTCATTCTTCAACCTGATCTTCATTCCACCGGGACTTAGTTCAGGCAGTGAATACAGCCAGGTGGTCTGCCACGAGCTCGCCCATGTAAGGCAATTTCATTCCCTTGATATCCTACTATTCCGGATACTAAAAATAATTCAATGGTTCAACCCATTTATTTACCTGATGGAAACCATGCTTAAAGAAACCCACGAGTACCTGGCAGACGAGGCTGTTTTGAAGCAGGACAGCAACGCCGGCCAGTACCGCCTGCTTCTGCTTTCCCAGGTTTTAGGGGTAAAACCCGGTCTTTTTAGTTTTTTTAATCATTCCCTAATAAAAAATCGATTGACCATGATGACAAAACAAAAATCCCCTCCGCGCAGCAGGCTCAAATACCTTATGGCACTGCCTTTTCTAACCCTGGTGATATTGGTTGTCTGTTGCAACAACAGTGAACAACTTGCACCTCCCCCTCCACCTCCTCCACCCCCGGCTGAAGCAGCGGATGCTCATGCCGGCAATGCTGAGCCCGCATTCATTTTTGTTGAGAAACAGGCACAGTTCCAGGGCGGTGATGTCAATACATTCCGCGATTGGATACAAACGAAGCTTGTTTATCCCGAAGAAGCTGCTACAAAGAAAATAGCCGGCAGGGTAACCATCGAGTTCACTGTGGATTCAAAAGGAAAAACAGGGGATTTCAAGGTACTGAGAAGTCCCGATCCCATGCTCAGTGATGCCACAATCCAGGCACTTAAATCATCTCCCGATTGGGTTCCCGCACAACAGGGCGGCAAGGATGTAAAGCAGCAGTTTGTGATCCCGGTTGAGTTTGCATTGAAGTAATCTTAAGATTCAGGACAGAAACTGTCTCAAAAGCCCCTGAAATTTTTTTGAGACAGTCTCTTCCTGGCTATCCCGGGTCAGCCTGCAAAATAAATAAGAGTTGTCCGCTCAGGTAAAAATCTTTGACAGGAAGCGCATGAATATGCCATACAGCAGATCCATCCTGCCGGGAACATTTTTGATCAGGCGCATCATGTAGGCCAGTTTGGTTGTCCTGCCCGCCAGGGTAAGGCCGTAACCCGGTTCACGCGACAACATTTCATAACATGAATTAACCAGGTAATTAAAACGCCTGTTCCCTGGCATGGACTGTGTTATGACAACCGGTATATCGTCGTCAAAGTATTTTTTGAGCAGATAGAATGAAAGGAAGAGGCTTGTTTCAGATTTGATCCTCCCGGCAAGGGAAATAACCTTCCCGTAATCCAGCTGATCCTTGTATACCTGAACGTATGCCCGGATGTCCATCAGCCATCCTAGCCGGGAAAACTGATGCAGCGCCCCATGGTAGCAGAGGTATACCAGGTATTGTTCGAGGGCAAAAATGGTTACCGGATGCCCGTCCAGGTCATAGGTTTCAAGCTCTTTGAAAATATCACGGAATAATCCATCAGTCAGGTACGTATTGGCTCCGGCCCTCACATGCAGATCAATGTGGCTCTTAATGCGGGGGTTGAAATAATGGACTTCCCGTTTGGCAATCAGAAAAATCTTCCTGGATAATTTACCGGGATGCACGTTCAGATTGGAATGGGTATATCCAGCATTTGTCAACAGTATATGGGCCTGTTCGAGGTCTGCACCATGGACAAGCAGAATATCCAGGTCCACCGATTCCTTCAATGCTTCCCGGCCATGGACCATACGTGCCAGCTGTGGGCCTTTTAGAACCACAATCTGAATACCGGACTGTTGAAAATCCGCAGCCACACGGATAAGCTCATTCAATTGATTCAGAGAATGGAAGGCGTGTTGCCTGCAACGGTCGGCCAGTATTTCCATCTGGAAGGTATCAAATACGCTGGGATGACCCAGGGCAAACACGTAAAGCTGGTAAGTCACCCTATGCATTCTGGCTAACCGGATGAGCTTTTCCGGATCGAATCGATCATCGGTCAATCCTTGAACAACCCGCCCCTTTAATATCTTCAGTAATATCCTTACTTCCCCTTCCATATCCACTTTCTGCCAATATCTGTTCCATTTACTCGTCCCTACTTGTCCCTCGTCCCTTGTCACTCTTATGTAACTACTCATCTAAGCCGCTTCAAGAAGAGCCAATCTCTTTTTTAATTGATTGATTTTCTTCTGTTTATATTTTTCTTGATATTCCATCAGGGCATTTGGGTTAAATGCTTCCTTTTTTAAAAC
>JBGSSA010000217.1:0-9309 GCA_041737295.1 Bacteroidales bacterium | reverse complement strand
AATATGGTGCCGTTTCCGGTAATGATGACAGCCCCTTCATCCATTTCTTCGAGGATTATCCTGTAAGGTGTATCTGCCGAAGTAAGGGAAAAAATTTTATCTCCTCCTGTTCCGGAAACAATGATGGCGTCAACCTCTCCGTTCCGGATAGCCAGGAGGGCCTCTTCCGATTCAGCAAGGCGCATCCGCAACTCTTCGTTCTCGAGGCGTAGTCTTTTAAATTCTTCTATGGAAATTTCTCTTGTCACGGGAGTTACGGCTGACTTCCTTAGGGTTTTTTAAGTTCCTTCAAATCCAATCCCACCAGTACACGATCAGTATTAGACATATCGCCAATGATCCTCCGAAGGGGAAGCGGAAGTTTTTTTATCAGTGTCGGAGCGGCAATAATCTGTTCTCCTGCAGCCAGGCCGGGATTTTTGTATAAATCCACTACTTCAAGATTATACCTGCCTTTCAGATGATCCTCGCAAATCTGTTTGAGATTCTCAATGGCGTGGATGGATTGAGGGGTCATACCGGTAACATACAATCTCAGGAGATACGTTTCATCTTGTTGTTTATTTACAGAAACACGAAGCCCTTTTAAGCCGGAATCAATTGTCTTTTTCTTATTCATACGATTACCGGATTAAATTATTTATCCTGCTTAATATCCAATCCGATAAGAACACGCTCGGTATTTGAAAGATCCCCGATTATCTTTCTTACCGGAACCGGCAGTTTTCTTACAAGTGTAGGGATGGCCAGGATCTGGTGTTCCCGTCCAAGCTGAGGATTTTCCAACAGATCAATGACTTCTATTGTATACTTGTTCTGCAGCCTTTCTTCACAGATGCGTTTAAGATTCTGAAAGGCGGTCACACTATTTTGGGTCTGCCCGGCAACATACAACCGCAGGATCCATTTTTCATCAGGCGGATCCTTTTTGAATCCTTTTTTGGAAGCCTGGGTAGTTCCGGTTAATTTAGTTTTCATTTTTTCCATCTCCCTTCTTTGCTTTACGGCTCATAGCCATTTCTTTTCTTCCTGCCATACTCATCTGTAACCGGTTTTCTTCTAATTTGATTTTTTTCAATGACGCTGTCTCTTCAGCCTCAAATTCGTTCTTCATTGAAGCAATCCGGGCTTCCAGGTTTTTCCGTTTTTTCTCGAGATTCGCTTTATATTTTTCGACGGTATGGCTAAGTATGCTTTCCTCAGCCATATCCCTGGCTTCCTGCGCAAGTCGCGCTGAACCCGTCAATACACCTTCCATGCCAACATATACATCGCGAAGCACAATTCCATTGTCGGTCAGCAAAAATTCACGTATCTGGTTCGAATGCCCCATTCCCCTGGATTTCAACACATATATACCGCGGTTTCGTTCACCCCCTATTTCTATATCCCTGAGCAGCAACCAGGTATCAACCAGGGAGGAAATGAAAATGTTTGTATGTTCAAGTGATGAAGCCCCGGATGTTAGTGATGTTAGAAATGCCGTGATCTGATTCACCTTAAGGTAATCGATTATCCGCAGGGCAAGGGCTTTCGAGTCAGAGGCATTCTCGTATGATGTAAAACTGTTGATCGGATCAATAATCACTGCCGAAGGCTTAAAATCACGGGTAATTTTAAGCATGGTGGACAGATGCATTTCCATACCGGTAAAGGAGGGCCGCATGGCATGAAACAACAACAATCCCTTATCAACAAATGGTTCGAGATCTATCCCGATCGACCTCATATTTCGGATGATCTGATTGGGGGATTCTTCAAGAGCAAAATAGACCACCTTTTCGCCTCGCCGGCAGGCAGCAGCGACAAAGTGAACCGCCAGGCTCGACTTACCTGTTCCGGCGGTTCCGGAGGCAAGTACACTGCTTCCTTTGAAATACCCTTTGTTTCCCAGCATGGCATCCAGTTCGGGAACCCCTGATGATATTCTTTCATTGGATGCTTTGTGGTTCAAGCCAAGCGATGAAGCTGGCAATAAGGAAAAACCATTTTCATCAATTAAAAACGGATATTCGTTGGTACCGTGAATGGTTCCCCTGTATTTTAAAATTCTTAACCTTCGGGTAGAAGATTGTTCTCTAACCCGGTGATCCAGGATAATCACGCAATCCGATACATATTCTTCCAAACCTTCACGGGTAACCGTATTGTCGCCCCTTTCTGCTGTAATGACGGCAGTGAGATTTTTATCTTTCAACCACCGGAACAACCTCCTGATCTCGGCCCGGAGGATGTTCTGATTCGGAAGGCCGGAAAAAAGAGATTCAATCGTATCGATCGCGATCCGTTTCGCACCTATCTTATCAACTGCATACGCGATGCGGACAAATAATCCCTCCAGGTCAAATTCCCCCGTTTCCTGAATCTCACTCCGTTCAATGTGCACATGGTCCATCATCAGCTTTTTCCCGGCTACGAGTTTATCAAGGTCAAAACCCAGGGACCGGACATTTTCAGTCAACTCTTTTTCGGTTTCTTCGAATGCAATAAAAACTCCCGGTTCATTATAAAGGGTGGCGCCCCTGACGAGGAATTCCATCGCCAATAAGGTTTTCCCGCAACCGGCATTGCCACATATCAGTGTAGGCCTCCCGGTTGGAAATCCTCCTTCGGTGATCTCGTCCAGCCCATGAATTCCTGTTAGAGATTTAGCAAGCAGTTTGCGTTTGTTGGTAGGTTTCATCAGAAATATGTATTATTCATTTACTAATTTATAACATTTTCTGAACTTCCGGTACCATCAAAACACTGACAATCGTATCGGGTATCTTTCTTTTCAATTCAAGTTGAGCACTATCCACTTCAATGAACACCCGCAATACGTATTTTTGAATCTGCACAATCCTGTAAATGAATAAATTTTCGGGGTAATCGGTACGGGAAAAATTCAAGGATTTCCGCAATACCCCGGGGGTTAAACCGGATCCTGAATTTGAATTCCTCAAGCATGTGGTGTCAATGTAATTCCAGAACAGAACGAATCAGAATGTAACTTATAATTTTGGTAAACATTTGCAACCACATCAATGTTCATAGGATTATTAATGTACCTGCAGAACTGCAAAACTGCAAAACCTACTTGTCCCTCGTCCCTTGTCCCTTGTCCCTACTCTTCCCTACTCGTAGTTAATCGACTCCGCAGGGTTAGTGCGTGCTATGGCCAATGTATTGTAACTGATCGTAATTGCGGAAATCATGAGTATCAGAATACCGGACAACCCAAACAGCCACCAGCTGAATCCCACCTTGAAGGGATATTTTTCCATCCATTTCATAGATAAATAATAAGTGACTGGAGCTGCAATAAGGATCCCCAGAAATACAAGCCTGAAAAAGTCCTTTGAAACGATCAACAGGATATCGGAAACCGAAGCTCCATTGACTTTTCTGATTCCAATCTCTTTTGTCCGCTGAACAATAATGAACCATGAAAGACCAAACAATCCCAGACAGGCAATGATTATGGCTAATACGGCAAACAGTCCGAAGATAGTCCTGAATTGCGTCTCAGCGCGATATTGCTGATCGTAATGGTCGGAAAGAAAAAAGTAATCGAATGGATTACCGGGAAAAAATTCTTCCCACTGGTTTTTAATGGTTTCAATTGTATTTTCTGTCATCTTATGAGTATCCGTGCCGGGCTCGCCTGAATAATTCAATTTTATCGAAAAATAATCACGGGTTCCGGGAGTATATCTGAATATGACCGCATCAAATTTTTCCTTCAGGGATTCCTGGTGGAAATTTTTCAAAACACCTACTATTTTGTAATTATCCCCCCAGAAGAATATATCCACACCAAGGGCGCTTTCAGGGGTTTCAAAATTCATAAGCTTCAGGGCTTCCTCATTGAAAAGAACAGAATGTTCGTCAGAACCAAACTCCTTTGAAAACCCTCTTCCGGTGATAACCTTGAGCTTATAGGCATCCACAAAATCGTTGTCAATGCCGATAATACGGTATTGGTTTGATTTAGAGTCATCCTCACTTACACGCTTGATGCCGCCGGCATTCCATAAAACCCTGCTGCCCGGAATTGACGTTGATGCGGTGATCGCCCTGATCATGGGATATTTCAGCAATTCATCCTTGAATGCGGTAAGCTTATCCTGGTAAGTAGAATCCGCTACGCCCGGTCCCTTTATTACAAGAGTCTGGTCAATATTAACACCCAGTTCCTGGCTTCGCATATATAAAAGCTGGTTATACACCGTAAACGTTCCGGCAATTAGGGTGATGGATGCAGCGAATTGGAAAACAACGAGGGCCTTACGTATGAAAGCTCCACCCGATGCCCCGGTAAGTTTGCCCCTGAATATGGCGATTGGCTTGAATGAAGAAATAACCAGCGCCGGATAAATGCCCGATACAATCGGGCCGATAAAAATCATGGCTGCAAATACTGCCCAAATCCCGGGAGTATTTAAACTTATTTCCCTCCCCGTGATTTTTCTAAGGTAAGGCAACGTGATGAGCACGAGGAGATAAGCCAGGATGGTGGCCAATAAATTAATTGAAAAAGATTCTACCAGGAACTGGCGGATGAGATGCATCCTTGAAGCACCGGATATCTTGCGCATGGCAACCTCTCTCGACCGGAATATGGCCTTCACCGTGGATAAATTAATGTAATTGACCCAGGCAATGATAAGTATGATGAAGGCGATGACCATGAGGAAATAAACTGTTCGCGCATCTCCATTCACCTCTGCCTCCCACATGAGGTTCGAATTAAGATGAATGCTGTTCAGCGGCTGTAAAGAATAAATTGCGATACGGACGTTTTGCTCAGTCAGATCGGCAATCTGCTTATCCGTAAACTCATTCATCTTTTTCTCAAAAGCCTTAACATCAGTACCCTTCTTTAGTTGAATATAGGTATAAAATCCATCCCAGAACCAGGCGGTTTCTATTTCCGGCCCCCTCCATTTTACAAAGGTCGGCCAGGAAATAAGCATGTTGAATTTCAGGTGAGTGTTTTGGGGAATATCCTTAAAAACTCCGGTGATTCTAAATTCCTCATCGTTGTTGTATTTGAAAGATTGTCCCATCGGATCCTCTTTTCCGAAAAATTTTTTGGCGATTGATTCGGAGATTACTGCAGTTTTTGGCTCGCTGAGGGCCGTGGAATCCACACCCTGGATCAGGGTAACCGGAAACATGGTTAGAAAAGCGGAGTTTGCCGCAAACATTTCTTCTTCCCTGAAATTGCCCTCCCTGAGATTATTGCCCTTAATGTTTATAATCCCGTTGATATTGTAAAGCCTTGCATAGGCCTTCACTTCAGGAAACTTATTTTTCAGGGCGGGACCAATGGCAGCGCATCCTGCACCCCAGGTTGTACTCAGTTTGCCTTTGTCATAGCGGTCCTGCCTGATACGGTAAATCTGTTCACTATTCTCATAGAATTTGTCATAACTCAGTTCATAAAGAGAATATTGCAGGATGTGCACAAATGCAGCAATACCGAGGGCCAGACCAAAAATATGAATGAATGAAAAGACCCTGTTTTTAATGATCTCCCGGAATGCAGTAAGGAGGTAGTTTTTTAACATATTGAGGTGAATGAATTTATATTCTAAAGACGATGGGAAATATGAAAAGTTACAGGCTATAATGAAAATTAAATATAGGCTGCTAGACTGCTAGGCTACTGGGCTACCAGGCTTACCGGCGAAGTGACTGCACGACTGCACTTGTCACTTGTCACTTGTCACTTGTCACTACTGCGTTTTCAACCAATTTGCCCTCTATCTCCCCGTATGAAAGATCATGGATGTCCTTATTCTTTTCAAGTGCGAGGGAGGCTATGACCCCTGCACTTTGTCCCAATATCATGAAAACCGGTTCCATGCGGATAGACCCAAAGGCAATATGCGAACTGGAGACGGCGACTGGCACCAGCAGGTTACTGCATTCCTCTTTCTTCGGCAATATGCATCCAAGAGCTATCCGGTAAGGTTTTTCCATATCGACCCCGATATCCCCTTCATTTTGCACAAATCCGTCTTCCGTGATATATCGCTGGATGTTATGGGAATCCATTGTATAGGATCCCATGCCGATGGAGTGTCCAACTGGGTTTTTACCCATGATCTCGTTTTCAGTCATCACTGCTGCTCCAACCATTCTCCTGGCTTCCCTGACATAAATCTGGTAAGGCCAGTTCCCATTATCCGAAAATTCATCTTTGGCAAGTCCCCATTGTTGCATCTCTTTCTGAACTTCAACCGGAATCCGGGGGTCTGTGGAAATAAAATATAGCAGTCCCCTCTGGTAATTTTCATGCTGCTTTATGATCTCCTGTCGGCGCTGGTATGAGGCCTCAGGATAATCATAGTTCATACCGATGTTATCAAAACTAAACGGGCCATGGTTATTGACGTCCGTTTTGAGATTGGGTACCGGGTCAAATTTTTCAAACGTTTCACGCCAACCAGACTGGTATATACGGATAAGAAGCTCATATTGCGATGAATCATAACCTTCCGGCCGGGAAAACGGGACCCTGTTATTCTCATTTTTTGTCAGGCACATCCTGAAACAATATGCCTGCAATTTGTTGTCTCCCGAACCATTCCGGCCCGGAGCTTCCGGGGAAATGCCCCACAAAACCCCGCTTGCCGGGTCATTTGGGATCTTATACGGGCTGATCCTACGGTCCCCAAAGTTATGTTTGTGATGGAAAACTCCCGCCTGAACGCCGTTCCATGTTTCATTGTAAGTATCGTTTGATTCCCTGCCAACAATATAACGTACCCCTGCGGCAGCCATCAGGTCACCTTCATAGGTGGCATCCACAAAAAGCTTTCCTTCGAAGGTGATTCCGCTTAACGTTGTAATGGAGTTGATCTGACTACCTGATTTCCTGACTCCGGATTCACGGTTTAGCCATTCATTCCTGAAAACTTTGATCTTATAGTCATTCACAAAATCCTCAAATACCTTTTCCGCAATCTGAGGCTCAAAGATCCACATCGTTTTAAGGTTGCCATCAATTGCAGGGGTTCCTTGTCCGATATTCCCGTATTCTTCCTTCTTTTCCCATTTCCAGGTTTCCGGTTGCTGATAGTAAGTATAGATCCGCTGATAGAATTCCCGGGCCAGTCCTCCAATCACGCTCTTGTCCCCGGTATCAGTATATCCCAGTCCTGAGGAGGACATTCCTCCAAGATGGGTATCGGGTGAAACGATTATAACGCTTTTTCCGGACCTGACGACCTGTATAGCTGCCGTAATGGCTGCCGGTGTGCCCCCGTAAACAATCACATCGGCCTTATATTGCGGTTCGGACTTTTTCCGGTCGTTGCCGCAGCCTGCAACGAATATCACTGTGGCAAAAATTGTTGCTTTAAAGAGGTTTCTGTTCATTGTTTTACCGATTGTATTGCTGGTTTTCTTCCTTGTCCCTTGTCCCTTGTCCCTTGTCCCTTCTTTCTACCGATAGTTGATCCCTAATGGGATCTTTCTTCCTCGTCCCAAGTCCCAAGTCCCTAGTCCCTACTTAAGGTTTTTCAAAATCCCCTCCAGATCCATCACCTTGGCAAATCCTTTTCTTAAAACTTTCAACTCCGGCTCCTGCATATCCGGACTATCCACTGACGTAATATCGCTTCCGACAATCACCTTGAAACCCCTTTCATATCCCTGCCGGGCTGTTGTTCCACAGCAATAATTGGTCAATGTGCCGCAAATGATAATTGTATCCCTATCCAGGTTTTTGAGGATAGTTTCAAGGGGTGTATCATAGAATGCCCCATAGGAAGGCTTGTAAATGATAATATCATTTTCCCCCGGCATCAGTTCATGCCAAATTCTGCCTTCCTTGTACCATGAAGGATCATTGCCAAGCTGATGGTATCTGTTAGGCATAATATTGCCATATTTCGGCCTGTCCCGGAAGGCATGCGTATCCCTGAATGCAGTATAAATAACAGGTATTGTTTTGCCGTGACAAAAATCGATCAGTTTCTTTATTTTCGGAACCTGTCGTGTTGCCTCCGGTATCCACGAAGAGGTCCATTCGGGCTTAACAAATTCCTCCTGCATGTCAATTACAAGCAAGGCACACCTGGCAGATATTATGTCGAATTTTACATCTCCGTGGTTATAGGCCTCATCTGAGACTTTCCGTAATTGTTCCTCGGTGTATTTCATTATTCTTTTACTTGGGGGTTGAAAGGAGAACTAAAGATAATGAAATTTGAATTACACGGACGCCCAACCACCAGGACATAGAAACTATGAAAAGCCCGGCAGCGATTGCTGGAATAAGCCCCCTCCATGTTCGCGTTCAAAATCAAGCAGCCATTTCTTTCGCCACAAGCCTCCCCCGTAACCGGTCAGTTGACCGTCGGATCCGATAACCCGGTGGCAGGGGATCAGGATGGCAATCCGGTTCATCCCGTTAGCGTTGGCCACGGCACGTATGGCCCCGGGCCTCTTTATATCCGCAGCCTGCTGCAGGTATGAACGGGTTGTTCCGTAAGGAATACGCTGCAATGACTGCCATGCAGCTTTTTGAAAATCGGTTCCGGGAAGAAACAAGGGAACCGAAAACTCCTTCCGGGTGCCTTCAAAATATTCCCCGAGTTGCCGGGCAAGGAGCTTGAAATGCGGGTTATCGCCCTGTACAATTGTTGCGTTCAATTGCCTGGACAATGCTTTGAATTCCGTTTCGAGCATTTTCCTGTCGCTGAATTCAAGCAGGCAGATCCCCTGCTCCGTTCCGCAGGCAAACATTGTGCCCAAAGGAGATTCAATCCTCATCACATCAATTACAAGTTTTTCCCTGCCATTTGAAGGGGAAACTCCAAAAACCGACCGGAACGAATCCTGGAAACCGCTTAAAGACTCATACCCGGTATCAAATGCGGCAGCGGTAACGGATTCACCATTCCGGATCTTTTTGAAAGCTGAATTAATCCGGAACATCCGCTGATACCCCTGGAATGTAATGCCATGATTCTTTACAAACCATCTCCGGATCGCACTGGGTTCGATTCCCCGTTTCGTAAGGTCCCAGTCCCTAATTTTTTGAGAAGGATCGCGGTTTATTTCTTCTATTATTTCCCGGATATACGATGGCGTTTCATTGGGTAATTCCAGGGGCCTGCATACCTTACAGGGCCTGTATCCATGCAGGATCGCTTCTTTGGTTGTGGAGAAGAATTCAACATTTTCTCTTTTCGGTTTTCTTACAGTACAGGTTGGCCTGCAAAAGATCCCGGTTGTTTTAACGGCTGCAATGAAGGTTCCTTCATAGGATCCATCCTTTTCAACAAGGGCCTGGTACATGATCGCATCTGA
>JBGSSA010000211.1:0-28596 GCA_041737295.1 Bacteroidales bacterium | reverse complement strand
TACAGCTGTGCCGCCGAGGGCAAGTTCCTTCACCATCTCCAGCGCATTCCGGATGGCTCGCATGGAATTGGCGATCTGCTGCACATAGCCTGAAAATTCCTGTCCGAGGGACAGCGGGGTGGCATCCATGAAATGCGTCCTTCCCGTTTTCACGATAGAGTTAAATTCCTTTACCTTGCCGGCCAGCGTGTCATGCAGCTTCTGCATACCGGGCAGGGTGGTCCCGACAGCCATCATGTATGCGGCGATGTGCATGGCGGTGGGGAATGTGTCGTTCGATGACTGTGATTTGTTCACATCATCATTGGGATGCAGGATCTTCTTTTCATCGGTAAGGTTACCCCCGGCCAGCACATGGGCCCGATAGGCGATCACCTCGTTCACGTTCATGTTCGACTGTGTGCCGGAACCGGTTTGCCATATGACAAGGGGAAATTGGTCCATCAGATTTCCAGCCAATATCTCGTCGCATACTTCCGCGATCTGGCGGCTTTTTTCGGCCGGCAATACACCCATATCTGCATTGGTGAGGGCCGCTGCTTTCTTCAGGTATGCAAAGGCATGGATAATTTCGGCCGGCATGCTGGCCTCGGGGCCTATCCTGAAATTGTTTCGCGAACGCTCGGTCTGCGCTCCCCAGTATTTATCGGCGGGAACTTTAACCTCGCCCATGGTGTCGTGCTCGATACGGTACTGCATCTAAAAGAATTTTAATTTGATTCAAAAGTAATCCCATTTCAGGATGTAATCAAAAAATTCTTTTAGATGGAGGGAAAAAAGTAGGGAAAGGTGAAGCGTTTGTTACTTTCCCGCCGGAACTCCCTGTGTTTCGAAAACTATTTCATTTCCATAGGCTGTGCCCGCGCTGTTCGTTGCATATGCCCTGGCATAATATTTTGTGGCAGGTTCCAGTCCGGTTATGTTGCTATAATAGCTTCCAAAAAGATTACCCTCATCCGTTCTGAAATCGGAGGTATCAGGTCCGGGATCTGTGCTCCAGCAAAATCCTCGGCTAGTAAAAGGTGCATCTCCATATTCAGTGATGTGGCTCCAGCCGGTTGATGTTGAACCTGTGACGGAAACAACTGAATCGCTCGATATTACAGGAAGTGTAACAGGTGGTAGATTCTCCCCCAGGATACACCGTACGCTGTTTCCTTTTGAAAAAATCGAAAAACCTTCCCAGGCGTTTGATTGATAGTTATTTAAAACCATTGTCCAGGCCTGTACTGAACTGGTTTCTGAAGCACTCCAGAAACTTGCCAGTTCAGTTAAGTCAACAAAATAAACACTTTCGTCCTTTTTACTGTAAACCCGATTCCCGCCGGGAAGGGCAGTAAAACCTGTGCTGTTACCGGCATCTGTATTTGGACTGTTCCAATGACCTGTTCCGGCTTCTTTGAGTTTCGAACCTGCTACTTCGCTTCCGCCAAGGTAGTCAACCAGCACCTTAAATTCGCTTTTGGCAGGAACATGCCATCCGGCAGGGCACAGATTGCCCTCCTTCACCGTATACCAGTTATACAGGTTCCCATACGTCTTATATAATTCCAGATTATCCTGGTAATAACAATATCCGGGAGAAGATTTTCTCCAGTCAGCGTCCGTTCTGGCCAGCGGAATTGAGGTCCCTTCCCTGTAACGGGTGGTCTTCAGATTTTCCGCCATCCAGGTCTGGGTGCCGATGGTTACGATATCATATTCGTTCCCGTCGATATCGGTTATAAAGTTGCCCCCGTCGTGCCTGGTTCGTAACGAGATTACATTTCCATATCCTATTCCGGCACTGTTTATCGCATAGCACCGTACATAATAAACTGTGTTGGGGGCCAGTCCGGTTATAGTGCCCGTAATGAGATCCGAAACCGGCACAACCTCCTGCTTCATGTCAAGGGAGTCAGGATCGGTTTCTGTGCTCCAGCAGATTCCCATCCTTTTAATGATGCCTGTCCCGTATTTTACCAGTGATCCACGTATGGATGCGGAGAATTTGCTAACTGAAATAACCGTATCGGTAACCACTTCAGGAATATTTTCTCCGGGTATATCCTTGTTTCTCAAACAACGAACTGCCATACCTGTTTTTTTATCATAATTATTCCGGAATACATGGTTGAAATCGTGATCCACCATATTCGCTATTGCCCGTGTTGAATCAAAGTTCGTTGAGGTCCACCAGTATCCGGCGTCACCCATAAACAGAAAATTTCCTGTGTAATGCCGGCTTCCGGCACCACGTCCTGCAAAACCAACTTCATCGGTGGCCCCGGTATTTGGTGCATTCCAGTGAGTGGTACCCGTTTCTCTTAGCTTTCCTCCTCCAACTATATCACCACCCAGGTAATCGACCAGGGTGAGCCATTCATCGTCAGTAGGGACATGCCAGTTTACAGGACATAAATTTCCCTGATTTACACAATACCAATTATAATAACCACCAAAAATATCTTTATTGTCCCCATGGTTGTTATACCAGACATATGCGGGAGTGGTGATTGTCGACCAGTAATCATCGCCTGTAACATTGGAAATGGATTTACCATTACTGAACTTAGTGGTTTTCAAATTTTCCGCCATCCAGGTTTGTTCACCTATCTGAACGGTCTTATAATTATTGCCCTCATAGTCAGTTACCGAGCCATAGATAATTTCAACGGTCTTGAAAACCAGTTCATTCGCATATCCCACACCGGCTGAATTGATCGCAAAAGCCCGGATATGGTAGGTTGTATTTGGCAACAGGTCATTCACATCCAAAATCATGGTTGGTTCCCCGGTTCCTGTTAAAGTATAGTCAGAGGTATCCGGATTTTCATCCAGGCTCCAGCAAAATCCTTTCGTAATGATTGTGGCACCCCCGTCAGTAACTATGGTTGCCTTCCCCCTCGCTGAAACTGTGGTGATGCCGGTTACAGTATCTGTAGTGAGCTCCGGTAATTTAACTTCAGGAACAAAGTCATTTTTAAGGCATCGAACGCTGAACCCGGTATGCATCCCGCTGATGCCCTGTTCAGTCTTGGCAGCATCTTTGCTGAAAACCCAGTAATTAGCTTTCGCCTCATTCAGCCATCCGGTGGATGACCATAAATAACCTCTTCGCCCAAGCTCGTAAAAATTTGCAGCCCCTTCACCGGTGCGGTATCCGCCAGGCAACATGGTATAGCCACCAGAATTGGTTGCCTCTGTGTTCGGACTGTCCCAATGTGCCGTACCTGTTTCTTTTAGCGCTCCTCCGGCAACAGCCCTGCCGCCCAGGGCTTTTTCCAGCGTTTTAAAATCACTTACTGAGGGGGTATGCCAACCTTCGGGGCATAAATTTTCATTATTAACCGCATACCAATTGTACAATGCCCCGTACGGATTTTTATATGCCTCCCGATTGTTGTCACGCCAGCTGTAAGCCGGTGAAGTAGCGGTTATCCAATCGCCTGCCCTTTTCGCCTCAGGAATGACCACGCCGTTTCTCAGGTGGGTTGTTTTAAGGTTTTCTGCCATCCAGGTCTGGGAACCGATGGTTACTGTTTTATATTCATTGCCGTCAAAGTCGGTAAGCTTGCCGGATTCCTGGAGGGTTCTGAAGGAAATGACATTTCCGTATATAGTTTTTCCGTCTACTAATGCATATGCTCTTACAAAGTATACCGTATTTTGTTTGAGTAAGGATAAAACGGCTGAAAATGAGCCATCCGGTGAGCGAACTCCCACAATGAGATTGGAAGTAATATCGGGATTCGGGTTGATGCCCCAGCAAAATCCGCTTTCGGATATATGCGAATCGCTGCCGCAGGTTGCAATTCCCTGGCAGGTTGCTGAAGTCTTCGTAATATTGGATGCCTCGGCTGTGTTCACCTCCGGCCCCTTGTTATTCAAAAGGCATCGAACGCTGAAACCGGTATGCATCCCGCTGATGCCCTGTTCAGTCATGGTAGCGTCTTTGCTGAAAACCCAGTAATTAGCTTTCGCCTCATCCAGCCATCCGGTGGAGGACCATAAATAACCTCTTCGCCCAAGTTCGTAAAAATCTGTAGCCCCTTCACCGGCGCGGTATCCGCCAGGCAACATGGTATAGCCACCGGAATTGGTTGCCCCCGTGTTCGGACTGTCCCAATGTGCCGTACCTGTTTCTTTTAGCGCTCCTCCAGCAACAGCCCTGCCGCCCAGGGCTTTTTCCAGCGTTTTAAATTCACTTACTGAAGGGATATGCCAGCCTACGGGGCATAAATTTTCATTATTAACCGCATACCAATTGTACAGGGCTCCATAAGGGTCCTTAAATGATTCATCATTTTTCCTCCAGCTGTAGGCGGGGGTTGACAGGTTTGCCCACTCGGTTGAAGTGATATTAGGAATCGGGCTGCCATCATTGAACCGGGTGGTTTTTAAATTGGCCGCCATCCATACCTGGCTTCCGATCACTACTACCGGATATATATTATTGTCCATGTCAATACAATCATAGAAATTACCCGTGATGGATTTGTCCTGTTCGGGAATTGAAGTGATCGTGGTTGAATAATCGCCCGATTTCATTGTAAAAAGCAACTTGTCTCCCGGCTTAAAATCCAGCGAATTCATCGATTCACTGATATTTAGCATACTTGCGGCATTTTCATTTATGACAGAATTCAAATAGTCCAGGGAGGCGCGGTCGGTCTGTGTGCTGTTGCTTACCAGCTTGCCCACAAATACATAACCGCTGACATTTATCCTGATCAGGTAAATCCCTGTATTGATTCCGGATACCCGGTAAGTATGCCGTCCCGGGGGAAGCGTCCGTTGGACCTGAGCCAGCTTTAAGCCGGTTCCGTTATAAAGGTCAACATCCACGGAACCTGATTCCGGAGTTTCGAATTCAAGGGTTGAATAATCTTCCATAGGATTCGGAAAGAGAGTCAGCGAGCCATTCGGGTAAACCGATTCCCATTCGTTTTTGCCTACAGTGCTTTTCAAATGAAGCACATCATTTCCGGTTAGCACTATCGTTGCGCCGGTGGTAATATTCCTGACAATTACAGTATCGATGTCAGGCGCGATACCTGAGCTTTGAAAGTCAATTAAATATTCCTGTGCAGAGAGAGTGGAAGTTAACAGAAAGGTGAGGGTAAGAACAGTGAGAAGTTTCATGGGTGGAGATTTAAGAAAACAAGACCATGAATTTAACAATAGATTGTACTGAAGTTTCAAATATTTGACTAACGGGGCTTATCTGTTGATCATTATTTAGATCTTATTTAGAAAACGCCTCATTTCTCATCTTTCATCTCTCATCTAACTCCTTGGTCCCTTGTCACTGCTCAAAACCTCCCCGGCACGTTCTGGCGGTATGGCAATCACGGCTTTATACCTGCCCACCACAATAGGACGCTGAAGTAGCCTGGGGTTTTCGCAGATAATTTCAATCCACTCCTGGATGGTGAATGTCTTTCCTTTCAGGTTGTGGATGAAAAAAGCTTCCTGTTTTCTCACCAGGTCGATTGGTTCGAGGTTTGATTTCAGCATTATCTCTTTAAGATCGCTGGAGCTTAAACCATTCTTCAGGAAATCAATAAGGGCAAAACGGGAATTTTTCGATTTCAGGAATTCCAATCCCTCCCTGCTTTTGGGACAGCGGGGATTGTGGTAGATTTTAAGCATAGAAGGAAATTTACGATTTACGATTTACGATTGCGGATGGAAGATTACAGATGGAAGATTGCAGATCTCCCCATTCACCTCTCATTTCTTCCAGCTCTTCCCTTGTCCTGCTTGTCCCCAGTCCCCAGTCCCTCGTCCCTAATTACTTTCCCGCAAACTCCATCAGATAGGCCTTGATAAACTCGTTGATATCGCCGTCGAGCACTCCCTGGGTGTCGGAAGTTTCATGGCTGGTGCGAAGGTCCTTTACAAGCCGGTATGGATGCAACACATAGTTGCGGATCTGGGATCCCCACTCGATCTTCTTCTTTTTCCCTTCGATTTCGGATTGCTTTTCCATCCGTTTCCGGAGTTCCATCTCATACAAATGTGACCGGAGTATGCGAAGGGCGTTTTCCTTATTCTGAAGCTGTGAACGGGTTTCGGTATTGTCTACCGTGATGCCAGTGGGCAAATGCCTTACCCGCACACCGGTCTCCACCTTATTCACATTCTGGCCGCCTGCTCCACCCGAACGGAAATAATCGAATTCAAGGTCGGCCGGGTTGATTACGATCTCAATGTCGTCATCCACCACGGGGGAAACAAAAACGGAGGCAAACGAGGTATGCCGTTTATTATTGGAATCGAAGGGGGATAAACGGACCAGCCGGTGGACCCCGTTTTCAGCCTTCAGATAACCGTACGCGTAATCGCCTTCGAGCTCGAGGGTTACTGATTTGATGCCGGCATCATCCCCTTCGAGGTAGCTGAGTTCCTTTACCTTGAAACTGTTGCGTTCGCCGTAGCGGATATACATGCGCATGAGCATCTGGGCCCAGTCCTGGCTTTCCGTGCCGCCGGCCCCTGAATTGATCTTTAAAATGGCCCCCAGTTTGTCTTCGTCATTCCTCAGCATATTGCGGAATTCCAGGTCTTCCACCAGCAAGAGCACTTCTGCATAGGTTTTGTCGACTTCCGCTTCACTGGCTTCGCCTTCCTTGTAAAAATCGAACACTACAACCAGGTCATCGAGTTTTTCTTTCAATCCCGAGTATACGCCGGTCCAGCTTTTCAAAAAAGAAATTTCCTTGAGCTTCTTTTCAGCCAGCTTGGGATCATTCCAAAATTCCGGAGCACGGGTTTTTTCTTCTTCAACTGCAATCAGGTCAAGCTTTCCGGGTATGTCAAAGATACCTCCCCAGGGCGGTGGTCCGCTCTGTTAGCTCTTTAATCATTTCATAGGTTGTCATTCCGAGGTGTTTTTTGTGATGGGACAAATGTAAGAAAAATTAAGCCGAACTGCCCGAGATTCATTCTTCAGGTGCTATATCTCCCAAAAAGGGATGCATGATCTCCATTTCATATCCCCTCGAAGAGCCGTAACGGGCCAGCTTAGCAGCTACTTCCCGGCGTTTCCCGGTAAGGGTCTTTCTCTTTTTGTCGAGTTCTTTTTTGATCATGATGGCATAGTCATTCCGGTCGATTGCCTTGCATGCATCATCTACCACATTCCTTGGAATTCCCTTTTGCTTCAGGAAATAGATGATCTTTAGAAAGCCCCAGTGATCGAACTTCACCTTGTCCTTCACAAAGGCAGCGGCATACCGTCCCTCATCGATGAATTTGTCGGATTTCAGCCCGCTGATTATCTCTTCATGGTGTTCCTGGCCCACACCCCATCTTTTCAGCAGGAGAATGATATCGGAGGGGCATTTTTCCTGCATACTGCACATTTTCCGGAGCTTTTCAAGCGCCATGGCGGGGGATATGGTTTCTTTTTCTTTCATTTAGAAGTTATGTGTTTGTGCTCCGTGGGTTTTACCCCCGGTTATTCAGATTATGCCCCTTCGGGGCCTCCCTACTCCGTACTCCCTACTCACCTCTCATCTCTCACCTCTCACCTCGTCCCTACTTCACTCCCTTGATCATCCTTGGTTTGCCTGCCAGATCCCTGCGAACTTCGATTCCATAATACCCCGTATTTTCTAATAAACGGGTAATCTCTGCCGGAAAGTGTTCGTTGATTTCCATGTACAGCTTTCCGCCGTCATTCAGGTACTTCCGTCCCAAGAGGGCAATGCTCCGGTAAAAAAGCAGCGGGTTTTCGTCAGGGACGAACAGGGCCAGTATGGGTTCATAATCAATCACATTCCGGCGCATCAGCAATTTCTCTTCCTGCCTTACATAGGGTGGATTGCTCGCGATCACATCAATCTTTTCAGGCACATGGGCATTCCCGCCCAGCACATCCAGCGGAAAAAACCGGACGGATGCGCTGTTAATCTCCGCATTCACGCCGGCCAGTGCCAGTGCCTCCGAAGAAATATCGCAGGCTGAAACCCGAGCATCCGGAAGATTTTTTGCCAGTGTTACCGCAATACAGCCGCTCCCTGTGCCTATATCGAGAATACTCACCCGTTTTCCGGCGTTTTCACGGATAATCCACTCCGCCAGTTCTTCTGTCTCAGGCCTCGGAATGAGTACCCGCCGGTCAACCCGGAAGGGAAGGCCATAAAATTCAGTACCCCCGACAATATACTGAACCGGTTCCCAGTTCTTTAACCGGACAAGTATTTGTTTGAACTTTTCCGCTGATTCGGGTGAAATTGGTTCCTGATCTTTCAGGTGAAAATCAATTTTACTGTAATTTAGCAGATGTTCTGTAACAAGATACCCGATGTTCCGGATCTCATTTTCGGGGTACATATCCCGTAATTCGGTTTTGAACAGGTTAAGGATCTCCGATAAGGTCTGGCGGGAAGTCATGGTGTAAATGTAAGAAAAGAAGGTGAAAGAAGAAACGCTGCACGAACCCTTTATGAGCCGTTGCCTTGATTTAGCCCGGCTGGGGTTGGGGGGCACGGTTCCGAATCCCATGGTTGGTTCCGTCATAGTGCATGACGGCATCATCATCGGCGAGGGGTATCACCGTCATTACGGGGGTCCGCATGCCGAGGTCAATGCCGTGAGTTCGGTGAAGGATACCAGCCTGCTTCCGTTATCCACGCTGTATGTCAACCTTGAACCCTGCTCGCACACAGGAAAGACGCCGCCGTGTGCGGACATGATCGTGGAGAGCGGCATACGCCATGTGGTGATCGGTACGCCCGATCCTAACCCGCTGGTCGCGGGCAATGGCATACGTAAGCTTGAAAAAGCCGGAATCAGGGTTGACCGTAACATCCTCACCGAAAAATGCAAGTATCTGAACAGGCGGTTTTTTACCTATTTTACCCAAAAACGTCCGTTTGTGATCCTTAAATGGGCTCAAACTCTTGACGGGTTCATTGATATTGTGCGGAAGAACGGGGATCCGGCAGCCCCCAACTGGATATCAAACGATATATCAAGGATGATCGTCCATGAGTGGCGGTCGGAGGAACAGGCTATTCTTGTGGGAACCAATACGGCCCTTCTCGACAATCCCAAACTGAATGTAAGGGAATGGCCGGGAAAGTCGCCCGTGAGGCTTGTCCTGGACCGCCGGCTGAGGCTTCCCAAATCGCTTCACCTGTTCGACAATTCGTACAAAACGGTTGTTTTTAATGAGGTTATTGACAGGCAGGAACAGGAAACCCGGTATAAACAGCTCGATTTCAGCCGGGACGTAATCCCGCAAATGATGAGCTGGCTTTACAGCCAGGGAGTGCAGTCGCTCCTCGTGGAGGGTGGCCGGCAACTGCTTGAGGCTTTTATAAAATGCGGCTGCTGGGATGAGTCGCGTGTGTTTACAGGCATGAAGAATTTCGGCTCGGGGGTCAACGCCCCGGTTATTACGGATATTGAACCGGAGAGGTACCAGGTAAGGGAGGATGTGTTGAGGGTTTATAGGAAAGGCATTTAGGCTTTTAGGCTGAAGGCTGAAGGCTGTTAGGAAGAATAAATTACAAAGAAGGAAGATTCTGAAAGAAAAAATGATTTTCGATTGTTATTTACAACTTTGAGGCCTGATTATTGTATAAGGATTTTGCCTCAACTTCTCACACCCGCAGGGGTTAAACAATTTGTCCTGATGAAACCGTGTAACAAATTTCTCCTTTTCCTGGCGCTGGTATCCATTCCCTTTCATAATTATGCCCAGAGTGCACGGCAGTATTTCAAATCAGGCCTCACCCTTTCTGAAGCCGGGAACTATAAAGAAGCCGTGGATCAATTCACCCGGTCGCTTGTAATTGACCCTGAATACCTGCAGTCATACCTCGAGCGTGCACGCGTCTATGAGGCTATGAATGAATTGCAGAAGGCGGCGGATGACCTTCAACGCGCCCTGGCCTTTGAACAGAAAAAGGAATCGCTGTATTATGAGGCTGCCCGCCTGAATTACCTGCTTTCCAATTATGACAACGCGCTTGAACTTACCAGCGAGAGCATCGGGCTCAAATCAAACTATGAGCCGGCTTACCGCATACAATGCCTGATCCTGATGGCCACAGGGGATTACCCGGGCGCCCTGGTCTCCATCAACAAAGCCCTGGCGCTGAAGGATTCCCCCGAAAACAATTTCTACCACGGTCAGGTGTCGGAAAACATGAAAAATTACGACCAGGCAGAAACATTCTACAGCAAGGCCATTTCGAGAAACAGCAAATACACTGAAGCCTACCTTGCCCTGGCCACCCTGTTCCTGGATACGAACAAGCCGGAGGCTGCCATGAAAAACTGCAATTCCGTGATCGCCTATGCGCCGGGAAATCAACAGGCCTATATCGTCAGGAGCAGGATCTATGCTAAATTGGCAGAATATGATTTGGCCGTTGATGATATTACAAAGACACTGAATGACTATCCCGGGGACAAGGAAATGTATTTGCTGCGGGGCACCTATTACCATGAATCGAGGAAGTACCCGGATGCCATCAGCGATTTTACAAATGCGCTGCTTATCGACAATGCCTTTGTTGATGCCTGTTATAAACGTGCCCTTTCCTATGAGCAGGCAGGTGATTTCAAATCAGCCATAAAGGATTATGAAACCCTCACCCGCCTTTCCAATAGTGATCCAAAGGCAGAACTGCTGCTTTCGGATGTGCGGAAACGGCTTTTTGAGCTGAACCGGGAAACCCAGCCGCCCCTGCTGGCACTGCTGGAACCAAAAGTTACTGCAGATTCCGCCATCCGGGTGGCACAAAATAAAAATACGGTTATCCTGCGAGGAAAAATCAGCGAGGAAAGTGAACTGAACAAGGTGACCGTGAACGGAAAACCGGCTTCATTTATACACACCGGTGATGGATATGATTTTGCTGCCGAGACGGATGTTTCCCTTATGGAACGTATTTCAGTTACCGCCATGGATGTTTATGCCAATTCAAGGACGTATGTTTTCAGTATTGAACGCACTGAGATCGATCCGCCAGTTGTTTCCATCCTGGCACCCTATGCTTCCGATAACGGGGAGATATACCTCGATACCGACAATGCCACACTGTATATAGAAGGTACCGTTCGGGATGAGACCGCGATTCAGTCGATTGTGATTGACAGCGTGGTGGCCAGTTTCACCCTCAACGAACTGAATCCCCATTTCTCGGCTACCGTGAATGTGGCCAATAAGAATAAATTCTCAGTGACGGCTACAGATGGTTACGGCAATGCTGCCACGCAGACATTTGTACTTAACCGCAACGGCGTATCCCTGGTAAAATCCAATCCTATGGGGCGCACCTGGGTGATCTTTATTGAAAATGCCAATTACCTGTCATTTCCCAGCCTCGAAGGCCCCGCCAACGATGTGAAACTGATGCGGTCTGCCCTTGAAGACTATGATATCCAGAAGATAATCTATAAGCAGGACATGACGAAAATGGAGATGGAGCGGTTCTTTTCAATTGAACTCAGGGACCTGCTCCGGAACAACCAGGTGGATGCGCTGCTTCTCTGGTATGCCGGCCACGGGCGATACATGAATGAAACCGGGTACTGGATCCCTGTGGATGCCAGTCGTGATGATGAATTCACCTATTATAACCTGAATGCCCTTCGTGCTTCGCTGCAATCCTATACGGGATATGTAACCCATAAACTGGTCATCTCGGATGCCTGTGAATCGGGGCCCGCCTTTTACCAGGCCATGCGGGATGTGCCCAAAGACAGGAACTGCAATAACCGGGAATCGGTAAAATCCAAATCCTCGCAGGTATTTTCCTCGGCCGGTTATGAAATGGCTGTGGATAATTCCCTTTTTACAAAGATCTTTGCGACAACGCTGATGGATAACACGGATGCCTGTCTGCCCATTGAAACCATTGCGGACAGGGTAACAAAAACTGTTTCGCAGGATAGTCAGCAGAAACCGCTGTTCGGAAAGATAACCGGACTGGATGATGAAGGCGGCACCTTCTTTTTCATTTCAAAACAATGAGAGGTGCGGTTGGGATACTATCAGCTTACTTTTGAAAGGATGCGCGAACTGACCATGGACCGGATTTCCCTGCAGATGCTGTCAGGGTCAAACCCGCATTCCTTATACAATTCCTGCTGGCTGCCATGATCAATGAAAGCATCGGGAACGCCAAGGCGTTTCACATTGGCTTTGTAGTTGTTATCGGACATGAATTCAAGGACGGCACTGCCGAAGCCGCCTGAAATAACCCCGTCTTCAATTGTGATTACATTCTCAAAATTCCGGAATATGGAATGGAGGCACTCGGTATCAATGGGTTTCACGAAACGCATATCCCAGTGTTCAATTTCAAGGTTTTCATTTTCCATTTTCCGGATTGCCTCGGCAGCCAGGTTTCCCGCGTTTCCGAATGTAAGAATGGCTATATCCTTGCCGGGGGAGATCATCACGGCCTTGCCGATCCTGATTTCCCGGAATGGCTGCTGCCAATCCGCATTGGATCCCCTTCCCCTCGGATAGCGGATCACAAAAGGTCCCCGGTTCTTAATCTGGGCGGTATACATAAGGTTCCGCAGATCCTCCGCGGTCATTGGGGCACTGATAATGAGATTGGGAATGCTTCGCAGGCAGGCGATATCGAAAACCCCATGATGGGTTGCCCCGTCGGCACCCACCAGTCCGCCCCTGTCGAGACAAAACACAACAGGAAGCTTCTGCAGGGCCACATCGTGGATGACCTGGTCAAAAGCCCGCTGCATGAACGATGAATACAGGTTGCAATACGGGATCATTCCCTGTGTGGCCAATCCGGCTGAAAAAGTCACCGCGTGAGATTCGGCAATGCCGACATCAAAAGATCTGTCAGGCATGGCATCCATCATGATCTTCATGGAACATCCGGAGGGCATGGCCGGGGTAATGCCTACTATCCTGACATTCTGCCGGGCCAGTTCGAGCAGTGTATATCCGAATACATCCTGGTATAAGGGGGCCTGGGTTGTTTCTTTGGCAAGCCCTTCAAGGATTCCCGTCTCAGGGTCGAACCTTCCCGGGGCATGATAAGCAGTCTGGTTCAGCTCCGCCTGTAAAAATCCCTTCCCTTTCAGGGTGAGCAGGTGAAGCAGCTTCGGTCCGCCAAGATTTTTCATGTCTTCGAGGATCTCTACCAGGTGAATGACATCATGACCGTCGATGGGACCGAAATATCTGAATTTCAGCGCCTCGAATAAATTGCTCTGATGGATCAGGATGGATTTCATCCCATTTTCAAGTTTTTGGGCATAGTCCCTGGCATGGGGTGCTATTTTATTGATCTTTCCGAAAAGATGCCAGATCTCGCTTTTCAATTTATTATAGGTGCGCGAGGTAGTGATGTCGACAAGGTATTCCTTCAGGGCCCCTGTATTGGGGTCGATGGCGATGTTGTTGTCGTTGAGGATGACAAGCAGGTCGGTATTTTCCATTCCCGCGTTGTTCAGCGCTTCAAAAGCCTGGCCGCCTGTCATGGATCCGTCGCCGATGACAGCCACTACATCGCGTTTGTTTCCGTTGAGCCTGTTTGCCACGGCTATACCCAGGGCGGCAGAGATTGAAGTGGAAGAATGGCCTGTTCCAAATGAATCATATTCACTTTCGCTCATTCGCGGAAAGCCGCTGATCCCTTTATATTTGCGGTTTGTATGAAAAACGGTGCGCCGGCCCGTGAGTATTTTATGGCCATAAGCCTGGTGACCCACGTCCCATATGAGGGAATCATCCGGAGTATTGTACACATAATGGAGGGCCACCGTGAGTTCGATCACTCCCAGGCTGGCACCCAGGTGACCGGGATTGGAAGAGCATTCGTTGATAATAAACTGTCGGAGTTCGTCACAAACCTGTGGCAATTGTTCCTTTTCCAGCTTCCGTAAATCCGACGGAATATTTATTTGATCGAGAAGTCGTTGTTCGTTCGTGTGATCCATGTGCAGCCTTTTCACCTTCAGACCCGTAAGATCTGATCATACTCCGGTATAAACAGAGTTTAAGTCACAAAGTTAATAATTTATTGATTGATTCGTTTTTTCATAAGAAGGAGGAATGTAATTTAGCGATTTGTTGACTTGTTGATTTGTTGATTTGGCTGACGCGGCAAGAGATTTGTTGATTTGATGATTTGATGATTTGATGATGGGCTGACGCCGCAGGAGATTTGTTGATTTGAAGAAAGTTCCGATTCTAAATAAAAAACCATGAAGAAATTAATCTGCCTGTTTATCTTCGCCAGCCTGGTTGTAGCCTGCGTGCCCCCGAACAAATTCAAGGCACTGCAAACGGAATCGGCTAACTGCCAGGAAGAGCGTGACCGACTCCGTGCCGAAAATGAAAAGATTTCTGTCGACAACAGGGAACTTTCTTCCAGGCTTGCTATGGCGGATAAATCACTTGCCCGTGCAGGCCGCGATACAGTGAAATGGAAAGAAGAAGTCAACCGGCTGCAGGAACAGAACAGGCAACTCGGAAAGGATTACAGTGACCTGCAGGAAGCCCACCAGGCCGTGCTAAAAGGCAGTGAGGGTGAAATCCGGCGGTTGATGGATGAACTGCAGGTAGCCCAGAAGGACCTGCAAGCAAGGGAAAAACAGCTGAATGTGCTTTCGTCTGATTTAAATGCGCGTAAAAGCGACCTCGACAACGTTCAGAATGAACTGACCCAGCGAAATGTGCGGTTGGCTGAACTGGAAACCATTTTGAAAAATATGGAAAATGTACTGAGCAGCCTGAAAAAGAAGGTTTCTGATGCGTTGCTTGGATTCGAAGGCCAGGGGCTTTCTGTAACCCAGAAAAACGGGAAGGTGTATGTGTCCCTCGAGGAAAAGCTCCTTTTTAAAAGCGGAAGCACCGTAGTGGATCCCAAGGGCGTCTCTGCCCTTAAAAAACTGTCGAAGGTGCTGGAGCAAAATGCCGACATCAACGTGATGATCGAAGGCCATACCGATGATGTGCCCATCCTGGCAGGATCGCATTATAAGGACAACTGGGACCTGAGTGTATTGCGGGCCACCTCCATTGTGAGAATATTGCTTGAAGGATCATCGATCAGCCCGGAGCGTTTCACCACGGCAGGCCGGAGCCAGTATCTGCCGGTTGAAACAGCCAAAACAGCCGATGCAAGGCAGAAGAACCGTAGAACGGAAATTATACTTTCGCCGAAGCTGGATGAGTTGTATGATCTGATCAACAAGTGACAAGTGACAAGTGACTAGTGACAAGGAGCAAAGGCCGGAGAACAGCTAACCCAAAAGGATTCTTGCTTGTCACTTGTCCCTGGTCACTTGTCCCTAACTAGACCGTCATAATTTCCTTTTCCTTCCCTGCCACAATGATATCGATCTTGGCAATATGGTCGTCGGTGAGGCCCTGTACTTCTTCTACAGATTCTTTTTCAACATCTTCGGGAAGCCCGTCTTTCAGCAGTTTTTTAAGCTCGTCATTGGCGTCGCGGCGGGCATTACGAATGCTAACCTTGGTGGTTTCGCCCATCGTCTTCACCTGTTTTACGAGATTGCGACGGCGTTCTTCGGTAAGGGGGGGAATGCTGAGCCGGATCAGTTCGCCGTTATTCATGGGTGTCAGACCGATATTGGCGTAGAGGATGGCCTTTTCTATGGTGTCGATCATCGACTTGTCCCAGGGTTGAATCACTATTGTTTTCGGATCGGGGGTACCGATGTTGGATACCTGGCTAAGCGGGGTGATAGCGCCGTAATAGTCTATAGATATGCCATCAAGGATATTGGGAGTTGCCTTGCCAGCCCTGACATGGGCCAGTTCATCTTCGAGATGCCTCAGGGCTTTGTCCATTTTTTCCCGGGCCATATCGATACAAAAAATAGCTTCTTCTTCCATAGGTAGAGGGATTGGAGTAATAAGACAAATTTAAAGATTTCGAAGTAATTATCTATTGGTTGGAATGAATATTTACGATTTACGATTTACGATTTACGATTTACAGTTATTGCGGCCAATCGTAAATCGTAAATCCAAAATCGGAAATAATTTACCTGTGTATTAAGGTTCCCACGGAGTCTCCCTCCACCACCTTCCGGAGATTGCCGGGTGTGTTCATGTCGAAGACCAGGATGGGGACGTTGTTTTCGCTGCACATGGTAAAGGCTGTGAGGTCCATGATCTTCAGCCCCTTGTTGTAGGCTTCATCAAAGGTTATGTCGTCGTATTTTACGGCGGCAGGGTCTTTTTCCGGATCGGCCGTATACACCCCGTCCACCCGTGTGCCTTTCAGGATCACCTCGGCATCGATCTCCACACCTCGCAGTGCTGCAGCGGTGTCTGTGGTGAAAAACGGGTTTCCGGTTCCAAAGGTGAATATCAGGCAATAGCCCTTTTGAAATAATTCTTCCGTAAGTGTTTTGGTGTACCGCTCAGCAACGGGAAGCATTTCAATGGCGGTAAGTACCCGGGCCTTTCCTCCTGCCTGATCAACAAATGTCTGCAAGGCCAGCCCATTTATCACTGTAGCCAGCATGCCCATGTAATCACCGGTTACCCTGCTGAACCCGCTTTTCAACCCGGAAAGTCCGCGGAAAATATTTCCGCCGCCGATCACGATGCCCACTTCAACGCCCATATCCTGGATTTCTTTGATCTGCCGGGCATACGATTCCAGGATTGCTTCATCCATGCCTGACTTTTTGGAGCCCATAAGGGCTTCCCCACTTAATTTTAACAGGATACGCTTGTAACGAAGTGCCATGATGTAGTTATTTATTTATTCACAAATATAATTAATAGTGACGAGGGACGAGTGACAAGGGACTAAGGAGTTTTGCAGTTTTGCAGTTTTGCAGTTACTTCTGCAGGGTGTGTGAAAAATCGGTCAGGATATATATAAGATATCCAAAAAGTTTTAACACGGAGGTCGCAGAGTTTTCGCAAAGAACGCTAAAAGTTTGTTTACCAGTCTTTAAAAAGGTCGCTGAGAAATCTCATTGCATTCGATTAAACGTTTCCGACGTCAATCTCCAATCAGCAAATCAACCAATCAACAAATCAACCAATAAAAAAACCCCCCTGCCAATGGCGGGGAGGTTTCTTCTTTTGTAATTGCCCAATTATTGATTCAGAGCGTATCGTACAAATGCGCTCACAGTTAAATCCTTGTCGAAACCCTGCAGATACTGTCTGACGGTTTTCGAATTATCCTTGGTAAATTCCTGGTTCAGCAAGGTGCTTTCCTTAAAGAATTTATTCAGTTTGCCTTCGGCGATCTTCTCCAGCATGTTTTCAGCTTTTCCTTCATTGCGTGCCTGTTCCCTGCCGATTTCCTTTTCATGCTCGATCATGGCGGGGGTTACATCACTCTTGTCGACTGCAACGGGGTTCATGGCGGCAACCTGCATGGCGATGTCCTTGCCAACCTGTGCGTCCATGGCCTTGTTCAAGCCTACGAGAGTTGCCAGTTTGTTACCGGGATGAATGTAAGGAACCACTTGTCCGGCTGCTATCTTGCCATAAAATGACAGATCGAGCTTTTCACCAATGATGCCAACCTGTTCGGTTACCCGGTCACCAATTGTGCTTTTGCCAAAAGGCAGGGCTTTCAATGCATCCAGGTCAGCCGGCATTTTGTCAACGGCGATATCGAGGATATCCTGGGCAAACTTGATGAAATCAGCATTTTTAGCCACGAAATCGGTTTCGCTGTTGAGAACGATCAGTGCACCTTTGGTTGCATCGGAAGAAACCTTTGCAAGAACAACTCCTTCGGTGGCAAGCCGGTCAGCTCTTTTACTGGCGACAAGCTGGCCCCTTTTGCGGATTACATCTACTGCCAGGTCGAAATCACCATTGGATTCCTCGAGGGCATTCTTGCAATCCATCATACCAGCACCGGTCATTTTTCTTAATTTGCTAACATCTGCTGCTGAAATAGCCATATACTTAGTTGTTTTAATGCTGTTAAACTTCTTCCTCTTCTTCTTCATCAATAACTACTGCCACGCCTTTTTTGGCAGGAGCTTTCAGCGTGAGTGATTTGCGCGCTGCAGTACGCCTGTCACGGGGTTCGTCGAGTTCGTCATCTCCGTCTTCGGCATCGTCAGAACGGTCATCTTTTCTCTTTTTATCGCCGTCGGATTCCTTTTCACGTTCCATCTTGCGTTCTTCCAACCCTTCCTGCATGGCTTTGCAGATTATGTCGAGAATGAGAAGAATCGATTTTGAAGCGTCGTCATTCGAAGGGATCGGGAAATCAACCAGGTTGGGATCCGAATTGGTATCCACCATGGCGAAAATGGGAATATTCAACCTCCGGGCTTCATGCACGGCAATGTGTTCTTTATGGATATCCACGATGAACATGGCGGCCGGTAACCGGGTAAGATCGGCAATACTTCCAAGGTTCTTCTCCAGTTTTGCACGCTGCCGCGCAATCTGTAGCTTTTCCCTTTTTGAAAGGTTGTCATAGGTACCGTCGGTGGCCATCTTGTCGATGGACGACATTTTCTTTACGGCTTTCCGGATGGTGGGGAAGTTGGTTAACATTCCGCCCGGCCAGCGCTCGGTAACATACGGCATGTTAACTTCTTTTACCTTTTCCGAAACTATATCCTTGGCCTGTTTCTTGGTGGCTACAAATAATACCTTGCGGCCTGATTTGGCGATCTGCTTCAGTGCGGTGGCAGCTTCTTCAAGCTTCACCTGCGTTTTCTGCAAATCGATAATATGAATTCCTTCCTTCTCCATAAAGATATACGGAGCCATGGCGGGACACCATTTTCTTCTTAGGTGACCAAAATGTACACCTGCATCTAATAATTCCTGTACTGTAGTTCTAGGCATGATTATAAATTTGTTTACGTTCTATAGAATTCAATTGAAGAGTAGCCATTCCGCAACCCGGAATGAGTCTCGCCAATTTAGATACTAAACGAAGTGAGTGAAATCAACGTTTGCTAAACTGGAATCTTCTTCTTGCACCGGGCTGACCTGGTTTCTTACGTTCAACCTCGCGGGGATCCCTTGTAAGCATCTTGTTTGCTTTGAGCACATCCTTGCTTTCCGGTTTTACAATAACCATAGCCCTGGCAATGGCAAGGCGCAGCGCTTCTGCCTGTCCCTTGATGCCACCACCCTGAAGATTCACCTTGATGTCGTATTTATCAAGAACTTCAGCCAGATTCAGAGGCTGCTGAATAATGTATTGCAATTGCAGGAGTGGAAAATAGTCCTGTAATTCACGGTCATTGATCGTGATCTTACCTTTGCCTTCTTTAAGATATATCCTGGCTACGGCACTTTTTCGGCGCCCTAATGTATTCACTATTTCCATGCCTGTTATTCGTAGATTAATTTAAGTTCTTTCGGTTGCTGGGCTGCATGCGGATGTTCTGATCCACTGTATACATACAGATTGCCAAAAATAGCGTTGCCCAGCCTGTTGCGGGGAAGCATTCTTTTTACGGCATGCTGGATGATACGTCCCGGTTCAATCAGGGCTACACTGGCAGGAGTGGTGATACGTTGTCCACCCGGAAAACCGGTGTGGCGTTTGTATTCCTTATCGGTCCATTTTTTACCCGTCAACCTGATCTTATCAGCATTGATCACAATGATGTTGTCCCCACAGTCTACATGAGGGGTGAAATTGGTCTTGTTCTTGCCTCTTAAAATGCTGGCTACTTGCGAGCTGAACCTCCCCAATACCTGGTTGGTGGCATCCACAACAAACCACTCTTTCTGAACAGTTGCATTGTTCGCGGAAACTGTTCTATAACTCAGTGTATTCACGTTGTCTTTGTTGTTAAAATATTTGTCGTCACAAAACTATACCCTTAAAATAGGGAGTGCAAAAATACAATTAATTTTAATTATTCAACAAATTTACCGAATTTTATTTTCTTTACATTTATCGGATGAAATCGATGATAGCCCGAAAAACCATCCATCAATATATCTACTTATTCGCACTCTTTTTACTTGTTTGCAGCCTCCCGCTTTCCAAGTATTTCCGGAGCATTTCCATCCTGTTGCTTAGTGCGAACTGGATTGCAGAAGGCAATATGAAAGAAAAACTATCCCTGCTTCGCCGGAACTATGCCATCCCCGTATTGTCCACCATGTTCCTGATTTACCTTGCGGGATTGATCAATACGGAAAACATGACGGCAGGGCTCATCAGGGTAAAAAATGCACTCCCCCTGCTGAGCCTGCCACTTGTGATAGGTTCGTCGACCCCGCTGGGCACGAAACATGTAAGGGCACTGTTCATAATGTTTGTCACGGCAGTTGGCGCGGCATGCCTTATCTGCCTGGGCAATTATATTATATCGGGAACCAGCAATAATTGGGATTTTCGTACGATTTCCCTGTTTATGTCGCACATCCGTTTTTCTTTCCTGATCGTGATGTCCATACTGATCTTACTTTACTTTTCATCCTATGATGACTATTTCAGCAACCATCGGATATGGCTATATATTTTTTCACTGCTGCTTTTCCTGTTTCTTATTTTCCTGCGGTCCATGACCGGAATCATCCTGTTCATCATCACCCTCCCGGTGTTCACCCTGGTAACAGCATCTGGAAAACACAACCGCCTCATCCGCTATGGCCTTCTGTCCCTTGTCCTGGCTTTTTTCGCCATCCTTGTATCCGTTTTGCTTTACCTGAATATCCGCTACTTTAGCCCTCCTGACATTAACCCTGGCACACTCGAACAGTTTACAGTCAACGGCACTCCGTATAGCCTGCCCATGGAACTGTCCCTTCTTGAAAACGGAAATTACGTCGATTTATATATATGCGAACCTGAATTGGCGCGGGAATGGGACAAAGTGAGCAATATCCCCTATAATGGGGTGGATCAAAGGGGACAAAATATTAGTTACACGATCAAAAGATACATGACCTCAAAAGGGTTGCGCAAGGATTCATTGGCGGTAAGTAAACTCAGCAAAGAAGACATTGCCGCCATCGAAAGTGGCTCAACCAATTTCCGTTTCACCCGGGCGAACCTTGCACAACGGTTGTATGAAACCCTCTGGGAACTTCATGTATGGCGGGTAACAGGGTATGTGCAACAGCACAGCTTCACCCAACGCATCGTCTTCCTGCAATCCGGCATTCAGATCATCAGGCACAATCTTTTGACCGGCGTCGGTATTGGGGATGTTTACGGGGCAATGCTGGATACAGCCCGGGATAAAAAAATCTGGCTGGATTCCAAATGGGAAGGCAAACCCCATAATCAGTTTGCCTTTATTTTTATTGCCACGGGAATTTTTGGATTTGCATGGTTTATTTTCACCCTGCTCTATCCGGCTATAAAAATGAAGCTGTTCAATAACCTGCTTTTCAGCTTGTTCTTTATTATGATGGTGGTTTCCATGCTCACCCTTGATACCCTGGAATTGTACGATTCGACCGTGTTTTTTGCGTTTTTTTATTCCCTTTTCCTTGCGGAAAAGGTCAAAAAAACCTGATTGCCACCGGCAACCAGGTTATCTATGTGCGATTCAATGAATCCGCTATTCCTTGAAAACAAAAGTTGATATAATATTATCAAAGATTTCCTGGTAATCGTCAAAGGTGTCCGTAAGCGCATTGAAGCTCACAACATACCCGGAATTTTTATGCATCATTATATATTTCTGAAGTTTGGCGTTGAGATGGACTGTGTCATTGTTCGAAGTATTTACGGCATAAATGGTGAGCAGGTGGGTGAACTTGATTGCATCCACATCATTAATGGAGGTATCCACAGTTGAAATGTGGTGATAGGTTGTATCATCATCCAAATCGGCAACGTAAGCCGTATAAAAACTGGAAAGGGACATGCCCGGTGCGGAATTCTTCGTAATTATGAGATCTTCTGTAACGGAATCATTCTGACTGATTTTAATCGGACTCTGAGCATAATACACCACTTTCATTTGTTCATTGCCTTCGCTGAGTACATAATATTTCCAGTCAGCCGGTACTTCGATATCAAAATCCAGCGTCGGACCATCATCTTTCTTATTACAGGCAGCAGTTACTAAAATTATCGCGGCAACAAAAAGCACTGCTTTCACTATTTCTCTTTTTTTCATGTTTTTTGTCTTAAATTGCTAAATATTCAGAATCTAATTCCCTGGTCATCCTTAAAAATTCTGCGCAAAGGTAGTGCATTAATTTTTAAATTTGTTTTTAAATCAATAATCATACCAAACTATGCGACATTTGGCCATTCTGTTCACTTTACCCTTAATTGCGGCCCTGGCTGTGGCACAACCTGCAAATCCACAGAGCGGTGAGCCCTTTCCCGTAAGGGGTTTGTGCATCCAGGCCCCGTATCCTTCCGGTCTGAAAACCTTTATAAAGTTCATGGATGAGGAACTCGCTCCGCGTAAGGTCAATACGCTTATCCTGCGGATTGATTTCATGTACCAGTTCAAGAGTCATCCTGAACTGCGGGATTCCGGCGCGCTCACCGAAGCCGACGTCAAAAAGCTTGTGGCGGCCGCCAAAAAGAACAGTATCAGGCTTATCCCGCAGATTAACCTGCTTGGTCACCAGTCGTGGGCAGGTAAAGTCGGTAAACTGCTGGAGAAATATCCCGATTTTGATGAGACCCCTTTTGTGAAGATGCCTGAGAACTATGAATGGCCGAATCCCGACGGGCTGTATTGCAAGAGCTATTGTCCCCTGCACCCGGGTGTACACAAAGTTGTATTCGACCTGGTGGATGAGATCTGCACCGTTTTCAAGGCAGATGCGTTTCATGCGGGAATGGACGAGGTGTTTTATATAGGTCATGACAGTTGTTCACGATGCGCGGGGCATGACAAGGCGGAACTCTTTGCAGGAGAGGTCCGCACAATCCGCAATCACCTTGAGGAAAAAGGACGGCAGCTGTGGATATGGGGAGACAGGCTGCTTGATGGAAGGACTACAGGCATGGGCATGTGGGAGGCCAGTTATAATAACACGCACCGGGCGGTGGATATGATCCCGAAAGATGTGATGATCTGCGACTGGCATTATGAAAGGGCCGATCAGACCCCGGTGTACTTTGCCATGAAAGGGTTAACCGTGGTGACCTGCCCCTGGCGGAATCCGGAGATAGCCGTAACGCAGGCGGAGGATATGGTGAAATTCAGGCAGCGTGCCACGCCGGAAATGAAAGATAAATACGCAGGGATGGTACAGACGGTATGGTCATCCGCTGAATCCTTCCTGAAAAAATACTATGAGGAAAGCAATGACACGCCGGTTGAAGCCGACACACAGGAAAATTGCTTCAGGATGTTATATAAAAGGATAAAAACACTTCCGCCGGCTCCATGACAAAAAGGATATTGTCTATAGACATTTTCAGGGCAGTAACCATGCTGCTGATGGTCTTTGTGAATGATCTATGGACGCTGCACAGTGTTCCCGGGTGGCTGGAGCATGCTTCGGCCAATGAAGACGGAATGGGGCTTTCCGATATCGTCTTCCCTGCTTTTTTATTTATTGTCGGGCTTTCAATCCCGTTTGCCATCGGGTCACGGATGACACGGGGCGATTCAACATACAGTATTTTGTTTCATATTCTGAAGCGAACGCTGGCCCTGGTGTTGATGGGCTTCTTCATGGTTAACAAGGAGAATTTCAACAACCAGGTTCCTCATAACCTGACATCCATATGGGGTATCCTGATGATTGTCGCCTTTTTCCTGATCTGGAACAATTATGAAAGCAAAAAGATTTTCGGCAGAATACCCGTCTGGCTTTTCCAGGCCGCCGGTATAGCAATCCTCCTTTTGCTGGCTGTTACATACAGGGGAGGCACTCCTGACGATCCGCAGTGGATGAGGCCTCACTGGTGGGGAATCCTGGGACTGATCGGATGGGCATACCTGGTATGCGCGGGCATCTACCTGTTTTCAAAAAACAGGATGTGGATCATCATCATGGCCTGGGTAATCCTGAATGCGATGAACCTCCTTGAAGTTGCAGGGGACGGCATTCCGCTGCCCCGTCTGCTTCTTATCGTCAGCGCGTCCAATCATGTTCTCGTGATGAGCGGGGTACTCATCACCCTGATTTACCTACGGATGAGGGATAGGGATCGCATTGAAATCTTTGAACTCATTGTGGTGTTACTGGCAGCCCTGTACATCGTTTATGGATTTGCCATTCGCCCGTACGGAGGAATTTCAAAGATTATGGCAACCCCATCATGGACCGCTATTTGTGCCGGGATTTCGATGGTGGTTTTCCTTGTCATCTTTATCATTGCGGATGTGCTGCATTATTCAAAATGGGCTTCCATCATCATGCCTGCCGGCCAGAGCACCCTGACCTGTTACCTGGTTCCGGGATTGCTGTATCCGGTTGTGTATCCGTTGCAGCAGCTGCTTCCGGACAGTCTGCTCACCGGACTTGCCGGCCTTGCAAAATCATTGCTGTTCGCACTGGTTGTTGTGATCATTACAGGATGGCTGCAGAAAATTCACATCCGGCTGAAAATATAACTGTACCCATTCAACTTTTTTCACTTATTTCGCACTTTAAATATCCCTTTATATGAAAAACTTCAAGACCATTAATATTATAGCGGGTTGGGTCATCTTTGCCGTGGCTGCTTTTGTGTATCTCTCCACCATTGAGCCGACCGCCAGTTTTTGGGATTGTGGCGAATTCATATCCTCCGCGTATAAACTTGAAGTGGGTCATCCTCCCGGAGCCCCGTTTTTCATGCTCATTGGGAGACTATTCACCCTTCTGGCCGGCAATGATGTAACCGCCGTTGCAAAGATGGCGAATGCTATGTCGGGCCTGTTCAGCGCATTTACGATACTTTTCCTTTTCTGGTCTATCACCCACCTGGCAAAGAAAATTGTGGTGAAAGAAGAGGTGATGACAACCGGACAACTCGTTGCCATTATTGGAAGCGCCACTGTGGGTGCACTTGCCTATACATTTTCAGATACATTCTGGTTTTCAGCCGTGGAAGGAGAGGTTTACGCCTTTTCGTCGCTGTTTACAGCGGTTGTATTCTGGGCAATCCTAAAGTGGGAAAATGTGGCCGATGAGCCCCATGCAAACCGCTGGCTGATTTTTATTGCCTACATGATGGGATTATCCATCGGGGTCCACCTGTTGAACCTGCTGGCAATCCCTGCCATTGTGCTCGTTTACTATTTCAGGAAGAACCAGGCTACCACAGGGGGTACGTTGAAAGCGCTGGCCGTTTCTATCCTCATCCTGGCCGGCATTATGTATATCGTCATTCCCGGCGTTGTGAAAGTGGCTACCTTTTTCGAGCTTCTGTTTGTAAATTCATTCGGGCTTCCCTTTTCGTCAGGCACACTTTTCTATGCTCTCCTGCTCATCGGACTTATCGTTTACGGCCTGTATTACACGCACAAACACAAGAAGGTGGTCCTGAACACAATCCTGCTGGTGGTTACGGTTATCTTCATCGGGTATTCCTCATACGCCACGATTGTGATCCGGTCTGCGGCAGATACCCCGCTCGATGAAAATGATCCCGAGGACCTTTTCTCGCTGCTGTACTATCTGAACCGCGAGCAATACGGCGACAGGCCCCTGTTCTTCGGACAATATTTTAATGCCCCCATTCTCGGTTCAAACCCCGGGAAACCATCCTATTACAAGGAGAACGGAAAGTATAAGAAAAACGAATACCGTATCAATTACGAATATGATAAAAAGTTCACAACCCTTTTTCCGCGCATGTGGAGCAGTGATGTGGAGGGTGGCCATGTGGATGCCTATATTAAATGGGCAAAGATGAAAGAAAGGGACCTCTATAATCCCCGGATGGATCAGAACGGAAAGGTGATCACAGACCAGCAGGGGCAGGTTGTGTATGACTATTCCAAGGGGAAGAAAAGTCCGAATTTTTTTGCTGATAATCTGACATTTTTCTGGCGATACCAGGTAGTGCATATGTATTTCCGGTATTTCATGTGGAACTTTGCAGGCCGGCAAAATGATGACCAGGCGAATTTCAGGACCGATATCAATAAGGGAAACTGGATCTCAGGCATCTCATTTCTTGACAACCTGCGGATCGGTGATCAAAGCAAGATCCCCGATACGATGAGAAATAACAAGGCCCGCAACCGCTATTTTATGCTTCCCCTGCTGCTTGGACTGGCAGGTTTATTCTACCAGCGCAAAAAACATAATAAAGATTTCCTGATCGTGATGGTGTTGTTCATCATGACCGGACTTGCCATTGTTATATATCTTAACCAGAACCCGCTGCAGCCGCGCGAACGGGATTATGCCTATGCCGGATCGTTTTATGCCTTTGCCATCTGGATCGGCCTTGGAGTGCTCGCGTTGTATGAATTCCTGAAGAAATATATTCCCGCTTCATCAGGCGCAGTGCTGGCCACATTGATTTCCCTGGTTGCCGTACCTACCGTGATGGCAAAAGAAAACTGGGATGACCATGACCGCAGCGGACGGTATGTGGCCCGTGATTTTGCCTTTAATTACCTGAATTCATGCCAGGAAAATGCGATCCTGTTTACAAATGGCGACAACGATACATTCCCGCTCTGGTATGCACAGGAGGTGGAAGGCATCCGTACAGACGTGCGCGTGATGAACCTGAGCTACCTTGGAGCCGACTGGTACATCCGGCAGATGCAGCGTAAAACCTATGAATCCGAACCGGTTCCTTTTTCACTTACACCGGATCAATACCGCACCGGAACCAGGGATATCGTGTATATCGTAGACAGGATCAAAGGATATGCCGATCTGAAAGAAGTGATTGATTTTGTGGGCAGTGATGATCCGCGAACCAAACAGCTGCCGGAATATACTACTGACAAAATCGATTTTATTCCATCCCGCCGTTTTGCAGTCAGGGTGGATACAGCCGAGGTAGTTAAAAACGGAACAGTAAGTCCGGAAAATGCTTCACGGGTCAGCTCGCAAATGAGATGGGAGCTGGAGCCAAACCGGAGCTACATCACAAAAAATCACCTGATGATACTCGACCTGCTGGCAAACAACAACTGGGAGAGACCTATATATTATGCAATAACCGTTTCGCAGGACAACTATCTGAACCTGGATAATTATTTCCAGATGGAAGGCCTGGCCTACCGGATCGTTCCTTTCGCCTCAACAGGCGACATGTTTGGCAGCGGAGGCGTTAACAGCGAAATCATGTACGATAACATGGTAAACAAATTTAAATGGGGCGGCGTGAACGATCCCGATGTTTACCTCGATGAAAACACGCTGCGGATGCTGGGAAATTTCAGGAGCACCTTTGCCCGCCTTGCCATTCAGCTGATCAATGATAATAAACCGGATTCCGCACGCGTGGCGCTTGATAAATGCATGGAAGTGATACCCGACCGGGTAGTGCCGTTCAATGTATATAATATTCTGCTTATTGAGGCCTATTACAAACTGGGCGATGTTGAAAAAGCAAACAATATGGCCGCCTTGTTGAAAAAGAATATTTACCAGGACATGGAATACTTTATCAGCCTGGGGAAAAAATACAATTCCTACCTGATGTATGAAAAACGGGTTTCATTTTATTCAATAACGGAGTTGGCCCGATTGGGAGGCACATACAATCAACCGGAACTGAAAAAGGAGATGGATCAAAAAATGCAGGAATTCTCAGGTGCGCTGAACTTAGGGATGTAGGTGACCCATGGCTTTTGTGCGGATACCGGGTATCCTGAAGAAAATTTATCCCGGTCTCACATGGAACATCCGTGGCGGGGCCAGGGTATTGTACCTCACCTTTGATGACGGGCCCACGCCGGATATTACGGACCAGATGTTGTCCATTCTGGCCAGATACAATGCCCGGGCAACCTTTTTCTGTATCGGAAGAAATGCAGAACGACATCCTGAAATTCTCCGGCGCATCATGGATGCCGGACATGCGGTGGGCAACCACACCTACAGCCATCTGAAAGGGTGGTATACTCCCAACCCGGAATATTACGAAGATATTGAACTTGCCTCGCAGTTTGTGCCTTCCCGGTTGTATCGTCCTGCCTATGGCATGATCACTCCGGGACAGATCAGCTACCTGAAACAGCGTTTTCAAATTGTGATGTGGGATGTGATGAGTTATGATTTTGACCCGACCACCCCGAAGGAAAAATGCCTGTCCAATGTGATCCGGTATGCCCGACCGGGATCAATCATCGTCTTTCACGATTCCCTAAAAGCCTCCACCAACCTCCTCTATGCATTGCCTCGGGTACTGGAATATTTTGGGGAGAAGGGGTTTGATTTTAAGGGGGTCGGACCGAGATAAATGAATGATTAACAGGTGATTATCCTTATAAAATAATGCTTTTTAAGCCTTAGAGGGCTCTTTTTCTATCGAAAAAGAGGGGTTTAAGGGGGACTATCTGCTATTTCTTCTAATTGAACTGTTCTTCCTAACTTATTTTCTCGCTGATGTCCACGGATTAATGTGAGTTTACCGGGCTTTTTTTTTCTCGCTGATTTTCGGTAGAGTAGAACGGAAGGCAGAGAAAGTCTGCCCCCGTCCCCTCATCAAACCGTACGTGCGGTTTTCCCGCATACGGCTTTCCTATAAATTCATCTAAGCGATAACAAGCGAGCTGTCTGGAAATGCAATTTACAGG
>JBGSSA010000201.1:0-1540 GCA_041737295.1 Bacteroidales bacterium | reverse complement strand
CCATCTTCCCCAGAAGTCATTGCGGAAGCCCCATTTTCCATCTGATTTTTCACGAAACGGTTTGACCAGTAAATCCACATCCTGGGCCATCACACGATTACGAAGGCAAACATCTAACCGTTCGCCCACAAAACCCCCGATGTGCAGGCTGCCCGGGGGCAGGGGGATGAGAGCATCCTGAGGATAAACAGAAATTGAGGTTAACGCTGCAAAGAAGAGAAAAAGGAAATATTTCATCCGGATAATACTTTGTCTAAAACTAAGTATTTTTCCGGAACGGCCGCCCGATTCGAGTTTAAAAAATTAAAATGGCCCGGTACCTAGTTCCGGTCTGTTTTGAAATAGTCAGCCAGCGAATCATTTATGATGCTGTTCCAGCCTGCTTCGAAATTGCTGATCGCCAAATCGGGATTATCATCCGGAAAGGTTCCCAGATCCTTATGAGTGAGTTTCAGCAAGGTTTTATTGCCCTGCGGGGTCAGTTCAAAGGTAAGCCATGAATTTCCGGGGTATCCTTCATAACGCCAGCTGTGTGTTAGTCTTTTCTCAGGGATCACCTCGAAGATCTCGCACAGGTGGAGGTATTGTTTTTCGGGACTTGGGCCACCTGTAAACTGGAATTTAAAACCTGGTTCCGGCCTGAACTCTTCCAGGTCGAAATACCATTTTTTCATTTCATTCTTATCGGTTAATGCCTTCCAAACCGCACTGGGGGTGGCATTAAGAACTATTTCCATTATGATGGTTTTATTGTCCATAACTTCTGTTTTTGGTTTACATGGCTGACCTGTCGCCCTGGCATCATTACACATTGTTAAAGTTCCGAATAATTTTTGAAAATCCGGATAATGAGAACTTCAACCACGGAGGAAATTGGCTGCACGGCTTAATAAGGGCTACTGCCGGGCCGGCAGGTACGATTAAGGGGGATCACTTGATTACATATCCAACCCCGGGTATCTTCCTGAGAACGAAACTTGCAAGAAAGCACAGGGGAATGACAATAGCAGCCACGATAATGTATTTGAAGAACGGGTACATTGCCACATCCTTCATCAGCATGGAGATGAAGACAAGTATGGGAGTATGGAATACATACACGCCGAAGGCATTGTCAGACAGGAATTTTCCAACCTGACCCTGGCGGTTGAACTTATCGCGGAACCAGACAATCAGGCCCAGGCAAATGCCAACACAGAAAAATGATTCCCAGAATGAATAGGCCGCGTTTCCGGGTGAAAAATGGCCGGCAAACGGTTCGAGTCCTTTTTCCGCTGCATTTCCAAGAATGGTCATACCGATCCAGAAAAGGGTGCCGAAAACAAGCGTGTATTTAAACCAGGTCATTCCCAGTTTATAGGGAATATTCAGGAGCAGATTCTTCCTGAAAAAGAAAATGCCCAGTATGAAAAGTACAATGTATTGCGGGAAGAAGCAAAGTTGCATGTTGAGGATGTTCGTGCCGATCGGAAATACAATGCGTGTTAAAAATGTAAAAACGGAGATAAGCAGGGCAATTCCAAGTATATGGGATGATTTG
>JBGSSA010000192.1:0-19314 GCA_041737295.1 Bacteroidales bacterium | reverse complement strand
AAAAATCTTACTACTTTTGCGACCTGTTTTAAATAACTAAAATAAAATCGGATATGTTAAATCACTATGAAACCGTTTTCATTGTAACTCCCGTTTTGTCTGAGGCCCAGATGAAGGAAGCGGTTGAAAAATTCAGAGGTGTGATCGTCGCCAAAGGCGGAGAGATCATCAACGAAGAGAACTGGGGATTGCGAAAGCTGGCCTACCCCATTCAGAAAAAATCCACCGGATTTTTTACAATGATGGAATTCATGGCACCGGGCGATCTGGTTAAGCCACTTGAAATCGAGTACAAACGTGACGAGCGTGTGATCCGCTTTCTCACTACCCGCCTGGACAAATATTCCAGCGAGTATGCCCAGAAGAGACGGAACAAGAAGGAAAACGCAGCTAAAGTAACAACGGAGGAATAAGCCATGGCAAATGTAGCACCAACAGGACAATCAGAAATCAGGTATTTGACGCCTCCGGCTGTAGAAGTCAAGAAGAAAAAGTATTGCCGGTTCAAGAAGAACAAGATCAAGTATGTGGATTATAAGGATCCTGAATTTCTAAAGAAATTCCTGAATGAACAGGGAAAAATCCTTCCCCGCCGGGTTACCGGAACATCCTTGAAATTCCAGCGCAAAGTTGCCACGGCAGTTAAAAGGTCCCGCCACCTGGCATTATTGCCGTATGTTACCGATTTATTGAAATAATTAAAGAGACTGTCATGGAAATTATACTGAAAAATGACGTTCCGAATCTCGGATATAAAGACGACATTGTCAATGTCAAGAATGGATATGCACTCAATTTCCTGATCCCCCAAGGTCTGGCGATTACAGCCACCGGTTCTGCCCTGAAATCCCACAAGGAGATCATGAAACAGCGGGCGCACAAGGAGGAAAAGATCAAGGAACAGGCTCAGGAACTGGCCGATACGCTGAAAGATGTTACCCTTTCAGTTGGCGCCAAGACCAGCACCAAGGGAAAGATCTTTGGCTCCGTGAACGCGATCCAGATTGCAGAAGCACTGCAGGAAAAAGGATTTGCGATCGACCGCAAGAGCATCACATTCAAGGAAGACCTCATCAAGGAAGTCGGTACTTACCACGCTCATATTCGCCTCCACAAGGAAGTTTATGTGGATATCCCGTTTGAAATTGTCGGGGAGTAACTTAGTGACAAGGGACGAGTGACGAGTGACTAGCAGGGACAAGAAGGGACGAGAGACAAGTGACGAGAGACGTGGTATGAAACAAAAAAACCTGGTGTAATGCAACACCAGGTTTTTTTGTGGAGTATTACCTGTATTTTGTTTCCACCTATAGAATATTCCTGACTGGAATGTTCCTCCTTGTCACTCGTCCCTTGTCACTTGTCACTTGTCCCTACTTTGTCACTCGTCACTCGTCACTCGTCCCTAATCAGACACTCCGTGGAACATTCGGTTCCAGCGGATTTTGCTGAGGAATTTCTTGTTCTTGTCGAGTGACAGCCAGATGAATTTGGGCTCGCCGACAATGTGGTCCTCCGGGACAAATCCCCAGAACCTGGAATCGAGGCTGCTGTGCCGGTTATCTCCCATCATCCAGTAATAATTCATCTTGAATGTATATTCATTAGCCAGCTCGCCATTGATATAGATCTGCCCGTCTTTCACCTTAAGATCGTTTTTTTCATAATAGGAGATCACGCGTTCATACAGGCACAGGTTTTCGGTATTGATCTTCATCGTCGCTCCCTTTTTGGGGATATACAGCGGGCCAAAATTATTGATCGTCCATTTGTAGTTGGTGTCGCTCGGGAAATACTCGTATGAATATCCGTCCCAGTAATCATTGTCAATGATCTGTTTTACACTTTTAAACTGCCTGATCGTATTCAGTTCCTCCTTGGTAAGGTAGGCATGGATCACATTGCCCGAGCGCTGAATATCATAAATGTTCATTCGTTCAAATACCTTGTCGGCAATATTCTGCCCTTCATGAAGGTATATATAATAGGTATGCTGAATACCCGGGAAATCTTTTTGAGGGACGCCATTCCGGTAAACCTTCTTGTTGATGATCTGAAATGTGTCGCCCGGAATACCCACGCACCGTTTGATATAATTATCGCGCTTGTCAACCGGCCTTGCCACGATATCGAAACTTCTCCAGACTCCCAGGCGGCCCAGGTTATAATATTCCTGGTTCGACTTCATGGGACGTTTGTAGTACAGGTCTTTCATCCTGAGCATTTCGGCAGAGTCACGTACTGCGGCATAATAGCTGATATTCTGATGTTCCACGATCACCGTATCACCGGCCGGAAAATTGAACACCACGGCATCGTCGCGTTTGATCTCGCCAAAGCCTGCCAGTCGCTTATAGGGAAGTTTGATCCACTCCACATAGGATTTTACGCCTGTAGTGAGGGGCATCGTATGCTGGGTAAACGGAAAAGCAATAGGAGTATTGGGAATCCGGGGTCCGTAGGCCACTTTGCTAACGTACAGATGATCTCCGATCAGCAGCGTTTTTTCCATAGATCCGGTTGGGATCTTGTAATTCTGGAAAAGAAAGATGTTTATAAGGCTGACTGCAACTACTGCAAAAATTAACGCGTCAATCCATTCTACAACCTTGCTGTTCTGGCCATCGCGTCTTTTCCAGAAAGTCCAGTTCACTTTATTTGTGATATACAGGTCGAAAATGATCGGGAGTCCCAGCAGGAACCAATAATTCCGCAACCAGATAACCCATAAAATGTAGATTAAGGATACAATGCCAAACCATATCCATTCTTTTCGATCTGCTTTCATTATTATTATATTTTAGGCTAAAAGTAATATTTTTTCCGGGATGAACTGAATCGTTTACGGAAAGAAGTAACGGAGGGATAATGATTTAAGACTTTTTAACAGAATGAAAGTTTTGCAGTTTTGCAGTTTTGCAGTTCGGCGCCATGGATATTGTCCCCCTTTGGAGGGGGTTGGGGGAGGTTTTGGGCCATCCACCCCCTGCCCCCGCCAGCGGGGGACATGTTCCATCTAAAGTTTCATCATATCGTCCATCGAAAATACCCCCTTCTTTCCAAAAATGAATTCTGCGGCGAGGAGGGCGCCAAGGGCAAGTCCGCGACGGTTTTTGGCCAGGTGGGTGATCTCTATCGTATCTACTTCCGATTCATAGGCAATAATATGGGTGCCGGGGACTTCATCTTCACGTACAGAAGTAATTTTCAGGGCTGCCGGATCGCCGGCCCCGTTGAGTTCCCATTTTTCTTTCCGTCCGATGCCCGCGATAATATCATTGGCCAGCGAAATCGCCGTACCGCTGGGGGCATCGAGTTTGTGCACATGATGAATTTCCTTTATGGATACCTCGTATTCATTCATCGGATCCATCAGGCGGGCCAGGTGTTTGTTCAGCGCAAAAAACAGGTTTACTCCAATGCTGTAATTGGATGCATAAAAGAATGACTGGTCGAGTTCCGTGCACTTCCTTTTCACTTCCTCAAACCGGCTAAGCCAGCCTGTGGTGCCGCAGACAACGGGCACACCGGCTTCGAAGCATTTCATGATGTTGGAAAAGGCAGATTCCGGAGTGGAGAAGTCAATTGCCACATCAGCCCTGGAAAGATTATCGGGTGTGAATTCATTGAGATTAAAGGCGTCGATCTTCAGGACTATTTCATGGTGACGGGAAAGGGCAATGCGTTCAATTTCCTTGCCCATTTTGCCGTATCCGAGGAGCGCTATTTTCATGGTGGGGGGTTAGTAATTTGTACAAAGGAACAAAAAGAAATTAAAAAGAACGCCTGCGGCGTTTATTGTTTTACCGCGGAGTTCGCTGAGTTTTGCGCAAAGTTTGCAGAGTTCTATAAAACAGAGAGTAGCCTTTCTTGTTTGTGGCGAATAGTAAAACTCTGTGCACTCCGCGTAAAAACTCCGCGGCCTTTGCGGTTAAATCTCACGCTTTGTGTTAAAAAAAAAACCCCGCCAACGGCGGGGCCACTACTTGAAAGGTAAAGACTATTTCACCGAGTTGACAACAGCGGCAAAAGCGTCGGGATTATTCATAGCTAAATCAGCCAGGGCCTTACGGTTAAGAACAATTCCTTTTTCATTTAATTTTCCGATAAATTCCGAGTATGACATTCCATGCTGCCTGACACCCGCATTAATACGGACGATCCACAATGCCCTGAAATTTCTTTTCTTTGCACGACGGTCGGCATAAGCGTACCCCTGACCCTTTTCCCATGTATTCTTTGCAACAGTCCAAACATTACCCCGGGAAAGGAAATTACCCTTGGTAAGTTTAAGAATTTTTTTTCTCTTTTGTCTCGCAGCTACTGCGTTTACTGATCTTGGCATAATTAATCTGGTTTTTGAATGGTTAGCGTCCTGCGTTGCAGGAACTTTACGGCTAATTCACTCGGTTAATACTCATTTGAATTTGTAAAACAGTTACACTCCGGCCAAAATTTTGGCTCTCTTGTCTTCGGTGGTGGAAACAAGGGTTGAATAGCCCAGGTTTCTTTTCCGTTTGTTTGATTTCTTGGTGAGAATGTGGCTTTTATAAGCATGTTTCCGTTTCACTCTTCCGGTTCCGGTAAGATCATATCTTTTTTTTGCACCGGAATTAGATTTCATTTTTGGCATTAGATCGACTTTAATTTGGTTACTACTTTATTTTCTTTGGCAATGGCGTCAGCAGCATGATCATCCTTTTTCCCTCCAGCTTCGGGGCCTGTTCCAGTTTACCATATTCCGCCAGTTCTTCGGCAAAACGCTGCAAAAGGTGCTCACCATCTTCATTATATACAATTGACCGGCCCTTGAAAAACACATAGGCCTTTACCTTTGCTCCATCCTGCAGAAACTTCATGGCATGCTTCAGCTTGAAGTTAAAATCATGGTCATCTGTATAGGGACCGAACCGTATCTCCTTCACAACAATCTTGGCAGTCTTGGCCTTTAGCTCTTTCTGCTTGCGTTTCTGCTGGTAAAGGAATTTTTGGTAATCAATAATCTTACAGACAGGAGGACTCGCGTTTGGAGAAATTTCTACCAGGTCGAGTTCCAATCCTTCAGCCAGTTTAATGGCTTCTTTGATCGGAAATATTCCGGGAGTTTCCAGATTTTCACCTACTACTCTGACTACAGGTGCTTTAATTGCATGATTCACAGCAAACTGGGGTTCTTCCACCCTCCTGATATCTCTTCTGAAAATTGGTGTTGCTATCTTTTTGTCCTCCGAGTTTAGTTGATTGTTGATTGTTGATTGTTGATTGTTGTTAGTTGATAGTTAAGTTGTTAGTTGTTAGTTGTTTCACTCCGGTGTTTGTTTCTATCAACTATCAACCATCAACTATCACCTAGTTTAAATATTCCAATTGTTTATGTACTTCCTCATTAATATAATCCCTGAATTCTTCCATTTTCATGGCACCCTGATCTCCTTCTCCCTGCCTTCTCACGGCCACAGTGCCTTCTGCCTCTTCCTTCTCTCCCACGATAAGAAGGTAAGGAATTTTCTTTAACTCACTGTCCCTGATCTTCTTACCGATCTTTTCATTCCGGGTATCAATCAGGGTGCGAATATCGCAATTATTTAGGAATTTTAAAACTTTTTCTGCATAATCATGGTATTTTTCGCTGATCGGCAGTACAATGACCTGGTCAGGGGTAAGCCAAAGCGGAAATTTTCCGGCTGTATGTTCTATCAGAACAGCCACAAATCGTTCCATGGAACCAAAGGGCGCCCGGTGGATCATTACCGGCCTGTGCCGCTGATCGTCGCTGCCCACATACTCCAGTTCGAACCGCTCGGGAAGGTTGTAATCCACCTGGATGGTTCCCAGCTGCCATTTACGCCCCAGGGCATCCTTTACCATGAAATCGAGCTTGGGACCATAAAAAGCGGCCTCGCCTTTCACGATCGTCGTTTTCATTTTCTTTTCTTCCGTGGCTTCAATGATAGCGCGTTCAGCCTTTTCCCAGTTTTCATCCGAACCGATATACTTCTCCCGGTTATCCGGGTCACGCAGCGATACCTGTGCCACAAAGTCCTGGAAATCAAATGCCTTGAAAACAGTATAAATTATTTCTATTACCTTGATGAACTCCTCCTTGATCTGGTCGGGTCTGCAGAACAGGTGGGCATCATCCTGTGTAAACCCGCGGACCCTTGTAAGCCCGTGCAATTCGCCGCTCATTTCATACCGGTAAACTGTGCCGAACTCGGCATAGCGTATAGGTAAATCCTTATAGGAATGCGGTTTGCTTTTGTAGATTTCGCAATGATGCGGGCAGTTCATGGGCTTTAACAGGAACTCCTCCCCTTCCTCCGGTGTATGGATCGGCTGGAAGGAATCCTTCCCGTATTTTTCATAATGGCCGGAGGTCACATACAGTTCTTTTTGCCCGATATGCGGCGTAATAACCGGCAGGTACCCATATTTCTGTTGTATCTTTTTCAGGAAGTTCTCAAGCCTTTCTCTCAACATGGCACCCTTGGGAAGCCATAACGGCAAACCCTGCCCGACTTTCTGCGAGAACGTGAACAGTTCCAGTTCCTTTCCGAGTTTCCGGTGGTCACGGGCTTTTGCCTGTTCGAGCATCACCAGGTAATCGTCGAGTTGCTGCTTTTTAGGAAATGTAATGCCATAAATGCGGGTAAGCTGTTTGCGCTTTTCATCCCCCCGCCAGTAGGCACCGGCGACGCTCAGCAGTTTGATGGCCTTGATATGTCCGGTATCCGGGACATGGGGACCCCGGCAGAGATCCGTAAAATTCCCCTGTTTGTACAGGGTGATGGTACCATCCTGCAAATCCTCTATCAGTTCAATCTTGTATTGATCCCCTTTCCCCCGGAAAAAGCTGAGAACTTCTTCCTTTCCAATATCTTCGCGAACATACGGGCTGTTTTTCCGGCCCAGTTCCACCATTTTTTCTTCAATGCGGGGCAGGTCCGCTTCTGTTATAACCACACCGTCACCCGGATCCACATCATAATAAAAACCATTTTCTATGGCGGGACCGATCCCGAATTTTATGCCGGGATACAGGGCCTCAAGGGCCTCTGCCATAAGATGGGCCGACGAATGCCAGAAGGCATGTTTCCCCTCGGGCGAATCAAACTTGTGCAATATGAGCGAGGCGTCTGTATTGATTGGCCGGGCTGCATCCCATACCTCACCGTTAACACTTACAGCGACTACCTCGCGGGCCAGGCTGTTGCTTAAATTTTTGGCAATTTCAATTCCGTTTACCCCGTTCTCAAACTCTCTTACTGAATTATCGGGAAATGTGATCTTTATCATCAACTGATTTTTTTGTGAACAAGGTGCAAAGATAAAAAAAAACGCCTATTTTTCAGACATAAATGCAGGCACCTTTGTTTAAACGATCCCCGCTGGTTATCATCGCGATTGTGGCAATCCTGGCCTACTGGCCGGTTGCTTTCGGTATGTATACCTTCAGGTGGGATATGCTGGATGTGGTGCTGCCTTTCCGATATTTCGCGGGTGAATGCATCCGTCACGGTGTGTTTCCGACCTGGAATCCCTATCTGCTCACCGGTGTGCCGGTTTGCGCTGATCTCCAGTACCCGTTATGGTCACCCGAGGTTTGGGCTATTGGTCTCACCACGGGCTATTCTATCTATACACTTCATTTCCTGTTCATTGGCTACCTGGTGCTGGCAGGATACGGGATGTACAGGTTAACCCTTCACTTTAACAAACATACCGCCGCCGCCCTGCTGGCCGGGGTGGCCTACATGCTGAGCGGGTTTTTCACCGGGCATGGCCAGGCTCTTTTTTCTATCGTGGGTGCGGCCTGGCTGCCATGGGTGGTGCTATACATGATCAAAAACTGTGAGAAGCCCGGGGTGTACCGCACCATCAAGCTTGCCCTGTTCATCTTTATGATGGTAAGCACCGGGTACCAGTTTGTTTCAATTATTACCGGGTATCTCTTGCTGGCAATCCTGATCTACTACGTGGCCCGACATTTTCATACAAGGGATACCCTTCGCAGCCTGTTGCGGTATAATGGCCTGTTACTGATCCTTGTAGTACTCCTTTGCATTGTGATCATCGTTCCGGTGGTGCAGGCGCTGGGATACAATGAACGGCTGGGCACCGGGGTGCGGTATGCAAAGGCCATCGCGAATCCGTTTACCTGGCAGTCGCTTATCTCTCTTTTTGCCCCTTTCTCAACTGTAAAATATCCTGAATTCTTCGGAACCGATATCTCCATGCGGAATATGTACGTCGGCCTTATCATGCTGCTTGTATTTGCGGCCGGGATCTTTCGCAAGAAAACAGGGTTGCAGTGGGGTATCCTCATATTCGGATTTGTATGCCTGCTGGCATCGGCCGGGGCGCACCTGCCGGTGCACAAAATATTGTACGACTTTTTTCCCCTGGTCCACAATCTCAGGATGCCTGCATACTTCAACCTGTTCTTTGTGTTCGCGGTTATCTTTACTGCCGGACTGCAGTTGCCTGAGATCTTCAGCCAGACTGAAGTTTACATGAAAAATCTGCGCATACTTTCCCTCCTGTCGATAGGAGGAATGGTTGTCCTGCTTGCCTGGTCCTTTCTCCATGTCAGCCATCCCCTTCCCGATATCAGGGATTTTTTCCGCGATCACGACGGTTTTCTCCTGTCGCTCAACTTTCAGGAGCATCTTCTGATCCAGCTGCCCATTCAGATAATCCTTGTGCTTGCCCTTTTCATCTTCCTGAAATACAGCAAGACCGTAAAACGTCCGGGAATGCTGATCGCTGCCCTTGTTTTTATTGAAATGATTGTTGCTGTGAACCTGAACAGCTATTTTACGGTATATTCCACCTTCCGGCCGGGACACATTCAGCGCTACCTGGACTCCCGGCCAGACGGATTCCCGGTACCGGATCATACCCCCATTGAGGATAATGCGGATAAGAAGTTCATTCATGATCCGTTATGGCGTAACATGGGAATATTCACCAAGAGGCTTTCGTATGACGGTTTTTCGTCCTTTATCCTGAATCCCTACAATTTTCTTGACGATTCAATACCCGGGCTCAGGGATGTTCTGATAAAAAATCCGCCGGTTTATTTTTCAGGAAAGGTATACCGTGAGGTGGAAGCCAGGGGGTACCAACCCGACTTTACGCCCGAAGACCTGTTCCTGCCAGACAATGTGTATAATTCACTTCCCGTTTATCTGAAAAGAAACACGAAGACGGATACAATCCGGTATGTTTCATTCAATCCGAACCAGTTTACCGTGGAATGCAACCTGGATACAGCTGCTGTCATTACTTACCTCCAGGCTGATTACCCGGGATGGAAGGTCAGCATTGACGGGGGTAAGACCGCGCATTTCACTTCCAATTTCATGTATATTTCGGCACTGGTTCCTGCAGGTGATCACCAGGTGGTGTTCCGATATCAAAACCACCCGGTTTTTATAGCCTTCATTATCTCTTACTCTGTGTTTATGTTGATCCTGTGCGGTCTTATTTACCTGGCTTTCTGGCGGAGCGGAGCGGATTCTGCTCGGTAAGCTTCAGCAGGCGGTTAAATCTCAGCTTGTTCAGCCTGTTCAGCCGCAGCGTCTCGGCATATGTCAGCAGCCGCCGTAATACATCGTAATACAGCAAAACGAACAACAACCCGCTGAAAAGCCAGATCACGGCTATGTCAAACCAATACGAATCCACTTTGCTTTTGAAGAACATCTTTACCGGTGAATAAAAATGCGTTCGCCAGCTGTTCTCCGAAGGATCCCTGAAAATAGCATCCTTAACGGGAACCATTTCCCCGTCGTGAACCGAATAATTATTGATTTCCCTGTCATTTGTAAGGAGATCGGCAAGCTGTTTATTATAGTATTTCTGCTTGAACGACAGGAACTGATCTGTCCCTCCAAGGGATTCGACAAGACGGGTATAAATCCCGTCCCGTTCCGTCACCGCGGAATTATACCGGGCCCGGTACACCCTTTGGGCTGAATTCAAAAAAGTGGTGATTGAGGCGTTCAGCGCGGGCTTATACAGTTTCAGGCTGATGCTGTCCATAAATGGCGGTTCAGTGACCCGGGTATCGCGGCATATCCGTTGCAATTCGCTTTGAAGCACCCGCAGGTTATTCCGGTACCGGAAGCTATCCGCGTTATTCGTAAAGAGATCCTTTGAATCGGCAGCAATATCGATCAGTCCGGGAATCGCATACGACCTGTAATATCTTGCGTTGCTCGCCTTTTTCTCTGCTTCAAAGAAATTCCGTTCAAAGAGGTTATCCCGGAACTGGGTGACAGCGATGGCTTCATAGGCCCATCGCGAGGCCATGGCCTCCCCGATGAGGGGAACCTGCTTGTCCCTCGCCACCTTGTTATGCATTTTGGTGAAATCCACAACCACCCCGCTAAACAGCAGCTGGGGGACGAGGATCATCGGCACCAGGATATAAATCGTCACCACGGAGTTGAAACCCGATGAGATATTCAGGCCGATCATATTTGCCCAGCATGATGCAGTAAACAGCACGATCCAATACCTGAAATTCATATCCCCGATCTCAAGCATATAATTGCCGATTATCACGAATATCAAGGTTTGTACAGCTGAAATGGCGAACAGGATGCTGATCTTGGAGAACAGGTAACTACTCCGGCTTAAATTCAGAAACTTTTCCCTCCTGAGGATCTTGCGGTCCTTGAAAATTTCTTCGGCACTGATGACAAGTCCGAGGAACAGCGCCACGATGACGGCCATAAACAGGTAGGCCGGCAGGATCGAATTTTCCCCGAAAATATATTGAGGAACGCCATTCACAAAAGTGAAATTCTTGGAAAAGAACGCAAGTGTAAAGGCCAGGATGGGAGCTTCGAGCAACAGCAGCATCAGGTATTGCTTGTTGTAATACTTTGCCAGCAGGTCGCGTTTCAAAAAAATGCGGAACTGGTTATAATGACTGGGTATCCTGAAATTCGTTTTTGGAATGGATGAGTCATGATCCCTGTCGATCAGCTTGGTTTTCGCATCGATCTTTTCAAGGAACCGCTGATACCATTCTTCCGGGTTGACCTTCCTTTTCCGCGTCAGCCTTCCGTTGGGATCCACCTCACGCGATTCCACGATCCGCAGTATTTCATCCGTGTTGATATTTCCGCAGCTGAGACATTCGGTCTCCTCGGCATCGGCATAATGGGCTTCCTGCTTGAAATAGGTGATGGCCCCCACAGGATGTCCGTAATATACCACACGTCCGCCCTGGTCCATCACGAGCAGCTTGTCGATCATCTTAAAAATATCAGATGACGGCTGGTGCATATTTGTAATGATCAGTTTACCCTTGATGGTTTGTCTTTTGAGCAGGGTGATGACTTTCTCGGAGTCAGCCGAAGACAATCCGGATGTAGGTTCATCGATAAACAGGATGGCCGGTTCACGGATGAGTTCAAGAGCAATGTTCAGCCGTTTCCGCTGGCCGCCGCTGAGGATGGTTGTGAAGGCATCACCGACATTCAGGTCGCGGGCTTCAACAAGGTCAAAATCAACGAGCGCATCCTCTACTACCTTGCTGATCTCTTCATCGGTATAGGCATCGAAACACAGTTTGGCATTGAAGTACAGGTTCTCAAAAACACTCAGTTCCTTGATCAGCAGGTCATCCTGGGGAACATACCCGATGATCCCCTTCACCATTTCCTTATGGGCATGAATGTCCCATCCGTTAATCCTGATGGTTCCGCTTCGCGGTTTCAGATTGCCGTTCAGCACATTCAGCAGGGTGGATTTTCCCGAACCGCTGCCTCCGATGATCACAACGAGCCGTCCTGATTCCTCGCTGAGGTTAAACCGCTTTACCCCGTTTTTGCTGTTGAAGTAGTTAAATACAATGTCTTCGGCCGTAAATATGAATTTATTTTCCGCGTTGGCCTGGATAAACTGGCGGACAACCCAGGTGAAATAAATGGATCCGATCTTTGTATTGCGGATGACGGAACCTACCGACCAAATGTATGACCTGCCGGGATTGATCCGGTGCCCGTTCATCAGAAGGGCCATATTGCCGTAATACCGGAACACATATGTGTCAGTACTTGGAATGTGCAAAACGATGATCTGCCCCCGGAGTTTTTCCACAACATGGATCTTCAATTCAGGCCGCACCTCCAGATCAGGTGGCCCGATGAACAGGAGCCAGTCCTGGTGGACTATTCTGTCGATTTCCCCGAAGGTAAATGACAGGGCGTCCATGAATTCCTGCTCATTGATCTTTAAATAGGCTGATGATGTCCTTACAAGGCTGATTTCCGTACGGGTAGGTTTCCGTTCGCTTTGAATAAAATCAAGCAGGTAAATAAGGATAATGATCTTCTGTTCATGTTCAACCTCCTCATTGATCTGGTTACAGAGCTCGATGATCATTTTCTCGGCATGGATCTTCCTGACGGAGAAATCAGCCATTTCGGGATCGTCGCTGAACCGGTTCAGTTCCTTAACCTGTTCATCAAAGAATTCGATATATTTCTGAACGATTTCATAGCTGTACTGCCGGTCGAGGTAATCCATGACGATATTACGCCTGCTGACCGACTGCCCCTCCTTGTTGATGCCGGAGACAATCGCAAACAAGCGCATTAAAGCTTTTAAGATCGATTCGTTCATGGTAACGGTATGCCTATGCAAAACAGCCCTCGCAAATTGCAAAGGGCTGTATAATATTCAATCTGCCGGTTACAATTACACCAGGGTGGAGCGTACTGATTTGATTGTCTGCAGGATCAGATTATAGTCTGTTTCTGACAATCCTGCATCCACCTTGTCAAATACCGGTTTTAATACCTGCAGTTTAGTTTCAAGGCTCTTGATATCGGCATTTGCATTTCTTCCTGCCAACAGTTCCATTACCTTCTCGTATGATGCTTTTTGTTTGCTGATAATTGTAACGAGTCCGGAATAATTATAGGAATCCTGCGAGATGTTCGTACCGATATACATCAGTTCAACCCACATTCCGGCAACCATAGTGACAGCGAGGTCGGGATTGCTTTTCTGATCAAGATAATAATAGGTATCGTAAATAGTATTCGTTACGATGCTGGCGAGAGAATCCTTGTTGTTGAATTTCTCTTTGAATTCTTCTGACAACAATTTTGAATAATCATAGGTGATGCCCAGTTCGTCAGCGAGTGTTTTAATAGCACCCAGGTAAACCTGGATATCCTGCTGTTGCTGATAGGTGGATACATAGGCGAGATCAGCGCCATAAATTCCGAGGTTGACTGCTTTCTGGCTTTCCTTAAAATATTTTTCAACCTTGGAAGGAGGGTTGAGGTTTTTGGTTGAATACGTTGCACCGATATCATTGAGCATTTTTGTCATCTCAAACGGTGTAGGCAGCGGGTAAAGAACTTCTCCCACTTCAGTGGCAAGAAGTGTTTTACTCAGGCTGTCGGAAACAGACTGATCCAGATCGGCTGATTTGTTTGTTCCTTTGCAGGATGTGAATACGACAGCCATCATAATCATGAGAAGACTAATGGCGTAAACGATCTTTTTGGTTCGCATGGGTTATTAATTTGTTGATTTGTTGATTTGTTGATTTGTTGATATGATGATTACGGATGCAAATATAACCATTGTATTTCATAAATCAAAAAATCAGAGAGGAGGGATTTGATGAAACAATCCCGGTAGGGATTGACTGTCGGTAGAAAAACAGATTGCACACCCTATCTCTTCGGATTTGATGATCTGATGATATGGTAGTTTTACGAAAATCGCCAGAAAGTCCACCCCCTGCCCCCGCCAGCGGGGGAAACTCCTAACTAGATTTCAGCAAAGGCCACAATTTTATCCATGGCGTATTTTTTTTCGCAGAGGGGGCATGCGGCGGAGTAGAAGAAATATCTTTTTGCAAGCATTTCCCGGTTTGCCAGGAGGATATCCATATCATTGGTATACTTTGGAACCAGGCTGAAAGGACCATCAAAGACCTTTGTAAAGTACCGGCCGGAAAGCAATACATTATCCGCCCCGGGAACCGTTTGCTTTACAGGCATATAAAGTTCGCACTTCCAGTGTGACTGGTCATATGCCAGCATCAGAAAATCTTCGCGTTCCGGTTGAACCCCTGCTTCGGAGGCCTGCTTCCACAGTTTTCTCATGTTGCGCCGGATCATGCCCGGCAACGGGTAATGCAGTATCTGGGGTATGGTTGCCCGGATAAATTTCTTGTTTTCCCAGGTAAATACCTTTTCATTCCACCGTGCTGCATCAAACACCGGACAGCAGTCTGTTTCCATATTATGCTTCTCTGACAAGGATTTGCTATTAAATTGTTTGCTTCCGTAAATGTAATGAATTTTTATATCTTTGCATGCTTTCAAAAATTACAGGTTTTGTATCCATCGAAATGACAGGTACCGCTGGAAACCACGGAGTTAAGTTTAGTATCGCAGGTCTTCTGATTACCCTTGGAATTGTATTCGGAGATATAGGCACCTCCCCGCTGTATGTTATGAAGGCAATTGTAAGGGAAGACTATCCCATGGAACCTTCATTCATTCTTGGGGTACTGTCATGCATCATCTGGACCCTGACCCTTCAGACTACAGTAAAGTATGTGATCATCACCCTCCGGGCTGATAATAAGGGTGAAGGCGGCATTTTTTCCCTGTTTGCCCTGTTGAGAAAAAGCAAACGCTGGGTTTATATCCTTGCCATTATAGGCGGAAGCACCCTGCTCGCCGATGGCATTATCACCCCCTCTATCACTGTCGTATCGTCTATTGAAGGACTGAAACTGATGAACCCGGCCATCCAGGTTGTACCTATTGTTCTTGTGATCATTACCCTGTTATTTACTTTCCAGCAGTTTGGAGCGGATTACATCGGCAAATTTTTCGGTCCCATCATGTTCCTGTGGTTCCTGATGCTGGGTGTGCTGGGAGCCACCGAGATCCATGAACAGGCGATCGTATTCAAGGCATTCAATCCAATGTATGCAATCAACCTGTTGATAAAATACCCGGGCAGTATTTTCCTCCTGGGTGCCGTATTTTTATGTACAACAGGAGCCGAGGCGCTTTATACCGACCTCGGGCATTGCGGACTCAAGAACATACGGATCTCCTGGATTTATGTGAAAGCATGCCTCATATTGAATTACCTGGGACAGGGAGCCTGGCTGCTGACTCACCACAGTGCTACAAACTCCGCCATTCCGAATCCATTTTATGCCATCATGCCTGAATGGTTTTTGCCGTTTGGCATAGCCCTGGCCACCTCGGCCGCCATCATTGCGAGCCAGGCCCTGATCAGCGGATCCTATACGTTGATCAGCGAGGCTATTTCCCTGAATTTCTGGCCAAAAATCAAGATCAATTACCCGACCCAGCATAAAGGACAGATGTACATTGCCAGCATTAACTGGTTTTTATGGATATCCTGCATGGGGGTTGTGATCGGTTTCAAGGAATCGGACAATATGGAAGCGGCTTATGGGTTGTCAATTACAATCACCATGCTGATCACCACCTTCCTGATGACATCCTATCTTTCGATGAAAAGAGTTCCCAAACCGGTCATCGCCTTGTTTTTAGGAACATATCTGCTGATAGAGGGATCCTTTTTATATGCCAACCTGTTTAAATTCTCGCATGGAGGATGGTTTACAATTCTCGTTGCCGGATTGCTTGCCGTGATCATGCTATCCTGGTACCAGGGCCGCAAGATCACAAACCGGTACCTCCGGTTCCTGCCTCTTGAACCTTACCTCGATACGATAAAAGACCTGAGAAATGACATCAGTGTCCCGAAAACCTGCACCAATCTTGTATATCTCACCAAAGCAAACCGGAAATCGGATGTTGAGGCTAAAATATTGTTGTCTGTTTTTAATAAACAGCCAAAAAGGGCGGACCATTACTGGCTGATTCATGTTGACATCCTCGACGATCCCAGGACTATGGAATATAAGGTATCTGAACTTATTCCCGGTATTCTTACCCGCGTGGACTTCTATCTGGGTTTCAAAATAGAACGCCGGATACATCCCATGTTCAAACATATCACGAACGAACTGGGCAAGGCCGGAACAATTGATCTTTTCAGTGGTTATCCATCATTGAGAAAACATAATATACTGACTGATTTCAGGTTCATTATCATTGACAGGCTTAATATATCGGATCTGACGTTCAAGTTTTTCGACAAGCTGATCATTAATATTTACCTGTTTCTGGTCAGGCATAGCCTCTCCGATTCCAAATCGCTGGGTTTTGATGCAAGTACTGTATATATTGAACAAATGTCCCTTGGTTTTGAGGGTTCAACCAACTTTCCGTTAGTTGAACGGAGGTAATATCTGAAATATGCCATTATACGGGAGAAACCACGGAATCAAGTTTAGCGCAGCAGGTATCATTGTCACCATGGGCATTGTTTTTGGTGATATCGGAACTTCCCCGCTGTATGTAATGAAAGCTATAGTGCGCGGCGGCTTTCCCATCGAAACCGAATTGATCCTGGGTGTGCTTTCGTGTGTCATCTGGACGCTAACCATCCAGACCACAATCAAATATGTAATCATTATTATCCGGGCCGACAACAAGGGTGAGGGCGGAATATTTTCCCTGTTTGCGCTGCTCAGGAAAAGCAAACGATGGATATACATATTTGCCATTGCAGGAGGCAGTCTGCTGCTGGCCGACGGGATTATTACCCCCGCGATCACTGTAGTGTCGTCTATTGAGGGATTAAGGATGATCAATCCGGATATCAACGTCCTGTTGATCGTAGTGATCATCCTCACCCTGCTTTTTTCAATACAGCAGTTCGGAACCGATTATATCGGCAAGTTTTTCGGCCCGATCATGTTTGCATGGTTTTTTATGCTGGGATTGCTCGGTGCCATTGAAATACAGGAGCAGGTGGTTGTGCTGAAGGCCTTTAATCCCTATTATGCGATCAATCTCCTCTGGAATCATCCGGGAAGCATTCTTTTACTGGGCGCCATTTTTCTTTGCACAACGGGAGCTGAAGCATTGTATGCGGATCTCGGGCACTGCGGGTTGAAAAATATCCGTGTGTCGTGGATCTTTGTCAAGACCACGCTGATCCTGAATTACCTCGGGCAGGGTGCATGGATACTCAGTCATGGCCATGAAATGACGGAAACCACCAACCCGTTTTATGCCATTATGCCCATGTGGTTTCTGCCTTTTGGAATCGTGCTGGCTACTGCTGCTGCCATCATAGCGAGCCAGGCACTATTAACGGCCTCCTATACCCTGATCAGTGAGGCGATTTCCCTCAATTTCTGGCCAAGGATAAAGATAAAATACCCGACCTTTCAAAAAGGCCAGATGTATATTGGAAGCATCAACTGGTTCCTGTTTTTTTCCTGCATCATCGTTGTACTTGTTTTCAGGGAATCCGCCAGGATGGAAGCCGCCTATGGCCTTTCTATCAACATCACCATGATTATCGATACCTTCCTCCTTGTATTCTACTTCTCCATGAGAAGAGTGAATGTGTTTTTCATAATACTCTTCCTGGGCGTATTTATCACGGTGGAGGGAGCCTTTCTTTATGCCAACATGTTCAAGTTCATGCATGGCGGATATTTTCCGATTGCACTGGGCGGGTTATTGTCCATCATCATGCTTGCCTGGTATAATGGCCGGAAGATCTCCAACAGGTACCTGCGCTTTTTACCGATTGAACAATATCTTGATGTGATAAAAGACCTGAGGAATGATGTCAGTTTACCTAAAATTGCCACTAACCTTGTTTTTCTGACCAAAGCGAACCGCTCGTCGGATATCGAATCAAAAATTATCATGTCCATTCTGAACAAGCAGCCCAAGCGGGCGGATCACTATTGGATTATCCATGTGGATATCCTGGATGATCCCCGCACTATGGACTATAAAATAACCCACATTATACCGGGTATTCTCACCCGGGTGGACTTTTACCTGGGATTTAAGGTTGAACCCCGTATTAACCTGATGTTCAGAAATGTAACCAATGAGCTGGCCCGAAATGGGGAAATAGATCTTTTCAGCGGGTATCCGTCTCTCAGAAAGCACAACATCCTTTCGGATTTTAAATTTATCATCATTGACCAGGTACATACTTCCGACCTCGATTTTAAGGTTGTCGACAGGCTGATCATGAATCTTTACCTGTTTATCATGAAGCACAGTCATTCGGATGTAAAAGCCCTCGGATTTGATACAAGCAATGTCACTATCGAGCAGATGCCCCTGGGGTCAGATACCGCCTTCCCGCTAAAACTCAACCGAAAGCTGTAAGTATGAATATATTTTATGCCCCGGATATTATCCCACCTGAAATTACGCTTTCCCCGGAAGAATCCGCCCATTGCGTGCGGGTGCTGCGGCTGGGTGCGGGTGAAAAAGTACAGGTAATTGACGGCCGGGGCGGATATTATAATGCGGTGATCACCCTCCCCGATGCAAAGCGCTGCAAACTTGCCGTTACAGAAACAATCGAAAAACAGGTACCGCGTGAATATAACATACACATTGCCATCGCACCCACAAAGAACATGGAACGGTTTGAATGGTTTATTGAAAAATCCGTTGAAATCGGTATCGATACAATCACTCCCCTGTTATGCCATCGTTCTGAACGCAGGATACTGAAGACCGGGCGCCTTGAAAAGCTGATCATCTCCACAATGAAGCAGGCCATTATACCCATCCACCCGGTGCTGAACGAACTCACGGGATTCAAAGAATTTGTAACGAAGCGGGAGATGAAGAATGAAGATCTTTTCATAGCGCATTGTGAAGAAACTGACCGGAAGAAGCTCAGCGATGTATGCAGGCCCGGAAGAAACACCACTGTGCTGATCGGTCCTGAGGGAGACTTTTCCCCGGATGAGATCAGGCTTGCCCTTACCCATCACTTTATCCCTGTATCCCTCGGTCAGAATCGCCTTCGCACTGAAACCGCCGGTATTGTGGCTTGCCATACGGCAGTTTTGAGTAGGGACTAGGGAGTTTTGATCCGTGGGTTACACCCACGGTTATTCAGATTATGCCCCTTCGGGGCCTCTCCCTACTCCCAACTCATCTCTCATCTCTCATCTCTCACCTCTCACCTCTCATCAATTTCCTATTCATAATTAGTCCAGTTAAACCCACCATTTATAAAAAAGTGGAAACATTTTAAATAAAAAAAATAACCTTTGCCTCCAGAAAAAAGTATAACTACGATAACATCAATGTAACCAGGCTCAATTATGCTTTTTAACTCCCTTGAATTCATTTTATTCCTGCCCATGGTTGTGGCATTATATTT
>JBGSSA010000055.1:0-14404 GCA_041737295.1 Bacteroidales bacterium | reverse complement strand
TCCTCTCCGATGGAGTCGAATTCTGTTTTCAGGTTGGATCCGAAGATACGTGCCACAGTCTGCCAGAGTGCGGCCTGGAATGCACCACGAAGGTCCTTAACCACCTCGTAGGACGTCTGGCTGGTTTCCCTGTCGATTAGCTTGATGAGGATCCTGCCCTGGGTAATGGTGAGGTTTCTGAGGTCTTTCTCATATTGCCCGAGAATATCTTTTTCAATCTGTTTTATATATTCCCGTTGTTCTCGTTTGGTTTCAAGGCTTTGAAGGTGAGCGTTTATTTCGGCGAACTTATCACCGGCCAGTTTGGCATAGGGATATACTTTCTTGACGTTGTAAACAAGCTTCCTGTACTGGCGCATATCGCGATTGGAAGGTTTATTGGTACGGGGCTGGATTACCGCCTCGTTCAGGTTGGCAATATATATTGTGTCCTCCCCCTGAATCACAACATTTACCGGATATCCGCCCAGGTCCACGCGTATGGTATCCTGCGCCATGCCAGCAAAGGATAACAACCCGAGCATACCTGAAATCACGATCAATCTAAGCATACAGGAAGGGATATCAAAACAAATGCCAAATTTAGTATGAATAATACTGCCATGCTAACCTGATTATTTGCTATTTTTGGAAAAAATCGACGATGGACAAGACTGACAGGGACTATACAAACGGGGAAATCACCGTATTCTGGCAGCCAAAAAAATGCATTCATGCCACCACCTGTTACCGGGAACTCATTGACGTGTTCAATCCCCGGAAGAGGCCCTGGGTTAATATGGAAGGTGCATCCACCGCGGAAATTGTGCGGGTGGTAAAACTTTGTCCCACCCAGGCCCTTACCTATAAATACAATACCGAGATCGCACCCCCGAAAGCACCTGAACAACCGGAGGTGCTGGCTGAGGCACGCGTTATGGAGGACGGGCCCCTGGTTCTGAAAGGCGATTTTACGATATTTGACGTTGATGGCAAGGAATTAAGGCATCTGAAATTCACCTCGCTATGCCGCTGCGGCCGATCTGATAACCCGCCCTATTGCGACGGTGCACACAGGAAAACAGGATATACAGGAAAATAAAGACATGGGAGAAACGGAGGATAGCAAAAAAAATACCCCCGAGGTACGGATCATACCAAACGGACCCATGATATTGAAGGGAAACTTCAGCTTCAGGGATTCGTCGGGTGCCATCACAACCGGAGAACAGGAAATACTCCTGTGCCGCTGTGGAGAATCCAACAACAAACCGTTTTGCGACTGCAGTCACAAAACGATGCCTGAACCGGATTAAACGCTCTTTTTCACCAGGTCGGCAGCATCCTGCAACCGTGTGGCTGAAAATACCTTAAGCCCCGAGTTATCTATAAGTACCTTGGCTTCTGCAGCATTAGTTCCCTGGAGGCGGACAATCACAGGCACGCTCACAGTGCCGATTGATTTATAGGCATCAACAACCCCCTGGGCAACGCGGTCGCAACGTACAATCCCCCCGAATATATTGATCAGGATGGCTTTAACACCCGGTTCCCGGAGAATGATCCGGAAGCCGGCTTCGACAGTCTGAGCATTGGCCGTACCCCCAACATCGAGGAAGTTTGCCGGTTCACCGCCCGACAGCTTGATGATATCCATCGTGGCCATCGCCAGTCCGGCTCCATTCACCATACAGCCTACATTCCCGTTAAGCTTTATAAAATTGAGGTTGTATTTTGCCGCTTCTGTTTCAGCAGGATCTTCTTCATTCACATCGCGCATGGCCTCATACTCCGGATGCCGGTATAATGCATTATCATCAAGGTTCACTTTTGCATCGGCTGCATAGATCAGGTCATCGGAGGCTTTCAGCAGCGGGTTTATTTCGATCATCGAAGCGTCACTTTCCACATACGCCTTATACAGGGTTGTGACGAATTTCGCCATCTCCTTGAATGCCTTGCCCTGCAATCCCAGGTTAAAAGCGATTTTGCGCGCCTGGAAGGGCTGAATGCCTATACCGGGATGAATTTCTTCCTTAAAGATCAGATGCGGTGTTTTTTCCGCCACGGTTTCAATATCCATGCCTCCTTCGGTTGAATACATGATAATATTCTTGCCTGTGGAGCGGTTTAACAGAACGCTCATGTACAATTCCTTCAGGGGACTGTCGCCGGGATAATATATATCCTGCTGGACCAGCACCTTGCGAACCTTTTTTCCTTCGGGACCGGTCTGTGGGGTGACAAGCTGCATTCCCAGGATATCTGTTGCCCGTTTGGTCACTTCATCCAGGTTACGGGCCAGTTTCACCCCGCCACCCTTTCCGCGGCCCCCGGCATGAATTTGCGCTTTCACAACCCACGCATTTGTTCCCGTCTTTTCCTGCAATTTCAGGGCTGCCGGTGCGGCCTCTGCGGCATCCTCAATAACTATTCCGGCGGGCACGGCAACGCCAAACCGGCTCAATATCTCTTTGCCCTGATATTCATGAATATTCATGGTTATGCAAATTTTCGTTAATTTCAGTTTACGAAAATATTTAAATTTTTCTATCTATTCACCAATATAATGTTTATCGGTGTTTTTTACTTACATACTTGCATCCTCATTGTTTTAACAAAATCTTTTGCGCGCATGGTATATAAGTACAATCCCCCCGGCAATTGATCAGCAGAGAAAGTTACAGAGTAATGTCCCGGTTCGTGTAAACCGGATACCAGAACCAAAACCTCTCGTCCCATCATATCGGTAATCTTTATTTCAACATAGGACTCGAGGGGTATACTGTAATTAATGGTGGAGGCATCACGGGCAGGATTTGGATAATTGGGAAACAGGGCAAAAGCAATTGCAGGTTGATCGTACTTTGTTGAAGTTGGATTTGCCTCGATGATAGAAAACGGCTCAACATCAACCATGGTGGCTTCTTTCAGCGTGGCTTCCACTGCTGCAATACGTATGGTATAAATACCAAGCGGTGTTTCGGGCAGATCAACCCTGACGGAATTGTTGGTAAAAAATCCATCTCCGGCATATTGATCACCGAATGTCCCGTTGTCCAGCAGTAATCCGTTATATGGTGCATCCGATCTTATAGCGCGAAATTGAAAATTGCCATCCATAAAAGCATCAAAACTCACCGTATGAATAGTATCTGACAAATGGCTTACGTGAGCCATGATAGTTGAGGTGGTAGATCCGTCAATCCTGGAGGAATAGGGATCGATCTGTACATTTGAAATGGATGGCTGACTTGCAACCGCATCACTATTAATGCTGGCAGCCCAAATTTGAGGAGGGCTGCTGCTGGCCAGAAACCAGAACCTGTTTCCATTCCAGTTAATGGTTGGCAACCTGGATTCGGAGAACCTGAATCCATCAATGGCATTGCTTATGGCATCTATGCTTACCAGATCAAAATGCGATGAGGAAGCCCGGTCAACAAGAGAAATTGGCATCCGACCATTAGCGGCATGCGTTATCGCTCTTGAGCCGTCAGCAGCCATCTGGGTATATGCTGATGCTGCAAAGATATCAAGCCCGCCTGCTACCAGTACAGGATCCCCGGTACCAATCGGCACAAAATAAATATTGATCTCATCAAAACCCTTGTCTTCATTAAATTCCCGCCGATACAAAAGAAACTGATTCCCATTAGGATTTGTAGCAAAAGGCTGATTCCCTATGTTATAATCACCAGCCCGATAGAACTCCGTCCCATCTGCCACGATGGCATCTCCCCTGTCCAGATCACCCTCCTCGAGTTTAAAAATCCGGGTTCCAAAAATGACCACAGAACCATCCCCGGAAATATCAAATCCATCCGTAAAAGCTACATTAAAACTATATTCACTACCATCCCGTCCAAATACATCCTCTGAAACCTTAAGGTAGTTAAATATCTGGGTTAATCCCGATCCGTCCGAATTGACACGCCATAATCCCGATACTCTCGGGTCCCTGTCCATATTGAGAAAGAAAACCTGTGTACCGTTTGCACTGATTCTTGGAGGAACGGGAATCACGGGCTCCAGGTCACCAAAATTCGTATCCGGGTTGGGAAGCAATGTAGCCAGTTCTTCACGTACACTCCCATCGGGGTTGGAAATAAAGATCTCTCCAAATCCGTCGCACCAGATCACTTTATTTCCATTCGCACTGATATCAACGGAAGGTCCGAATCCAGTACGCTGAAAATCGTATATCTCTTTAAGACCACTGCCGTCTGAATTCATGGTAAATACCTTATTAAACGGCCCGCCAGTTGCATAGACGATTTTAAATCCGTCTCCACTGACCTTCATGGCATTGATGTATTGATCCTCTACAAAATTTGTAATTTGCTTGTAATCAACAGCATCAAGTACAATTACTTGTGACTTTGCGGAAAAGGTTGGAATGATCATCAACAATATGAAAGAAGTCATCCCCGGTAAAAGTCTGATCTTTTTCATGTTGGTTTTTTTTGGGTTTATAGGTAAGTTAAGAAATAATTCCCATATACCATCAATGGATTTAATCCAACGTCTTCCGGATATTGTTTTCTTTGCGTGTATGCCCTTCTGGCCGGGAAAGGCAAAATTGGTTTTTGTAATGGCTTGAATCATGGTTATATAAGTGAAATTTTAGTTACTATTGCTATCATTGTACTTATTTTACCAGCATTATCCATTATGAAAAAACTTAGGAATGAGGAACTGAACAGAAAGACCGTGGAGGAATTCAGGAATGCCGGCAAAAATCCGGTAATCGTTGTGCTTGACAATGTAAGGAGCCTGAATAATATCGGTTCAATATTCCGTACATGTGATGCATTTCTGATAGAAGGAATATACCTGTGCGGCATTACAGCCACCCCGCCCCACCGGGAGATCAGCAAGACCGCGCTGGGCGCGACGGAATCGGTAGGCTGGCAGTACGTTGAGCATACGGCAACTGCCGTTCAGGAGCTGCGGAAACAGGGATGCTCCATATTTGCCGTGGAACAGACAATCCATAGCTGCTCCCTGCAGGATTTCAAGATTGAACCGGGGAAGAAATATGCACTCATCTTCGGGCATGAGATCAACGGCGTGGACCAGGAAGTGGTAAATCTCTGCGATGGGGCAATCGAAATCCCACAGCATGGCACCAAGCATTCGCTGAATATTGCAGTTAGTGCAGGGATTGTGCTGTGGGAGGTTTTTCGACTGATGAATAATTCCGTAGGAATTTCCTGTCGGTAGAAAATGCCGTCTGCTACATCCATTCCCCGGATCACGGCGGCTTTGCATTCCTTTATCCCGTCAGGGATAGACTATCGGTAGAAAGGCGGTTCTGAAGTTCACTTTCTACTGGGTGCCGAAGAAATCATTCAGAAAATTGCAACATTATATTTGAAGACAAGGCAGAGCCTTGTCTGAACCCGGGCAGAGCCTTGTCTGAACCCGGGACAGCCGCTTCAGCCAAATCAACAAATCAACAAATCAACAAATTTCTTCCTTGTCACTCGTCCCTCGTCACTTGTCACTTGTTGTCACTAGCAACTCGCTTCGCCGGAATTATCTGTCCGCCAAAATTGATCTCTACCTGGCTGATCTTTCCTGACTCGTCCTTTTTGAAGGTAAACCTTGCTTTTGCTTCTTCGGTAAAATATTCCGTGTCAGAAGCGGCATGAAGCTGGTACTTTGGCATGGTAGCTGCCTGCATGTACATTTTGTCGCCTTCCCTTGTTATCACAATCATCAGTCCATTGCCCCCGTCATATTTCCCGGCATAGTCATCAAATAAGGCCGGATCAACGGTCACCGCCTTTTCATCCGGGAGTTTGGCGACCTTCAATTCCTGACCGCTCTGATGATGAAAAGCGTGGGTTACATTTCCCGATTCATCAGTTACAAATTTTATATTGGCATCAACAACTTTCCAGTTGAACTCGGTAGTTGAGGCCGGATAAATCGGGAAAGACGGCTGGCCCGTCATCTGGGCATACAATTGCGTGCCATCGAGGGTTACTTTCAGCACCATTCCCTGGCCATAATCATACCTCCCTGTGTACCCCGCCAGTATTTTCTGATCAACCTGTATGTCGGAGGAAAGTGTAGTCTGGTTGGCCATATTGTTCCACAAGACGTATTCAGCGAGCGTATTGCCATCGGATGTGGGGTTGATGGCCTGGGAATTACAGAGTACAACCACAGTAATTTTTTCCTCCGGCTGACGGGTAATATAGGAAAGGAATCCATGCAGTCCGCCGCCGTGTGATATGAATTTCGAACCCCGGTAAGTTGAAAGAGCCCAACCATATCCGTAATCGATCTTTTCCCCACTGTTCAGCACTGCCGGTGCAAAGGCGGCAGTCATGCTTTCCGCTGACAGAACTTTGCCATTGAAGACAGCCTCATTCCAGGTATAAAGATCCTTCGCCGTGGAGTAGAGTGCACCTGCACCGCCGGCCCAGTCCATATTCCAGTTCAGGGCTTTGACAATCTTCCCGTTTTCCATACCATAGCCATATGCTTCATGAGCGAGTAATTTGTTTACCGAATAGACACCGGTATTATTCATTCCCAACGGTTTAAACAGGTTTTGATCGAGGTAATCAGCCAGGCTGGTACCTGAAATTTTTTCGATAATATATCCAAGCAGGAAAAATCCGGAGTTGTTATATTGGTAGCGCTCGCCCGGGTTGAAATCATACGGAAATGATTTTATAGTATCCACCAATGCCGCCGTGGTTATGGGCAATGTAACATACTTCAGAAATCCGGGCCTGTTGGTATAGCTGTGTATCCCGGATATATGGGTAAGCAGGTGGTGAAGGGTGACTTCCTCTCCGCGGGGAAATCCGGGAACATATTTCGACAGGTTGTCCTGCACGCTGAGTTTTCCTTCCTCCTGCATTTTCAGAATCGCAGCAGCAATGAATTGCTTGGTAATGGAACCGATCCTGAATTTGGTTTCAGGCGTAACCGGAACGCTGTTTCCCACATCCGCATACCCAAAACCTTTTTGATAGAGGATTTCACCATTGCTGGCAATCAACACCGACACCCCCGGTGTTACACCCGAATCCGCGGCAGCAAAAACAGGATCGGCCAGTTTTTCAAGGGACGGCATGGGCAGATCCGTTTTGGCGCCTTTTTCCACCAGGAATTCCATTACTTTCTCACGGCCATGGATCTTGGCTGACTGGTAGGCAGAAAGTCCGCTTCTGCCCTGTGTATTTATGCCGGCGCCATTTGCAAGCAATAGTTTTACGTCATCGAGGTTTCCCATTCCGGCAGATTTCACAAGATGATCGCCCAGGGTATTCATTCCAACCTTGCGCATGGCAAATGACCACCCGCTTGCAATATTCTGAACCTCTACAATTACCTGGTTGCTCCCCTTTTTCAGGTCGAGCATCACCATATCGTCATCCGGAACAGTAGCCCGTGCGATCCAGTTGCTATGTGCCATGATGCCATTTACGAATATCTTTATGTCATCGTCACTTCCCACTCCCATGAGTACTTTCATGGGTGCCTCCAGGTTAATTTCAGCAATCGCATAAGCAATCGCATAATCAGCATTTCCCAACACTGCGGCAAAATCAATAATGCCATCCGGTGAACTCACCGGTTTAAATGAATACTCCTTATTCGCGATTTTCACGCTGGCAGGAAGTTTTCCACCTTTAAGAGGCACAGTGGTCAGTTCATTTTTATCAAATGCAGCTTTCTGCTGGCTTTCATCGGGGGTAGTCCCGCTCGTGCCAAAATACACGGGCCCCAGCACCAGCCAGTTGTTCATAAAACTGTCATCGGCAAGAACAGTATATGATGCCTTCCCATAGGTCTGTGCCTGGAGCACCATTCCTGCGTTCATAAACAGGACTGCCAGTAGTATCGGCAGGCCAACTTTTTTTATTGCTTTCATGAGTTTTGAGATATTTGTTTGGAAATAGTATCCTAATCTATTATCTATCAACTATCAACTATCAACTATCAACTCTTGCTAACCATAGTAATCAGCTGCGCCCGGCTTGAGAAATTGGTCTTGTAATAAATGCGGCTGGTATGGTCTTTTACGGTTTGCAGGCTGATAAAAAGCTTATCTGCAATCTGCTGGTTCGACAGCCCGTTACATATCTCCAGTATGATCTCCTTTTCACGCGGGGAAATATCGTACTTTGAGCACAGCAGGTTAATCGGGATCTTTTCTTCCTTAACGGGATGCAATACTGACAAATCGGCCTGGTATTGGATATAAACCGGAATGAAGGCCCCGCCTATGAAGAACAGGAGGATGAATCCGAGGGCGACATAAATATTATCCTGGTAATCAAGCAAAAATCCGTTCTGGAGAAAGACCAGCATCAACAGTCCCATGGCAATATTCTTCATATCCCTTTTACGCAGAATGGCCTTTCGCCTGCTATATGACAGAAGGTATACAACGCCGGTAATTGCAAAGGTGAAATTCAGCAGCACAAAACAGTATTTGATAATTGAAAACAGGTCGGCCAGGCCGCTCCTCAGCATAAGAAAGCCGGATCCTGAAACCAGCAGAAAGATTAACAAAACATAAAGAAAAACGAAGGGAGTGTGCACATCCCGGCCGGACAGTTCCCTGGTTAATCTTATCAGCATCAGCCACGTAAAAATAACAAATGGTGTGCCGATCAGAACAAGAATGTTGGTTGACTTGTTTAACAGCTCTGCCGAAAGGAAAGGAGATAAAAATGTATAGAGTATGACCTGCCCCCAGATTGCATAAAATCCATAGGTAAAATAAAAGATCTGGTAATAAATGAGCGTGCCAAAGAACTCCGGTTTATACCGGCTGCGTAATCTCGATGATAATACGATGCTGCCGGAGGACAGGGCGGCTGAAAGGATAAAAACAAGCGTGATCACGTATTTTAACATATTTAAAGATATAAATTATCTCCGAAAATTTATCTGACAATGTGGAAGACTCCCTACTTAAGTAGTTTTTTTACAAATCACTACTTTGGTATGAAGAAAGAACATCAGCCGGCTTATATATTTGGTGAATATTTCAACATTTAAAAAAAGAAAAAATGGAAGTAATTGTACAAAACAACCGAAAACCCTCTGTGAACAATAGTTTTGGAAATGGATGGGAAGTAATGAAAAAGAATTTTCTGATTCTCTTATTGGTCGTGATTGTGGTCGGTCTTATCACCGGGCCCACACAAAGTTTCAGGTGGAACATGAATCCCGCCCATCATTGGAACTGGAATTGGGATTCGATGGGCTGGGGCATGCATGATATGGGTTGGATTGCCCTTGGAATGTTTGGCATCGTACTCGGATTACTTGCGCTGGCTTGGAGTCTGCTGATTGTGCCTGTATTCAGGTATGGGGGAAAGATGATGTTTTTGCAGGCCGTAAGAGAGATCAGACCGGATTTTAACACGCTTGTCAGGGGATTCAGGCAAAATTATCTCGGCATTGTTCTGGCAAACCTGCTGACCGGTGCGCTGGTAATGCTTGGTTTTATTATGCTTGTCATACCGGGGATCATTATTGCCTGCAGGCTTGCTTTTGTAGGTTTCCTTGTAATGGACAAGGGACTCGATCCGATCACCGCAGTGGAAGAGAGCTGGAGGATGACCCGTGGTTATGGCTGGACAATTCTTTTCATGGCCTTTTTATCTTTCTGGATCTTCATTGCCGGACTTTTGCTGTTATTCGTTGGCTCACTGCCTGCCGCTTCATGGATAGGCAGTTCATTTGCCACGCTGTACAACGATGTGCAGGCTCAGAGGGAACCGGTGGTCAGTAATCAGTAATCGGTGGTCGGTAGTCGGTGGTCGGTGTCGGTCGGTAAACAGGATAAAAAAATCCGGTTCCATAACGGAACCGGATTTTTTATTACACTAAATATCGTATTACTGAATTACCTGTTTGAAGCCGTCGTTATCGGCAAATTTCAGGAATTCTGCATCCTTGGCAGCATATGCCTTAACTTTTGAATCAAGACCTGCAGATGTGCGAAGGTTAGCCACAACACCGTCGGCATTGCCGCCTCTTGCACTTGCAACAGCTTTCAGATAATATACCCATGCGTCTTTTGTGTCGCCTAGGGAATTCAACGTAGCCATAGCCTTGTCGTTTCCACCGTTGAGCAACTGAGCCAATGCAGCATTGAATGAAGGTTTGTTACCAAAATAGTTAACAGCGGCAGCATAGTCGCCCTGTTTGATTTTGATAATTCCGAGGTTATAGCTGACAGCGTCACCGGCACTCATGGAGGCGGTAAGGAGTTCCTCAGCAGTTTTCAGGTCACCCTGGGCCAATGCAACGGCGCCGAGGTTAGCTTTTACTGAAGGATTGTCATTGACGGCCTTGGCGGCTTCGAAAGATTTCTTTGCTTCAGGAATGTTGCCAAGCTGAACATAAGCATCGCCGAGGTTATTCTTAGCCCTGAAACAGGTTGGGAATTGTTCGGTTGCAGCTTTGTAAATAGCGGCTTTATCTTTTGCATCCTTTGCCAATGCACCTGCATGAAGAATTTCTTCCAGGTTGAGGGAGGAGGGACTTGTCTTTGCGGTACTCAGCAATTCCTCGTCACTTTTACCAACCACTTCAACATCCACGCTCATAACTGAACGGCGGAGCTGGGGAAGAACGTCTTTTGCAATTTCGTCATAAGCCTTGGAAATATTCTTGATTTCCCTTTCTCTCACAACTGGATCGGAATACATTGACAAAACACGGAGAATGAGATCCTTGTCCTGGATGTTTGATTTCTCAACTGCTGTTTTAAATCCGTCCCAGTCTTCGGGAGTGGTCATCATACTCAGGAAGTTTTCTGCTTCGGCTTCGGTGATTTTGTTGTCCTTCATGGCTTTCTTGAAATACTTCTGTGCAGAAGTTTCGCGTTTTGAGGAAAGCTTGGTGTTGAGGTCAACCGGGCCATCGGGGGAAGCATAAGCGGAAATCTTGGCTTCCTTGATCGTTTTGTTCGGAGTAGCCTTGGCATCAGCAACTTGTTGTTCAAATGCTTTTACCTTATCTGATTTCGTTTCTGATCTGCGTACTTCAGCATTATTAATCTGGTATAGGATATCAGCTGAATATGTTTCCGGAATGATCCGTTTGAAATTATCAGGAAGGGTAACCGTTTTCGGATCAACAGCTACAAGTGTAGGAGTTGCAACAACACCGTCGGCAACCTTAGCGGATTCAAATTCAACAGGATCTTTTTCCTTAATCCTGGCTGAAAATTTAACCACCAGTTCTGATTTCATCATTTCAGGCTTGTAATCAGTCTTGACGTCGAACTGATAACTGCCACCAGCATAGGCAATAACTTTGTTATTAGCTTCTACTTTTTCGCCCTGTAAGGTCACGGGTGCCAATTCAGTCTGGCCTCCTTCATACTTCAACACGGGGGTTGCAACAACCACTGCTTTCTTGTTGAAATACTTTTCAGGAAAGGATACATCGCCCTTGACACTAACCACGCCTGCATGTTCCTGAAGCGGGTCGGGAGTTACTTTGTATGTAACGGTAGTGGCCTTGTCCCTCATTTTGTTTAGACCGGCACAGCCGCTCATAAACAAAGCAGCAATAACGGCAATGGTTAGAAAGTTTTGTCTAGTTTTCTTCATGATTAGTTAAATATTTGTTTTACAATTTGAAAATGCCCTATGCAAGCGTATGAGTTAATATATACAAACTTACAAATGTTAAATATAAAGTTAAATGATTTTGGCCAAATGCTATAAAAGATTATTAACAAAAATACAAAAATAGTGACAATATCCAATATCAATAATTTTCGAATAACACAGCATATTGACAAAAATTAAGCCAAAAATTAATTATCTGTTAATCTGCATAATAAGGAGTTCTACCATTCTCAAAACGAAAACTGTTCTCCGGATGGAGGATACCGGCGGCCGGGTAACGGATACAGGACGCCTGAAAATGGATATAAGAGGTTTGGATATCTCAGCCAGAATGTATAAAATAATTACCAGATTGCATAAAAAAAATTCCGGCCTCACCCTGAGACCGGAATTTTATTAAAAATTTAACCGATTACCGACCACCGATTACCGATTACCGAATACCTGTTAATCCCTTCTGTCCCTGGGCCCACGATTATCCCGCCGATCCCGGTCACGTCCTCCGTCCCTGCGATCATGTCCGCCGCTCCTTGAATCGCGGTCACGGGATTCCCTCGGCCTGCTGGCCTGGGGAACAAAGCCCTCGGGAACAGGCAATAATACCTTACGCGAAAGACTCAGCTTACCACTTTTGGAATCAACTTCCAGCAGCTTAACCTCCACCTCATCGCCTTCCTTCAGTACATCTTCCACGTTTTCAACCCGTTGCCAGTCGATTTCCGAGATATGCAACAGACCCTGTTTGCCGGGCAAAATTTCAACAAAGGCTCCGAAAGCCTGGATTCCCTTTACAATGCCCTTATAGATCTTGCCTGATTCGGGTTGTTCAACAATACCGTTGATGCGCGCCAGTGCAGCGTCAATACAAGCCTTGTCGACAGCTGAAACATTCACTTCGCCGTGTCCGTCAATTTCCTCTATATTAACCACAGCTCCGGTCTTAGCCTGGATGTCCTGGATAACACGTCCGCCGGGTCCGATTACGGCACCAATCAGCTCTTTCGGAATTATGATCTTCACCATACGCGGTACATTGGGCTTATAATCAGGACGAGGCTGGGGAATCGTCTCGATGAGTTTGCCGAGAATGTGCAACCTGCCGTCGCGAGCCTGCGCCAGTGCTTTTTTCAATACCTCAAATGTCAATCCTTCTACCTTTATGTCCATTTGGGTAGCGGTGATCCCGTCGCGTGTGCCGGTTACCTTGAAGTCCATATCACCCAGGTGATCTTCATCGCCAAGAATATCGGACAGTATGGCATATTTTCCCGATTTGGTGTCAGTGATCAGTCCCATGGCAATACCCGACACCGGTTTAAGGATCTTCACACCGGCATCCATCAGGGCCATTGTACCGGCACAAACAGTTGCCATTGAAGAGGAACCGTTTGATTCGAGGATATCCGATACCACGCGGATAGCATAAACATTATCCGTGGGGATCATTCGCTTTAATGCCCTGTGGGCAAGGTTTCCGTGGCCGATCTCGCGACGGCCTGTACCGCGCGAGGCCTTGGCTTCTCCCGTTGAGAACGGCGGGAAATTATAATGCAATACAAATTTTTCACTTCCCTGGAATAGAACTTCGTCGATGTCTTTTTCATCCTGCTTGGTACCGAGGGTTACCGAGGTAAGGGACTGAGTTTCTCCACGGGTAAATACAGCCGAACCATGTGCACCGGGAAGATAATCGATTTCACACCAGATGGGCCTGATATCGGTTGTTTTTCTTCCGTCGATGCGTAATCCTTCATTAAGAATAAGATTTCTGACAGCCTCTTTTTCCACATCGTGGAAATACCGTTCAACCAGCGATTTATTCACAGTGTTATCCTCAGGTAGGGCCGCAACGAAATCGGCTTTCACCTTGCTGAGTGCATCATGACGTTCATGCTTGCCCGTCATGGTCTTTACTATTTTGTAGAACTGGTCGTAACCCGCTGCCCATACCTGCTTGCGAAGATCTTCGTCATGCACTTCATGGGAATATTCACGCTTCACCGATTTACCGGCGTCCATCATCAGGTCGATCTGTGCCTGGCATTGTAATTTGATGGCTTCATGAGCAACCAGAAGGGCTTCGAGCATTTCCTCTTCGGAAACCTCGCTCATTTCACCTTCTACCATAACGATGTTCTCGAGAGTGGCAGCAACCATAATATCGATATCCGCTTTTCCCAATTCGGAAAGGGAGGGATTAATGACGAATTTGCCATCGATGCGGGCAACTCTTGATTCGGAAATCGGTCCCTTAAAAGGGATATCCGAAACCATCAGGGCCGCAGATGCAGCCAATCCTGCCAGTGCATCAGGCATAGTATCCTTGTCAGCCGAAATAAGCATCACGTTTACAAACGTCTCGGCATGATAATTTTCAGGAAAAAGGGGCCGTAAAGCACGGTCAATCAACCGCGATACTAATATTTCCCGGTCGCTGGGCCTACCCTCCCGTTTTAAAAATCCCCCGGGAAAGCGGCCTATCGCGGAGAATTTCTCCTTGTATTCCACCTGCAGGGGCATATAATCGCTGTTCTCAGCGCCTTCAGCTGCCGTAACCACCGTGGCCAGCAACATTGTATCACCCAGCCTTACCACAACAGAACCGTGGGCTTGTTTAGCCAGTTTGCCGGTTTCCAGGATGATGGATCTCCCATCATTTAGGGCAATGGTCTTTTGAAATGTCTTAAACATAAATAAATAAATTAAAATAAATGGATGGCCGAATCGGCCATATATCAAAAGAAAAAGGCAATTTCAGAATTGCCTGTTTTTCTTTATTTACGGAGGTTCAGTTCTTT
>JBGSSA010000142.1:0-9076 GCA_041737295.1 Bacteroidales bacterium | reverse complement strand
TACCGTTTTTTTACGGTGCCGAAAGAAGCTTTGTCCGGGTCATCCTGGCTTGTATTCGACCAATTGGATTACAACGCTTCCATTTATATCAATGGTGTATTGGCAGGAACTCATAAAAACGCCTTTATTCCCTGCCGGCTGGATATTACCGGCAAATTAAAAGAAGGCAGGAATATTATTACTGTCGGCATTGAAAGCGGTCTCTTTGATGTGGCCAGCAAAGAAGGTGACAGCTATAGCACTGGTTTAAATACAATCCTGAATAAACGCTTCTGGTTGCGCAAGCCTCAGTATCAGTTCTCGTGGGACTGGAATCCATCCATGATCAATGTCGGCATCACCGGCAACGTAACGCTTGAATGGAAACAGACAGCCCGGTTGGATAATATTGTGACGTGGATAAAATTCAATGATGATTTGTCAGTTGCAGAACTAACCATTCGTCCTTTTATACAGGGGCTTTCTGAAAAAATCAACCTGACTGTTGAAGCAACACTGGTTGAAACAAATCAGAAGGTATCGATACAGGATACATTGTCCAACAGTGCACGACCTTTTGAATTGAAAATGAAAGTGGCCGATCCGAAACTCTGGTGGCCTGTGGGACAGGGAGATCAGAATCTTTATACGGTAAAGGTTGAAATAAAATCAGGGGGAAAGCTGATCGATGAAGGTGTTCGCAGAATTGGTTTCCGAAAGATAGATCTGGATAAATCGGCTCATCCCGTTGAGGGAAATTATTTCACATTTATAATCAACAACCGTAAGATTTTCCTGAAAGGCGGAAACTGGGTTCCGGCCGATATGATTTACAGCAGCGTGGATAAAAATCGCCTTGAAAGGCTGGTTGACCTGGCAGTGGAAGCAAATTTCAACATGCTTCGGATATGGGGTGGGGGACTGTATGCAGGGAATGACCTGTTGGATTTGTGCGATGAAAAAGGCCTTGTGGTATGGCACGATTTCTTATTTGCCTGCAGCGAGTATCCCGGTGATAATGTGGCATTTTATAATTCGGTTAAAGATGAAGTAACCTGGGCGGTGCGTGAATTTGCGCACCATCCCTCACTGATCATCTGGTCGGGAAATAATGAGAATGAAGTGGGAACATTCAGTTGGGGATATACATCCAGCGGCAAGGTTGTACCCGATTACATACTCTATCATCATTTAATCCCGATATTAGTTAAAACAGAAAATCCCTATATCCTCTATTGGCCCAGTTCACCCTTTTCGGAAAATTACGAGGATCCGCAGAGTCATATCACCGGCGATCAGCACCCGTGGGAAGTATCGTTGGGAAAAGACGGCATGAATTTTTACGCATACAGGAGCTATGTGGATCGGTTCCCCAATGAAGGCGGATTCCTGGGAGCAAGCTCTCCTGCCACACTGCGCCAGTTCCTGCCAAAAAATGAACAATTTATCCGTTCATTATCCTGGGATCATCATGATAACCTGGTGAATTTCTGGGGCGATGCCGACATTACGTACAAATCAATAGAATTCTGGCTGGGCAAATCCTATACGGAAATGAGTATGGATGATTATGCAATTGCCAGCGGCATGCTCCAGGCCGAAGCACTGGTTGAATACATAACAAACTACCATCGCCGTAAATTCAGTTCATCCAGCGCCATTTTCTGGATGTATAATGATTCGTGGCCGGTTACGCATGGATGGACCATCGTGGATTATTACAGCCGTAAAAAACTGGCTTATCACCCGGTCCGCCGGGCATTTGCGCCAATTGCCGTCGTCCTGGCCGCTGAGGGAAATAAAATCAATGTATATGGGGTAAATGATAATGCCTCTGACTGGGCCGGGAGCCTGCAATTTGGTATTTTCAACACCGGCGGCGGATATGAAGTAGATGAAACAAAGGACGTATCGCTTCCGGCGAATGCTTCAACTGTCATTGCATCATTTGACAGGGCAACCTATGAAAAAGCCGGATATTCAGACCATGGCGCTTTTGCAGTGTTGAAAAAAGGGGATGTAACCATTTCTCAACACAAGCTGCTCATGAATAAATTCAAAGAGATGGTTCTCGAAAAACCTGATATATCCATACAAGTGAAAGGAAATACAGCAATACTGTCTTCTAATGTGTTTGTTTGGGGCGCTTGTATTGATATCAACGGCGAAGCGGACTATACTGACAATTGCTTTGATCTGTTTCCCGGGATACCCTATACAATTGAACTAAACAAGGGAGAAAAAATTACGGTAAAAACCACGGGAAACGATTTGTTATTGAAACCCGGAAAAAAATAACCCCTGGCATAACCATGAAAACTGCCGCCTTTATTCCCGATTATAAAAACATCCTTCAGGTATTGTATAACAGAAAGCCGGAACGCCTTCCTCTCTATGAACATCACATCGATTTGCCTTTTATCAATAAGGTGTCAGGAAAGGAAATCCATTTACAGGGCAGTCAGGCGAAGGATCATGAAGAGTATTTCAGGCAGATAATATCCTTCTGGAAAGAAATGACGTATGATGCCTTCGACTATGAAGCAGCTATTTGCGATATATTTCCGGGACATGGAGCTATAATAGGCGGCATGAAAGGTCCCATTCAAACCAGGGCTGATTTCAACAGTTATCCTTTTGATGAAATCCCGACCATTTTCTGGAATACCTATAAACCTCACCTGGAGGCGATCAGGACTGTAATGCCGGCCGGTATGAAAGCATATGGCGGTTGCGGGTATGGAATTTTTGAGGCCAGCCAGGACCTGGTTGGTTTTGAGTCGCTGTGCCTGATGCAATATATGGATAATGAACTGTTCACTGACCTGTTCAGGAAAATCGGGGATCTGTACATTACACTCTGGTCGAAAATGATTGCGGACTATTCTGATATTTTTGTTTTCTTCAGGATGGGGGACGACCTGGGGTATAAAACTTCAACCATGCTGTCTCCGGATACAATCAAAGATCACATCTTACCCCAGTACAAGCGGATCATTGATCTGGTACACGCGGCAAACAAGAAGTTTCTGTTACACAGTTGCGGCTGTATTTTTGATATTATGGAAGATATAATCGGGTTGGGCATTGACGCGAAACACTCCAACGAAGATCAGATCGCACCCTTCGATAAATGGATCGATTTGTACAATTCAAGGATCGGATTGTTCGGGGGTATTGATTTAAATACACTCTGCCTGAAAAAATATGATGAGGTATATCCTGAAGTATTGGAAAAAGGTATTAAGTTTAGAAAGAATGCCAGCGGATACGGACTGGGAAGCGGAAATTCCATACCGGAGTATGTCCCGGCGGAAGGATTTCAGGCAATGGTAGACGCAGTAAAAGAAATCAGGAGAAGGGAAGCAAGATACTGACCCTATGAAATTGATTACCGGGGCAAACTTGTAATTGAATGACAACAATGCCTGTTATAGCAAATTATGATTACATTGTTGCCTGATTTAAATTCTTTCAATATGAGCCTTCGAAAAACTATACAGGGTATTGCCTTGTTTTTACTTACCGGCAGTGTTTTATTTTCTACTGTGCAGGCGCAGCAGGTGTCTGAAATTCCGCATATCAATTCAGGAATTACTGTCGACGGAATTGCAGATAATGTCTGGAATTTGCTTGAAGAACATCCCATAACCTTCCTGATCGATGGAGATGATTATCCGACAACCTCTGATTGCAGTGGCTACTATAAAGCCTTCTGGAACACCGATACCCTGTTTGTCCTGATTTTTGCGGAGGACAATAAATTATATACAGGCGACAGAACTGTTTACTATAACGACGGTTTTGAAATATACATGAATGTCGACCATACGAAAGACACTGTCTATACTGAAGACTGTTACCAGTTTCGGTTTATCCCCGGAAGCACCAGTATCAGCGGCCGTTGGGGACTTGATGTATGGACTCCGCCAACCGTTGATTTTGCGATTCATGTTGATAGTGACACGAACCGGACTATTGAAGCGGTCTTTCCTTTGATAGCACTTGGTAAAAATTCCCCGGTTGCTGAGGGAGATTCTATGGGTTTTGAAATTGAAATACTCGACAATGATGGTTCCGGGCGGAATCATGTGCTGTCCTGGAATAAAAACGAACATAGGGCCTGGTTCGACCCGACAAAAATGGGAACAATCATCTTTACTGAGAATACAATAACCTCTGTAAAAAATAGTGAATCTTCCGTTGTTTCCGTGTATCCGAACCCGGTTGCCGGAAACTTGTCAATTCAATCCCGGCAGCAGTTGGATGCGGTATTTATATATTCCGTGCAGGGACAATTGATGTATAACGTGGCAGGGCTTTCTGCCTCTGCTGTTTCCCTGGATATAAATTTACTTAAACCGGGAATTTACATCATGCATGTCAGGTTAAGCGATGGAACCCTTGTAAATAAAAAATTGATTAAGCGATAGTTGGAATAATCAATTTTCTTTATAGCTTTGTGATTCAAAGTACTTTCAATGGATAAGAAAACTGAATCACTGGAAACCCTGACTGAAATACGTTCGATGATGGAACGTTCCGTCCGGTTTATTTCATTAAACGGTCTCTCAGGGGTTTTTGCCGGAATATTTGCCATGGTGGGTGCTGCTGCAGCCTATATTTTTCTTAAGCTGAACTTTACCGGTTTAAGGTATTATGATTATGCCTTTCTTCCGGATGGAAGCTCTAACCCTTCTTTTTATGTTTTCATTTTTACGGATGCCTTCCTTGTATTAATTGCATCACTGTTCGTGGCGATATTACTATCCGGTCGAAAAGCAAAGAAAAAGGGAGTAAAATTATGGGACAGTTCAACCAAAAGGTTGCTGATCAATATGTTTATTCCTCTTGGCATCGGGGGAATCTTTTGTATTATTCTCATTTATCACAGCCTGGTTGGCCTTGTCGCACCGGCAACGCTCATTTTTTACGGGCTTGCCCTCATAAATGCCAGTAAATATACCCTGAACGATATCCGGCATCTTGGCCTTGCCGAAGCCGGAATCGGGTTGTTGGCTGCCATATGGATCGGATATGGTTTATTTTTCTGGGCAGTCGGGTTTGGGGTATTGCACATAGTGTATGGCATTGTAATGTATTATAAATACGAAAGATGAATCACGGGATTTCCTTGTTAAATAAGGCATTCGATAGCAGGATCCGGCTTGGAATCATGTCTGCACTGGCAGTCAGTGATAAAGTTGAATTTTCGGTTTTAAAGGAAATGCTTGAGGTAACGGATGGCAACCTGGCAAGCCATATAAGCGCTTTGGAGAAAATGAAATATCTGGAAGTTACAAAACAGTTTATCGGAAAAAAGCCCAACACTTCCTATGCCATCACGGATGAAGGGAAAAGGGCCTTTGTACAACATATCAATGCATTGGAAAATCTGATAAAAAGCAGTAAGTGAAGGCTATTTTTGTAATACAGTTGGTCCCGTAAACAATTGCCTGGTATAAAATCCTTTTCATGGGAAGATTACTTTTTTTTATTCTAAAAATCTACAAAAGTATTCGCCTTTTCCGGTTGAGAATTTCCGGCAGGACGGAAGCAGATACTCACGCAAGGAACATTGTTACCGGCAAAGCCTGGTCAGAATTCTGCGAGCACCTGAAAACTGCCGGTGCAGCCCTGGTATACAAGGGAGCACCGGGGGATGCTTTTCAGCAGGCTGAAGGTGTGAGATACCTGTCGCGTCTGACAAGGGCTGCCCTTGAGGCATATGTGGAATTTGGCGATGTGGAATTTCCCGAACTGAGAAGGATGGTGCATGAAACCGTGAAACTCGGGGCAGACAATCCTGATAATTATTACCTGAATGCACAGATTAGCGGAAAATTCGAATACCGGATTACCGGCACCAGAAATACAATTGACTACATCGGATTCTTCACCCAGAACGGAGGCTATGGCACCGGGGGAGGAATGCTTCCCTGTGGGGTCCTTGAATCCAGCGACCTTCATGTTGAGGAAGACGGTAGTTTCGAGATCATACTGAGCCCTGTGAGGAAGGGGAAGAACTGGCTCAAAACAGAGATCGAAACAAGCCTTGTGATTGTCAGGCAAACCTTCTTTAACAGGAACACCGAGATCCCGGCGGATTTGAAAATTGAAAATCTGAACGGACAGAAGGTTCCGAAACCCGTTACACCCGAAAAAATCGATAAGGGACTTGAGACGGCAGCCCTATTTGTTGCCGGCGCTCCCATATTATTTGCCAGGTGGGCAAACGGATTCAAAAAACATACAAACAGACTGCCCGTGTTTGATCCGAAAATATCAAATGCTGCAGGGGGTGATGCCGGCATAATCTATCATCATAGTTACTGGAAATTAGATGAAGATGAGGCCCTTGTAATTGCATTCATTCCACCCGATTGTGATACATGGAATTTTCAGTTAAACAATTATTGGATGGAGTCGTTAGATTACAGGTATTTCCCGGTTTCAATCAATAAAAATTCGGCAATAGCCGCGTCTGATGGAAGCGTTCGGATCATTGTATCGAAAAGAAATCCCGGGGTACATAACTGGATAGATACCTGCAGTCATGATGAAGGTACGATGTGTCTCCGGTGGTACCGGTTGAAGGAAGGTGCCGTAGCCACGGAACCGGCCTGCAGTGTGGTTAAACTTTCTGATATTGTGTAAGATGAACCGGCAGCGGACAGTAACTGCAATCAGCTATAAAAATAAGCCTTCCTGGTTAAGGCTTATCAATTCTGCATGGGGGAGCTCCTATTTCCTGGGTACAAAGATCAAGCTCGATAAGGATCACCTGGTAAAACTTTCCCGGAAAAGAACCGGACTTCATTCATTCGGTGAGGATTTCTGGGAGGAACCGCTGGATAAGCTCATCGATTCAATCAACCACGAAGCCGATTTGCATCCTGTAGGGAGGTTTATCACAAGGGAAAGGCTGACCGGACTGTTATCCATCCGGCTGAGGGCTGAAAACTGGTTTAAAAAGTTTCCCGAAATACTTGAGCAAGAGCTTTACCCGGTAAGTTTAATATGCGGTCTTCAGCGCACCGGAACCACGAAATTGCACCGGTTGCTGTCGGCAGATCCTGAGAACAGGGTTCTGGCCGGTTGGGAGGCCATTAATCCGGTGCCGCTGAATGATGATCCGGCTGAGAAAGCCCGTAGAATGAAGGCTGCCCGTTTCAGCGAAAAGGCATTGAAGTTGATGGCCCCGGGATTTTTCTCCATACATCCCGTGGAATATGAAAAACCGGAAGAGGATATCCTGTTGCTTGATACTACTTTTTTGAGCACAACTCCGGAGGCAACCATGAACGTGCCCTCTTATGCAGCCTGGCTGGAGCAAACGGATCAGAATTACGCGTACAGCTATACTGTTAAGCTGCTGAAATTACTACAATATCAGAGGCCTGCCCGGAGATGGGTATTGAAAAGTCCCCACCACATGGAATTTCTCGATCTGGCGGACAGGCATTTTGGGCGGGTACATTTTATCTGGACCCACAGGGACATCCTTGAAAGCCTGCCTTCATTCATCAGCATGGTGGCGCACAGTCAGACCATATTCAGTGACAATGTATCCATCGACAGGGTAGCCACGCACTGGGTAAAAAAAACAGGTCACATGCTTTCAAAGGGTATCGAATTCAGGAAAACGAATCCCGGTGCAGAGTTTACGGATCTGTTTTATAAGGATATAGTGTCATCACCAATGACTGTCCTGGGCGAATTATACCGGAATGGCCGTTCCATTTCACCGGAACTGCACCAGGTATTTCTTGACACCGACCGAAGGAATGCTCCCAACCGGTATGGAACGCACCAATACAATCTTGATGATTATAATATTGATTCCGGGGAGTTGAACAGGACGGTAAGCATTTACAGTGATTTTCTCAAAACGATCCAGCAATAGTCTATGAATAAAGCCGGGAAAAGCTATTCAAATGCATTTACTGCAACCCTGACCGGTATCCTTGACCTGTTCCGAAGGCAAAAAAATGTTGTGACTCTCAACGATGAGGACACAGTCAGAGGAAAGATAGTTTTAATAACCGGGGCAAGTTCCGGACTTGGGTTTGAGGCTGCTGTGCAGTTTGCCAGGCGTGGGGCGCATGTATTGATGGCCTGCCGAAGCGGCATACCGGAAAAGGGAGAGCTCGTCCGCAAACTTTCGGGTAATCCTCATGTTGAAATGTTCCGTGTTGATCTGTCCGATATGGAATCTATTATCGCCCTGGCAGATTCTCTTAAGAAATCTTCCCTGAAACCCGATATACTGATTTGCAATGCTGCCGTTGTTCCGCTGAAAAGCAGAAAAACCCGGCAGGGACTTGAGGAAATGTTCATGGTTAACTACCTGGCGAAATATATGTTTGTACGATTGCTCCTGGAAAACAACCTATTGAACACGGACAGTAACAACATCCCCAGGATCATATTTGTGACCTCGGAAAGTCACAGAAATCCCGTGTTCTTCGATTGGGAGGGATTTGGTATGTACCGGGATTATACAATGGGCAAAACCGTTGAACTCTATGGGTATTACAAATTGTTGCTGGTCACCTTTGCCAATGAGCTTTCGCGCCGGCTCAACACATCCGGTAAAACCCGGTATTCTGTTTTTGCCCTGTGCCCCGGTCCGATCAATTCCAACATTGCCAGGGAGGCCCCGGTCGTTTTCAAGCCCTTGCTAAAACTGGTTTTCAGGATATTCTTCAGGTCACCGGTCAAAGCGGTTCTGCCCGTGGTGTATTTTGCCTGCTCACCTGAGGTGACAGGGAAAGCAATTGATTACCTTTTTCTTATGAGCAGAAAAGAAATGGATCCAAAAGCAACGGATGTGCAAAACGGGGAGAAACTCTGGAGGCTTTCAGAAGATCTGCTGAAAAAACATGGGATTGTCTTTAAAGGATACCCCAAAAATTAACCGCAGAGAGCACTAAGTTTATGTTTACCAGGCTTATGATGTTTTGCAGTTCTGCAGTTCACTGCTGTCCGGTAAAAATTTGAATCAATAGAAATAATCTCTAAGATACTTGATTTTACTGGACACAGTTTTTTATTTTTATTTAGAAGCCCCCCTTCCTATGTATATGTAAAAAGT
>JBGSSA010000136.1:0-14826 GCA_041737295.1 Bacteroidales bacterium | reverse complement strand
GAAGCAAATCAAATCTTACAAAGGAGGTGAAGCTTTTAAGAAACTAGTCTCTGGGGTGTAGCCCCGCCGGTGGCGGGGTTCCTGGTTTGGGACCAGGCGGTCGCCAGTTCGAGTCTGGCCACCCCGACTTTTTTTGTTTATCGCAGTTTATTGGCAAGCCATGTACTATGTTTATATACTGAAAAGTCTTAAGGATAATAAGTATTATATTGGCTCTACTTCCAATATAGAGAACAGACTTGCTTTTCACAATTCTGCTCGTCAAAGATCAACGAAACATAGAATCCCCTTTGTTTTGGTTTACACTGAATCCTTCCCTGATAAATCTCAAGCGGAAAAGAGAGAGAAGCAAATCAAATCTTACAAAGGAGGTGAAGCTTTTAAGAAACTAGTCTCTGGGGTGTAGCCCCGCCGGTGGCGGGGTTCCTGGTTTGGGACCAGGCGGTCGCCAGTTCGAGTCTGGCCACCCCGACTTCGCTCGCCGAAGCCTTTGCGTAGGCGAGCTTCGCTCGCAGACAGTTTATTCACGCGAGCTTCGTCGGGCAAAGCCCGACCTTTAGGAAATATCATCCACCATGTGGTTCGCATATATCCTTCATTGTTCAGATGGTAAATTATATACAGGCTGTACAGAAGATCTTGACGAGCGTTTCACTCGACATAACTCTGGTTTTGTCCCTGCTACAAAATACAGATTACCGGTTAAACTAGTCACCTATATTGCATTTGCTGATAAATACAAGGCATTTGAATTTGAGAAGTATCTCAAAAGTGGATCCGGAAGGGCTTTTCTTAAAAAGCACTTATTATAATAACTCCAGAATTCTCAGTTTCAGAATTTAGCAGCAACACTCAACTGCTTAAACCTCCATCGCCGTTGGCGGGGTTACCCGACATTGAATGTCGGGACGGTCTCCCGCCGACGGCGGGACTACCCCGACCTCACTCCGCCTTTGGCGGCCTTTACTATAGTCTGGAAAATAATTTAATTCCTTTATAATGTGTGAATTATGTAACTAATATATACAAATCTGTAACGTGCCATCAGAAAATAACCCTCACCTTTACGCTTGATTATTAAGTTCCTTATGGAACCAACCAAGAAAACACCAACGCTACTCGCTTGTTTCTGCAAATCCTCAACAGGAAAAAGAATAGTAAATTGGACCAAAAAGGCAGTCCCCTTTAATGTCCGGCTTATTGTGATGGCTGGAATATTAATGCTGAGCACCAGCTATCAAAGCCATACCAAAGAAATGCTCCTGATGGAGAATGACCTGTTCTTACCTGCTTTAATGGTTAACATGACGGATTTTTTCCTGAAAATTCCTGATGCAGGTAGTCCTGCCAAGGACATTTCAAGCCTGAGAACAATACCTTTATTAAAAGACTTTTACTCAAGGCAATACTACAGGCCCGTTTGGACAAGTACTATTGAAATTTCCGGCCAGGCTGTTGTTTTGCTCGGTTTACTTGATAAAGCCGAAATGTATGGACTTAAAACCAGCTTATTCCCTGTTCTTGAAATCAGAAATGAACTGGAATTAATGAGAAACAGTGATATTCAGAGCAGTTACCTGACAAGCCGTATGAATCTTGAACTTTTGCTTACAGATGCCTGCCTTAGGTTTATGTTGTTCCTGAAAATGGGCTACCATGTATTCGACTCCACGCTGTTTTCATTGTCGGCTGCCAACAGTCTTACTCCTTATTTAATCAGTGCCCTGGCTAGTGATGATTTTGAAAAGCGCATACTCGCGGTTCAACCGGCTTTTGTAGAATATCGTAAACTTCAACTGGCTCTGGTAAGGTTTTTAAACATTACACAAAGAGCCGATGCCCGGATTTCGGTTCCCGATCCTTTAAAAGATTCAGCTATATTCAGGAAAACAGTCGAAAAAGTATTGATCAACCTTGGCTACCTGCAACCCGGATCAACGGATGAGTCTTTCCTCCTGTCACTTAAGAAATTTCAATATTACCACGGTCTCGAACCGGATAGCAAACCCGGCAAAAACACCTGCGAGGCATTATCACAATCCACCGAAGACAAATACAGGCATATAGCACTTAACCTTGACAGACTTAGAAAAGAAAACCTTCAGACTGAGCAGTGTATCTATATTAATATACCTGCCTATCAGATGCGGATATATAAAAAGAATAGAATGATCGGGAATTCAAGGGTTATCGTCGGGGCTGTAAAAACCCCCACACCCATGGTCAGCAGCAAAATTGTACGAATAATCACTAACCCCGAATGGCGGGTTCCCCGCAGCATTACGCTTGATGAAATGCTTCCAAAGTTGAAATCAGACAGCGGATACCTGAGTCGTAACCGGTTAAGGCTGATTGATAAAAACAGGGATACTGTATCCTACCATCAGGTAGACTGGAATACTGTTTCTGCCGAAACCTTTGATCTTTCAATCAGGCAGGAATCAGGAAAGGACAATTCACTGGGCCGTGTGAAGTTTGTGTTTCCCAATCCCTATTCAGTTTTTCTTAATGATACTCCCGGCCAGCATTCGTTTTCCAAAGATATCAGGGCCTTATCCCATGGATGTATAAGGGTACAGCATCCTGAGATGCTTGCAGACTATTTGGTAAGAGAATTCTCCCGGCAAAATCAGGACGTAGACGTAATAAGCATGATTAACGAAGGCATACGCCGGGAAATAGCCTTAAGCTTTCCGGTGGATTTATATATACATTATGTTACCTGTGAAGCGGATGAAGATTTGAATATCTTCTTCTATAATGACATTTACGGAATGGATGAAAAAGAATTGAAAAAACTTGAATTCTTACAATAATTCCGGTCGCTGGAATAAATAAACAACAAGGATTCCTCCTGAATCGTATTAATGATCTCTGAAGCTGTTTCTTCCGGCAGGGCGGGACAACCAAAACTTCTGCCCAGCTTGCCATTGGATTCAATATATCCCTGGCTTACGTATTCTGCTCCATGAATCACCACAGCCCTCTTCCTGGCATTATCATTAATTCCTTTCTCCAGACCGTTCAGCAGAAGCGAATTTCCGTGCCGGCCAACATAGGACTTACCGGTCAGATAATAACCCAGACTGCTCTGATGCGATTCGGGGTTATTGGAAAAATGGGTGGCATAGTCCTCCCCTGAATTTTTCCCGTGTGCCACAAGAGATTTATATATTACTTTTTCCCCAACCAGGTCGATAACAAACAGCCTTTCCAGGTGGGAAGGCTTTGTAAAATCAATGATGGTAATTACCTTGTCATTGATGATCTGTCCTTCTTTTGTCAGATGCATGTAAACCTCAACGGAGGATTTTAACGCTGCCAGGGGTAAAGCCGGTTCACTCAAATGTTGGTATAACAGTTCAGTTGCGGAGACAATAGTTTTATTACCGGCTATGAAATCGGATTCGTCCCTACCCTCCTTTAAAATAGGATGATATGTTGTTAAGCAGAATATTAAAGCAGGAAAGGCCAGCCTTAGAATCATAGAAGAATTGGTTTAGTAGCTTATATACGTGAATCCTGCCTAAATAGTTGAGATTAACATACACTCAAACGGGAGTTCCAGTTTATTATTATCCCCCCTATGTGAAATAAAGCTTTCGTCCTATCGGAACAAGTTGCATGCAGACAGTGAGTAGCTATTTGAATCCCTTTAAAATATGTGAATTATATAACTTATTGCAAAAGTTGTATAATACTTATTGTGATAGCTGTATCTAACTTTGTTTGTCCCAACTCGTCAGACTAAAAGCCAATACCTATGAAAAAGATCTTTTCTTTATTATTTATAACACTTCTAATAGCTGGTTGTGCATTAAATTTGGTGACAGGCCGCAAGCAACTCAGTTTGGTAAGTGAATCAGACGTACAGTTAATGGCCACAACCCAATACAATACATTTTTGAAAGAAAACAAGGTATTAAGTTCCAGTTCCAATATGGATGCAAAAATGGTTGATCGTGTCGGAGCACGTATAGCAAATTCAATCACGAAGTATTACAACAGCCAGGAAAAAGGTTCGGTGCTGGAAGGGTATAAGTGGGAATTTAACACAATTGATAGCAAAGAGGTTAATGCCTGGTGCATGCCTGGTGGTAAACTGGTAGTATACACAGGCTTGTTGCCAGTAACTCAAAACGAAACAGCGCTCGCGATTGTTATGGGACATGAAATTGCCCATTCCATTGCCAAGCATGGCACTGAAAGAATGAGTCAGGCTATGGTTCAGCAATTGGGAGGTATGGCATTGGAGGTTGCTTTGGCTCAAAAACCTAAGGAAACACAGGATCTGTTTTTGCTGTCTTATGGTATTGGAAGCCAGGTAGGAGCTTTATTACCCTGGTCCCGTCAGCAGGAAACGGAAGCTGACAAGTTTGGTTTGATATATGCAGCCATGGCTGGCTACAATCCGCAGGAAGCAATTCCTTTCTGGCAAAGAATGTCAGCAGCAGGCGGAGCAAATCCACCGGAATTTCTAAGCACTCACCCTTCCGATGAAACCAGGTTAAGAAAGCTAAAGCAATTTATGCCGGAAGCCTTGAAATATTATACTCCTCGCAATTAAAATGGATGGCAACTCCCGACTTTGCACTCCATAGCTCCGGTTCCTATGGAGCGACGGCGGGTTGCAATTGTTTACTCCTTTTTCCCTATTTTTACCCCCTAATTTAATCGAATGTCCCGTTTTCGGCTTCTTATTGAATACGAAGGCTCACGTTACCATGGCTGGCAGCAAAATGCCGGGGTGAAAACCATCCAGGGAGAAATACTCACAGCGTGCGAGCAATTATTCAATACGAAGAAAATTGAATTGTACGGAGCCGGCCGCACCGATGCAGGAGTACATGCGCTGGGCCAGGTGGCCCACCTCGATGTTCCCACGCAAATGCATGCTGAAATCCTGGCAGGGCGGATCAATGAATTGCTGCCCTATGATATTCATATTCTGAAGGCGGAGAAATGTGACGCCGGGTTCCACGCCAGGTACAGTGCGGTGGCCAGAAGCTACGTATACATCATTTCCCGGCGGCGTTCGGCCTTTGGCAAACGCTCTGTATGGTGGGTAAAAGAAGAACTTTCCATTAACAAAATGAGGGAAACCGCTGCCCTATTCAAAGGATTTCATGATTTCTCCTCTTTTGGAGCAGCAACGGGAGAGGAAAAATCGACCCTTGTGGACATTGGTCATCTGGATATCAGCGAATCAGGGGATCTGATCATTATTCACATCCTGGGCTCTCATTTCCTTTGGATGATGGTTCGCAGGATCACCGGGGTTTTGGTTCACTCCGGTAAAGGCAAACTAACCATGAAAGAAATACGGGGTTTCATGGATCAGCACTCCGAAAGGCCGTCGCAACTGGCAGCTCCACCATCGGGCTTATATCTCCATCGGGTTTATTACCCGGGAGAGCCTTTTGAATACCATCCGAAGATTCCGATTGTCATTTAGATTTAAAGGCCATCTCCACTTTAAACTTCATTTATATTGACTCTATTAACTCAGATTGCATGGGGTAAAATGCTTTCCCAATGGTCTTATGGGAGTTGGAATTTTTGTTGATTTCACATATAAGCGATAATTAACCCGATATTAAATCCTTTTGTCATGGAAAAAAACTTCATTAAAAAACAGTGCATTTATGTTTTTATGTCCTTTTTGGCAATATTGTCATTGAAAGGAAGCGCGCAAAACAGCCCATCTTCCATTCCACGTGATACGATCATGCAGGCTGCCTTTGAAATAATGAAATCGACTCCTTTTTGCGCCCTTGTTACCGTTGATTCAACCGGACAACCACAGGTGCGAACCATGAATCCGTTCCCCATGGGGGATGAAATTTCCATCTGGTTTGCCACTTCCAGAACCAGCAGGAAAGTCACAGAGATCAAAAGAGATCCCAAAGTCTGTGTTTACTTTGCGGATCATGTTCAGGCCAAAGGATATGTGAATATAACCGGCACGGCAGTTATAATAGATGACAAGGAATTACTGGTAAAAATGAAAAGAGCGTATTGGGAGAATATTCCTGATTGGCAGAATGTATTTGTGCTGATCAGGATTACGCCTAAAACGCTGGATGTGATCAACTATAACAGGGGCATCACGGGCGATCCCGGCACGAACAGAGCCGCTACCATAGTATTTTAAATCCAGGGGGTCTGGCATGAAATGCTAAAATCTTTTGCAGGTTCGATTCAGGGCGCTTATCAGGTAGGTATTTTGATTGTAGCTTTTGTAAAAGCTGTTCAGATAGAATTCTACATATTTCTTTTCATTTTTTGGCAGGTATTCAAAACTTCTGATGGTGCCCATGAAATCATCTTTCAATTCCGTGAATTCCTCGATCACCTTGTCTAATACTTCATCCTGGTTACAGACGCCCAGATAATAGCGTTCTGAAACGTCCTGGATGGGTAGCAGTTCATGCGGAGTGGCATACACTGCGTTGACCAACGCGGAATAGTCGAAATCGTAAATAACCGGGATCGGTTTCTCAACAGGTGTTTCGAGTGATTTCATAATCTTGATGTTGTGCTGGTAGGGTACCGTCCAGTCGGTGTTGCCGATCATATAATTAAAAACCGCAACTCTCGCCATATCCAGGGGAGACATGTCCTTTTGTGTTGCATTCATGGCCTTGATCATAACTGCCTGGTTTCTCTCAGCCATTTTATCCTCGTTTTCAATCAGGAAACCAAAAGCCTCAAAAGTTTTATCGGGTCGGTTATTATCTATATAAGTGATCTTTACAAGCCTGGTTTTGAAACTATAAGGTGTAACCAGGTTAAACATCTTGTAGATAAGATATTCCTTCAATACATTGCTTTTAAAAGATGCCGTTGCGTTACAGTGTGTAACCAGTTTCAGGGTGCCCTTGCCGCATATCCGACCGGAATCCTTTCCGCTGCCCTTGAATTTCAGCATGATGGGGGGGAATGCACAATAAGTCCGTCTCATTTCTCCCCTGGCCTTGATCTTAATGGGTTGGAAGAGCGAATCGGCCTCATTGAGTTTCACTGTCAGCATCGCTTCAAGGTATTCCGGCTTGTACTTGGTCTTGAGAAATGCTTTGACATCAAAGCTAAGGGTCATCTGCAGCAGTTCATCCGAAGCAAAAAAGTCGAATCCATTCTTTCCGGTGCGTTCTGATGCAGGTATTCCACTGGAAACTGTATTCTGCATCCCTGTTGTTTCCTGGCCGAGGGACCAGGTACAAAGCATACACAGGGTGAGAAACAAAGATATTTTTTGTGTTAATTTCATGGCTTTGTAATCAATCGCTTTCAATATATAGACCCTTCAGACGGATGCATTACCCCCATTCCAGGTTCATTTTTACAGATTTAACCACAGCACAATTTTATTGCGTGTTTTACCCTTTCTGTCCTTAAATGAACTTTCAAAAAAAAGCATTTTTTCTTTTATTATATGATAATAAGATATTTTATTCTTATTATATTTGGCCCATGATCGTCATTTTTATGCTCGCTTATGAAATTCTGCAGGTATAAGTTAGCCATGAATAATCCAAAAACGACAAAAACTCAAAAACAATAGCCTTATGGAAACAATCCAAAAAACGGTCATTACCTTAACAGTAGCTGTTAACGCTTCTGTTGAAAAAGTATGGGAATGCTGGACGGTTCCAATCCATATCATGCATTGGAACAATGCTTCAGACGACTGGCATACAACCATGGCAGAAAATAACATGCATGTTGACGGAAAATTCCGCTCCCGCATGGAGTCCAGGGATGGAACCCAGGGATTTGATTTTAGCGGTAGATATACCAAGGTGGCTATATACAGGCAAATAGAGTATACACTCGATGACGACAGAAAAGTTCTTATTTCTTTTGAATCCGGTGAGAATGAAACCGTGATAACCGAGAAATTTGAGGCTGAGCAAACCAACCCGGTAGAATTGCAGCGGTATGGCTGGCAGGCTATCCTTAACAATTTCAAGAAATATGTGGAGACCTCGGAAATTTTGGATATCCTTCACTTTGAGATAACCATTGATGCTGATCCGGCAAAGGTTTATAAGATCCTGATCGGTGAAAAATCCTATTCAGAATGGACCTCTGAATTCAATGCCACTTCACGTTTTGAAGGCACCTGGGGAAAGGGCAACAAAATACGCTTCCTGGGACAGGATGCCGATGGAACCACAGGTGGTATGGTAAGCCGTATCAAAGAAAACTTGCCCGGAAGGTTTATCAGCATTGAACACCTGGATATGATAAAAAACGGAGAGGTGGATGAAAACAATCCTGAAATGAAAATGTGGTCCGGTGCCCTGGAAAATTATACGATTGTCGGGAAAGACGGAAAGACGTTATTTTCAGTTGATATGAATACAAATAAGAAATTCCAGTCGTATTTCAAAGAAACATGGCCCAAGGCTTTAAACAGGCTGAAGGCAATTTGTGAAGTGTGGCTAATACGATAAGATCGATCTTTTTTTGATACATTTGAGGAGTACCATTATGGATTCTCTCAATGTATCGCAAACTTTTTAATTTCGCCGTTACCACAATAACCCTGTTATCAGCCAACCTTTTAACCACGTTTATCACTGATCAATTAATCACCTATAAATGGGAATTGAAACCTTTGCGGTTCACGCTGATTTCAATGGCCATAATTACGGTTGTTTTTTATCCCCTTTTCATCAGGCTTCAAAAGTGGCTCGACCGGTTCTCCCGCCGGTTAGTTAAAGCCGGACATTCGCTGGCAGGCAGATATATAGGTCTGCTCTTCATGTTTGCAGCCGGGTTGCTTGTTTTAACTTATTTCTATGCTAAAATGTGGTACAATATTAACCTCATCCGGGCAATTATTGACGGAAACTTAAGCTCAATATTTTAATCAGAGCAAAAATCGATTCGTAGTAAAAATTGTATTTAAAAAAATATACGATTTTTGTATTATAATACTTTTTTCGTATATTTGTTCCTGAATTTGTTTTACATTAATAGTATGGTAAACACAACCAGGAAATATCAAGATATCCTGAAAACCGCCAGGGATCTGTTTTGGAAGTACGGTTTTAAAAGAGTTTCGATCGAGGAAATATGCCGGAAAGCAGGAGTCAGTAAAATGACTTTCTATCGCTTCTTCCCGAATAAAATTGAACTGGCCCGGTATGTTTTTGATCAGGAAGCCAACAAAGGTCTTATGGAGTTTAAGGGCATAATGCATGAACGTACTACCCCGGCCGAGAAACTACATAAGATTATGCTGCTAAAGCTGAACGGCACCAATGATATCAGCAAGGAATTTCTTTTGGATTTTTACAACAATCCTGAACTTGGCCTGAAACAGCATATTGAAGAAACAACGGCAAGAATGTGGAAAGAAATCCTGGGAGATTTTAAAGAAGCCCAGGCCAACGGTACTTTTCGAAAAGACTTCAAGCCTGAATTCATCCTTCTTATAACACAAAAAATAATGGAGATGATGAACGATGCAAAGATTTCGCAGATGTTCAGCACTCCCCAGGAAATGATCATGGAACTTGCGACCTTTTTTATGTATGGCATTTCTCCGCATGAATAAAAGATCATCCATATACAGCCTGTTGTTGTTTGGATTATTCATTTTACTTGTCCGGACTTCTTTCAGCCAGGATTCCCTGCTGTTCAAAGGGCAATTGTCAGGTTGGATCAACCTCAATCCGGATGTGGATCTTCCTGTATATGGCGGTTTGCGGTACATACCTGCTCTCAATTATCAGGTAAAACAAAAGCATGATAAGCTGATTGATTTTGAAGTCTCTGCCAATATAAACGGCGCCGGCGGTTTCCATCCTTTCGATACCGGTTATGCCCATGGAAAAATCAAGCCTTACAGGATATGGGCCAGGTATTCGTCGAGACAGTTTGAGATCAGGCTGGGATTGCAGAAAATCAATTTCGGTTCAGCCACCATGTTGCGACCCCTCATGTGGTTCGATCAGCTCGATCCCCGCGATCCATTGCAGCTTACCGACGGTGTTTGGGGCTTGCTGGGCAGGTATTACTTTCTGAACAATGCCAGCATTTGGATTTGGGGACTCTATGGTAATGAGGGACCCAAAACCTGGGAAACCGGAAAGACAAGCCGGGAATTTCCTGAATTGGGTGGAAGATTTCAATTCCCTGTCCCAAAAGGAGAAGTTGCCCTGTCCTATCACTTCCGTGAAGCCGATACACGTGAATTGGGAAATGGAATTCCTGCTCATGCGCAGGTTGCTGAGAACCGGGTGGGGATCGACGGGAAGTGGGATCTGGAAATAGGATTGTGGTTCGAGGGCTCCTGGATCCATAAAAACAGGAATACCGGGATGTTCACCAACCAGGAGGTCCTGAATTTAGGCGCCGATTACACCTTTGGACTGGGAAATGGCCTGAACGTGGTAGTTGAACAACTGCTGGTTTCTTATGATGAAAAGGCGTTCGGATTTGCCAATACCTTGTCCTTTACGGGTACCTCCTGGTCGTATCCCCTGGGGATGTTCGACAACATCAGTGCTATTGTTTATTATGACTGGACCAACGAGAATCTGTACAACTTTGTGAACTGGAAACGCCAGTTCAACAAATTCAGCTTCTACCTGATGGCTTACTGGAATCCGAAGAATTATAAGATGCCTCAGCAGGACAATTCGGGAGAGTTGTTCTCGGGCAAAGGAATACAAATCATGCTGGTATATAATCATTAACAGAAACGGACATGGATCATTCAATTATTCAGATCGAAAAGCTTGTCAAGACATTTCCCATGGGAAAATCGAAGTTTACTGCTTTAAATGGCATTGATTTAAGCTTCGGGGAAGGTGAATTTGCCGGTTTTATTGGACCCAGCGGTTCGGGCAAAACCACACTGCTTAACATTATCGGGTCGCTGGATGTGCCTTCCACCGGTAATGTGCTTGTATTGGGAAATTCTGTCGGAGAACTTACGGCAAAACAAGCGGCGCGTTTGCGTAAGGAAAGTCTCGGTTTTATTTTCCAAAGCTATAATCTGCTGGCTGTTCACACAGTTTTCGAGAATGTGGAGTTCCCTTTGCTCCTGCTGAAATACTCGACTTCAGAGCGAAGAAACATGGTCATGGATGCCCTTGCATGGGTCGGTCTCACAGATAAAGTAAAATCGAAGCCTCCCCAGTTATCCGGCGGGGAATGTCAGCGGGTCGCCATTGCCCGTGCCATGGTTAAAAGACCATCCCTGGTGCTGGCCGATGAGCCGACTGCAAACCTCGATGCTGCAAATTCACATAACATCCTGCAAACCATGGTGAAACTCAACCGTGATCTCAAGACCACCTTCCTGTTTGCCACGCACGATGAGAAAGTGATTGGTTACCTGCGGAGGAAGGTTTATCTGCTCGATGGCAAAATTGATAAGGATGAATTGCTATCCAACTAAACACGAATGAATATGAAAACAGCTATTAAACTGGCATACCGGAATCTAATCGGTGCGGGGCTCAGGACCTGGCTCAATGTGATCGTGCTGTCGTTTTCATTCGTAGTGATCATCTCGATGAAAGGAATCCTTGTCGGTTGGGACCGGCAGGCCAAATCCGATATGATCAGCTGGGAAATCGGAGACGGGCAGTACTGGCATAAAGCCTATGATCCTTTTGATCAGTTCACCCTTCAGGATGCGCATGCCCCTATATCTCCTGCATTTAAAACAGCCATTAAGAACGGCGATATGTTGCCGGTTCTGATCTCGCAGGGAACCATTTATCCCGGGGGACGCATGCAATCGGTGCTGATAAAGGGGATTGATCCCGGGCAGGATATTCTGAAACTGCCAACACAAAAGCTTGACACAACACCGGATCTGATACCGGCCATTATCGGCGCCGGCATGGCGCGCACAAGCAGGCTTAAAGTCGGGGACTTTGTCACCCTTCGCTGGAGAGATGCAAACGGAACCTTTGATGCAACAGAAATATGCATAACAAACATTTTTAAGACCAATGTGCCAACGGTGGATGCCTCCCAGGTATGGATTCCTCTGGAAACCATGCAATCGATGCTGCTGATGCCGGATGAGGCCACCCTGTTTACAATCAGGGATTCCGAAACGGCACAGCCTGCTTCCGATAACTACAGGTTCATGCCGGTGAAAACCCTGGTGGCCGATCTGGAATCAATGATCAAAACAAAATCCGTCGGACAATCGATATTTTATGTTGTGCTCCTTTTACTTGCCCTGCTGGCCGTCTTTGACACCCAGGTGCTGTCAATATTCAGAAGGCAGAAAGAGATCGGCACCTATGTGGCGCTTGGATACACCCAAAAGCAGGTAGTTTGGCTGTTTACAATCGAAGGAGCCATGCATGCCATACTGGCTGCGGTGGTAGGAGCAATTTACGGAATACCCTTTCTTGCCTGGCAGGCCAAAACCGGATGGGCACTCCCTGTCGAATCCAGCGATTATGGGTTTGCCATCGCTGAAACCCTTTACCCGGTATACAGCGCCGGCCTGGTGATATCCACCATGCTGATCGTGATGCTGGCTACAGCCATTGTAAGTTACTTGCCATCGCGAAGAATTGCTAAAATGAATCCAACAGAAGCTTTAAGGGGGAAATTACAATGATACGATTTTTATTAAAAGGACTTGTTCGTGATAAAAGCAGAAGTCGGCTGCCCATTATTGTGGTTGCCATCGGCGTCATGTTATCGGTGTTTCTGCATGCCTATGTTACAGGGCTTATGGTTGACATGATTGAAATGACAGCCAAATTCTCCTCGGGGCATGTGAAAGTAATGACAAAGGCTTATGCCGACAATGCAGATCAGGTACCCAATGATCTGGCTATCTTGAATGCCGATGCGTTGATGGACCGGCTGAGAAATGAATTTCCTGATATTGACTGGACAGCCAGGATAAGATTCGGTGGCCTTGTGGATGTTCCGGATGATTCAGGGGTAACCAGAACCCAGGGACCCGCCATGGGTATGGGGATCGACCTCTTATCTGAAAACACCCGTGAAACTGACCGACTTAACCTGAAAAAATCTTTAGTCAGAGGCAAAATGCCCTCTTCAGCTGGCGAAATACTGCTGAGTGAAGCATTCTCTCAAAAACTGGAAGTCAATCCGGGTGAGAAAGTTACGCTTATCGGATCAACCATGAACGGTGGAATGGCGATATATAATTTCAGGGTTTCCGGGACTGTCAGCTTTGGCACATCAACACTGGACAGGGGTACCATTATAGCAGATCTGGCAGATATGCAGCAGGCTCTTGAAATGCAGGATGCTGCCGGTGAGATAACTGGATTTTTCTCACAGGGTTTTTATGACGATGAGATTGCCCGAAACAGCCTTGCCAGGTTCAATGGCATTTTCACACCTGATGAAGACGACTTCAGGCCTGTTATGCTCCGGTTACGGGACCAGGAGAGTCTTGGTACATATGTTGATATGACAAAAAGTATGGGAGCTATTATAACGCTCATTTTTATGGTGGCCATGTCACTGGTATTGTGGAATGCAGGCTTATTGGGAGGATTGCGCCGCTATGGAGAGATTGGCGTCAGACTAGCCATCGGTGAAGAAAAGGGACACGTCTACCGAACCATGATTTATGAGTCGGTGATGATCGGCATTGCCGGCACCATAGCCGGTACGGCGATAGGCCTCTTACTTGCATGGCTTTTACAGGAATACGGATTTGACATTGGCACTTTTACCAAAGGCTCATCTGCGGCCATTATGATGCCTGATGTTATCCGTGCCAGGATTACTCCTGCAGATTACTACCTTGGTTTTATCCCGGGAGTCATTTCAACCGTTATCGGGACTGCCCTTTCAGGTATCGGCATTTACAAAAGAAAAACAGCTCAATTATTTAAAGAACTGGAGGCTTAATGATTACCATGAAAAGATTTTTAGTTTCAACAGTAGTTTGCTTTCTGGCAAACGCGATTTTCAGTCAGGATGCCAGCGATATTCTCCTGAAAGTGGACAGGAATATGTCTTCGAAAAACCGCATCTTCGAATCCACCATGATCATTCACGGAAAGCGAAACAGTCGCACGATCACCTCAAAAACCTATTCCGAGGGCAGTCAGAAGTCATTTACGGAATACCTGTCACCGGCAAGCGACAAGGGGACCAAAATGCTTAAACTGGAAGGTCAGCTTTGGATCTATTCTCCATCCGCCGACCGTACCATTCAGATTTCCGGACATTTGTTAAGGCAGTCGGTTATGGGTTCCGATCTCTCCTATGAGGATATGATGGACGACCGGAAATTAACAGATATCTATTCGGCAAAAATTGTTGGAGAAGAAAAAATCGGGGACCGTGCGGTGCGGCTCGTTGAACTGACGGCGAAAGTGAGCGATGTGGCTTATTACAAACAAAAGATGTGGATCGATACCGAACGATCCATTCCCCTCAAACAGGAACTTTTTGCCAAAAGCGGTCAGTTGCTCAAACGCACAGAAATGAGTGATGTGAAGAATATCCAGGGGCGCTGGTTTCCAACAACCGTGATATACAAAGACATGCTTAAGGACGGTGATGGCACGGAATTTAAAATGACCAGCGTGAAGTTCGACCAGGAAATACCCGGGTATATTTTCACAAAGGCTGCATTAAAACAATAGGATTCTCACAGCAACTGTTTACCGATAGATTTCGACTACTAACCGATTTTCAGACATGTTGTCTTATCCTAAAATATGGCTACAGGTTAAACAATAAATTAAGCTACATTATAAAATACCATATTAGGAGTTTTATAGTCTAAAGATAAATGAAGTCTTTTGGAATTATAAATCTCAATTGCATTTTTAGCTGCATTCC
>JBGSSA010000006.1:0-29864 GCA_041737295.1 Bacteroidales bacterium | reverse complement strand
CAAGCCACTTGTATTATTCCACATATGGCTGTTCCATGACTCAAACATGGCACGGTGACTGTCGTAATTCACCATTTGTGCCTTTTTGCAGAAATCATCCAGGTTGTCCGATTTTCCATATTTCGTATCAATTGCCGAAAGGTATTCCTTCTGGCCATTATGAAGGTCATGATAATACCAGGTATCACTGATTGGCCAAACATCCGCAGCCGGCATCATTTTTCGCATGGATTCTGCTGTGGGAATCGATGGAGTCCCCATTTCAGTGTTAAACCCCTTTGCCAGGTCCCGATAATATACTGACTGATCTGTTAAATAGTGCCATGGGCCGCTGGGTCTTAAATTCATGTACCTGGAATTTGGCTGGTAGTGCCTTGTTCCGTCTTCGGCTGCAATCATTGTGGCCAGCCCGTCCTCAATTCCTTCGGGTGCGTACCCCTCGTTCCTTGGACACCAGATCGCAATTGAGGGGTGGTTTCTGAAACGCCGGATGACATCCAGCGCGTTACCAAGAAACAATTGATTATCATTTGCTTCCAGGTTATATCCTTCGGTTGATAGCCAGAAATCATTCCATACAAGCAATCCATATTCATCACAAAGGGTATAAAATACCTCCTCAGTACTCTCACCCGTCCAGTTCCGCACCATGGTAAAGCCCGCATCGCGGTGTAACCTGAAATAGGGTTCCAGGTGGTTTCTTTGCACCCGTTTCATTGCATCATCCATACCCCAGTTACCGCCCTTGCAAAAGATACGGCGTCCATTCACCTTTATTACAAGGTAAGGCGACATTACAGTATCATCCGGCATGGTGAACAGGCTTGAAACAACTCCCTGTCGCAGGGAAGGAATAACAACGCCTTCACCGGCATCACGGCGGCTTGTGTTATTAAAGAGGGGTTTTCCGTAGCTTCTCGCATCCAATGGATTGTATTCTATCCGCAAGCCCTTTTTCTCCGGGGCATCCACAGTGAGTTCATAGGATAACTCACGGATGCCAAACCGGATTTGCTTTGTATCTGAAATTATGCCATTCCCGTCTTTTATGGTTAACAGCAGATCATACAATGCAGGCTTTCCATAACCATTCGGCCACCATAGCCTTGGTTCAGGCATATGGAGCTGTGAAAACTCTTCAGGAGAAAATACCACTCTTTTTGTCTCTCCACCCATAAGAGTGACCTTCCTGCCGAAGGTTACATTTTCTATTTTTCCGGTTACCTCCACGATGTTTACCCGGGCAGATGAATTTTCAAGGTCGAAAGAAACAGTAATATCCGCGTGGTTTGTATCAGGCAATGCAAGGTCGGTGATCACCCGCGGATCGACTAAGCGGGCACCGCCTGTAAACCGGATTCTTACATCCTGCCATATCCCTATGTTTCGGTCACGTATTCCGGGTACCCAGTCCCATCCTTCGGAAGAAATAAAAGTGGGTCCGTCCAGGCAAAGCTGACCGCCATTCGGACCCGGTCCGGTCAGGGCCGACTCTTCCTGGGGTATTCCCGGGTTTGGCGGAGGAAATATATGTATCGCCAATATGTTATCATTGTCCTTCTTCAGCAGGGAGGTGATCTTAAAGTTTCCTGCTGAAAATGCGCCGGCCATTTTACCGGTGAGTTTTCCATTCAGCCAGATATCGGCCTTATAGTTGATCCCGTTCAATGTAAGCCAGGCTTCCTGGTGTGGCAGTTTTTCGGGTGTTCGGAATGCAATGCGGTACCACCAGCCTGTCCTGCAAAGTGAATCCGGAATAGCCAGGTTATTCAGTCCGAAGTAAGGATCGGGATAAATGCCCTGGTCCACCAGCGTGGTTAGTACAGTTCCGGGTACTGTAGCGTTCAGCCAGCCTGATGTATTGAAGGCGGGATTAAAAATAGAGTTTTCTGAATTCACAGGTGCATTAGCCTCTGCCAGCATCCATCCGCCTGAAAGTATCCATTCCCTGTCATTTACCGGAAACAACACAGTAGGCGCAGGGGATTGTTGTTTACGTTCAGGAAATTGAACCGGTGTATTGGAATGTGGCAGGGTAGTCGGATCCTGTTTCGCACGCAAGCCAAAGTTCAGGGTATACTGTGCCTGTAAGAGGATGGGGGTTATCAGAAAAAGAACGATGAACAGGAGGATCTTTTTACCGTTCACGGCCAGATTGGTACAATTCATCTTTTGTTTGATTGGTGTGCTTTCATAAGTTTTCAGTTCTGCGCATGATCTCAAGGCATGCCCTTGTATTATGATAGGGGCATTTCCAGAAACCTGCCTTGTCATCCACAGTATTCACACTGCCATCTGCCTTAATGCTCCAGAACCATTCCCCATGCCTGTGATCCACAAGGTGTTTTTCAATATATTCCCAGCATCGCAGGGCCTGTCCCGGATACGTTTCCCGGGTTGTCAATTTGTACAGGTTCAACAGGCCTACCACGGCTTCAGCCTGGGGCCACCAATGCCTGTCGCTGTCTGTATGCCCTTTTGCCCCATCCATTTCATATATAAGGCTCCCGTCAGGCTGAAGTCCTTCCAACGAGGCCTCGCCAAGTTTTATACAGGCTTCACTTACTGAATTCAATAAATTGTTGTCTTCTAGTGCAGCGGCCGCTTCATAAATGAGCCACGAGGCTTCAATATCATGGCCGTAAGAAATCAGCGCGGATTTGCTGTTCCAATCCTCATCGAAAAAAAGTTTCAGGTGACCGGAATCCCGGTCTATAATTTTATCACTGAATATCGCGATAAGATTCCTCAGTTTACCGGCGAGTTCCTTGTCCTTCCACACTTTATATAAACTGGTATAGGCTTCGAGAATGTGCAGGTGCGTGTTGGTTGTTTTTTTTTCGTTGTCATCCCTCGCGCTAAGCCTTAAGTCCTCGAGTAAATTCCAATCCCGGCTGAATGCTTCGAGATACCCGTTTTTTTGGGTGTCGAAACTTTTTTCTTCAATCAGGTGAAACAGGTTGATAGCTTTTTCAAGGCATTCCTTATTCCCGCTTGCCACATAATATTCAACCAGGGCATATATAAAAAATGCCTGCGAATAGATCTGTTTTTTTGTATCCCCGGGCTCGCCTTTATAATTAACAGTCCAGAATGTTCCTCCGTGCCCGGCATCAAAAAAATGTGCCAGGCAATAATCATTTGCCCGGCCTGCCATTTCCCTATATTTTATATCGCCCAGGTAGTTATATGCAGCTGAAAATGACCAGAGTATCCGGGCGTTCAGGATCCCGCCCTTGTCTTCATTTTCAACGAGCCGGGACTGGCCGTCAATCCTGCCATAAAATCCGCCATTTTTTTCATCAGTCATCCGGTTCATCCAGAATGGCAGGATATTACCCGTCAGTTCGGACCGGGCGCTGTCGCTTAATTTCTTATAAATGGATGTCATTTATGGTTTCGTTATTTTTTTCCTGCCAGGTATTTCAGATTAGCGGATATCAGTTTATTCAGGTTGTCCACTGAGGCGGCGGAAGTATACCCGTCTGCCGGGGAGTTCATGACATAATCCACCAGTTTGTCGACGGTTGAAGTGGCCACATGCATGCGCGTATCTGACGAAGCATAATAAATGAAAACCGTTCCGTCATCATCTTCGATCCAACCGTTTGTAAATATTACATTTGATACATCGCCAACCCGTTCTTCGCCTTCGGGGGCAATCAGGTGACCTGCCGGCTCTGCAATCAGGCGCCACGGTTCCTTCAGGTCAGTCATGTACATATAGACCACATAGCGTAATCCGGCAGCACATCCTCTCACTCCATGGGCCAGGTGAAGCCAGCCCTTGGGCGTCCTGATGGGGTGGGGTCCTTCCCCGTTCTTCACTTCCTTAATTGTGTGATAGAATCGTTGGTTGATTATGGTTTCTTCGCCGGTAACCGCATGGGTTATATCGTCGATCAGTGCCCAGCCGATCCCGCCGCCTTTGCCGGCCTCAATGAAGCTGTCCTGGGGACGGGTATATAAAGCATATTTGCCTTGTACAAATTCAGGATGAAGTACAACATTCCGCTGTTGACTGGTAGACTTAAGGTCAGGCAGTCTTTCCCAGTTTTCGAGGTCCTTTGTCCGGACGATGCCGGCTGACGCAACAGCCGATGAAAGATCGCCGGGAGCTGCCGCCGGATCCTTCCGTTCAGCACAGAAAATGCCATAGATCCATCCGTCTTCATGTTTTGTAAACCGCATATCATAAACATTCGTTTCCGGATTTTCAAGCTGGGGAAGGGTAATGGGGTAGTCCCGGAATTTAAACTGGTCAATGCCATTCGGACTTTCGGCGATGGCAAAAAAGGATTTCCGGTCGTTGCCTTCCACCCGGGCAACAAGCAAATACTTGCCGTTATGTTTCATAGCCCCCGCGTTAAATGCCGCATGGATACCTATTCGTTCCATCAGGAACGGATTGGTTTCGGGATTCAGGTCATAGCGCCAGTGCAAGGGGGCATGTGCACCCGTGAGAACGGGATTGACATACCTGTGGTAGATTCCGTTGCCCGGTTCCACCATTACGTTTTTTCTGTTGATCAGCAGATTGTGATTTTTTTCAAGCTCTTCCAGCCTTTTTTTAAATGTGGTATTCATAGTATCGGGATTTATGAAATATTCAGGTTCATTGGAGCAATATAATACTATTTTGTCATATTATAAATAGTGGGTAAATGGTTATGCAATTATACGACGTTGTAGAGACAAGGCAATGCCTTGTCTGTACGATTCCCATCATAAAATAAGAACTCAGTCATGCAGTCATGCAGTTATGCAGTTCTGAGGTTCTGCAGTTCTCCTGATACGTGGAACTACAGGATACCCAAAAATTTTAACGCAAAGATAGCAAAGATTTGTTTATCAGTCTGTTACCAGGCTATATGAGGTCGCAGAGAAAAATCTCATTGCATTCGATTGAACATTTCAGCATGAAATCTCCAAATCAACAAATCAATATATCAGCAAATCAACAAATATTTTCAAATCTTCCATCTTCCTTTCAGGGTAGGGAATTTTATCGCTCCTTCCAAAAGTTTCAGGAATTTCGCCCTGCGGATTTCTTCAGCACCCATCGATTTCAAATGGGCAGTTGATTGCTGCGCATCAATAAAATGAAAATCATGATCGACCGACCACTTTACAAGGGCTGCCATGGCGATTTTGGAAGCATCGGTTTTAAGGTGAAACATCGATTCACCAAAAAACGCTTTTCCCAATGAGACCCCATACAAGCCGCCGGCCAATTCACCATTATAATAGGTCTCAAAAGAATGGGCGAGGCCTTCGTGGTGCAGGTTTATATAGGCATTCTTCATTTCATCGGTGATCCAGGTTCCCCGCTGGCCTTTGCGCCGGATTTCAGCGCAATGATTAATAACGTCTTCGAATTTGGTGTCAGCCCTGACCACATATTTTTCGCTTCGAATCCGCTGTTTCAGGCTGTCCGACATGTTGAACCGGGAAGGGAACAGCACCAGCCTGGGATCGGGAGACCACCAGAGGATGGGGGAATGGCTGTCATACCAGGGAAAGATACCCCGGGAGTATGCAGTAACAAGCGACTCGATACTCAGATCCCCTCCTGCTGCCAGCAGGCCGTCGGCATCTGCAGTCCTTGGATCCGGAAACTGGTATTCGAAAGGCATTCTGCAAATTTAGTGAAAACGGTTGATAGGGAGAGGAAGTTTTGCAGTTATGCAGTTTTGCAGTTTTACGGTTTGTATAAAAAGAAAAGCCACTGAAAATCAGTGGCTTTTCAATAATTCAGTGCCCAGGACAAGACTCGAACTTGCACGCCCTGTAACAGGCGCCAGCCCCTCAAGCTGGTGTGTCTACCAATTCCACCACCTGGGCGATTTATTTGTTGATTTGCTGATCTATTGATTGACTGATTTCAAATCAACAAATCAATAAATCAACAAATCAAAAAATAAACCTGTGCCCGGAACAGGACTCGAACCTGCACATCCTTACGAATACTAGTCCCTGAAACTAGCGCGTCTACCAATTCCGCCATCCGGGCAAAAAACGGGAGTGCAAATATATAAATTAATATGAATAATAGAAATAAATCAACAAAAAGGCCGGTTAATAAACCGGCCTCTTGAATCGTGGGATTGCTTCCAATAACGCTCTATTTGAGCAATATCTTCAATTTTTTACATCGTTCTTTATCCGGCGCTTCACACTATCCAACTGGTATTGAGTGGCTCTCTTTTCTACTTTCGTGCTTTTTAAGCCTACATAGTCCACAAACGCCACAAATTCCGTTTCTCCTTCCGGCAGCAGCTGATCGGTCATGATCCAATATACATCTTCATCTGCTAATTGATAATTGTTATAATTTTCGTGCCATACATCCACAAAATAGATCACCGGGTCGAGGTTTTCAAACCGGACTACCCCGTCAGGACCAGTAATTCCTTCCACGATGGCATTGGTTTCATAATCCCAATCATCAATTGTGGGATACAATATCACGCTTGCATTAGAAATCCGGTGATCGGTTCCATATTCTTTCACAATGACGGTAAGCGCGGTGGTCACAACCTCGATGGTAGTGGACGCCTGGCTTATTACCCGGGAATGATCATATAACCTGAGGGTCACTGTATAAACCCCCGGTTGTTCGTAATAATGGGTCACATGGATCGCGTTTGCAAAGGTCCCGTCTCCAAAATCCCATTCGCATGTGCCGGGTATATCATGCGAAGTATTCGTAAAATCGACACTTTCGAACACTTCAACCCGATGGGCAGATGCAATAAAAGCTGCAGACGGATCAGGATCAGGGTGACAACCGGCCAGAAATAATGCCAGTGCTGGTAGGATAAGTATAAATCGATTCATTGTATCGTGATATTTATGTTTTAATAAGCCAATTCAAATTGCATGCCATTCACCATAAATACCGATGTTTTTGAAAATTATACGAAGAATCCCAATTCCGGGTTTTGTTTTATCAGAAAAATGAAATGCGATGCAAAGGTTGGCATTCATTTTTTACATTTGCAGCGATTATAATTCCGGTATACATACATATTTTAATGAACCGTACATTAACATTGAAGATCAGAATACAAGTTTTATTACTTCTTCTTTTTATCAGTTCAGGATCGGTGGCGAAAGGTGAAAGGCTCGATATTCAGCTTTTAAGCGGCAGTATTTTGTTTGATGGGTATATAAACGAACCGGCCTGGGATATTATACCCCCACTGACAATGGTTCAGCATGCCCCTGTTTTTGGAAAGGAGCCTTCGGAAAAAACAGAAGTCCGGGTTACCTATGACAATGAATTTATTTATGTATCAGCTAAATTATTTGATTCAGAAGCAGATAAGATCATGTCCACTTCAAAAATGCGTGATGAAACCTCTGCCGGCAATGATTGGTTTACCATAATTTTCGATTCCTTTAATGATAAGGAAAACGGGCTGGCTTTTGCCACAACCCCGGCCGGTCTGCGAACCGACTTCACTATTTTTAAAGATGGGATCGTTCAGATGCCTGAAATGCCTTTCAATTTGAACTGGAACACATTCTGGGATGTAAAAACCAGCCGCGATAACCAGGGTTGGTATCTTGAAATGAGGATACCCCTCTCCAGCATGCGGTTCAAAGAGGATGACGGCACAGCGGTAATGGGCATGACATGTTTCAGGCAGATCGCCCATAAAAATGAAACCGATATTTTTCCTGCCATACCACCCAATTGGGGCTTCTTTAGTATTTACCGCCCTTCCCAGTCGCATGAAGTTGTTTTTAAAGGAATACATTCACGGAAACCGTTTTATATCGCTCCTTTTATCCTCGGAGGATTTCAGCAGGAAAACAACCTGAATGCCCTGGAAACAGGGTACGTTATGAAGCAGGACCCAACATTAACAGCCGGTGTGGATATAAAATACGGGCTAACAAATAATCTTACGCTCGACGTAACTGTAAATACAGACTTTGCCCAGGTTGAGGCGGATGATGAGCAGATCAACCTTACACGGTATTCCCTTTTCTTCCCCGAGAAACGAAGTTTTTTCCAGGAGCGGTCGAGCATCTTTGCCTTCGATTTCGATGAAGGCAACAGCCTTTTTTACAGCCGGAGAATCGGGCTTTCAGAGGGTGAGCCGGTTCCCCTTTATGGCGGGGCACGCATTACAGGAATGGCCGGCAAATGGGATATCGGTGTGCTCGACATGCAAACCCGGGAATTTGTCTCAGGTGAGGACCCAGACCACGATCTTCCCTCCGAAAACTTTGGGATACTCAGGATGCGGAGAAACATTTTTAATCCGAACAGTTATATAGGCGGTGTGGCTGTTTCAAGAATAGGAACCAACGGCCATTATAACATCGGGTATGGATTGGATGCCACAATTAAAATGTTTGGTGATGACTACCTGAATTTGAAAGCTGCCCAGGTAATGGATGATTCTGCTGAGAATAAGGCATGGTCCATGAACCCGACCCAGTTGTATGTTAACTGGAAAAGGTTCAAAAACAAAGGATTTGGGTATAGTTTTTCTTTTTCACGAAGTGGCCGTGATTATAATCCGGAGGCAGGGTTCACCATGCGCAATGATTATTCGTTTTATAGTGCCACACTAAACTATGGATGGATTCATGGAGAGACATCTTTAATAAATAATGACGGGGTAGAGGTGAATGCCAAAAACTATTTCTCATTTGAAACGGGTGAAAACGAATCCCAGGTATTCAATGCCGGCTATTTTGTGATTTTTAAGTCCAGTATGTTTTCATACCTGGGACTGGTAAAGCAGTATGAACATGTGATCGACAGTTTTACTTTTTCTAATGATGCTTACGTGCTTCCCGGAAAATATAGTTTTTACCAATTGGAATATCATGGTCAAACACCTGAAACCAAGTCGTTTTATGTAGGCATGGATCTCTATGGCGGGCAATTTTTTGACGGAAACCGTTTTTCGATCACCCTGGCCCCCAAATGGAATATCAGTTCTTCCTTACAATTAAGTGCCGAATACAGTTATGACCGCTTGCGTTTTCCGGAACGTGATCAACGCTTTGACGGGCATATAGCGCGATTAAGGACCATGCTGATGTTTTCCACGAAATTATCGATGAGCGCGTTTGTACAGTTAAACAGCGCTGATGACAATATGCTGGCCAATGTCAGATTCCGGTATAATCCAAAGGAAGGGAATGATTTTTACATTGTTTACAACGAAGGCCGTAATACCGATCTGAACCGTGAGCATGTGCAGATGAGGTCGTTGAGTGACCGGACTATACTGGTGAAATATACGTATACGTTTGCGATGAGAAAATAGGGACGAGAAATTATTCTTCCTCGTCACTTGTCACTCGTCCCTTGTCACTAGACCGCCGAGTACTCAGTGGGCGTGAGAAATATCCTTCGAATGTTGCTTACTGTATCGGCATATTCCGGTTTGGATGACATCTTTTTCCATTCTTCACTCGATCCGAATTTACTCCAGTTGGCATCACGTTCCGCCATGTCCTTGAATCCCACCATATAGATCAGGGCCGGCATGTAGTCACCTGCTATGACCTTCCCGAAGAATACGGGCAGTATACCCACTTTCACGAAAAGGGCAATTTCCTCGCTGTTGAACATCAGGATTTTGCGTCTGCCTGCATCTTCATTTGCGCTTTCATAAATACGCAGTTCAAATAAACCTTTCTTTTCAGTGGGTACAGATAGTGCGGGAATAGCATCAAACGCATCCAGCAGGAATGTTTCATACCTTGTATATACGGCGTCTGCTGCTGCAATTTTGTTGTAACTTTCAGATGCTTTCAGAAATGTTTGATCTGTCATCATATCCGCCTGAACGGAAAACCAGGAAGCCTGATCGGGATAGGCAAGTAAGAGGTAAAGTTTGGCCGGCTCTTCGAGGCTGTATTCATTAAAAACTCCTGATTTGACATTCTTCTTTGACAGGAAGGGAATAAGGGCATCCCTGAAGTATTGCTCAAGCCTATTTTTGGCATTTCCGGCACGTGAAATGTGGTATATGCGCAATTCAAAAATGCTTTTCGCATTGGGAGCGGCACTTGCACTTCCCATGGCAGGAATAGCCAGCGATGCCGCACCTGCTGCCACAGCAGAATTTTTCAAAAAGGATCTTCTTTTCATATGTTGGTTACCTGTTAGTAAAGGGTAACCCAATATAAGAAAGTTTTCCGGTTTAAAAAAAACTTATCGTCCTGATCGCCGGCTCCAGTTATTTTTGGTTCGACCTCCCTGGTTTGGCCTGGCATGTCCCCCATTGTGCCTGGGTACCTCACGTGCAGCGCTTGCAGATTCAAGTTTCACAAGTGGATAGGGATGGTCTTCCACCACCGGTATTTTTATATTGATCAGCTTTTCGATATCCCGCAAATAGGCTTTTTCCTCTGCATCACAGAATGAATATGCGGTACCTGCCGCGCCAGCCCTGCCCGTTCTGCCTATACGATGAACATAGGTTTCGGCAATATTTGGAATTTCGTAATTGATCACAAGCGCCAGGTCGTCGACATCAATTCCCCTTGCGGCGATATCGGTTGCCACCAGTACACGTGTGGTTTGCGCCTTGAAATTGGCCAGTGCCCTCTGACGGGCATTCTGTCCTTTGTTTCCATGAATGGCCTCAGCCCTGATGTTATTTTTTACAAGTACCTTCATCACCTTATCAGCACCGAATTTCGTCCGGGTGAATACAAGGGCGGTTTTAATGGATGCATCTTTAAGTATATCCATCAACAAGGCATTTTTATTGCCTTTGTCTACATAGTAAATATATTGTCCTATAATTTCCACTGTGGAAGCTGAAGGAGTCACCTCAACTTTTTTAGGGTTATTCAGAATTGTGCCGGCCAGTTTTACAATCTCAGGAGGCATAGTGGCAGAGAAAAACAGTGACTGCCGTTTTACCGGGAGCAACGCCAGAAGGCGCCTGATATCATGAATAAACCCCATGTCAAGCATGCGGTCTGCTTCATCGAGGACGAATATTTCAATTTCCTTCAATGAAATATAACCCTGGCCGATCAGGTCGAGTAATCTGCCTGGCGTAGCAACAAGAATATCCACGCCGTTTTGAAGCGCATTGGTTTGGGCAAACTGGTTTACACCACCAAAAACCACGGTTTGTCTGAGCCCGGTATACCGGCCGTAAGCTTTGAAGCTTTCGCCGATCTGTATGGCCAGTTCGCGGGTGGGAGTAACTATAAGGCTGCGAATTTTTCTCTTTTTATCGTTCGATTTTGACTGACTTAAGAATTGCAAAATGGGAATTGCAAAGGCGGCAGTTTTACCTGTCCCGGTTTGCGCACATCCCAGCAGATCTTTTCCCTGCAGAATGATAGGAATAGCTTCCTTTTGAATCGGGGTGGGTACTGTATAACCTTCATCCCGTAACGAATCAAGAATTGGTTGAATAAGATTTAATGATTGAAAAGACATAATATTATTTTAAGTGACGAATGACAAGTGACGAGTGACGAGTAGTAATGAGTGATGAGTGATGATTGGTGATTGGTGAGCAAAAGCAATATTCAAGTGACTCAAATAGCAGATTATATCGTGATTGTCGTTACTGGCAATCGAGGCACAAAGATAATCTTTTTAATTCAATATTGGTATTTCTTTTTTCTGTTCAAATTCCTGCTAAATTTAGGGTCCTGATTTTATTGCCAGTGATTTTTATAATAAGCCTGTTACAATGAAGAATCTGTTTATTCTCCTTTTATGGATGCCCCTGGTATCGAACGCCCAGAAGAACGTGAACTTTGAGCAGTTCTTTACGGACCAGACCATGCGGATCGATTATTTTCACACCGGAGATGCCAAATCCGAAGTGTTTTCGCTTGACAAAATTTACAGGCAGGGAACGTGGGCTGGTAATCCTGCGAACCTGATCCAGCCCTTTGAACTGGGTACCTACAGGGTAGATGTTTACGATGTTGCCTCCAATACATTAATTTATACACGCGGATACAGCACAATTTTTGCAGAGTACCAGACCACAGGACCGGCAATTGCGGGAGTAAAAAAGACCTGCCATGAATCCGTGCTGATACCCAATCCGCACCGTCCTATCCGGCTTGTTATTCAGAAACGGGATAAACAAAACATACTGGTGCCTGTTTTCAGCCAGAAAATTGATCCATCGGACTACCATGTTAATACTGAACCAGTGGGACGGAAAAGCGATGTGGTCATTCCGGCTGTGAAAAGCGGGAATCCCCATGTCTGTGTTGATATTGTCATACTGGGCGAAGGTTACACGGCAGGTGAACATGAAAAATTCAAAAAAGATCTGGCATTTTATACTGACTTGTTTTTTAGTATTGAACCCTATAAAAGCAGGAGAAAAATGTTCAATATCTCGGGTATTTTCAGTCCTTCAGAGCAAAGCGGTACGGACCAGCCCCGCGAGCATTCATATAAAAATACCGAATTCGGCAGTTCATTTAATGCATTTGACCTTGACAGGTATGTTCTCGATGAAGATAACAAAAGCATTCGTGATGCCGCTGGCAGGGTGCCCTATGATGCCATTATGATCATGGTGAATATCGATCGTTATGGCGGCGGAGGTATATATAACTGGCAGACTGTTTTTACAACCGGATCTGCCTGGCATGACTATGTCTTTCTGCATGAATTCGGCCATGCATTTGCCGGACTGGGTGATGAATATTTCTCTTCGCCGGTGGCCTATGAAGATTTTATCACACCCGGCGTTGAACCACTCGATCCCAATGTCACCATATTGCTTGATACAGCCAATGTGAAGTGGAAACAATATTTGTCACCCGGGATCAAGGTGCCCACAGAATGGGGAAAAGCTACATTTGACAGCCTGAACAACCGTATTGTTTCACTAAATAACGAACGAACGGAAGCTTTTAATAAACTGGATAAAAACGGGGCAGGGGCGGCAGAAATTGAAAAGACATCCAGGGAATACCAGGTTAAAATCGCCGGGGTAAATAAAGAACTGGATGATTTTATATTTAATCATCCACTGAAAGACAAGGTAGGGGTTTTTGAAGGAGCTAATTATACCTCAAAAGGATTTTACCGGCCAACCCTTATGTCGTTAATGCATAAATTCAGCGAACACGAATTGAACTATCGCATTGTGAATGAACAAGCCATAATTTCAGCCATCAATTATTTTACCGGCAACTGAACGCTTTTTAGATGGAGAACCAGTAATTAAATTTGACAAGAAAGATATTGCCGGGATATACACCCCAAAGCTGTTTAAACGATTCTCCCATGTTGACATCTGCATTCTGACCGAAGCCGGTGCGTTCGCTCGACCACACAAAGTACAGGAATGAACCCGGGAAACACTGCCATTTGGCAACCAGGTTGGACCGGAATTCCTGAAAGTTGAAATCGGGATTGGCCAGCGTATAATCGGTGACAAGATCCCCATTTTCGTCCAGTTGGTAAGAACCATCTATTAATTCCGGTTCAGGATATAAAGCAAAACGGTCATCATATTCCGTATTCATTGGATCCGTCACGTTTTTGAATTCTTTATATTTCCCTTTGGATATAAATGGACTTCCATAATATTGGATCGATAATTCCGGAGTTATGCTGTAATCGATCCTCAGGGTAAACGCCAACGTATTTTGATCAATGGTTCCCAGGATGTAACGGTGGCTTCCCGAAACTTCCCTGGTATCTACATACTGCAATTGATCATAATTTTCCGCATAACTTGCGGATACCGCAATTTTCAGGGTATTCAAGGGACGCACTGAAATCCCCGGTTCCAATGTATAGTTCCATGCCGATTGATCTGCCTTGACCTCATATTGATACTGAAGTGTCATGGATATCCTCTTTGACCTGTCGGAATTAATCCCGCCAAACAGCAAAAACATGGGAGGCGTCAGCATATCCGGTCCACCACGCAAAAGCCGGGTATCAAGCTGCTGTGTGTTACCGATCAGGTTGGTCTGAAAGCCCCACTTATTTGTAAAGTCAGCATTAAACGAAAGATGTACACCTGAGCCAAGATAGCTGCCATTGTAATTCCAGGTATTGGTCTGTTCAAGGTTTACAGTGTAAGTTCGGAAAATAGAGACAGGCTGAATAACAAAATACGAAATATTGCTTTCATTGCTTATTTCGTCCGAAATCTGCATGTATCCCAGGTCATTCAGTTCCAGGCCCGGTGATAGCCATCTCACACCTGTGTTATACCGCCACAATCCTGATCCTTTGCCTATTTTAAATCTTCCCCCATATCCTCCGAGTTGGGTACGGGTTGTATCATAGTTGAGATAATCGGCACCGGGTCGTTGATAATACCGGGCTGACGACTCCTGAAGGGCATTCATTGACTCTGTTGAACCGTTAACATAACTGCCTACCAATCGTGCATCGATAAAGTATTTCTTGTCCTTCCACTGATGGAGAAGATCAAGTCCGCCGGTATAGGCATTTCTGCTGAGGAAATCAAGATTTGCATCCTGGCTAAACCGGTTGGCGGAGGTGACCATTCCTCCAAAGGTGGTTGCTCCCTGGTTATAATCCTTCTGGATACGGGCGATGGCGTAATTGGTCATGGGTTCAACGGCAATCTTATCCCGGTTTCCTTCTCCATCATCAATTTTGGCATATTCATTCGCGGTAAGGCTTTGTATCAGGCCCACGGACAACCCATCTGCTGTTTTTCCACTCAGTTTCACCGCATCAAGAATGGTTGTATTTTCAGGTGCTTGAGAATAGGGACTGTCTTCAGAAGACACTGTATAGGAAGGAGTATGCCCTATGCGCCGTGAGTAAAAAAGACTCAGATCGTCGAAGTCATAATTAAAAATGGTTTTCCCTTCAAGGAAAAAAGGACGTTTCTCCTCATAAAAAGTTTCAAAAGCAGAAAGGTTCATGACTGATGGATCGGATTCAACCTGGCCGAAGTCAGGATTCACAGTAAGATCAAGTGTAAAGTTACTGCTCAGGCCTATTTTGGCATCCAGTCCGATTTTTCCTCCCCAGGTTTTTCCATCCTTCGTGAAGGGATTGTTTGCATCCTTTTCATAGGTATCCAGCTGGCCCAACGCGTAAGGCATGATCTCGAGCCTGCTGGATTTTTTTAAGCCCTTTATCCCATATAGTTCTCCGAAATTATACAGAACGCCTGCATTGCTCAGGGTTTGTTTTTCCCAGTCGCTTTCTTCCTGCAGCCTTCCGATCCAGCGCCATATATGCATTCCCCAAACCTGCTCCTCCTCGTTGCTGTAACGCAACTGGCTAAGGGGTATTTCCATTTCGGCAACCCATCCGGAATCTTCCATACCAACCTTGCCCTTCCATACCGGATTCCAGCTCAGATCCCAATTATTAGGGTTAAAAAGCACAAGGTCAATCTGCTGTCCGTAGGCAGTCAGATCAAATTCAAAGCCTGTTCTGCGATCATGGTAACTATCAAAGTTAATACCCATAATATCGCCTGCAAATTCATCCCTTACCCCGGCAAACCGTTGAATTTTATCCGGTTCCTTATCATACGCACGCATGGCAACGTACATATTTTTGTCGTCGTACAGGATGTTTACTTCAGTAGGAAATGTAGGCTTGCCCCCTTCCACGGGAATCCATTGTGTAAACTCACCTGCCCATGTACCGGTACTCCAGCATTCATCATCAAGTTTTCCGTCAATTACAGGTTTCGGAGTGGTCAGTCTCATGGTAGTGTAGTTTCTGACATTTACACCCGGAATTTTATTTACAGTTGTATCTTTTTTCAAAATGGTGTCAGTCACGGAAGTCTGTGTTATACCCTGCGAACTCAAAATGGCGGATAATATCAGTATAATCGGGAATGATTTCTTAACCGAAATGCTCATGAAGATGCTATATATAATAAGGTTTAAAATTCTTGCCTAAAAATAGGAGAATATTACTTTGTACGGTCAGTTTTTCACTAAAAGTTTAAAAAATCTGTCGGGTAAAGTAAATGTGGGGGAAGTCAACCCACAAACCATTTAAAGAGAGGATATATTACTGATATCAGAGGTATATCATTGTATACCCTAAATCCTTTTTCCATATTTTGAATTAATTCGGGGTATTGGCGGCTCACCGGGCGAAAAGATTCTCCCCTGAGTACCATATCCAGAAATTGCATTAACAGGCAATCGAAAAAAATAATGGCAGTTACGACAAACTGTATAGCGTCAGTGGTGATGATATTGAAAGGTTTCATGCTGAAACGGGAGACCAGAACAATGCTAAACACCCACAGGAACATCCGCGTGATCAGTCCATAACTCATGATATAACTCACTTTTGATTTTACGCCTGAGATCAGAAAAACAAGAGTGCTCAAAATTCCGCCTGATACTATTCCAAAAATCAGCCTCCAGACGATGCTGGATACCGGAAATAGGAGGAGACTGCAACATAAGGCCATCACTTTAATCAGCGAACTGATCGTATGAATAATGAAGGCTTTGTGTGACCGCGGTATCAGCAGGTTCAGATTTTTATTGGAATAATGCACATTGTGTTGACGAAATCCGCCGGTGCTGATTTTCAGATCTTTTAATTTGAATAGCTCCACCTTGTAGGGAACAGAATCAGCTGGCTTTTCAGGACAAAAATAGCAGGGTTGGGTGGCCGGATGCACATCTGTGAAAAGGTGCCGGATTCGTTCACCGGAATAATAGAAGTGTCCCGGCTTCAGGTAATTCTTCCGGTTGTTGTAAATATACCATCCTATAATTCCCGCGAAAGGCCACGTTACCATAATAAGGGCCAGGTTGATCCGGCTGTCTTGAATGGCCATAACAACGGGCAGGATGAACAAAAAAAGAAGGAGAAGTAAGCCCATCAGGCGGACTGATATTTTGAGCATAAGTGCGATGTCATTAATGCCGCTGGTCTGAAAAGCCTCATGTTGCTGCTTGAATTTTTCATAGCGCATTTTCGCTTGCTGCTGAGCCCTTTCATGAACTTCTCTTTTGAATTCTTCGAATTCATCCGGATTACGATGGGTTGCGTACTTTTTATCCTTTATCCGCTCTTCGGCTTTAATGCTATCTCGTTCAGTCCAATGATCCATGATAAATTCATAAGCTTCTGTTATTTCGCAGAATTTCTCATGTGCATCAGCAGATTTATTTACATCGGGATGATATATTTTGGCAAGCAGGCGGTAAGATCGTTGGATTTCTTGCCTGGTTGCAGTGGGCGGGACTTGTAATACAGCATAAAAATCCTTCATGCCAGTGATTGCGAAAGTTATTTGTATAAACGCAATGGGTTACGTCTATACGAAAGTAATAAAAAGGCCGGTAAATAAACCGGCCTCATTATTATCATATCACTTCCTTTACAATTCTAAAAATTAAATTCAATTTGCAGGTTATTGATATCCATCGGATTAAATGGCACCAGTCCTGATATTCTTGATTCAAGTTCAGTGTAACTGTTATCCGGAGCCACACCACCCTTTACAAATCCATGGTTGCTGAAATATCCCGGAGCATCTGCATTCTTTAAATACGGAGTTAAAATGGCAGCAATTTCATCCGGCTGAAGGGTAATCCCTGCATTTGCATAGGCATCCACCACAAAGTTTGTCATCTCCCGGGTAAGTACTTTTTTAATTGAATTGTCTCCGAGAATTGCTGTTCTCGTCGTTATATCTGCTTTACTGTAAGGAAGTCCAACTTCAGCAACAGCTATATTCTCATTTTTTTGTCCCGATGCCACAAAGGCCCAGTCAAATCCGCTATGGTCAGTATCATAAATATTAAATCGGACATTTGGATGATTTGAATTTCCGATTACATCAATAATGTTTCCTTTTTTGCCGACAAACATTTTCATCGATTCCAGGGCGTAGTTTTGCGGCACAGAATTTTCAAAGGGGAATCCTGCCAAATCCACTATCATATAGGAATCATATTCACTGGTACTTTTTTCCGAATATTCAATGCTTGCCATAGCCTCCGGATTGCCGTCATGTATATTCCTGTTGATGTTGTATGGCTTGAATATGGCAATACCTTCAATCGGAGACTTGTTCCAGAATATCTGCATACCGATTCCGCCATCCGTATTGCCTTCCGATTCGGCATCAGTGATTGTCAACTGGTATTCCCATGTACGACCCTGGAATTCAACATCAGAAATAACATCCAGGTTTTTCACCCGATGATCTTCATCGCTGGTATAGGTAAGGCTGATGACATCTTCGATCTTATATGCCCGGATATGCCACATAATAGCCTGAACCATGTCAGCGGCCCCTTCACCTACAGCAATAAAAACATTCAGATAGGCATAGATATGGTTTCCATTCAGGGTATCCATTGCCGTACTTTTAAGTGTTGATTTCAGGTCAGCATTGCTGAGAGAGGAAGGAATTTCAACCTTGAATCGTTCAGGGAGAATACCTGAATCATTATTCTTTCGATCCAATAATGAGTTTTCACAGGAGGTAAGAATAAGAACAGACATAACTGTCATCATTCCGATAAGAAAATTTCTTGTTTTCATGAGATCCGTTTTTAAGTTATTAACTGGTTTCATAAATACCACACATGAGTATCAATATACCCTGATGGCATCATAAAGAATTTATTTAGGGGATTAGTTTGAAGGCTGAAGGCTGGAGGCTGAAGGCTGGAGGCTGGAGGCTGAAGGCTGAAGGCTGAAGGCTTTTAGGAGTCTTCTCCAGAGGGGGACTACTGCAAGACTGCAAGACTGCAAGACTGCATGACTTAACAACATCGAACAAGGAACACCGAATAATGAATTATGAAGTTTTATTCGAAATGAGTAGTATCCGTTGCCACCATACATGCCCCAAACCATCCGCGCAGGCCATGGCTGAAATTGGTGGGAACATTGCCCTGTTCGGCATCAAATAGTCCGCCCCGCCATTCGGTCTCGAGAAGCAGTGCACGAACGAACTGCTGGTGGGCGGGACTCAGCGAATACTTTCTCCTTATAATCTGAGTCTTTCGGGGAAAGGAAATGACCTGCCTGTCGGGTGCAAAAACTTTTTCAGCATCTATATTATCCAGGGTATAATATACTTCCGATGCTTCGCAGGCTCCGTAAGCATTGCAAAAATCAGGCGTCCCTGACCAATTATAAATCACTTCCATCATAGACGGATCCCGGCTATCATGATAAACAAGGCGGTATAAACTATCGGTTGGGGTTATGTCTATATCCTCAAGGGGAGCAATTCCTGTCATTTCCGCGTATGCCGTATCTGCTTTTCCGTCCAGCGAAATGGTTAACCTGTATATTACTCCGGCAGAAGCCCGGAATGGAACTGCCGATATATATCTTCCTGTCTCCGATATGTCTTCTAAAAAAATCACGCTTTGAGTGCCGTCACTTACCTCCGCCAACGCACCTGAAATCCCGGCCGGTAATTCGTTCAGCCTATCCGACGAACTGTATAATCTGAGCTCCTGTTGCTTTAATTCATTGGTTAGGATACAATCAGCAACGCCGAACTTATCTGACGACTGAAGTTCCCAGGTCGTCTTTTCTTCGCATGAAAAGAACAGCAAGAGCAAGATCGCAGCGGATAGGATTATATAGAATCGGTTCATCAGAATTTCAGACTATATGTAAACGAAGGAACGAGTGAATAAATATACCGGTAGGTGACTACCTGTTCAGGCATATTGGTTTTATCGGCCGGAACATAGAATTTTCCGTCAGGACCTTCCATTTTGTTAAAATTCAGAAAAGCATAGTTCCGGTATGAAAAGAAATTATAGAATGTAAATGACAGGTAATGCTCAAAGGTGCGGTCTTTCTTGTTCAGCCTCCATTGTGTCCCCAGGTCAAGTCTCTTATAATCGGGGAGACGGTCGTTGTTTTGGGATGAATAAACCGGGACCTGGCTTCCGCGATAATAATAGAATCCGGTCGGTGTTGATATCGTCATTCCGGATGTATATATCATATTCAGGTTAACAGTCCACCTTCTTTTCAGACGGTACTCCATTGTAAATGAGAAATCGACTGGTTTGTCCTGGTGCGAGGGATAGGCTTTTCCCCTGTTTAACCCCGCTATCTGCAAGGTACTGTTAACATAGCCATAACTAATTTGTCCGGTTAATCTCCCCGTGGTTTTTTGCAGCATGATCTCAAATCCCCTGGCATGACCGTCACCCTGTCGCAATTCTCCTTCCAGGAACGGATTCAGAAACATTTCAGCATGGTACTGATAACCGATCTGGTTATACATTCTTTTATAATACAGGTCAAATGTCAGTTGCAGCGACTTACCGGGAATATGGGCCAGAAATCCCAGGTCGTAAATGTCTGCATACTGTGGAAGTATATTGGGACCGGAAGGCAGCCATACATCAAGGGAATTGAAGGGACTTATGCTGTTGTTGACCTGGTTAATATACTGGGTATTGCGGTTGTATGACGCTTTGACCGATGCATGCTGCCCGGTTCTGAACGACAGGGAAACGCGGGGTTCCCAAAAGGTCTTTGAATAATACCTTACCCCTTTTGCATATTGCTGGTACGATACAGGGTGATACTGATCGTTATATACTATGCTGAATGATTCACCATAATTGTTCCAGTTGGATACCCGGAAACCAACGTTTAATTGTAACCACGACCAGATTTTCAGCTCATCTCCTGCATACCCCACCAGCTCAGCAGAATTTACCCTCGATACTCCCATTGTATCCAGGGCTGCATCAGGTGAATTGTAGTTCCCCGGATTAAAAAAATATCCTCCCAGGGTAACACCGAACTTTACTTTATTTTTTGGAGTGATGTACCATGAGAATTCTGTTTTAAGGTTTGTGCTGCGGATATCTGAGTTCCAGGCCAGATTATTTTCATAGTCTGTATATAGCGAATAATTATACTTGCTGCCATACAGGGTCGTATTGGAGAATAGTTTACTACCGTATACGTGTGACCATCTGAGAGTTGCGGCTGTATTTTGCCATTCAAGCCCGTTACTCACATTGCCGGGTTTATTTATAAATGCGTCTTTACCAGAAAACAGGGTAAGGTATATTCTGTCCCGTTTACCCATTTTAAAATTGAACTTCGAAGTGAAATCGCTGAAATGAAAATTCTCCACAGTTGGGTTCGCAGCCTTTACTAACAGTCCGAATGTTGAAACCCGGAATGAGAGAAAATAGGAGCTGGCATCCTTCTTAAAAGGACCTTCCACGCTGAAGCGTGTGGAAACAGGACTCAGGCTGGCACTTCCCGAAAACTTTGTCATGTTGCCGTCCTTTGCCCGGATATCTACTACAGAAGACAATCTGCCGCCATATTGAACCGGAAAATCCGCCCTGTATATATCAACATGTTTAATTGCCTCGGGTATAATTGGAGTAAATAATCCCAGCATGTGTGACGGATTAAACAAGGGTGCTTCATCGAGAAGGATTAAATTCTGGTCATGACCTCCGCCCCGTACACTAAAATAACTGGATCCGTCACTTTGATAACTTATACCGGGAATGTTATCAAGCGACTTCAGCACATCTGTTTCCCCGAGGGCAGCGGATTGCCGTTGAACTGCCAGGGGATTTATGGCGGTCTGTGCAGCCAGAAGACCTATTATATTTGATGATTGATCCTGTGAGTTGATGATGATTGCTTTCATCTGCACCGGGGTTTGCCCGAGCCGGATAGTCAGGGTCATGTTGCGGCTAAGGTCAATCTTTCGGGCAGATGTAGAATAACCGATATAACTGGTTTGCAGGTTGTATGAACCGGCCGGAAGGGTAAGTGAGTAGAAACCATAGTTGTTTGTAATGACCCCGAGACCCGTTGACCTGTCATAAACCGCTGCACCGATCATCAGTTCATGGGTGGAAGAATCCGAAACGGTTCCGCTGATCGTAAACCGTGCAGGTCTTGATTCATTTACAACGGCTTTCTTTCCTGGCGGAGTTATGAGCACCAGGTATCCGTCAATCAGTTCGTATTTTATTCCGGCCTGGCCGAAAATTTCATGAAGTACCCGATCGAGTGGTTCACGGGTTGCCTGAAAGGTAATTTTCTGGTTGGCAGGGATCAACTCAATGCTATAGGAAAACCGAATATGTGCCTTGTTAGTCAGATCCTTAAGGATTGTCTCAAGGGGAATTTCATTGTAATCAACTGTTATTTTCTGCTGCAAGTCGGGATCCTGTGCCCACAGCATTTTTTGTCCTGCCGAAACAGTAATCACAAGGATGAACGCAAGTCGCAGTAACAGGGAATAGTAAGGGGTTAACATCCTTTTCCGGAAATAGTGATGTGTTTTCCTTTGGTGGTGATTTCCAGGTTGAGTGTAGATCGCAGGACGTTGAGCACCGCATCCAGTTCCCTGTTTTCAAAACGAACTGTAACCGGACAGGTCATAACGGCAGGATCAAGTTCTATCTTCCTGTGATAGGTATTGGATAGTACTTCTGCAACCTCAATGAGAGGAGTGTCATGGAAGTCAATTATCCCGGTTTTCCAGGAAATATCATTTGAGTTACCGGTGGCCCTGGTTGTCATCAACCGTGTGGATTTATTCATTAAACCTGTTTCGCCTGCATGCAGAACTATCTCTTTTTCAGGTTCAATTTTATTATAAAAATTTACAGTGCCTTCAGTTACGGTCACACGCACATCGTTAAGCCGACGCCAGGCTTTAACATTGAATTTTGTGCCGGTAACCCGGATATTGGCCTCACCGGCTGAAATAATGAACGGAAGTTCAGGATTCTTTTTCACTTCAAACCAGGCTTCACCTTTAAGATTCAAGACCCGATGGGTTGAGCCGAAGCCTCTTTTATAAGTAATAACAGAGCCGGCATTTAAGGAAACAGAAGTGCCGTCCGGCAGGATTACAGAAGCAAGCGCCGCGGCCGGAGCTTTTTCCGTACTGCCTGAAAACTTAATTGCCATAATGCCAAGTAACGTAACGATTACAAGTGATGCTGCAATTTGCATGATTCTCATCACCACCGACTTCCCGGAACGAACCGGAAGCATAGCGGATTCCATTCTTCTCCATTCCGCATCAAGGTCAATCTCTCCCGGTTCGGCAGCCACACCTGAAAGATTCCATAATTTGCCTATGGCATCATATTCAGCCTGATTTTCCGGATTGGCGGCCCGCCAATCCTCAACCAGGATGTTTTCTTCAGGTGTTGCTTCTCCGGCAAAAACCTTCGGCAGCAATCCTACTGGGTCTGTATGTTGATACTCATTATTCATAATTCCGGCAACTATAACACACATTCATCCGGTTATACCCTTACCAGTGGTTCATATTTTTTAACAAAAGAAAAAGTATTATGGACAGATAATCCCGCAATTCAGTTTTAAGTATATGCAGGGCCTTCGACATTTGAGTTTCTACAGTTTTCACTGAAATATTCAGTTGCGTTGCGATCTCAGCATATTTTTTGCCTTCGAACCGGCTTAGTTCAAAGACCTCCCGGCATTTTTCAGGTAATTTCAGTAGGGCTTTCCTGATTTTCTCTTCAAGTTCCGCGGTTTCAAGATGATCTGAATACGCCGATTCATCCACAACAAGGTTTTGGCGGAATGCATCTTCGTGATTCAGAAATTTTTTATTATCCCGGATGAAATTCATACTCCGGTTATATACGGATGTGAACAGGTAAGATTTAACGGGTTTATCCCAGTCAAATTCGGTCCGGTTTTCCCATACCCTTACAAAGACTGTATGCACAATCTCCTTTGCTGAATCGATATCTCCGGTATATTTGCGAGCGAAATAGCACAGTCCGGTGAAATGTTCCCGAAAAAGCAATTCGAACTTCTTTTTTAAAATAGTCTCCTGGCTGCTATGGGGCATGGCACGAACATCATGATTTTTTCGGGGTCAGGCCAATATGCTTCATGACCATTTCCACCAGCTCCGTTTTTTTTATCGGCTTGGCAATATAATCATCACAGCCTGCTGCAAACGCCATATTTCTTTCTTCAGTCATAGCATATGCCGTTTGCACTATGATAGGAAGTTCAGGTCTTTCCTGCTTAATAAGGCAAGTGGCGTCATATCCGTTCATGAGGGGCATTTTAATGTCCATCAATACCAACTGGATTTCCATGTTGGTTTTGCACATTTCAACTGCCTGGATCCCGTTGAACGCTCTCAGCAAACTGAGTTTTCCCTTTGACAGTGCAGCTTCAAGGTATAAATAATTTGTATCGTCATCTTCAGCAATTAATACCACCTTTCCCTGTGCCTGCAGGTCTTTTTTACCTATTGGTTTTTTTTCGGGAACTTCCTTATCTCCCTGCTTGTGCATCGGAATAGTAAAGTAAAAAACTGATCCTTGCCCTGGATTTGATTCAAGCCAGATCCTGCCCTTAAGCAGCTCTACCAGTTTACGTGAAATCGATAGTCCTAGTCCGGTTCCGCCATAATGGTATGTTATTTCGAGCTCGACCTGTCGGAAAGGTTCAAATATTTTATCATGCAGTTCGGCCGGTATTCCGATACCTGAATCCCGCACATAGAACTTCATAAATCCATCAGTTATTTCGTATCCCAGTTCTATCGTACCGCTCTGGGTGAATTTGAGTGCATTGTTCAACAGGTTTGTAAGAATCTGCCGCAAACGGGTTTTATCCGTATAAAGTATGGTTTCTTCATTTTTAAACGATTTGATAAACTTCAGGTCAAGATTTTTATTGCGGGCCTGTGGTTCAAAAAAGGCATAGAGCATTGTCAGCAGATCATTAACCTGAACTTCTTCTTTGGATAATGAAACGAGACCGGCTTCAATTCTTGATATATCGAGGATATCATTTACAATGGAAAGCAGTTGCCGGCTGCTGTCGATGATTATGGATGCGTATTCCATCCTGTTGGCAGGACTAAGGTCGGGGTCCGCAAGCATTTCCGAAAAACCGATAACCCCGTTCATCGGTGTTCGTATCTCATGGCTCATATTGGCCAGGAAGGAGGATTTAAGCCGGTCGCTTTCCTCTGCCTTTTGCTTGGCGATATTAAGTTCTTCATTGATTTTCTGACTACGCTCAATACTGCTGATCAGGGCCACATTCTGTGCCAGGTAAGCCTCATTCAGTGCCTGGTTTTCGTCCATCTGTGCTTTCAGGTCCAGTTCACTTTTCTTTTGCTTGCTAATGTCTATAAGAGTGCCGATCATGCGCACAGGGTTGTTATGGATATCTCTTTCAACCAGCATACCGCGGTCAAGAACCCATACCCAGTGGCCCAACTTATGCCTCATTCGTATTTCACATTCATAGGTAACTATCTTTCCCTGGAAATACTGTGCCAGAATATCCTCAGCGTTGATCAGATCCTCGGGATGGATAAGCTTTTCCCATGTCTTGAAAATGAGCGGTTCCAGTTCAGAAAGTTCATAACCGATCATGTTGGCCCACTCTTCATTGCAGGTGAGTTTTCCTGTTCTAAGGTCCCAATCCCATAACCCGGCTCTTGTACCCTGAATGGCGAGATTTAAGCGTTCCTCACTTTCCCGCAGTTTTTCACGTTGGAGGTACTTTGCCGTTTCATCACTGAACACGAGTACCACCCCCGTGATCTCATTTTCTGTATTAAAGATCGGAGAGGCACTGTAGGACAGGTAATACTCACTTTTATCACGCGCTACGAGAACGGGCTGATTTGATTGGCTGACCATTTTGCCTGTCTCAATCACTATACCCACCGGATCTTTGAGTTTGGTCTTGTTTACCGGATTGATTATCCTGAATATTTCTTCCAGTTTTTTTCCCTGGGATTCATGTAATTTCCATCCGGTAAGAATTTCTGCCACCGGGTTCATCCTGGTGATTTTCCCCCTTGTATCGGTTGCTATCACTCCATCGCCGATGGAATTCAGGGTAATCCGCAGGTTTTCCTCATTATTTCGGATATCCTTATTTATCCCTTTCTGAATAAAAGAATAAAACACAAACGCCCACATCATCGGTATAATTGCACCGATCATATTCTCAAAGGATTCAATTTTGCCTGTGAGTTTCAGCCATTTTATCATCATGAAGACCTCATAGCATACTGTTGAAAAAATCAGCACCAGGACAATTATCCGGATATCCCGGACTATGTGTTGCCGGGCAGCCGTTATGAGCCAAATCATTGCTATCAGTCCGGCCAGTATTGAAATCATGTCCAGAAAGACAATGAGGTTAATCATGAGGCCTCCTCCCTTTTTGGATGAGCTATCTTATAGCACCACATCGCTAAAATTATTGCGCTAACCGTATATGTAAAATGCTCAAGAAAATTAAAAAGAGGTAATAAAATAAAACCTTCGATAACCGTGAAGAACCAGCCGGCCATCAGGAAATAAAAAGCATATAAAAGCAACTTCCATGCGAAGATCCCTTTAATCTTTTTCCTGTTGAGCCATACAAACCAAAAAACACCCAGACCAAAGATGAGCATAACTACCTCGTTTGTATATATCATAAGGTAAATATGTTAAGTAAATTTAGACCAACACCCTCTTGTAAACCATTGCATGTATGACCGGTAAATCACCTGGTCCGATGATAATTGTATGTTACGATTTATATTGATTTATGTTGTGAAAATTTCATTGTTGAATATTCCTATAATGTTCGCAAGTTAAATAATACCTGCTGATTTTCTTGCTGATTATCTTAAATTTGTTGTCTTTCCTTATTGTCTGTTTTACCATGATTTCGTTTCCCTTTCTTAAGGAAATTGCCTCTTTCTTACTCAAGCCGGGTGAATATAACCTGTCTGAGACATGCGTGGTGTTTCCCAATAAAAGAGCAAGGCTTTATCTGAGTAAATACATGGGGGAACTCACCGACAAACCCGTTTGGGCGCCACGATATACAACGATCAATGAACTCATGGAAAGCTTGTCAGGTTATATATATGCCGACAAGCTGACAATCCTGTTCGAATTGTTTGAGATATACAGGCAGGCCACTAAATCGGATGAGAACTTTGAGAGTTTTTATACCTATGCTGAACCCCTGTTGGCCGATTTTGATGAGATTGACAAATACCTCGCGGATGCCGCGGATCTTTTCAGTAACCTGGCGGGATTAAAGGCGTTTGAAGGCAAGTTCAATTATTTATCGGATGAACAGGTCGCTGCAATTCAACAGTTCTGGAATACATTCGATCCTGAAAATGCCTCGGAGGGACAAAAAACATTCATTTCACTGTGGAGTGTGTTACCGCAGATGTATACCCGGCTTAGGGAAAGCCTGGCGATGAAAGGATTGGCCTATGAGGGAATGGCCTATCGCAAGGTAGCCGAAGATATTAAGGGCAATAAGGAAATGGATGGCCTTGATGCAGGGAGATATCTCTTCGTTGGATTTAATGCCCTGAATAAATGCGAGGAAGGATTATTCAGATATCTTAAAAATAAGGAAAAAGCGGAATTTTACTGGGATTTCGACACCTGGTATACCCAAAATGATATTCATGAAGCAGGATTATTCATACGGAAGAACCTTCGGGATTTTCCCCAAACAAGGTTGATCAATCACAATAACCTGTCCGAACCAGAAAAAAACATTTATTTTATGCCGGCGCCTTCCAATACAGGGCAGGCCGAAGCGCTTCCTTACATATTTGAAAAACTTGGTCTGCAGCAAACCGCGGAAGCACAGCACACTGCTCTTGTACTGGCAGATGAAAACCTGCTTGTACCTGTCCTATATGCAATTCCTGAGTCGGTTACAAATCTGAACATTACAATGGGATATCCCATAATCGGATCTGTCGTATTCAATCTGGTGGATTCGCTCTATGAGCTTGGAAGGAACAAAAGATCAGATAAGGAAGGGATAACATCTTATTATTATAAGGATGTGTTATCGATCCTGGGCAATCCATTATTGAAATCTGTGTATGGTGAGCATTTTCAACGGGTAAGGCAGCTGATCACAAAAAACAACCTTGTTTATCTTTCCGGAAAAGAGATTCTTGATGATAAAAACCAGGATATTCTCTTTTATACGGGGACTGAAAAAAAGGATGCCTGTCATTACCTGTCAGACATATTCGAGTTCCTGATCCGCAACCTGGCGGCACCCGGGAATGAGGCAAAAGCCGATCCGGTTCAAATGGAGATCCTTTTCCAGGTATACACATATCTTTCCCGGTTAAAGGACTTGCTGGCCAATTATTCTTTTGAGCCCGGTTCTGAAACACTTTTCAGGCTCATCAGGCGGATGTTGAAAACGCTTCACATTCCATTCAATGGCGAGCCGCTTGCAGGATTACAGTTACTGGGTATTTTGGAGACCCGTACCCTTGATTTTGATAATGTGATTATTCTGTCGATGAATGAAGGAATACTACCCAGGTCCTCAGCCATTCCCTCCTTTATTCCTCAAAATTTACGGTTCGGATTCGGATTGCCAACTCCCGATCATCAGGATTCGATATACGCCTATTATTTTTACAGGTTGATTCAGCGGGCGGCCAATGTAGTGCTTGTATATGACAACAGTACAGGTGGATTGCGGACAGGAGAACGGAGCAGGTTCATGCACCAGTTATATTATGAGCTGCCTCACGGTGTGAAAGAGATTAATCCTTCGTATCCGGTTACCTTATTGCGTCCTGCACCTATCATCGTGGAGAAAAAGGGAGATGTAGCTGAAGCCCTGTTAATGTATGCCGAAGGGGGCAAAAAAATACTTTCTCCATCTGCGCTGAATGAGTTTCTAAATTGTCCGCTGCGATTCTATTTCCGTCATATTGCCGGCTTACCGCAGCCCGAAGAGGTTACTGAAGATATTGATGCGCGCATTTTCGGTACATTGCTGCACAAGGCCATGCAGATATTGTACAGCAGGTTTGGATCTTCGCTGATAACAAAGGAACAGCTTGAAAATATCCTGAAGAACGATGACGGGATAAATACTATACTGGACAAGTCTTTTCACGAGGTAGTTTTCGGAAACGGAGAGAAGAGTGCTTCCAGGAAGATAGAAGGGTTTAACCTGATTGTGAAGCAAATTATCAGGACATATGTGCATAACCTTGTAAATGCCGATGCGGCGAAAGGCGCTTTCAGTATTGCTGATCTTGAAAAACGCGTAGAAACAGCAATCCCGGTAAATTCAGGGGGCCATTTTTTATCCGTGAGGATTGGGGGGACAATTGATCGGGTTGACCTTTATGAGGGCAGTTTCAGGATCATTGATTATAAGACGGGAGTGGTAAAAAATTCGTTTAGTTCAGTATCGTCACTTTTCGAAAGTCATGAAAAAATAAGGAACGATGCTGTATTCCAGGTTCTTTTGTATTCGATGATCTATCAGGATCTAAATCCCGGCGGCATAATAGTTCCAGCCTTGTGTTTTGTAAGGGGCAGCCACTCGGAAAACTTCTCTTATAGCATTCAATATGGGGAAAAAAAGAAAAAGCTGGAGGGATACAGTGAAGTAAAAACTGAATTTGAGGAGTTGGTTCATTTACACCTTGCACGATTATTCGATGTGAATGAACCGTTTACTCAAACGGACAACATGAAGGTGTGCCAGAATTGTCCGTATGCTGTTATTTGCAGGAAAGAGGGATAATAGGTTTTGCAGTTTTGCAGTTTTGCAGTTCTCTCCTCTAAAGTAACAACCAGGTTAAAAAGAAATTCGCCTAAAATTTAACCGCAGAGCCCGCAGAGTTTTTTCGAAAAGCGCGCTAAGTGGGAAGGTCGCTAAGAAATCTCATTGCATTCGATTAACATTTCCGGAATTTAAATACTCTTAATCTGCGAAATCAGGTGCGCCACGAGGCGTGCGTATATATAGTAGTAAATAATACCTTTAAGGATGAAAGAGCCTTACAACCCAATTTGCCGTTCAGGTTGAAGTCCTCCTGACACATAGTTAGGAAACGAGCTGT
>JBGSSA010000236.1:0-6129 GCA_041737295.1 Bacteroidales bacterium | reverse complement strand
CAAAGAGGTTTCTGCAGCTGCCGGAGCCGTAAAAATACCCGGTGTACAGCGGTTTATCGAAGGTGTAAAGAAAAAAGAACAAATTGCCGGCAGCTTCCGGCAGGCATGGCCAATTACCGAAGCAGTCAACTTGTATGCGGCTGCTCTGCGGGCTAAAAAAACACTGCACTATAACGCAGATCAGATGAAGGTGACCAATGATGAAAAGGTAAACAGTTTTCTCGATCGCAACTACCGTGCAGGATGGAAAATTGAGGAGATGTAAATTAAATAGTTAAAACATGACAACCAGACGGGATTTTATTAAAACATCAGGCACTGCATTGGGTTCAGTAGCATTAATCAGTCGGTTTCCTCTGAACTTTAAAGACTTTGCTGCGGTAAAACCATTGTCCTTCGGATTTCAGACATGGACCCTCCGCGATCAATTGGGCAACGACCTTTCCGGCACACTGAAAAGGATGGCTGACCTGGGCTATAAAGAAGTTGAATTTTGTTCTCCGCTGGGGTATACAGACACACCGTTTGAAAAATTCAATGCGATGAGCGGAAAGGAATTACGCAAGATTATTGAAGATACGGGGTTGAAATGCGAAAGTTCCCATTATAATATGCCGGAATTGCGTGAACATTTGGACAATCGTATCGAATGGTCGCTTGAAATGGGTATTACACAAATCATAGCCTCAAGCTTCTGGTTGCCTAAAGAAGCCACCCTGGATGATTACCGTAAGTCGTGCGATGAATTGAACGAAATAGGACGAAAAACCAAAGCCGCGGGTATTCAAACCGGCTTTCATAATCATCACATGGAATTTGAAAAATTGGACGGTACACTCATTTATGATGCGCTTCTTGAACGGCTTAATCCTGAAGCGGTGAAAATGCAGTTCCAGGTAGCCGTGGTGAATATAGGCTATAAAGCTGCGGATTATTTCAGAAAGTATCCCGGCAGGTTTATCTCGGCTCATTTGGCCGACTGGTCGGCCGAAAAAGAAAAACAGGTGCCTATCGGACAAGGAATGGTTGATTGGGATGACTTCTTTAAAGCTGCTGAAACCGGGGGTGTAAAAAACTTCTTTGTTGAAATGGACCCGGATGCTTTTGCAGAAAGTGCCCGGTTTTTAAAGAATGTTTAACGGGGGCCTTGCAAATGAAACCAAGCTGCTTTTTTATACTTGTTGCACTTGTTCTTGGCGTCGGATGCGCATCCCATGTCCGTGAAGATTCTGTTGTGGGAGTAAATGGAAAACTGGCTGTGTCCGGAATACAGCTGGTCAACGAGAAGGGCAGTCCCCTGGTGCTTCGTGGTGCAAGTTTCGGATGGCACAATCTATGGCCACGGTTTTATAATGAAAAGGCGGTTGACTGGATTGCAGATGACTGGAAATGCAGTGTTGTGAGGGCATCCATGGGTGTGGCCATCGAGGATAATTATCTTGAAAATCCCGAATTTGCGTTGGAATGTGTTGATCATGTGGTAAAAGGGGCCATTAAAAGCGGAGTATATGTACTGATCGATTTTCATAGTCATAAAAAGCATACAGAGGAAGCCAAAAAGTTTTTTGAGATGATGGCGCGGCAATACGGCAATTACCCGAATGTGATTTATGAGATTTGGAATGAACCCGATTATTATACCTGGAAAGAAGTGAAGGAATATTCTATTTCTGTAATTGATGCTATAAGGGCTATTGACAAGGACAATATTATCCTGGTAGGTTCACCCCACTGGGATCAGGATATTGATACCGTGGCCATGGATCCGATTACAGGCCAGTCCAACATTATGTATACCATGCATTTCTATGCAGGGACGCACAAAAAATGGCTGCGTGACCGAACGGATGCAGCCATGGAAAAAGGTATCCCAATCTTTGTTTCCGAATGTGCCGGCATGGAAGCTTCAGGAGATGGACCAATTGATGAAGCCGAATGGAATCAGTACATCAACTGGATGGAAGATCGCAAAATCAGCTGGATCGCCTGGTCAATTTCCGATAAAAACGAATCATGCTCCATGTTGATTCCCCGTGCTTCTTCCTATGGTGAATGGACCGATGATGTACTTAAAAAATGGGGGAAAATTACGCGACAAACTATCCGGGACAAACAGTCTGAATAAATACCCCGCCTACTACAGGGCTGAAATTTAGGCTGACGGCGAAGAGGCCGATTACACAGCCAACCCTGATCCAATTGCTATTTCCACGAGGGTTGTAAATCCAAAGATGTCACTCAACCTGGTTCTTGCCCAAAGGAGGACCCGGGTGGACTATGATACTCCGGACTCTCTAACGGGTGAATGTAATATATGCGTCACAATTTCTTAACTGCAGAGAAATATGCAAATATTATTTTTGGACTTTGCAACCTTATGGGGAATTAGCTGTCGTTATAGGTAATTATTCAATATCTCAAAGACAAATGCCAACCCTAATAAATGATTGATAATGAATCTGAGAATACTTCTGCCAGCCCTCCTTATTTTTAGCCTGACTATGCTGTATCCCGCCAATGGAAGCGGGGAAACGAATGCCACCAAATACACCATCAGCGGTTTCATCAAGGATGCCAATGATGGTGAATTGCTGATCGGCGCTACCGTTTACATCGAAAATACAAGAACAGGAACATCGGCCAATGCGTACGGCTTCTATTCCCTGAGTTTGCCGGCAGGGGAGTATACCATTTCATACAGCTTCATCGGTTACCAGTCCCAGAAAAAAACGTATGACCTGAAATCTGATATTTCCGAAAACATTGAATTGATTCTCGATCAAAAAACGATCGGTGAAGTCGTGATCAAAGGGGAAAAGGTAGATGCCAACGTAAAAAAGGCTGAAATGAGCGTGGCAAAACTCGACATGATGACCATCAAGAAAATTCCTGCACTCATGGGTGAGGTTGACCTGGTGAAGGTCATCCAGATGCTCCCGGGTGTACAATCTACCAGTGAAGGCACCTCGGGTTTCAGCGTAAGGGGTGGGGGAAACGATCAAAACCTCGTCATACTTGATGAAGCCACTGTATATAACGCATCCCACCTGATGGGCTTCTTTTCGGTGTTTAACAACGATGCCATCCGCGATGTAAAACTCTATAAGGGCGATATCCCTTCCAACTATGGGGGAAGGCTCTCTTCCGTGCTTGATGTAAGGATGAAAGAAGGGAACAACAAAAGGATAACCTTAACAGGGGGCATTGGATTGATCTCCAGTCGCCTTACCGTTGAAGGCCCAATTGGCAATGAAAAAACCTCATTTCTCATTTCTGCCCGCCGGTCTTATGCTGATCTTTTCTTTATAGCTTCTAAGGATTCTGGGTTGCGGAACAGCAAGATGTACTTTTATGACCTGAACCTGAAACTTAATCACCAGCTGAACGAAAACAACAGGTTTTACCTCTCCGCTTACCTGGGAAGGGACAAATTCGGACAAAAGGGGATATCGGATTTTAGTTTTGGGAACCAGACGGTGACCCTGCGATGGAATCATCTTTTTTCGAAACAGCTCTTCTCAAATCTTTCCGCGATCAGGGCCAAGTACGATTACGGCCTGACGTCTGAAGGTTCAAGTGCCAATTACGTGTGGAATTCAGGTCTGCTGGATTATACCCTGAAACTGGATTTCAATTACTTTCCAAATCCAACTAATGAAGTAAAATTTGGGGCGGCTGTAATTTATCATGATATAAAACCCTGCGATGCCTGGATGGAGAGCGAAGGAAGCAGGATAACGGTTCCCTTCCCAAAAAATTATGAACTCGAGTATGCCCTTTATATTTCAAATCAGCAAAAGATAGGGGATCATCTTACCCTGAAGTATGGTTTGCGGTATTCCATCTTCCAGAATATGGGTAAGACCACATTGTACAAATACGACTCCGGGTATGAAGTTTCCGATACAATGTACTACCAGGGTGGCGAGATTTATCATACCTACCAGGGATTTGAACCCCGCTTAGGGTTGAATTATGTGTTGAACGAAAGATCATCGGTGAAAGCCAGTTATTCGAGAACCATCCAGTATATGCAGCTGGCCTCAAATTCCAATGGCGGTATGCCGCTTGACGTGTGGTTCCCGGCAAGTCCGAATATAAAACCCCAAAAAGCGGATCAGATTTCTGCAGGGTATTTCAGGAATTTCAGAGACAACTATATTGAAACATCCGTGGAGGTTTTCTACAAGAAAATGTACAACGTCACTGATTTTAAGGACCACGCTGAATTGCTTATGAACCCGTTGATGGAAGGCGAAATCAGGACAGGAAATGCACAGGCATACGGTGCTGAATTTCTGGTAAGGAAAAACGAGGGAAAAATCACCGGCTGGGTAAGTTATACCTTTTCGAAGGCTACACGGAAAATTCCGGAAATCAATCATGGCAAGACGTACAACTCACCCTATGATAAACCGCACTCCATTAACATTGTGCTGAACTACGAGGCATCCAAACGATCCCAGTTTGCCGTGTCCTGGGTATATGCCACGGGATCGCCCATGACAGCTCCTGTTGGAAGTTTCGAATTCGGCAATTCAATTAACAAGATCTATGCAGACCGGAATGGATACAGGATGAGGGATTACCACCGGCTGGATCTCTCCTATACCCTCGCGGGAAAAGAAAAACCGGGCAGAGTGTGGCAGGGGGAATGGAATTTTTCAGTGTACAATGCATACGGACGGCATAACGACTGGATAATCAATTTTACACCGGATGAGAAGGATCCTTCCAAAGTAGTCGCAACGAGATGGTATCTCCCCTTTGTATTCTTCCCAAGTGTTACGTACAACTTTAAATTCTAGAACATCATTATGAAAACAACGAAATTGTCAGCATATTTTTTCTTCCTTATTCTCCTGGGAGTATCCTGTACGGAAGAAATACAACTGCCGCTGGATAGCACCTATGTCAGACTGGTGGTAGACGGTGAAATCAATACTGACACAGCAGTACACAGGGTAAAACTGTCCCGGTCGGGCGATGCACTGAATGAAAATCGCGGGAACGTAATTTCTAACGCGATCGTTCGTATAACCGACGGCTCAGAAACCTTTAACCTGGTGGAAAACAATGCCAAACCCGGAGTGTATGAAACCGACTCCACCGTTTTTGGCGTGCCGGGTAAAACCTATACCCTGAATATCTCCAATGTGGATGTAAACGATGACGGGACAATGGAAGAATATACCGCTAGTTCTTATATTCCCCATATCAACCCGATTGATTCGATACAGGTAAATTATGAAGAAATCTTCGGAGATAACAAAGGGTGGCTGATCAATCTTTACGCCCTTGAAATCGGGGGGGGAAGAAACTACTATTTGCTGAAAGCCTATAAAAACGGCGTCCTTCTCACCGATAGTACACATGAGTGCACAAATTTTGCGGATAACACGGGGTTTGAGGGAAAGTACTATGACGGCTTCACTGTTTACTACCTCAATTACAATAAGCTTGATGAGCGGCTGGTGGAAGGAGACGTGGTAACCCTTGAAATGGAAGGAATCACCGGGGAATATAAGGATTTCCTGCAGGGATTCATTACGGAATATCAGCCCAAAATACCCCTGTTCAGCGGCCCTTCGGCCAATATACCCACCAATATCATTCCTTCTGACATGGCCGTTGGATTTTTCAATGCCTATTCATGCAAGAGGAGCAGTACGGTGTATCAGGGGGAATAGGGTGGGATTTTCTTGTGCTTTTATTCTTTAATCTAACTCAAATAAAATGCCTATCAGCAGACGGAGACCCGACCAATCCGCTTTAACCGGATCCCCGGATTCATCCTCGAGATAGGCTTTTTTGTTGCCCTTCAAATGAATTTTGTTTTCCCGATTATACTGGTAACCCAGGCTGGATTCCAGGGCAATTTTTTTCCATAATGGAAAAGATAGTCCTACAGAAGGTTCAAAGAAAAAGGCAGAACTTTTGAAATTATACGTATTTGTGTTATTGTTTACATTGTATATTTCAAAACTCTCGGTGATTTCTAATGAAGTCAGCATAAAACCACCGCTCAACCGGCCAAAAACAGATAACCCATCAGATACGGGGTAAAGATAGCGATATTGGATCCCTCCCCTGAATCCGTTTATCGGCATGGTCAGAGAATATTCCCCT
>JBGSSA010000206.1:0-10076 GCA_041737295.1 Bacteroidales bacterium | reverse complement strand
CGGTTGTTTGAACGGTTTTACAGGGTTGACAAGGGAAGAGAGCGCGTAAGTGGGGGAACCGGACTGGGATTATCAATTGTTAAGAATGCCATTCTATTTCACAATGGGGATATATCCGTTAAAAACAGAAAAGAAGGAGGGCTGGAATTCCTGTTTTCATTAGGTAAGGACAGAGGTACCAAAACTTCAGCTTCAGTACCGGTATTATAATGAAATGATAGATTATAACAGGTCATAAAACAGGCTTCAGGTTGCAACTGCTAAGGGTTTTTTAAAGCAGGAAAATTCTATAAGTAAATTGATTACGGTTTTTTCATTGCGTTTTGAATTGGGATGTATTACTTTTATACATTAATTTAAAATGCCATTAAAGTGAAAACTAAATCAGTTGATACCAAAATTACTTCACTGGTAAAAATCATAAAGTCCCTTTTCAAAAAAGGGAACAAATCCAAGGGAGTGCAAACTAAAGCCGTACTCCAGGATCTGAAAACAAATCTTGAGAAAACTTTAGGTCTACAAAAAGATGTGAAGAACCTGAAAAGTTCGTTAAAGAGTAAAAAGAAAGAGCTCAAGGCAGGGGTTGTAAACCTGAAAAAAGGAACCAAAAAAGTCAAAAAAGCACGGAAATTGGATAAAAAGTCTTTAGAGCATGTTATTGCAGAAAAGAAGCCGACTGCAAAAGCGAAAGCATCGATACAGACAAGAAAATCCTCAGGGGTACCACTTAAAACAGCCAAAGCATCAAAAGCTTCAAAAACTGCTAATACTGCCAAGACTGCCAAAATAACAAAAGTGCCAAAATCAGCAAAAACTTAGAACTTGTTTGTCTGAAACTTGAAAATCATCGCTAATTTAATGCTTTGGGACCTGGTAAGAATCATCGGAGTCCCGGATTCCTATACCTTCGGCTTCGATACCTGAATTGTAGTGAACTGATTGATTATCTGATCTTCAGGCTATAAAAACAGGCTTCAGGATATAACTTCAAATCCTCTTTTTTTTCATTCGGTTTTTAAGACATTATGAGAATATTAAGTATAGGTGAATTTTATGTTACAATAAAATGTATATTACAGATATACAGTATTTTACAATTTACGATCGGAATTGGAAGTGTTGATACTCTGGATTTTATTGGTAAATTGCATTGAAAAATTATTCACCTATGATTAACCCCAAATTCAAGATCCTTCTTGCTGATGATGAGCCTGATATACTGGATTTTCTTTCCTATAATCTAATCCGGGAAGGTTATGAAGTATTTACATCACTTAACGGTCTGGAAGCAATTGAAATGGCCAAAAAGCACCGGCCTCATTTAATCCTTATGGATGTGATGATGCCCGTAATGGATGGAATAGAAGCATGTGAACAAATCCGTTCCATCGACACTCTTAAAAACTCAGTCATCGCATTCCTCACTGCCCGTTCGGAGGATTATTCCCAGATAGCCGGATTCAAAGCAGGTGCTGATGACTATATTGCCAAACCCATAAAGCTAAAAGTCCTGTCAAACCGAATTAAGGCTTTACTAAAGAGGTTCAATGAATCTACTTACGAAGTAGTCAATGAAACGTTAGATACAAGGCTTAGGATCGGAAACCTTGAAATTGACCGGGAAAAATACATAGTAATAAAGGCAGGTAGTGAGATGGTTTTACCTAAAAAAGAATTTGAATTGCTGGTGTTATTGTCTTCCAAGCCTGATAAAGTCTTTACCCGGGACCGTATTTTCAGCCAGGTATGGGGTGATGATGTAGTTGTAGGTGGCAGGACGATCGATGTGCATATCAGAAAACTGCGGGGAAAAATCGGCAGCAGTCATATTGTAACCATCAAAGGGGTAGGGTATAAATTTAAGGAATAGCTTTATTTGCCCAATAAACCTGCTTTGAATCGCGCTGAATCAACAAATGCAATTACAATCCATCATTCGATTACGTTTACTGTGAAAGGGAAGTTTGCTGTATATCGTCCATCACTTGCCCGTAATTCCATATTTTTTATGCCCGCAGATTTCGGGTTATAAATGAGATTAAGCTTAAAATGTCTTGTACTTTTGCCTATAGCTCTCCAATCGAGAGTTAAATAATTTTTATCCTCCTCCTCTACGTAAATCATATTTAAATTGGCATCAGAAGTAATTGTAAACAACAGGGTATCAGGTATTCCCACCTGAATAGTCTCAGGAAGTTCGGCACTGATCCTGACAGTCTCTTCCTTTTCCTTTTCGCATGCCATAAGGATACCCACCATGCACAGAAGCAGAATAATATTTTTCAGACTTTTCATTTTATATGGAATTGCTAATCATAATTAATACTTCAGTAAAACCTTTGATATGATGCGGTCATTGATATGCAATCTGAACATGTAAGTTCCCGGCTGATGTTTGGACATATCCAATGATCCGGCATATGGAAAGTTTATGGAATGTGGGAATTCCGCGTATATGAACTTTCCGTTCATATCTATGATTTCACAGTAAACAACCGACTCCGTTTGGACCTCAATAACATAGGATAGAATATTATTTACCGGATTGGGATAGAGCATCAGTGATTCAGTAACATGATCCGGATTACCAGCATTTTCAATAAAAAGACCCTGAGAGCTATTGGAATATAAGGAAGACTTATTGGTACATGATTCACCTGTGTAAATACAACTGTCCTCCTCATGCCGGTTGGCAAATGGATTAAAGTTACAGGCATCTTTATTCATGCAGCCTGTCACAATTAAAAACCTGCAGTAACTACCGTCATCAAAACATGCCAGGGGGTTATACTCAAGATACAGCGGATTTCTGCATCCGGCAACATAGCAGCAAGTATCAATTTTTGATGTCCTGTTGGCGCCGGGTTTAAAATTATAGGCATTCGGATCTGTACAACCAAACACCACTCCCGGGCACACTATATTAAGATCCAGTGCACACTTGCTGTCATAACAGCACAATTCCGGTAAATTCGTGTTTGCATCCGGATTAAAATTGCAGGCCGAGGGGTCAGTGCAACCAAATACTACAGGTGTTGCACAGGAACCGTCATCGCAGGTAACATCCTTATTGAATTCAGCATAATCAGGGTCAGTACATCCACAGGTTGCCGGAAATGAAAGCCAATTGCTGTAAATCGTAAGATCATCCAATAAGGTATCACCAGACACAAATTTCAAAATTTTACCGCCTTCTTCATCGGGTACAAAAACTTCCACATTCAGATTAAAGGAAAGCTCACCTGTGGTGGTAAGTTGTGCAATCAATATCTTATTGTCTTCACCTGCACCATTCAAGCCCGGATTAGCCTGCAGTCTCATATTTGAACTGGAGAATATGCCATGGTTATGGCTGTTTCCGAAAATCGTAGTGTCCAGGCCTGTAAAAACATCAACAATACCAAAGTCTTCAAATTCAGGAAAAGGAGATGAACTTTGCAGCAATCCGTCAGAAATAGTGAGGGATTTACCAGCCCCCGGGTTGCTATTAACAAGCAGACCGCCGGGAATTTTGGCGCTGCCGCCATCGTTACGGATTCCTCCGACTATACTGGTATCCGGATCAACTTCTTTAGGTATTCCCATGTGCTTGTTTGTGGCATATCCGATGGTAAGCCATGAATCAAGTGCCATTGTATTATTTTTCAGGTTATTGTTTGGCAACTCAAACCCAAAGCTCCTGCCTCTAAGCGTATTGTTAAAAAATCCGGTAGTGCTTTCAATTCGAATAGGATGGTTTTCATCGCCATATATTTTCATAAGTTTGCATCCTTCGCTTAGATCAATGAATATCCTGTAAGTCACAGATCCCTCTTCCAGTCCTCCACCTAGGGTATCTGTCGCATCAGACGCATCTGAAATATAGTATACTTCAACCTGTACGTTTTCGATTTGAGCATAGACTGCAGTTGGCAGCATGATCGCAATCAGAATAATGAGAATAGCTAATATCTTCATGACACTTTGCAAAAAGGTTATAAGTTATATGAGAGCCCGAGGCTGATATCTGTGCCGGTTGAGTATTTTTGATAGTTCCAGACCCAGTCATTATAATTATAGGACCGCTTGATTGGTGAATTAAGCAAGTTCCTGATTTTTAGGCTCAAGTTAAAATATTTCCCAAGGTCCTTGGTAATCTTTATATCAACCAGGTGCCTCGGTAATTCATAAACATCTGGCAATCCCGCCTCCAAGAGTGCTATCAGTTTAGGGCCCTGTACATTATAACTTGCTGTTGCTGAGAAACCAATTTGATCACTGGTATATCCTAAAATGGCATTGAAGACATATGGAGCCTGTCCGAACATGGGGTGGAATTCTTCAGTATAAACATCGTTTGATTTAGCCCTGGTACGGGAATCAACAAGGGTAATGTTGGCTCTAAAATCCAAGTTATCCATCAATTTCTTTTTTCCTTCAAGCTCAATACCAATTACAGTGGATTCATCAGCATTTTCCCATGTAAAATAATTTCCCTGTATCAACTCAATATGATTTTCGAAGGACTTGAAAAACAGGCTTGCTGATATATTGTCACCATTTGTGAAATAGGACTCCAACCTGAAGTCGAAATTATTTATACTGACTACATTAAGTTCAGGATTTCCTACAATATATGACCGCAGAGAGTAATCATATATATAAAAGGGGCTTACCTCCCTGATACTAGGCCGGGCAATTGTACGGCCATAACTTAACCGCATATTAACCGGAGCAAGGTCATTTTCCCTGAGCTTAAAAACCAGATTCAAACTGGGTAAATAATGGACAAGGTCCATTTCAGAGGCATTCAGGGATGGCACATTAATTCCCCCATCCCCGGTGGAAAAAGAACTGTAGGCAATCCGTATACTGTCATCGGGAGGCAAACCCATATTATAAAACTCTTGTACATCAGCCATCATATTGGTTTTTTCCACCCTCAGGCCTGAAGAGATCCTGATCCTCTTATTAAGGCTGTAATCAAGCATACCATATCCTGCCGCAATTTTAGAATATCCAAATCCAAAATCTACAGGATTTTCAGGCCTTATATAGTAACGTCGCAAATAACCATCTTCAATGTTAAAATATTCCAGATCAAAATGTTGGGTCAGATCATTATTTACCACCATCCCTTCAGCTCCCACCATCCTGTACAGGTATTGACTATTTGTGCGGTCATTATGCTGATAAGCAGCCCCGAAACTTATTTTTCTTGCCAAACCCGGTTTTTCAAAGAAGGGCAATTCAAACGAAATATAGCTGTCCAACAGCTTCTCTTCGAGGTATCTGAAATATCTGTCCGGGCGATAGCTTTGTGGGAAAGAAAGATCGTTATTAGTGCCAACCAGGTATCCAACGTTCTTAAAATCAGGGGAGTTACTCTTACCATTTGTATAAGAAGCATTAAAAAGGATCCTTAATTTTGGGCCAGGTATGAAATGTTCGCTTCGAATTTGGTATATAAATTGTCTTCTTTCTTCATACTTCTGCTGTTCCGAGATCTCAGCCTTTATTTCAGGATTGCTGGCATTTTCTTCACTATGCTTATTCGTGAATCTCACTTCATTACTGCCCAACACATTGGGCATAAAAAGTAAGGAAATATTGTGATTCGGATTGACCAGATATGCCAGACTTAATAAAGCGCTCCAGGCCCTTACCTCTGTTGTGGCTTGCTCCTCATACCAGGCATCTTTAGCCGGCTCGCCGGGAATAGTCCCCTGAAACACATTGGGTATACCGGAGGCATTTGGATCATAACGGTTTGTGCTGCCATACCGGAAGCCAAATAAATAACCAAGGGGTCTTTTAAACAACTCCAATTGATTGCCAATGCTGAATTCCTGGCTGAAATCGATGGGTGCCCTTTGTTTGGTGGTAGCCCAATTGTTTGGCAATGATTTGGAAAAATCAACCACATCTGAGTTTATATATTCAAATGTTTCTTCATCAAATAATGTATTATATTGGGCAGACGCCAATGCGACTTCATTTTCATTACTGATATGGCCCGGAGACAACAAACCCAGTTTTACCAGTCCCAAACGATAGAATGTCTGATTGGTATTTGCATTGTTCTGATCAAAGCCAAATGTGGATAAATACTCGATAAGTCCTGCGTTTTGAAGCGCATCAATCGCCTCAAATTCATCATAATAAGAAGGATTTGTATAAAGTGGATATTCTGCTTCGGTCAAATGGTCTATATCCCGGAATTTATTATCGAAACCCAGCCAATCTGTCGGACCATGCTGGGAGGAAACAACTTCTCGGAATGTCGACTGGGTATTATAGCCAAAAGTTGTACTTATACTTACAGATAACTTCTCAGGGTAATCTTTGGTTTCAATAGACAAAAATGCACCTGACCAGTCTGATGGAATATTTGCAGTTGATGTTTTTGTTATAACAATATTGTCAACAAGGTTGGTTGGAAAAATATCGAGCCTGATGTTATTCGTAAACGGATCCAGTGTAGGTATCCGGGATCCGTTCAATGTTGTTTTTACGTACCTGTCGCCAATGCCCCTGACTGTAATAAAACTACCCACGGTGGAAACCCCGGTAATTCTTTTTATGGCATCATCCACTCTTGAATCACCCGTTTTTTTAATGGTTTCTGATGAAATGTAGTCTAAACTTATGGCTGATTTTGTTTTGATCAATTCCATATAAATCTCGCTGGCGCGGTTCTGCTTGGCGGTTACTATTACATCCTCCAGGGTTGTGGATGCAGGAACCAGGGTATAGTTCCTGATGAGAATCTCGTTTTTCTTTGCACCCACCTCATCTTCAATGGTTTGATAACTGATAAATGAAATAACCAGGGTTTGCCTGGCAGTATCAGCCAGTTTAATTGAAAACTTGCCATCATAGTCCGTAATTGTGCCTGTTGTAGGTTTGGCTTTTAGTGAAATTGTTGCGCCGGTTAAAGGTTCCCCATTTTCGTCGGTTATTTTACCCCGGATTGTACCCTGACCATAAGAGGAAATCAATATTAACCATCCTAAAATATATAGTGATATCAGTTTCTTCATCTGCCGGATTCTGTTGAAATTGTAAAATAAAATAAAGGTTTTTTTGGTTAAGCAATCTGGCCTCAACCACATTCAGATTGACTAAGAGCCATCGAAGTCAAGCTGAATGTGAAGTTGAAGTTCCAAAAGTCAAAATTGGTCTAGAAAAAAAACTGATTCACAAACCTTAATTCTTTATAATCTTCTTATACAGGGCATGTTCATTTTCATCCACCAGCCTGATAAAGTAAATACCCTCTGGCAGAGATGAAAGATCTATTGTGGTTGAATATGTATTGTCTGATATATATATTTCCTGTTTTAAATAGGATATTCCCTGCACGCTCATCACTTCCGCCTGAAATGTGGCATGATTCGGCATCCCGGAAAATTCAATGGTTATTATGTTTTTAGCCGGATTGGGAAATACGGAGATTGACCTGTCACTGTCAGGGTTCCTGAAACCTGTAGGTTCGTCAACAGTGATGGTGATAACATCCGAAGTGGCATGCAATCCGTCATTATCCGTTACAACAGCATATATGTCGAATGACCCGGGTGCATCGGCAATCCAGTTCCATTGATACGGAGAAGTGTTGTCTTCGCCCAGTTTCAATTCATCAGCGAAGAATTCAACCAGGTCTACTGAACCATCTGTATCTGAGGCATCTGCTGCAATTGTTATATTCACACTTGTCATAAAGGTGGCTCCTGATTCCGGTGACGTAAGGGTAACTGTGGGTGACATAAGGTTGCCCGGATAGGTTAAGGCTTCAAAAAGTATTTCCTGTCCTTGCGGATCCCGTGCTACATATTGTTCATATTCAGTAGTTCCTTTTTTCCTGATTTGCACATTCAGTTCAAAAGAGAATTCACCATCAGTAGTAAATTGTCCAATCAATACCTTATTGGTTGGCGTAGGTCCGGACTCACCACCAATTACACTGTAAATACCGGAAAAAGTTGAAAATCTGCCCGAATAGGATTCAGTTCCGAAGGGGACATCGAAGTTCGCTCCCAGACTCTGCAAAGGCAAAGATGATCCCAATACCATGCCATCAGTAGTTCCATCAAAAGTATCCTCGGAATTCAATACCCCAAGCATATTGTTGGTAGCCGCATTTATGGTAATATATGAATCAAATGCCAATGAAGGGAAACTTTCTAATAGAGCGTTAAGGATATCTCCGCCACTCGTAGCTCCAAAATCAGCATTATTATAAAACTGGGTCGATGTTTCTATAATAATCTCATGGTTTTCAAGGGAATAAATGGCCTGCAATTCATAGGCTGTATCCATTTCAACAAATACTCTGTAGGCATAAGCACCCACTGGAATTCCCGGATCATCACCTCTCGCTTCATCTGAAACAGGTATTTTTTCCACAATGATTTCCTCAAGCCCGATTTGTGCAGAAGCAGTGATGGAAAGCAGCAAAAAGAGAATTATACCCAACAAATAGTGCCTGTATAAATTAATTCCTTGAAAAGTCCTGGCTTGGTAAATAGTGGATGCCATAGTCGTTTAGTTTAAGTTGGTAAATTTTAAGTTCATCGCGTTGTATTTCATTTCCCGTTGGATTTTCAGCGACATATTTTATCACGTTGCCCTCAGGTGAAATAATCTGAACATTCATGGTTAATGAAATGGCGCCATCCGTGGTTATTTGGGATATGAGCACGTAATTTTCTTCCGATAATCCGGTTACACCTTTGTATACGGCAAAGACGCCATCTTTCATCATATAGACCGCTGTACCTGCATCATTATTGAATGTGTAGTCTTTTACAAAGTATTTAATCGGTTGAATGCTGTCCGACCCCACCATGCCATCTTGTTTTTCAAGTGCATCATAAAGGAGAACCGACCCGTCCGTATCTTCTTCCCTAAGCACTCCCATGTTTTTTTTGGATGCGGCGCCAAGGGTCATCCATGTATCAAATGCCACATTGCATTTATTAAGATCATCGTCAGCAATATCAATACCAGCCTTTGAACCATGTGTGATATGATTATAAAATGTGGTTGTTGTTTTAATTATTAACGGATGCCTTTCAATACCAAAAATTGCCTGTAATCTGTACCCGGGGGCCATATCGACAAAAACCCGGTAGGTGACAAAACCCGGGGTAAGGGATTGCAAGGTATCTTCATTGCAGGCATGACCCGAATGAATATAATAGGGTTCCACAATGATTCCTTCCAACCCGGCAAAGTGATCTTTAGCAAGTGAATCAGCGTCCTTATTCTGGGCTGACAGATTAACTCCGGACAGAGATATTATCAGCCAAACTGCTGTTACAAAATATCTCTTAATTTTCAAATTTGTAATCCAAATCATAGTCATTTTTAATCAAAGGCAAAATTAGCCAATTGAGGAGATGGGCTGTAAACACCAGGTTAACTTTGCTTTAATTCTTCTGCAGATTACTTTACATTAACTTAATAAACCCCGGTTTGTGGCCGGGGTCTATTACATCATAAAACAGTCTATATACTATTTATTAATTACAAGCTTTTTCATCACATAAGTATCTTTTGTTTTGAAATTCAATATATATATACCATTTGATAGCGACTCAACATTGATCAGTTGTTTCTGGCGGGCATTCAGCCGGTTTGTTTCACTTACAACCCTGCCATTCAGATCGATTATTTCAAGCGTGGCATCCTCTGAAATTTCAACATGGATATAATCATTAGCCGGATTCGGATAAAACTCAACCTCATATACGGATTTATTCTCAGGCAAAGCTGTGGGCAGGTATTCTGTAATGGAGGCAGATACCCTGTCACCATTGAGCCATGCCTTGGGAACTTCAAAATCACCGGCCGAAATATCCTGGTCAGTCACATCAAAACTGATATAAATGAGGTTCTGATCAGCCTCGTATGATGAAAGACTATAAGAAGTAAAACGAAGGATACTGTCTTCAGGATTATAGAAAAATGTTGGTTCCATATAATTAGCCTGGTTATTGATGGTATCAAACGCCATCTTTTCTCCATTGAACTTGAGTTGGAAATCCAATGAAGTTACAGAATAATCTGCCTTGAAATATATCGGGAATTCC
>JBGSSA010000202.1:0-6028 GCA_041737295.1 Bacteroidales bacterium | reverse complement strand
GCAAAAACCATCGTGGAGGCAAACGGTATGGCCAGGGAATACGCGATCGTCTGGTCATGTTCGGTAAACGAATATTCAAATATGTTGAGGTGGAAAGAACCGTAAAATTTCCTGAAAAAGGCTTTTCCTTCTTCATCTGATTCCCCGATAATAATGGCACTCTGCCCGGTAAGATCCTTGATGTTGGCAAAGGTGGGTCCGAACATGGGATGGGTGGAAACAAAGCGAAAACCCGACCCGGGGTAAAACTTCTGCAGCCCGTTTTTCACGGAAGTGATGTCAGCCAGGATGCAATCCTTCCTCAGAAAGGGAATGATCTCACAGAATACGGGAACGGTTATCTCGAGGCTCACAGCGTTGATCACCATGTCGGGATCAAATTCTCTGATCTCTTCGGGAGAAACCAGTTTAACCGTATTGAAAAAGTATTTGAGTCGGGTGAGATCATTGTCATAGGCGGCCACTTCATAATCGAGGCATAATGATTCGATTAGCCATGATCCCATTTTGCCGGCGCCTATTACGAGAATTTTCATTGGTGAGGAAGATTTATTAAAGGTGTTAGTACGTATTAATATTGTGTTTTGTTTTTAAATGTGGCTTTTAGGCTGAAGGCTGAAGGCTAAAGGCTGTTATATCTGAATAGCGGAATACCGATTTTCGATCACCGAATACCGACCACCGATCACCGATTACCGAATACCGGTTCCTACAGCCTTCTTCCAATTAAGCCCTCCTGAATCATAAAATCCGCCAGCACGATGGCAGTAGCGGCTTCCACGACCACCGGAACACGTAATGCGATGCAGGTGTCGTGACGGCCCTCGATCTCCAGGTCGATCATCTCACCTGTTTTCGTGTTGATTGTTCTTTGTTTCTGGTGCGTGCTCGATGTAGGCTTCACCGCGACCCTTACCACCAGGTCATTGCCATTGCTGATCCCGCCGTTTATCCCGCCTGCGTAATTGGTGGAGGTCTTTCCATCGACCGATACAAATTTATCGTTGTGTTCGCTTCCCCACATTTTCGCTGCCGCGAAACCTGAGCCGAATTCCACCCCCTTGATAGCTGGAATTGAAAACAGCATATGGCTGAGTACAGATTCCACGGAATCAAAAAAGGGTTCTCCCAATCCAACCGGCATATGTGTGGCCCTGCATTCAACAATTCCTCCCAGGCTATCCTGTTTTTCAACTGCCTGGTCAATAGCGTCTTCGATATTTGTTTTTCCGCCAACTTCAAGCAGTTGGGCGTCAATATCCACAGGTCCGATGAGTTTTTTTGCAATCACCCCGGCGGCTACAAGGGCCAGTGTAAGCCTTCCCGAAAAATGACCACCGCCGCGGTAATCTTCATATCCGCCGAATTTTTTGCCGGCAACAAAATCAGCATGGCCGGGACGAGGGGTATCATGCAACGCGGCATAATCACGTGAACGGGTATTTGTGTTTTCGAAAAAGATTGTCAACGGGGCACCGGTAGTGTGATCATTGAAAACACCGCTCATAATACGGGGAATGTCGGCTTCTTTTCTTGGAGTGGTGCCCTTGGCACCGCTCCGGCGACGGTTGAAATCCGCTTCAAAGTCGGAAAAAACAAGCGGCAATCCCGCCGGGCAACCATCAATAATTACTCCAACACTTGTTCCATGCGATTCGCCAAATACGCTGATTCGGAAGATTTTACCAAATGAATTCATAGTATCAGATTTGCATTATCTCAAGGATATATTTGTTCAGTTTTTTATAACTGATCTGGCCGGGAGCGGTGGTATTATCATCCGTCAGGGATGCATAGGTAAATTCCGCACCCAGGAAAGGGGCAACAATACGGCTGATCTTGCCCAGCTCTCCCATGCCAATTGCTACCAGGCGACCCGGAGCCTTGTATAGCGACAGTATTTTGGAATTATCCCTGTTCACCTTTATCAGGGTGGCAATTTTTGCCATATCAGCTCCCTGTTCGTAACAATTGTGCATGATCTGTTCGAGCTCGTCAAGCTCAGGCGTTTTTTCATAATTGTGATAGGAAATGATCACATCACACTGCCGTAAATGTGCGAATTCAATCAATGTGTTTCTGAAATCACCATCCGCTTCATATTCTATGTCGACGAATGTGGCGCCTGATTCAATAGCCAGCTTTAATTTATGGATTCTTTCCGGCTGGGAATATTTGCCAGGTCTGCAGGTGGCAATCAGTTTTTTCCGGGATGAAAATATTTTTTTGAGATCTTCATCTGACGATTCAGTAAGGTCGATGCGTATTTCTGCCATTTCAATTTTTTCAAGTATCTCAAGGCAAACTTTCGGATCTTTTTCAGCCAGGCTAACGCAAATCATACACCAGGTTTTCAAGTTGTTCAAATTGTATTTTATGGATCAGGGCATTCCCGATCTTATTCAGAAGGATCAGGTGCATAAAATCACCTTCCTTCTTCTTGTCCTTTTTCATTGCTTTGATAATTAGCCGAAGATCAGCAGTTGACGTATCAGGAAGGCCAAAATGACCGATCAGGCCTGATATCCGTAATGATTCAGGATGGGAAATAAAGCCCAGCTTTACCGACAGGGATGTGGCAAGGACCATCCCGATTGAAACGGCTTCCCCATGAAGCATGCCCGTCATGTGTTCCAACGCATGGGCAAATGTATGACCAAAATTCAGTTTTTTGCGTTCTCCTTTTTCCCGTTCATCGGCCTCGACAACAGTTGCCTTTATAGATACTGAATCATGGATCAGTTTTTCGATTACACCAGGGTTTTGTTCCAGGGCATCCGCATAATGATCTTCGAGATATGCAAACAACCCGGCATCCTGGATGGCTGCAGCTTTGATGATCTCGGAAAAACCGGCTCTCAGTTCGCGGTCATCCAGCGTTTTGAGCATGGAAATATCGCAAATCACGAATTCAGGCTGGTTGAACACCCCGAGCATGTTTTTATAGCCCCTGAAATTGACCCCGTTCTTTCCACCGACACTGGCATCCACCTGCGAAAGCAGGGTGGTTGAAACAAAGCCGAACCGGAGTCCGCGCATGTATATCGAAGCCGCAAATCCGCAAACGTCACAAACAATACCCCCGCCGATTCCCACGATGAAAGTCGACCGGTCGGCCTCGAATTCAACAAGCTTGTCAAAAATCAGCTGAAGGGTTTCGAGAGTCTTGTTTTGTTCCCCCATTCCTATTGATATTACCGGATGATCAGGAAAAGAAGCACCATACAATTTCAGGACATTATCATCAGTGATAAGGATGACCTTGCCCGGGGGAATGTAGCGGCCCAGGTTTCCCAGCTTCTCACCGATAAGTATCTGTGAGGTTTTTGAGTCTGTATGGATTGTGATGGTTTGCATTGTATTGTTAAAAGTATATACTTTCTTAATGATATTCTATGACTTTGCCCCGTCCACCCCCTGACCCCCGCCAGCGGGGGTCATCGCCCACCTGGTAGCCTGGTAGCCTAGTAGCCTAGTAGCCTAATTCATTACCTTCGTCTGATGATTAATCGATTCTTCGTGAATGGCACGGAATACCTTGATAACGAATTCCTCGCTCAGTCCTTTTTTGGCAGCCTGTTCAATGCGGTTGCGGAGCAGCTCGTCCCAGCGGCTTGTCTGGAGGATTGTAATATTATTCTGCTTTTTATATTCACCGATTTTCCGGGCAACTGCCATACGGTAGTCGAAGATCTCCATGATCTTATCGTCGTATTTGTCAATTTCATGCCGCAGGTCCTCAAGAGATGCTACAAGGGCATTATTGGTGCCGATGTCGGGGTGACGGAGGATGAGCCGCTTGATCAGCTTGTTGAGGTTTTCGGGTGTTAGCTGCTGTTGTGAATCACTCAGGGCCTTGTCGGGATTGCAATGTGTTTCAACGATAAGCCCGTCGAAGTCAAGGTCCATAGACCGCTGCGAGATCTCGAAAAGCAATTCGCGGCTTCCGCAGATATGGCTGGGATCAGTGAGGATTGGCAATGCCGGAATAAGCCTTTTCAGTTCAATTGGAATTTCCCATTGCGGATTATTGCGGTACATTGTTTTGCTGTATGTCGAAAATCCCCTGTGTATTGCTGCCAGTTTGGTGATGCCTGCCCTGTTCAATCGTTCGAAGGCACCGATCCACAGATCCAGGTCCGGATTTATCGGATTCTTGATCAAAACCGGAACATCAACCCCTTTCAGGGAATCAGCGATTTCCTGCACGGCAAAAGGATTGGCGGTTGTCCTGGCACCGAGCCAGATGATATCGATCCCTGCCTTCAGGGAATCATATACATGTTTTACATTGGCCACCTCCGTGGCAGTATACATTCCCAGTTCCTGCTTTACTTTCTGCAGCCAGGGAAGGCCTTCTTTGCCCACACCTTCAAAAGCGTCGGGACGGGTACGCGGTTTCCAGAGGCCCGCCCTGAAAATCTGAATGCCGTAGCCCTTCAGCTGGCGTGCTGTGTCCATCACCTGCTCTTCTGTTTCGGCGCTGCAGGGACCGGCCATCATCAAAGGCTTCGTGGTGGGCACGCCTTTGAATTCGAACTTATCTAATTTTAGTTCTATTTTCATAATTATTCCAATATTGATTTACCTTTTGAATATTCACCCATTATTTGCAGATCGCGTGTGAAAGGTTTGACCGCTTCAATGGCCTGTTTATAGTGAGTATAATTGTCGATTTCAATGTCGATGAAAAACTGGTATTCCCAATCCTTGCCCACGATTGGCATGGATTGGACCTTTGCCAGGTTGATGTCATAAAATGAAAGGATAGACAGCACCTTTGACAGTCCGCCGATTTTATGAGCCAGGGCAAAAGTCATGGAAGCCTTGTTAATATCCGGTGTCACCTCGCTGACGCCGTTCTTACCCTTAAGGATCAGAAACCTGGTGTAATTCATCTTGTGGGTTTCAATCCCTTCTGCGATGATTTCAAGGTTGTATTTTTTGGCAGCCTGCGAGGATGAGATCGCACCGGCTCCCAAGGTCTTGTTATCCGCTATATCCTTGGCTGAAAGGGCAGTATCCATGCTGTCGATAAGCATTATGCGCGGATGGTCGTCGAAAAAACGCTGGCATTGCAGAATGGCCATGGGGTGGGAGCGTACCTCTTTAATATCCTTTATCGTTTGCCCCGGCATTGCCACCAGGTTTTGCTTAATGCGCAGGTAGATCTCACCGACAATACTCAGTTTTGATTCAAGCAGGAGCGTATAGTTGGGAAGGATGCTTCCGGCAATCGAGTTTTCAATGGCAGTGATCCCGAAATCCACCTGGCCCTGTTTCAGGGCTTTGAAAAGATCCTTGAAGGTATTCCTGGGGACAATCTCAATGTCTTCATTTTCAAAATAACGATTGGCAGCAATTTCATGAAAAGCACCATATCCACCCTGGATGGCTATTCGTTTTGTATTTCCGGCGGTATTCCGAGTTTGTTCCATTGTTGAGAATAATTAGTTGTCCATATGTCAAAAAAAAAGGTCCCACTTTTCAGGGGACCCTTTTGATATAATATCAAACTATTATACAAATAAAGTCCCTTCAGGTTTTCCAAAAATAAAAGTAAAAGAAGAAGTAAACTTTATTCGATAAATTGTTCATGGCGTTGTCTTATTTGATTGCAAATATATGCAAAAAATCATATAAAAGTTAAAAACGGAAACTAAAAGTGATAAATGTCATAAAATTGTTTTGAAGTTATGCGGTTTTGCAGTTCTCTCCTTAAAGGGTATCCAAAAATTTAACCGCAGAGGTCAGGAAGTTTTGTTTACCAGGCTTGATTGAGGGCGCAGAGAATCTCATTGCATTCGATTAAAATTTCCGGATTTGGATCACTCTAATCTGCGTGCCGAAGGCATCCCTTTGGGACAGTCATGCAGTCATGCAGTTCTGCAGTCATGCAGTCATGCAGTCATGCAGTCAGCCGCGTCAGCCAATCGACAAATCATCAAATCATCAAATCTCCAATATCAAGTATCGAGTATCCATCAACTATCAACCAACAACAATCAACAATCAACTAAAATGAGCT